>NZ_AP012324.1:0-600000 GCF_001025175.1 Bifidobacterium breve DSM 20213 = JCM 1192
ATGGTTGATGTTTCCGGTGACCCCACAATCGAAGCTGCCCATATTTGGTCAAACACACTTACCCTTCTTAAGCGCAACAGCACTCTGACCGCACGAGAGAAGGGATGGCTTGAGGGAATAGTTCCTGAAGGTGTGTTCGGCTCAACCATCGTGCTGTGTGTGGATAACAATGACACACTGCAGGCCATTCAAGGCAATCTCAACGAATCATTGTTGCAAGCACTGCACACCGCAACCGGTGAGAACATGTTCCCCGCGTTCAAAGTAGTGCCGCGCAGTGAACCGCAACCGGTCTCCCCTTATCCAACGAATGCTTCGCCGACTCTCACTGATTTCGGCAAGGAACCGTATGGCGCGCCGGAACCTGTGATTCCTGCTGTTGAACAGCAGTTCTCTGTGCCGCAGCAAAAAATGAATCGCGATCCGGAAACTCATCTCAATAAGAGTTTCACTTTCGATTCGTTTGTTCCCGGTGACTCTAATCGCTTCGCGCGAACTGTTGCATTGGCTGTGGCAGAGGGATCAGGCCAGGATTTCAATCCGTTGTGTATTTATGGCGGTTCCGGTTTGGGCAAAACACATTTGCTCAACGCCATCGGCAATTACGCCTTGGTAAAGGATCCCGGCCTGAAGGTTCGATACGTCACTTCCGAGGAATTCACCAACGACTTTATTGACGCTCTGCAAAATACCAATCAGAGTCAAGGCCAGATAGCGGAATTCAACCGCCGATATCGCCAGGTAGATGTGCTGCTTATTGATGATATTCAGTTCCTAGGCGGCAAGGAAGCCACTCTGGATCAGTTCTTCCATACGTTCAATTCGCTGCATCAAGCGAATAAACGCATTGTCATTGCGTCTGATGTGGCTCCAAAAAACCTGAAAGGTTTTGAGGCTCGACTGATTTCCCGCTTTGAATCCGGCCTGACCGTGGATGTCAAGCCGCCGGATTTGGAGACACGTATCGCCATTCTGCGCATGATTGCCGCAATGAACGGATCGAAGATTCCCAATGACGTTCTGGATCTTATTGCCGAACGTTTCACGGAGAATATACGTGAATTGGAAGGCGCGCTGACCCGCGTCACCGCCGTTGCCTCGCTGAGCAACCAGCCGGTGACCCGCGCTTTGGCGGAGCAAACGCTTCAAGACTTCTTTACCACCGATGTGGAAATCAAGCCCACCGACATCATCGGTCAAGTGGCAAAGTACTTCCACTTGACGTTTGAGGATATCGTCGGCTCATCACGTACCAAGAACGTGGTGATTCCCCGACAGATAGCCATGTATCTCGCTCGCGAGATGACCAGCATGAGCCTGATGGATATCGGCGAGGTGTTTGGAGGTCGCGATCACACTACGGTAATGCATGCTTGCACCCGTATTGGCGACAAAATGCAGCAGAAACAGGAAATCTATAACTACGTTATGGAACTGACTGTGCGTTTGAAGCAGAACGCAGACTGAGTATGCCTATGGCTTCCTTTACGGGAGCCATTTTTTTATATCTGCGCATATCCGAGAGAATCGTTCCTGAAGACCGATTTCGGCACTTTTTCAAACCGAGCCAGAAAAAGTGCCGAAAACCGTCCTCAGAATCGATTCTCCTCGCCGATAATCATGTTCAACACGCCGTGCAAAGACCCAATAATCATGAAAGTTATCCACATAGTTGTTCACAAATGTGGGCAAACTCGGCGGATAACTCGTGGATTACCCACTATTTTTCGGTGGAAAATTGGTGCATAACATGGTCTTCTGTGTGGAAAACTTAACAATTGACTTTTTCCTGTGGATAAGTCGCCTATTTATCCACACGCTATACAGAAGTTATCCACAACACTCCCCAGTGGATAAGCCGTTACCGCAGTAGCCCTCCATCTACTTATCCACACTATCCACCGCACTTATTACGACGATTACTTACTTGCATACATAAGATCACCGTCATGGTGATAATCGGCCGCATCAAGCACGCAAGCAAAAGAACCAACCAACCGCTAGAATGTTCTTCAGCAAAACCGACGAAGGGAACAACCTGACATGAAAGTCGAAATCGATACCGCCGCATTGGCTGATGCCGTGGCCTGGACCTCCCGCGTCATTGACGCTCGTCCCTCCAACCCAATTCTCGCTGGCGTAAAACTTGAAGCCATTGACGGCACCCTGCAGTTCTCTGCATTCAATTACGAGATTTCCGCTCGTCACCACATCGAAGCTGGTGTTGATGAAGTCGGTTCCGCTCTGGTTCTGGGCAAGCTTCTGGCTGATATCACCAAGTCGCTGCGTTCCGAAAAAACCTACCTGACCACCGATGGCTCCACGCTAACCATCACCTCTGGCAAGTCGAAGTTCACGTTGCAGCTCATGCCCGATGCCGAATACCCTGATTTGCCGGTTGTGCCGCCTATGCTCGGCCAAGTTGATGCCCAAACTTTCGTCCAAGCCGTGAACCAGGCATCCGTCGCCGTCTCCCGCGAAGAAAACCGTCCGGTACTGACCGGCGTGCGCATGCAGTTCCAGGACGACAAAGTCATCATGACCTCCACCGACCGCTTCCGTTTGGCTCGTGCCGCGTTCACCTGGACCCCGCAAGACGCCAATGTGGACACCATCACCCTAGTGCGTGGCTCTTTGCTCAAGGACGTGGCTCGTTCTCTGGACGAACACCAGAACATCCGCCTTGATTTCGATGCCGATAACCCCACGTTGCTCGGTTTGAAAATGCCGGTCGCGTATCCACTTCGCAGCTCATCGACGGTGAGTTCCCGGCTGTCGACCGCTTGTTCGCCGATGAATACCCGATTCAGGCCGTAGTGAACAAACAAGATCTGCTTGACGCCATTAGCCGTGTGGCTCTAGTCGCCGAGCGCAACGCCCCGATCCGCATGATGTTCACCGGCCAGGAGCTCGCCTTGTCCGCCGGTTCCGCCGACGAAGCGCAAGCCAATGAAACACTCGATATCGATATGGATGGCGACGAAATCACCGTGGCATTCAACCCGTCCTACCTCAAGGAAGGTTTGTCCGCGATTGCCGAGCCGTTTGTACGCATCAAGATGACCACGCCGGTCAAGCCGGTGGAATTCAACGGGCAGCAGGAAGCCGATTCCGATGAATCGATGGACTACCGCTACCTGCTGGTGCCGATGCGCTTTAACAGCTGACGCAGAATCTCTCACATACTGCACATGCATATCTCCCGTCTTGCACTCGACCACTACCGCTCATGGAGCCAGGTAGTGGTCGATTTCGTACCAGGAGTCAATATCCTGGTCGGCAAGAACGGCTTGGGCAAAACCAATCTGGTGGAGGCCGTTGAAGTGCTCTCCACCGGAGCTAGTCATCGTGCCTCCAGCATGCTGCCGCTTATCGAACGCGGCCAAACCACTGCCACTATTCGCGCCAACGTAGTAGACGACGATGGGCAAAGCACCACGTATGAGGCATCGATTCATGCTCGCGGCGCGAATCGGGCACGCATCAATTCAGGAACCTCGCTCTATTTACGCGATATCATCGGCCGCATTCCCAGCGTTTCGTTTACTCCTGAAGACCAGAGATTGGTATCGGGTGATCCTGGTGCCCGGCGAACGTTGCTCAACCAAGCCGGAGCCCTGCTGGAACCCGGCTATATGCAGTCGTTGCATCAATTCACACGCATCGGCAAGCAGCGCGCCACATTGCTGAAGCAGCTTGGCGCCAGCGCGAATACTGGGCAACCGGTGGATGCCGTATTAAGCGGTTTGGAAATATGGACCGGACAGTTTATCGAAGCAGGTGTGGAACTGACCCGTATGCGTGCGAGAGTCATCGACTTGCTGGCTGAGCCGTTTGCCGCGCTGTACGCTGAGTTGACTGGCAACGATGACACCGTCAGCCTGACGTATGCGCCGTCATTTGACGAAGTGCTGATGCAAGACGATCCACGATTGAGCATCAGTGAACATTTCC
The DNA here is from genome assembly GCF_001025175.1 of Bifidobacterium breve DSM 20213 = JCM 1192. Classification (NCBI taxonomy): domain Bacteria; kingdom Bacillati; phylum Actinomycetota; class Actinomycetes; order Bifidobacteriales; family Bifidobacteriaceae; genus Bifidobacterium; species Bifidobacterium breve. Next base: position 3,955 of record NZ_AP012324.1, read on the forward strand.
AGCGCATCTACCCTGGAGAAGTGGCTCGAGGCGTCAATCTTATCGGCCCTCAACGTGACGATTTGACCCTGAATCTTGCTGATATGCCAGCCCGCGAATTCGCCTCGAACGGCGAGATGTGGACCATGGCGCTGGCCTTGAAAATGGCGCTATTCCAAGTGATACGCCAGAGATTGGGCCTTAAGCCCATCGTTATCCTTGATGATGTGTTCGCCCAGCTTGACGACAACCGTCGTACCCAGATTCTGGATTTTGCGCGCCGGCAAGATCAGGTGCTTATCACCGTGGCGTCAGAAGGCGATGTGCCCACGCATGAATCGGACAATGTGCTTGATATTGCGCAATTGATGCCATCCGCCGCGCAGTCTGGGGGCGGGAGCGAGACACAATCATGAAGCCTCCCATTGCCTGTCAGCTGCATGTGGACGAAACCAAACTACCCGCAGAAATATTTGAACGTCTCTCTCACCGCGGGGCGATACTGAAAGACCGACGCCGCAGACGCGAGGAAGCCTTTGAGAACTTCGGCAAGCCCGGCCGTGATCCGGCCGAGTTGGGCAGCGTGATGAGCTCAATCGCAGGCGGTGGCGTATGGGCTGCGAACATGAAATTGGCGCAATTGCGCAACCATTGGGATCAGGTGGTAGGCGAGGCAATCGCCAATCATTCGGCAGTCGCTGATTTCACCGATGGAGTCTTGACTATTCGTGCCGAATCCACAGTGTGGGCCACTCAACTGACCTATTTGATTCCGCAACTGACCGATACCATTCGCAGGAATCTCAAAGGACTGACCATCAACGAAATCAGAGTCACCGGTCCGGCGGTCGGATACAGCCGGAAATGGGCCCGGCGTCGATAACACCCTAGAATAGGGGAAATTCGTAGAAGCCCTGCTATGGCGCTCGTCGTAGTAGACGAGTAGAATCACATGCAATATGGTCAAATGGCTGGAAGAGCCCTTTACGGGCCTCATAAGCCATATCGCCTCTGCAAATGACCTTCATTACAGAGGTTGACCCCGTAGTCACGGAAGGAAGCCTGTTGGCAGAAGAAACCAGCAAAGAGGAGCAGCTGAAGGCGGCTGCGGAACGCATCAACAATGCGGAATTGACCGAAGGCGAGCTTGACGAATCCATGGCTCCCGAGCATTATGAGGCCTCTGACCTTCGAGTGCTTGAAGGTCTTGAAGCCGTGCGTATCCGTCCAGGTATGTACATCGGCTCCACCGGTCCGCGTGGTTTGCACCACTTGGTCTACGAAATCGTCGATAACTCGGTCGATGAGGCGCTGGCTGGATATGCCAGCCATATTGAAGTCACTATCCTGCCGGACAACGGTATCCGCGTGGTGGACGATGGCCGAGGCATTCCGGTTGATGAGGTTCCTGGCGAAGGCGTCTCCGGTGTTGAAACCGTGATGACCAAGCTGCACGCCGGCGGCAAGTTTGGTGGCGGCGGCTACGCGGTGTCCGGCGGTCTGCACGGCGTGGGCATCTCCGTGGTGAACGCCCTGTCCACTCACGTGGACATCGAAGTGCGCCGTCAGGGCTTCCACTGGACCCAGACTTATGTCGACCAACATCCGGTTGCGCCGCTGAAACAGGGCGAGCCGATGGCCGAGGACGAATCCACCGGTACATCCGTGACCTTCTGGGCCGACCCGAAGATCTTTGAAACCACCATCTATGATTTCGAGACGTTGCGTTCCCGCTTCCAACAGATGGCCTTCCTGAACAAGGGCCTGAAGCTTAGCCTGACTGACGAACGCGTCACTGACCAGGCCGGCGACGAAGTGGCCGGCGACGCCGAAGGCGAGCCCGGTGAGAAGCACCAAACCGTCACCTACCAGTACCTCAACGGCATCAAGGATTACGTCGACTACCTGGTCAAGGTGCGCAAGGCCACACCGGTGGAAGAGGATGTCATCAGCTTCGAGGCCGAAGACCTCAAGCTCGGCATTTCCGCTGAACTCGCCATGCAGTGGACTACCGCCTACTCCGAGGCTGTGCACACCTTTGCGAACACGATTTCCACCACTGAAGGCGGCACCCACGAGGAGGGCTTCCGTGCGGCACTGACCTCGCTGGTCAACCGTTACGCGCGTGACAAGGCCATCCTCAAAGACAAGGACGAGAACCTGTCCGGCGACGACGTGCGTGAAGGCCTGACGGCCGTGATCTCCGTCAAACTCACCAACCCGCAGTTCGAAGGCCAGACCAAGACCAAGCTCGGCAACTCCGAAGCCAAGACCTTTGTGCAGCGCGTGATGACCGACAAGCTCGGCGACTGGTTCGACGCCCACCCTGCCGAGGCCAAGAACATCATTCAGAAGGCCATCGAAGCCTCCCGCGCCCGTCTGGCCGCCAAGAAGGCCCGCGAAAACACCCGCCGCAAGTCCATCTTCGAGTCCGCCGGCATGCCCGACAAGCTCAAGGACTGCCAGTCCTCCAACCCGGAAGAGTGCGAGCTGTTCATCGTGGAGGGTGATTCCGCAGGCGGTTCCGCCATTCAGGGCCGCAACCCGATCACACAGGCCATCCTTCCGCTGCGAGGCAAGATCCTCAACACCGAACGTGCCAGCCTGGACCGTATGATGAAGTCCGACACCATCGAATCGCTGATCACCGCGGTCGGTGGTGGCTACGGCGAAGACTTCGACATCTCCAAGGTGCGCTATCACAAGGTCATCATCATGGCCGATGCCGATGTGGACGGTGCGCATATCGCCACCCTGAACCTGACGCTGTTCTTCCGCTACATGCGTCCGATGATCACCGCCGGTTACGTGTACGTGGCCATGCCGCCGCTGTACCGCTTGAAGTGGACCAAGGGTCCGCACGACTTCGTGTACACCGACGCTGAGCGTGACCGTGTGCTTGCCGAAGGCAAGGCCAACGGTCGCCAGCTGCCCAAGGGCGAAGGCATTCAGCGCTACAAGGGTCTGGGCGAGATGAGCTATCAGGAGCTGTGGGAAACCACCATGGATCCCGAACACCGCATTCTGAAGCAGGTACACATCGAGGATGCGGCCGCAGCCGACGAGACCTTCTCGATGCTGATGGGCGACGAAGTGGAGCCGCGCCGCCTCTTCATCCAGCGCAACGCCAAGAACGTGCGTTGGATCGACGCGTAAAGGAATCCTCCGCAAGCGGAGGACACAATTCCTTGGCTCCCCTCTTTGAGGGGAGCTGTCGAACGCAGTGAGACTGAGGGGAGCAGTCACTGCGACATGGACTCCCCTCGGTCAGCTTTGCTGACAGCTCCCCCTCAGAGAGGGGAGCCAGATAGGACTAAAGGAACGGTATAAGTGGCAGACGAAACAAACAACACCGGTGACGAACAGTTCACCCCGGATGGCTCGATGGAGCCGTTGAGCCCGCAGGAAGCGGACACCACTGACTACGGTCTGATGGAAAGCGGCGAACGCATCCAGCGCAAGGATTTGCAGCAGGAGATGCGCGAATCCTACCTAGCCTACGCCCTTTCCGTCATCGTGGAACGTGCTCTGCCGGACGTGCGCGACGGCATGAAACCCGTGCACCGCCGTGTGATCTACGCGATGTACGACGGCGGCTATCGCCCCGACCGCGGCTACAACAAGTGCTCCCGCGTGGTCGGCGACGTCATGGGTAAATACCATCCGCACGGCGACTCCGCCATCTATGACACTTTGGTGCGCATGGCCCAGTCCTGGTCGATGCGCAACCTGCTCGTCGACGGTCAGGGTAACTTCGGTTCCCCTGGCGACGACCCTGCCGCCGCCATGCGTTACACCGAATGCCGCATGGCCCCGCTGGCCATGGAAATGGTGCGCGACATCGACAAGGACACCGTCGACTTCGTGCCCAACTACGACGGCAAAACCCAGGAACCGACTGTATTGCCGGCCCGCTTCCCGAACCTGCTGGTCAACGGCTCCGCCGGCATCGCCGTGGGTATGGCCACCAATATTCCGCCGCACAACATGCGCGAGGTGGCCGAAGGCGTGCACTGGGCGCTTGAGCATCCGGACGCCAGCCGCGAAGAGCTGCTGGAAAACCTGATTCGCATCATCAAGGGACCGGACTTCCCCACCGGCGCCACCATCCTCGGTCACAAGGGCATCGAACAGGCCTACCGCACCGGCCGTGGCCTCATCACTATGCGTGCCGTGGTCAACACTGAGGAGATCAACGGCCGCATGTGCCTGGTGGTCACCGAGCTGCCGTACCAGGTCAACCCGGATCGTCTGGTCGTCTCCATTCGTGAGGCCGTGCGCGACGGCAAGATTCAGGGCATCGCCGACATGCGCGACGAAACCTCCGGCCGTACAGGCCAGCGCCTCGTATTGGTGCTGAAGCGTGACGCCGTGCCGAAGGTGGTGCTGAACAACCTGTACAAGCACTCCCAGCTGCAGCAGACCTTCGGTGCCAACATGCTGGCCCTGGTCGACGGCGTGCCGCGCACGCTGAGCCTGGACGCCTTCATCCGCCATTGGGTGAACCACCAGCTCGACGTGATCGCCCGCCGTACCGCATACCTGAAGCGTGAAGCCGAGGAACGCGACCACATCCTGCAGGGCTACCTCAAGGCTCTCGACATGCTGGACGAGGTCATCGCCCTGATCCGAGCCTCCGAAGACACCGATACCGCCCGTACCGGTTTGATGGAGCTTCTGGACATCGATCAGGTGCAGGCCGATGCCATCCTAGCCATGCAGCTGCGCACGCTGACCCGCATGAACCGCGACAAGATCGTGGCCGAACACGAGGAATTGCAGCGCAAGATCGCCGACTACATCGACATTCTTGCCAAGCCGGAACGCCAACGCAAGATCATCGGTGACGAACTCGACGAGATTGTGGGCAAGTACGGTGACGAACGCCGTACCAAGATCCTGCCGTTCTCCGGTGAGATGAACGTCGAAGACCTGATCGCCGAAGAGAACGTGGTGGTCACCGTGACCCACTCCGGCTTCATCAAGCGCACCAAGGCCGACGAATACCGCGCCCAGCACCGTGGCGGCAAGGGCATCAAGGGTACCAAGCTGCGCGAGGACGACGTGGTGGATCACTTCTTCCTGACCTCCACGCACAACTGGCTGCTGTTCTTCACGAACAAGGGTCGCGTCTACCGCATCAAGGCCTATGAGCTGCCCGAGGGTTCTCGTGATTCCAAGGGCCAGCACGTGGCTAACCTGCTGCAATTCGCGCCCGACGAGTCCATCCAGGCCGTGCTGTCCATCCCGAACTACGAGGTGGCCAAGTATCTGGTGCTCGCTACCCGTTCCGGCAAGGTCAAGAAGACCCCGCTGGCCGAGTACGACTCCCCGCGTCAGGGCGGCCTCATCGCCGTGCGCCTGATGGCCGACGAGAATGGCGAGAATGCCGACGAGCTGATCGGTGCCGCGCTGTGCAACGCCGAGGATGACATCATCTTGGTCTCCAAGCTCGGCATGAGCCTGAAGTTCCAGGCCAACGATGAGCAGCTGCGCCCGATGGGTCGTCAGACTGCCGGTGTGCAGGGCATGAAGTTCCGCGAGGGCGACGAGCTACTGGCCATGGATGTGGTATGGGGCGACTCCGACAAGGATCTGTTCGTAGTGACCAACGAAGGCTTCGCCAAGCGTACGGCCATCAGCGAATACCGCCTGCAGGGCCGTAACGGCCTGGGCATCAAGGCCGTGCAGCTGGTCGAAGGCCGCGGCTCTCTGGTCGGCGCGCTCGTGGTGTCCGAAGACGATCAGGTCATGGCCATCATGAAGTCCGGCAAGGTGATTCGTTCCAACGTGGACGAGGTCAAGCGCACCGGGCGCAACACCCAGGGTGTTACCTTCGCCAAGCCTGATAAGGGCGACGAAATCCTTTCCATCGCACGCAACGAAGAAAAGGATGACCCCGAAGAGGAGGTCGCCGACAACGGCACTGCCGAAGCAGGCCAGTCCCCCGCCGAACCGGTGAACGAGTCCAACGAGACCGCACAATCCGGTGAGAATGTGAACAACGTGGACGAGGCGTGAGCCGAGTCCCGAAAGGCTGGTAGCCTCACTAACAGCAGAGGCTACCAGCAGGCTCTTAAGGAGAAACGATGAACGATCAGTTCGACAATAACGAGTCCGAGGTGATTCAGCCCAATATCGGCAATACGGTGAATGATATGGTGACACCTGAACCCGTTCGGGAGGCACCGCGCAAGGCCCGTTCTGTTTCCAGCGAGCCGGAAGAGGTTACCAGCAGACCGAAGACTGTTCGTCCGGCAGCTCGTCGCAGCACTCCACGCGCCCGCCGCATGAGCCTGTCCCTGACCCGTGTGGATGCATGGTCCGTGGCCAAGGTGACATTCATGCTTTCGATTGCCGGCGCCATTATCCAGATTGTCGCCGCAGCCGTCGTCTGGCTGCTGCTCGATTTGGTCGGTGTATTCAGTCAGATTACCCAGATTGTTTCTTCCACTGGCTTGGATGCTGGCGGTCTTGATCTGAAGAATGTGCTGTCCCTGACCACCGTGGTGTCTGGTGTGACCATCTTCTCCATTATCGAAGTGGTGATTTTCACCATTCTGGCCACCATTATTGCGTTGATTTACAACGTGGTCAGCTCGCTGGTCGGTGGCGTGCACGTCACCCTCGGCGATGACTGAGTTTTAGCTATACCAACAAAACTCCCCTCAGTCCGATTCATGGACTGAGGGGAGTTTCGTATATTCATAGTCATTAGTGCTTGGCCGGCACAAAACTTTCGCGGGCGACCAGCTTGGTCGAGAGCATGGTGTGGCAGGTGATGTCATCATTGAAACTGATCGACTGGGAAAGCATCAGCAGCGCGTTTCTGGCTAATGCCGTCTGATCGATGGCATACGTGGTCAGCGGCGGTGAAATGTACTGGGCGATGGACTGGTTGTTGATGCTGATGATGCTGACATCGCGCGGCACCAAAATGCCGGCCTTGGTAAAGGCCTGAATCACGCCCACAGCCAGGGAATCAGTGGCCACGATAAAGCAGTCAGGCATATTGCTGCCGAGCTTGGCCACAATCGTTTCGCCGTGCTTGCGGCCGGTTTCCACGCTGACCTGGCCGCCGGTAAATATCAGCCCTGCGGTTTCCAGGCCAAGGCGTTCGCACCAGTCGCGGTATGCCATCGTACGGATGTCTTCGGGGTACTCGTAGGTGCCCATCATGCGGCCTTCGCCGCCGATAAATCCGATTCTGGTCATGCCGCGGGCTCTGGCTTCGCTCAAGGCGTCCAGTATGGTTTGCAGCAGATCCGGCTGCACGGAGCTGAAAAGATTCGGGGCTGGGTTCACATCGATGAACACACCATGTGGCAGTACTTCATGAAGCCTTTCCAGGCTCTCGTAGGAGTGCGGTTCGGGGCCGATGGATACGAAGCCGTCATACTGGGTGCTGTTGTCAATGAGTTTGTTGATATCGGTGTAGAACGACAGGGTGATATGCATCTGCTGCGCTGTGGCGATCAAGGTGCTGCGCAGCTCGCTGTAATAGGCGTTACTCAGCTCCTCATCACTGGGAATGGCGTCCAGTACGGCGATATCGTGCGGAGCCACCAGTCGCCTTTCCTGTGTTCCGTAACCGAGTTCTTCACAGACCTGCAGAATCTTGCGGCGGGTCTCTTCTTTGACGGAGAACGTCGGATCGCCGTTGAGCAGGCGTGACACGGTTGCCGGCGAGAATCCGGCCCGTTGAGCGATTTCTCTGATAGTGACCATGCGTATGCCCGATATATTCTTTCTGCGCCGTTTGCGTACTATGTACTTGTTCCTGCATTACTACCCGTCATTAGGTAATTGGTAATGTATGTTTACCTGATACCTATCGTAGCGCACATCAATCGGAGTGCGGCAAAGATGTGCGCCAGTTGGCGGAAAAACAACACACCGCCCGAATGAATAGCATCATTCGGGCGGTGTTGTGCGGCAATGTCTGCTTGCTGTTGAGTCACATTCGGCTAACGGCATTACCTATGCGTTACTTGGTTTACCGGGCTGCGGACTCCTTGTCGAGCAGCGCGGCCTTGGCGATGTCCTCGCCGTACTTGGCGGCATCGGACTCATCGTGCAGGTTGGCTTCGATCTTGGCCGCGATACGGGCGTGAACCTTTTCGTCGATCTTCACGAAGAAGGCGAAGATCAGAAAGCCGATGATGATGAATGCCAGCGGCGTCCAGAAGGCGAAGCCCTCGAAGGTGGTGATGTTGGCCTGGGTCATGTCGGCGGCGGTGGTCTTGTCGACGCCGGCGAACAGCGCGTTGGTGGCAAAGACCATGAAGTAGGTGCTCAGTGCGTTGTAGGACAGCGCCTGGCCGAAGTTACCGAATGCAAAGGCGGCAAGACGGCCTTTATTAAGCTTTTTCTGGGGTTCGGCAGTTGATGACGACATCAGTGTTTCCTCATTTCCCGTGATACTGACTGCGGGGCGGCCGGCGTTGGCCGTTATTTCTGTCGTTGAACAAGATAATGCGTTACCTATGCAAAGTAAAACCATAACTAAATGCATTATCTAATAGTGATACTAGGAATGTCCGCAATGTGATTGCGGTGACGATTACTGCTCCTTGGTATCTAGCTCGTATAGGTCTGCGTCAGACTGTGCGGTGATGCACCATGCGATACTGCCGAGCTTGATTTTCATCGATATGCAGGTTATATTTAGTAAACATTTTATTTACTAGTTCAGTCACGGTGCCGTGACGAATTCGATGCAAGGAAAGGCGAAAACCATTATGACCAACTTGCAGTCAGCTCAGCAGTTCTCTCAGGCCTGGCTTACCGACCCGCGTGTGTTTGCCGTCAACCGGCTTGCCGCGCATTCCAGCCACAAGTTCTATGATCACGCTCCCCAGTGCGGCGAAGCCATGGATCTCAAGCAGAGTCTGGACGGTCAATGGCGCGTGCAGATGGTGGATCTCGCTGATTTGGCGGACAACGAGCTTGCTGAGGCGGCGTTTGCTCAGCCGGGATACGACGCTGCCGGCTTCTCCCCCATCGAAGTTCCCTCCGCATTGGAGACCAAGGGATTCCTGAATCATCAGTATGTCAACCAGCAGTACCCGTGGTCCGGCCATGAGAGCCCAGTGGCACCGGATGTGCCGAAGCATAACCACGTGGCGCTGTACCGTCATGAGTTCTCTTTGGAACCCAAGGCAGCTGCCGTGTTGGAGGCCAATAAGACTGCTGCGGATGATACCGCCAAACGTCGCGTTACGTTGACATTCCAAGGCGCGGCCACGGCTATTGCCGTCTGGCTCAATGGCGCTTTCATCGGCTATGCCGAGGATTCCTTTACTCCCAGCGAGTTCGACGTGACTGATGTTCTGCGTGACGGCGTCAATACGTTGGCCGTGGCTTGCTTTGAATTCTCGTCCGCCAGCTGGCTCGAGGACCAGGACTTCTGGCGTCTGCACGGCATCTTCCGTTCCGTGGAGCTGGAAGCCCAGCCGTTGGTTCATGTGAACGACCTGCGCGTGCTGGCCGATTACGACCACACCACTGGCGAAGGTTCGTTGGACGTCGTCGCACTGGTGCGCAATGCTGGCACTGCTGCCGCCGTTGCCGCCACAGTGCTCGATGCTGCCGGCAACACTGTCTGGCACAGCAAGCTGACTGCCGGAGCTGATGCCGAGACGTTGACCGTGAAGGCCAATGTCGGCAAGGTCAACCCGTGGAGTGCCGAAGAGCCCACGCTGTACACCCTGCAGGTGGTGGCAACCGATGCCGCCGGTCAGGTAATCGAAGCAGCGCTGCAGCGCATCGGCTTCCGCCACTTCGCCATCGAAGACGGCCTGATGAAGCTCAACGGCAAGCGCATTGTGTTCAAGGGCGTCGACCGCCACGAATTCGATGCCCGCACCGGCCGCACGATTGCCGAAGCGGACATGATTGAGGACATCCACTCGTTCAAGCGCCTCAACATCAACGCCGTGCGCACCTCCCACTACCCCAACGAGACCCGCTGGTACGAGCTGTGCGACGAGTACGGCATCTATGTGCTGGACGAAACGAACCTCGAAACCCACGGCAGCTGGACCGATCCGGGCGATGTGTTCCAGCCCGCACGCGCCATCCCGGGCAGCAAGGACGAATGGCGCGCCGCCTGTGTGGACCGCACCGCAAGCATGGTGCGCCGCGACTACAACCACCCGAGCGTGGTGATCTGGTCGCTGGGCAACGAGGCGTTCGGCGGTGACGTGTTCTACTCGATGCGCGACTTCGTGCACGAGAACGACCCGTTCCGCCCGGTGCACTACGAGGGCACGTTCAACGACCCCGAATTCAGCGCCGCCACAGACATCATGAGCCGTATGTATGCCAAGCCTGATGAGATTGTCAAGCTATACCTCGGCGAGGACGGCAAGAAGCCGTACATTTCCTGCGAATACAGCCACTCGATGGGCAACTCCACCGGCGGCCTGCACCTGTACACCGAACTGGAGCGCTACCCGCTCTACCAGGGCGGCTTCATCTGGGATTACGTCGATCAGGCCTTGTGGCAGGACTGCGGCGACGGCACCGAGCGCCTGGCCTACGGCGGCGACTTCGAAGACCGTCCGAACGATTACGAGTTCAGCGGCGATGGCGTCATGTTCGCCGATCGCACCCCCTCCCCCAAGGCTCAGGAAGTCAAGCAGTTGTATGCCAATGTGAAGCTCGTGCCGGACGAGTCCGGTGTGACCATCACTAACGACAACCTGTTTGTCTCCACTGCCTCCAGCCTGTTCACCGCGCGCGTGTTGGTGGACGGTGTGGAGCGTTGGCATGCCAACTACCGCTTCGATGTGCCTGCCGGCGAGACCGTGCGTGAGCCGATCGCCTTCCCGAAGGTCACCGATTTGGTGGCTCTGTCCGGCAGCGCCGAAGTGACCTACGAAGTCGACCAGCGTCTGGCTGAGGCCACTGACTGGGCTCCGGCCGGCTACGAGCTGACCTTCGGCCAGTATGTCGCCGCGGTTTCGTTCGATGATGGTGCCGCGGATGCCGTTGTTGCCGGCGATGCCGAAGTGGCAGCCGATGGCTTCAACGCCGGTATTCACACCGACTTCGGCGAAGTGCTGCTCTCCAAGACGCAGGGTGGCATGGTCTCCTTCAAGCGCGATGGCCGTGAAATGGTGATTCGCCGCCCGAACCTGACCACCTTCCGTGCGCTGACCGACAATGATCGCGGTAACGGTTCCGGTTTCGAGCGCGCCCAGTGGATGGCCGCCGGACGCTATGCCCGTGTGACCGATACGTCGGTCGAGGAGACTGCCGATGGCAAGGGATTGAAGGCCACCTACAGCTATGAACTGGCCGACGCCAAGCACACGCCAGTCACCGTGCACTATGAAGTCGACGCCGCACTGCGCGTGCACCTGACGGTCGAGTACCCGGGCGAGGCGGATGCCGCCACGCTGCCGGCATTTGGTCTCGAATGGATCCTGCCCAAGCAGTACGACCGCCTGCGTTTCTACGGTCTGGGACCGGAGGAAACCTATGCCGACCGTCTGCACGGCGCCAAGTTGGGCGTCTTCTCCCGTACCGCTGCCGAGGATTGCGCGCCGTACCTGCTGCCGCAGGAGACTGGCAACCATGAGCAGGTGCGTTGGGCGGAAATCACCGACGAATACGGCCACGGCATGCGCGTGACCGCAGCCGGCGGCACCCGATTCGCCACCAGCCTGCTGCCGTACAGCTCGCTGATGCTTGAGGATGCTCTGCACCAGAATGAGCTGCCGAAGCCGCGCCACACCTTCCTGCGTCTGCTGGCCGCCCAGATGGGCGTCGGTGGCGACGACACGTGGGGTGCTCCGGTTCACGACGAGTTCCAGGTGCCGGCCGACCAGCCGCTCAAGCTGGATGTGACACTCGAACTAATCTGAGTTGCCGCGGCGCTCCTGTTGAGGAGTTGCCGTTGTAGACCTGTAGAACACTGAGGGCGGTTATCGGGATTCCGGTAACCGCCCTCAGCGTCAATAATTTAGGAAATAAGCGGCTTCGTCCTAAAATCTTGTCACTGACTCTGTCTCAGTGACAGAAATTTAGGGGCATGGGGCTGATTTCCTGAAATCCTGTCACTGAGTTGCCGCGAACGACAAAAATTTAGGACGAGTGGGCTATTTTCCTAAATTTCTGACGCTGTCGGAAAAAACAATTGGCCATCTGCGGGAGGCTCATAGTTGGGCACGTGTCGCTGCCGGGGAGTTGATCGGTCATCCATGGAGTCTCATGGTCGCGGTGGTGACTCGCATTGCGATTTTCTCCACCTTCAGAATGATGTCGTGTTTACTGGCGGCTTCGTATGATGACGAACGATGCTTACGTATTTGGGTTATTTTTCGACGTCGTTCACTATTGCAATCGTAATGTGGCCGATTCTTTCGGCCGTACTTACTTTGCCGATTCTGGCTGGGCTGTACCATCGCCACCATCGTATGAAGTTGTTGTCTGCGGGAGCCGCATATCTGACGGTACTGTATGTGCTCGGTTTGATTACATTCACACTGTATCCGATGCCGGATGACCCGGAAGCGTTCTGCGCGGCGAATGCCGGCCAGTTCGCACCACAGCTTGACCCGCTGCGTTTCATCTCAGACATCCAAAACGGCGGATTGAGCGGCATACTGCAGCTGGTAATGAACGTGGTGCTGTTCATGCCGCTTGGTTTCGTGCTCACTCGGTGGCTGCGCTGGCGTTGGTGGGCGGTGCTGATTGGCGGATTCGCCGTATCGTTGTTCATCGAAAGCTCGCAGCTCAGCGGTTTCTGGGGCCTCTACCCGTGCGCCTACCGTCAGTTCGACGTCAACGATCTGATGACCAATACGTTGGGTGCGATGGCGGGCCTCGCCGTGGCCGTGTTGTTCGGCAAGTGGGTGCCGATGGCCCACATGCCCGAACGCAGCGAGTATAATGAACACCCTGGCGCGGTGCATCGTCTGGTGACGTTCATCATCGATATGGTTTTTGTGGCCTTGGTATACGTCCCGCTCACCTTGTTGGTGACGTTCTTGTTCTACTGGGCGGCTGAGCCTTTGCAGAACGGTGATTTCATGCTGTTCGGTGGACATCTGACCGTTGGCGTTGGTTGGCTGAACTTCCTTGCGCCAATAGGAGCCAGTCTGGCGTTCCTCATTTTCGAGTTCCTGATTCCGTTGGGGCATAAGGGCCGCACGCTTGGCGGCATGTATACGCACATGACCATTGAAACCAAGCCGCGCAAGGGAATCGCGCGCGCCGTGTTCTACATTCTGCGCACGCTGATTATGGGCGCAATGGTGGTTATGTTCATTATCGGATTCGGACACAACGCGCATATCATGCACTACACCTTCTACGGCTTCGTCATCCTGTTCCTCTTCGCGGTGTTCGCCCATCGCATGCCTTGGGACTTTGTGCCAGGATCTTCGGTGGCGCCGGCCCCGGCTGTGTCCGTGTATGGAGCGGCGGACGTCGCTGCGGCACCGGCTGAGTCATCTGCCGCGAATGCACATTCGGACAAAGAGGGTGCGGCAACCGTGGCGGGTGATGATGCTGTACCTGGCGCGCCCGATTAGGATGCTGCGTCGAAGGGCGCGGTGAATACGAAGAATACGGGTGATGCGCGTGCCGAAGGCGATGAATCCGCCGCCACAAATCCGAATACTGTGGGACAAGATGAAAAATAGGCCGATTTTTGGCTGTTGTCCCATTCCCATAGTTGTGGCCTGATATGGCATAACCGTAGGAATGGCGGTATTCCAACGATTCTGATTTCTTGTGTTGGGACAATCGAACAGTCAATCGATTGATGCTGATGTTGTCCCACAGTCTCGTGGGACAACATCGCAAAAACAGCGATTATCGTATGTTGTCCCACGCTGAATAGCATCGGCCCCTGCCCTTCATGAGTGGAAGGACGGGGGCCGATTGGTTTATTCGCGATTGCGATCGCGGCAGTCTGTCAGAGGATCACAGCACGCCCTGGGCGACCATGGCGTTGGCCACCTTGACGAAGCCTGCGATGTTGGCGCCAGCCATCAGGTCGCCTTCCTCGCCGTATTCCTTGGAGGCAGCCAGGGAGTTGGCGACGATGGACTCCATGATGGACTTTAGCTTGGCGTCGACCTCCTCGAAGGTCCAGCTCAGGCGGTAGCTGTTCTGGCTCATCTCCAGGCCGGAGACGGCCACGCCACCGGCGTTGGCAGCCTTGGCCGGGCCGTACAGCAGGCCGGCGTTCTTGTAGACCTCAATGGCCTCCGGAGTGGACGGCATGTTGGCGCCTTCGCACACCACCTTGCAGCCGTTGGCAACAAGAGCCTTGGCGGACTCCTCGTTGATCTCGTTCTGGGTGGCGCACGGCAAGGCGATGTCGCACTTGACGGTCCACACGCCGGAGCAACCCTCGTGGTACTCAGCGGACGGCACACGCTCGGCGTACTCCTTGATACGACCGCGCTCGACTTCCTTGATTTGCTTGACCACAGCAACGTCGATGCCGTTCGGATCGTAGACGTAGCCGTTGGAATCGGACACGGTCACGACCTTGGCGCCCAGCTCCTCGGCCTTCTGCGCGGCGTAGATAGCCACGTTGCCGGAGCCGGAGATCACGACGGTCTTGCCCTTGAAGGAGTCGTTCCTCAGCACGCGCAGGGCTTCGGCGGTGTAGTAGCAGACGCCGTAGCCGGTGGCCTCAGTACGGGCCAGGGAGCCGCCGAATTCCAGACCCTTACCGGTCAGGACGCCGGAGTACTCGTCGCGGATGCGCTTGTACTGGCCGAACAGGTAGCCGATTTCGCGGCCGCCCACGTTGATGTCGCCGGCGGGAACGTCGGTGAACTGGCCGATGTGACGGCACAGCTCGGTCATGAAGGCCTGGCAGAAGCGCATGACCTCGGCGTCGGACTTGCCCTTCGGGTTGAAGTCGGAGCCGCCCTTGCCGCCGCCCATCGGCAGCGTGGTCAGGGAGTTCTTCAGGATTTGCTCAAAGCCGAGGAACTTGATGACGCCCTCGTTCACGGTCGGATGGAAGCGCAGACCGCCCTTGTATGGACCAATGGCGGAGTTGAACTGCACACGGTAGCCACGGTTGACCTGCACCTTGCCTTCGTCGTCAACCCAGGCCACGCGGAACTTGACCACGCGTTCAGGCTCGACGAGGCGCTCCAGAACGCCGTTCTTTTCGTATTCGGGGTGCTTGGCAATGACCGGCTGCAGGGTGTCGAGCACCTCGTAGACGGCCTGCAGGAACTCCGGCTGGTCACCATCGCGAGCAACGACCTGGTCGTACACGCGCTTCACGTACTCATCAGTGAGCATAATTCTCCCTAGAGGTTGGGTTATCAAATAAGGCGATTATATTGTATGTACGGTGTCAAGGGGTGACAAGAAATTGCTCAGGATGTGGCGTGGAGCGGATGTGGCCTACGCCACCAACTCCGATGCATCGGCGCGAGCGATGGCCTGCTCGTAGTCTTTGGTGCCCTTGAAGACTTCCTTGGTCCACGGGTTGATGCCCTGCTTCTTGGCGCGCAGCAGGATGTAGCCGAGTGCCAACACGTTGGCCACTAGCGCGATTAGGGACACCGCAAGGTTCACGTTCGGGTTGTTCACGGACTGGGTGGAGAACACGGAGTAGTCCTGGAACATCGGGAATACCTGCGCGAACATGCACCAGATGGCCAATGTATTGGCGCGATTCTGGATCCAGCCGCCCTTGTTCCAGAAGAAGTTGGCCACGGTGGGCGCCAGCAGCAGTGCAAGGCCGCAGTACCAGGAGTGGGTGGGCAGGCAATTGTAGGTGTAGCAGAAGTTCCACAGATCGTAGGCCACGATGAACACCCAGGTCATGTCCGGCCAGAGCATGTCGTCCTTCTTCTTGGAGGCGTAGATGCCGAACCAGCCGGTCATGCAGAAGATATTGAGGATGCCGGCCAAGCCGTTGAACACGTTGTGCCAGCCACCGTAGAGGGTCACGCCTTCAGTGGAGATCCAGGTGGTGCCCCAGCCGCGGATGGCGGATTCGAAGTCAGAGACCACGGCGATGAGGATGTTGATGGCCACGATCACGAACGGGAAGCACTTGAACCAGTGGGATTTGCCGATAGAGCCCCACTTGTATTTGAGGGCCATAAAGCCGATGCAGCCGATGGTGGCCGCGTAGAGCTTGGCGTAGTGGAACCAGCTGGTCATGTGCACGTAGGTCGGATTGTTGAGTGCCCAGTCGGCGCCCATTGCGGCGGCGGTGTAGATGGTGATGAAGTAGACGGTCAGCACAGCCGGGACGACGAGGAAGGCGACGATGCCGCCGGTTTTGGTGCGACGAGCCAGTTCATTGGCGCCAATAAGGCAGCAGAAGACGAGTATCCAGCCAATCCATTGGTAGATGGCGTTGTCGCCGTAGACCTGAAACAGCATGAGCGGTCCTTTCTGATATGTGGTGCGCCCCGCGATTCTCCATCGGATTCCGAGCGCCGACGCCGCTTATTGACGCAGCGTCAATTTCTCTCACGGCATAGTGTATCCCTATGTTGACATGGTGTCAATATGGGTTCTGTGCATGCGGTTTCGCATCATTACAAGGTTGACAGGCTGCTGAAATTTGTCTGTGATGCACTAGAATCGGATTGGATGTTGAGAAGTTGGTTGCGAAAAGATAAAAACCCTTGGAATCGGCATGATTCCAAGGGTTATCTGTGGAGCTAGCCGGGTTCGAACCGGCGACCCTCTGCTTGCAAAGCAGATGCGCTACCAGCTGCGCTATAGCCCCAGTGAAAAAAAGAGCGGCACGCGGGCCGCTTCACTTTTTTCTGTGGGCCCGGGAGGACTTGAACCTCCGACCTCATCCTTATCAGGGATGCGCTCTAACCAGCTGAGCTACGGGCCCGATTCATACGCTCTAAAAGCGCACAAGTAGTTATAATACCGATTCCCTTTGACTTGTCAATGCGTAAGAGACGGCGTGTCGCGGGTGGTGCCTTGCTGGGGGAGTGCGGTTGTGTCGTGCTGCGGACGGACAATATGCGGCATGAAGATTGATGGGCTGGAAGTGCAGGTGGTGCGTAAACCCATCAAGAATATGTACCTGCGCATCAAGCCGCCGAATGGTGTGGTCATGATTTCCGCGCCGCGGCGGATGGCCGAGCAGACCATTATTGATTTTGTCCGGGATCGGAGGCCTTGGATTGATAATCACCGGCGTCGTATGGCACTTGCCCGAGAGCGTTCGGTGATTGGCAGCTTGGGCGATTCCTGGCAGCGTGGCGCCGGCCATGGGGGAGTGGGCCTTGCTTCGGGCGGGTTCGATGGTGTAAACAACGGCAGTAGTGTGGCCACCGATAATGCGGCATTGACGTGGACTAAAGAGTTGCGTGAACGTGCGTCGGCCAATATCAACGCACAGTTGCCTGCGTTGCTGGCCAGATGGGGGCCGATTGTTGGCCGTACTCCTACGCATATCACGTTGCGGGTGATGACTTCTCGTTGGGGGTCATGCACGCCTCGTACCGGCCGAGTCCGCCTGAACCTTCAGTTGGGCCTTATGGAGCCGCAATTCCTGGAATATGTGCTGGTGCACGAAATGACCCATTTGTGGGAAAGCGGTCACGGTACCGGATTCCAGCGGCGCATGACTACGTATCTGCCGAATTGGAAGGCGTTGCGCCGCGATCTCAATCGTCGTGTGGTGCTGTAGGGGGTTATTCGGGATGAGGTAGTTGTGGTTCCTGCCATAACTGCATGGCAACGCTGGCCCGTAGTGTGACGGTGGTTGTCTGCTTCCTTTTATTCCGGATAGTCGCCGTCGCCACTCCTGGTAGTCCTTGGGGGTGGAAGGATGCCGGCCCCTTGCCGGTTCCTGACGATGGATCATGGTCGACACCCGAGTGTCGTTTCCTTGTCAGTTTCGGACGTTTGCGGGTCGGCCTGCCTTTCGGTGGGGTCGGGGCGACGTGCTTGTGTCCGAGATATCGGCATCCTTTCCCGGCGATGTTGACAGCCGAACCGTAGTCACGTGGGATGGTCCGCCCGCAGCCGGGGCACTGGTATTCCCTGGCTTTGCCGAGGTTCTTGTGGAGCGGACCTGCAGGCCATCGTCGACGAGATCAACGACACCCCCATGAAGGCCCTGGGCCGGGAAACGCCCAACGAGGCTTGGTATCGCGAACTCGGCAAGGTAATGTCGAGGACAAGCCACCCAAGGACGAGCGTTGCACTTACAAATTGAATCTGGATGTCGTTCCTCTTCCGACAGGTGCGAATACCCTTGGCCCAAGGTGCAACACCCCTTCGTTTGGTTATCTGGACAATCTCCAATCTAACGGGTGTTGCACTTTCAATTAGACAACGGGACCTGATGATCTACCAACAAGTGCGGCACATCGATGAACTCGAACGGCACATCAGCGAACTTCAGCTGGAGCTGAAGTAGCGTGAAGGCCAGCAAGAGTGAGCTGATCGGTCCAACCGAGCTACTCAGCCAACCAATCCAGCCAGTCCGATCAGACCGACCTAACTGATCAGAACGGGCCTTCTGACCAGTCCGAACCATCTGACCGACCTGTACTTGTTGACTAAGTGTGCGGCCCGTCATTCGTTATGGAACATGCCGGCCATGTATACAGGCAGGTAGGTTACATTCCCTTCGACTGAGACGTTGCACGGGCCAAGCACATAGCCTGTATTGAGATGGTATTCAGGGTGGGCGAGCACGTTGTCCATTGCGCGATGGCGTTTGTAGGATTTGCCGGACTTCACTTCAATCGGCAGCACGTGATCGTTGCGGTCTTGGATGAGGAAATCGAGCTCGCCAAGCTTCTTACTGTTGTAGTAATACAGGTCAAATCCGTGAGCGCGTAGCTCTTGGGCCACCGCATTTTCATAGATTGAACCGTAGTTGATATCAGGGTTGCCGTCGAGTACGTCGAGCGCGGTTTTCTTGAGAAACGAGCCGGTAAGCAGACCCACGTCGTTGTAAAAGAGTTTGAAGAGGTTACGTTCCTTGCTCATCTCCAACGGTGTGCACGGTTCGTCCACGTTGTACGCGGCGACGGCTACATCCGCATTGACCAGCCAATCGAAATCGGAAGCAACCGATTGGAATCTCATGTTCTTTTCGATTTTGGCGAAGGTAAAGCGCTTGTTTGGGTTATTTAACTCGCTGGGCACCAAATCGTAGATAGCGCGGATATGCAGCCGGTCTTCTTTGCGCGCGTATTGGCTGATATCGCGGCGATATTCACGCTTTATGTTCTCTTGTATAGTGCGCACGTCCGCAACGCTGCCGTTTGCCACGAACGAGTCGACTGCGGCAGGCATGCCGCCGATGACCAGATATGTGGAGTATAGCTCCATGAGCCTTTGATGAATGAACTCATCCACTTCCTGGTGCTTGGCAAAGCATTCGGCAAGCATATCGAATACGTCGTTGCCGATATGCTGCGACCAGCAGAACTCTTGGAAATCCAGTGGATACATATCCAGCTCGGTCAGGTACCCGACCGGTACCGAGCGTATATCTTCGAGCTCGACTCCAAGTAGCGAGCCGGAAAGCGCGTAATCGAACCGACCATCATCTACAAGGAACTTAATTGCGGTGACCATTTCCTTGCAACGCTGGACCTCGTCAAAGAAAATCAGGGTTTTGCCGGGTGCTAATGGCGTATTTACGGCCAGTTCCAGCCTCATCAGTAGGTTTTTGGCATCGCGGGGCCGGTCGAATAATGCAACGAGGTCAGGGTTCTCGATGAAATTGAGCTCGGCGATATGGTCGTAATGCTGTTGGGCAAAGTGCCTGATGATATAGGTTTTGCCAATCTGACGGGCTCCGGTGACCAGCAGTGCAGTGCGTTTCGGCGCGGATCTCCAAGCTTCCAGCTGTGTCTCGATTTTTCTTCGCAGCATGAGAATCTCCAGTCATTTGTAGGCCTTGCATCTATGCTGGGCACGTTTTCCAACTGTTTATAGAGCATATTTTACACTTTTCCAACTATAAGAATGCGGTTTTGGCTACGTTTTCCAACCTCAGAATGGGGAGTTTTATACACTTTTCCAACTTATGTATGTGGAGATTCTCTATTTCACGTGAGACGAAAGTGGCTCCCCTCTTTGAGGGGAGCCACGGAATACAGCTTTTACTTATGCCAGGTGAGAGCGCATGAACCACTGGAACTTTTCGAGTTCCTGCACGTGATCCTGAATAACGTTGGAGCTGATGACGTCCAGCTCATCCAGCTCAGCGATGGCCTTGCGGTCGTCGGCGATGAAGGCGTCGTAGTACTCGATCAGCGCCTTGAGGTACTCCTCGGTGCCCACGCGGCCCTCAGCGTCGAACGACTTCCACGTGCGGTTGCGCACGATGGCGTCCGCGCGGCCGTCCGGGGTGCCGCCCAGCGTAGCGATGCGTTCGGCGGTTTCGTCAGCCTGGGCCAGCACGGCCTCGACCTCGGGGTCAAGCATCTCGTGAACGGCGATGAAGTTCGGGCCGGTCACATTCCAGTGAGCGTGCTTCAGGACCAGAGCAGCCTCCTGCTCCTGGCTCAGTCGGTTCTGCAGAATCGCGATGGCCTTCTCGCTGGTCGCCTCATCGAGTCCCGGCATAACAAATGCAAGTGTCATAATGTTCCTTCTTTCTATCGGTGGAACGTTGCTCTTCAATTCTACGATCTGCGGTTCTGCCCCGGGCCGAACAAATAGGTGGTGAATATCACGTGACTATTAGGACCAATTGCAAAAAACTCTCACTGGCAGCGGCTCAGTGAGAGTTTTTGCAAAACGCGGTTAGTTGGCGTCGTCAGTTTGGGGTTCCTCCGGCAGTGGCGCATGGTCCGGGGCACCGGCTTTGCGGACTTCGATGGTTTCGATGCGGCGGCCATCCACCTTGGTGATGACCATGTTGTAGCCGTCGTCGGAATGCAGCACGTCGCCCATCGCACCCATCTTGCCGGTCTTGGACAGGAAGTAGCCGGCGACCGTCTCGTACGGGCCGTCCTCCAATTCGATGCCGGTCAGATCGGCGAAGTCCTCAATGGTCATGCTGGCCTCGATCGTGGCCACACCATTGACGAACGCGGTGCGGGTGGTGCGTTCGCCGCCCTTCTCGCTGGGCAGATCGTACTCATCGCGAATATCGCCCACAAGCTCCTCAGTCATATCCTCAAGCGTCACGATGCCGTCCGTGCCGCCGTACTCGTCGATGACCACGGCCAGATGGATGCCGCGCTTACGCAGCAGTTCCAGGCTCGGCAGCAGCTTGGAGGTGCCGGGCAGGGAGATGCCTTCGCGCACCACATCGCGCACGATCTTGGCGTTCGGATCGCGCACGTCCAGCAGATCGCGCACATGCACGAAGCCGATCACGTCGTCGAAATCCTTGCCGGTCACCGGGTAACGGGAGTACGGCTGGTCGCGTACGAACGCGGCGGCCTCGGCCAGGGGCTGGTCGCCCTCGATGAAGACCACGTCGGCACGCGGGCGCATCACCTCGGCGACGATGGTTTCGGACGCATCGAACACATCGTCCAGAATCGTGCGTTCGTCCTTGGAGAGGTTGGTGTTGGAGCTGACCAGCACGCGCAGCTCGTCGTCGGACACCTCGGACTCGGTCTGCTGCGGGTCGAAGCCGAGCAGGCGGACGATGCCGTTCGTGTTCTTGCCGATGAGCCAGATGATCGGGCGGCAGACGGCGGCGAAGGCGTCGATGGCGGGCACCACGGCGCGCGCGATCTGCTCGGTGCGCTGCATGGCGATGCGCTTGGGCACCATCTCGGAGATAACGATGGAGCAGTAGGAGATGATGAGGGTCAGGATGATGTTCACCAGGCCGCCGGCGATGCCGGGGTGCACACCCCAGCTTTCGACCACCGGAATCAGGTAGGGGGCGATGGAAGAGGCGCCGAATGAGGCGGACAGGAAGCCGGAGAGCGTCACACCGATCTGCACGGTGGAGAGGAAGGTGTTCGGGTCACGTGCGATTTTGGCGACTTTGGCGCCGCGAGCGTCCTCCTGCTCCATTTGCTCGATCTGCGAGCCGCGCAGAGAGACCAATGCCAACTCGGTGCCGGAGAACACGGAACCGATAACGAGAAATACAAAAATCAGGAGGATGTTCAAACCAAGTGACATGCCTTTAACTCTAGGGGAGTGGCACGTCAAATTGGGGTGTGCTGGCTGGGCAGGGTTTGCTGGCTGCGCTGGCTATGTGAGGCGTGATGTGTGCCGACGTGCGTGACGGTGTGAAATAGTATGCAATGGTACGCAATCGTGTCATATGGTGTAATTTCGTGTAATTTGGTACGCATTCGTGTAATATAGTACGCAATCGTGGCAGATGGTACGTGTTGTGGGCAGGAGTATGGTCATGGCAAGCAATCCCTTCAAACCAACCGCCGGTAAAATGCCGCCGATTCTTATTGGTCGGCACTCCATCATCGAGGATTTTTCCGAAGCGTTGACCAACGGAGTAGGGGCTCCTGGGCGCATTATGCTGGTCACCGGGCAGCGTGGCTTTGGAAAGACGGTGATGCTCACCGAATTTCGGCGTATCGCCAAAGCGCAGCATTGGGAAGTCATTGGAGAGACGGCGTCCGCGGGGCTTGTCACGAGACTCATAGCGGCATTATCGCCTTCGGGATTGCGCCTGGATCAGGCCAACATCAGTCCTTCCATTGGAATTTCCGGCATTGCCACGGCGAGTCTCGGGCAAGCGCACTTTTCTGCGGAATTCAATCCGCTGACGTTGCGCAACGCGTTGAATAAACAGTTGGGCAGTAAGAAGCTCGGTAAGGGGAAGGGCATTCTTATCACCATCGATGAGACGCAAGCGGCCTCACACGATGATTTGGTGGCTATTGCTACAGCCGTGCAGCACGTCATTACGGATGCCGATGAAAGTGATACGCCTGATGCCGACAAGAAAGGCGTTGCCATCGTATTTGCCGGCTTGCCGTATATGGTCAACGATTTGCTGGATAACGAGGTGACCACATTTTTGCGCCGCGCGTTGCGCCGTGAGCTAGATAATGTGCCGCTTCCAGACGTCAAGAATGCGTTCTTGGAGACGGTTGCGGATTCCGGTAAGACCATCAGCGAGGAGGACGCGCTGGAGGCCGCTCGCCAGTCCGACGGATATCCGTATATGGTGCAGCTCGTCGGCTATTACATGTGGCAATCCGCGCAGCGTCGAGGCTCGAATGTCATTACTGCTGATGATGTGACAACCGGTGTTTCCGATGCGTTGCTCGCCTTCGACGATGCCGTATGCGCTCCGGCGTTGGACGGTACCACCAGCGCAGAACGGTTGTTCCTTACGGCGATGGCCGAAGATTCGCCGAATCCCACGCAGGTTGGCGATATTGTGGATCGCACGCGCAGAAGCCGCAGCTGGGTGAGCAAGTACCGGGCGATTCTCATCAAGGATCAGCTCATTCGACCAGCTGGGCATGGGCGGCTGGAGTTTGCGGTGCCGCATTTGGGGCAATATTTGCAGTCACTATAGAACTGCAAACAAGGCTCAGAAGCTCAGCACTTCCACTTTGCCGGAGTCGAGCTGGTAGCGGGCGCCGACGATCATGAGCTTGTCGTCGGCGAGAGCCTGCTGGATAACGGGGGACTGCTCCGCCAGAGTCTCAATGGTATGGGCCACGTGCACGCGCTCAATATCCTCGTGCTCCTCAAGTTCCGCCTCGCGCGCTTGCCACACGGACATGCCGGCCTGGCGTAGGATAATCGACTCGGCGGTGGCGATGTGCTCATCGAGATCATCCATGGCGTCGGCGGCTTCCAACGAACCATCTGCCTCGGAGGTGATGGTGCGCATCAGGTCGTCAAGCTCCTGCGTGGCGGCCTCGATTGCGCCGCAATGCTCATGGCCCAACACGCAGATCAGACTGACATGCAGCTTCTTGACCGCATACTCCAACGAAGCGATGACGGCACTATCGATGAGCTGGCCGGCGGTGCGTACGGTGAACAGGTCGCCCAAGCCCTCATCGAAGATGATTTCCGGAGGCACGCGCGAATCCGAGCAGGCCAGCACGGCCGCATCCGGATTTTGGCCGTCTAGCAACGTCTGGCGAGTTTCCTTGTCTTGCCATGGATGGTCCGGCTTGCCTTCGGCGAATCGGCGATTGCCTTGGAGCATACGGCTCCACGTCGCATTTGCGGTCGATTCCTGTTCAACGTCTGCCTGAGCCATGAAAACCTCCATTATCAGCGGACTGCTGGTACCCATAGTAGCGATTGGAAGTGCGGATTCGCGGCTGCATGCATAATCTGGCTTTGCCCAAAGCATAATGAGAACGCTCACAATCTCAATCCTGTTTAAGGGTGGGCCGTGATGATAGTCAGCACAAGGGCTGTGGCTGGTGTGATAAGGCTCATATGTTCTGTCCGTGCGAGCCCTGTGCCGCCACACTACGATGGGTTCTGGTAATCGCCTGAAGAATCCTGAAAGGACCGAAAATGACTCTTCTGCAGCATGAATTGACCGATTTCAAGGTGAACGCATTCCAGAACAACGAGTTCCACGAGGTGACCAAGGACGATGTGCTCGGCCACTGGTCCCTGTTCTTCTTCTACCCGGCTGACTTCACGTTCGTGTGCCCCACCGAGCTTGAGGACTTGGCCGAGAACTACGCCAAGTTCAAGGAAATCGGCTGCGAGGTCTACTCCGTCTCCTGCGACACCCACTTCGTGCACAAGGCCTGGCATGACGCCAACGAGAAGATCGCCAAGATTGAATACCCGATGCTGGCCGACCCGACCGCCCTATTGGCCAAAGATCTCGACACCTACAACGAAGTTGATGGCATGGCCGAACGCGGTGACTTCATCGTGAGCCCTGAGGGCAAGGTTGTGGCTTACGAGGTCATCTCCTCCAACGTGGGTCGTAACGCCGAAGAGCTGCTGCGCCGCGTGCAGGCCTCCCAGTTTGTCTACGAGCACGGCGACCAGGTTTGCCCTGCCAACTGGACCCCGGGCGAGGAAACCATTGAGCCCAGCCTCGACCTCGTCGGCCAGCTGTGACGGTTTGAACTAAGGCATGTTGTTTGCCCCCCGCTGGCGGGGGGCTGTCGGCAACGCCGACTGGAGGTGGTCGCGGCAATAGGTGAACCAACCCCCACCCGCTTCGCGGGAGCCCCCGCCAGCGGGGGCCTGTGTATATGCAAGGAGTTTCAATCATGACTCAGACCAATAATCTTTATGACGTCGTAGTCATTGGTGGCGGACCTGCAGGCCTTACCGCGGGTCTGTACTTGGCCCGCGCTCGCTACCGTGTGCTGATTCTCGAAAAAGACGATTTCGGCGGGCAGATCACCATCACCAACGAGGTCGTCAACTATCCGGGAGTTGGCCGCACCACGGGTCGTGCGCTCACCCAGACCATGCGTCAGCAGGCACAGGGCTTTGGCGCTGAATTCCTTTCCGCCGAGGCCACCGGCCTTGACGTGGACGGCGACATCAAAACCGTGCACACTTTGCGTGGCGACATCAAGACCTTCGGCATCCTCATCGCCACCGGCGCCAGCCCGCGCAAGCTGGGCTTCGAGGGCGAGGCCGAATACGCAGGCCGTGGCGTGGCTTACTGCGCCACCTGCGACGGCGAGTTCTTCGCCGGCAAGGAGGTGCTGGTGGTTGGCGGCGGATTCGCTGCGGCCGAGGAATCCGTGTTCCTGACTAAGTACGCCTCCAAAGTCACTGTTCTCGTGCGTGAACCGGACTTCACTTGTGACGCCGCAGTGGCCGCCGAGGCCAAAAACAACCCGAAGATCGACGTGCGCTATCAGGTCGAACTGAAGGGTGTCACTGCCGGTCAGGGCGGCCTGCGTGAGGCTTCGATTCTTGATTTGGCTACCGGTCAGACCGAAACTTGGAAGCCCGCCGATTCGGGCACGTTTGGTGTCTTCGTGTTTGCTGGCTATGTGCCTGCCACTGATTTGGTGTGCGGCGTGGTGGAGCTCGATGATCACGGTTACGTGGTCACGCATGACTATCTTGAAACCTCGGTGCCAGGCGTGTATGCGGCTGGCGATTTGCGCGTCAAGAACCTGCGCCAGGTGGTCACCGCCACCGCCGATGGTGCGATTGCTGCCGTGGAGCTGGAGCGTTACGCCAAGCAGATGAGCGAGAAAACCGGCATGGTGCCGCCTCGCCCCACCGTCTCCGCTTACGAGGAGTCCGAAGCGAAGGCCGCCTCCGCCGCCTCGGCCGCCGGCACGACGCCCGCTCCGGCACCCGCCAAGCGCAGTGCCGATGCCGCAGCCGCAGCCAGTGCCGCCAAGAAGCCCGGCGAGCTGTTCTCTGCCGCCATCAAGCAGCAGCTTGATGTGGTATTCGGGCGCATGACTCGCCCGGTCACGATTGCCCTTGAGCTGGATGACACTCCACTTTCGGCGGAATTGCAAGGCTTTATCGGCGAGATGGTCGCCTTGTCTGGTGGCAAGTTGAACTCGGTTGCCGTCGATGCCGCAGGGCTGATTACTGCGGTGGACGGTTCGAGTGCGCCTACGTCGTTGGTAGTCGGCGAGCCGCTGACCGTCACTCTGCCGAGTGGCACCGAACTGCCTACTTATGGTTCGTTAGACGATTCCGGCCGCGCCACATTCGACGTTGCCGGTGTCCTGCCACTCGCCCGCCCGGCCGTGCGCATCTGCGTGCCAGCCGAGGGCGACGAGGCCGGCAAGGACGGCGATGGTTCGCTGGTCTTCACCGGTCTGGCCTTCCACGGCGTACCTTCCGGCCATGAGTTCAACTCGTTTGTGCTCGGCCTGTACAACGCGGCCGGTCCCGGCCAGCCGCTGGGCGACGATCTGATCGAACGCGCGAAGTCCATCACGGATTCGCTGAACATCATGATTCTCGTCTCGCTCACCTGCACGATGTGCCCGGAAACCGTGCTCGCCTCCCAGCGTATTGCCTCTCTGAGTCCGGCCGTGCGCGCCGAAGCCTACGACGTCTCGCACTTCCCCGAACTCAAAGACCAGTACGGCGCGATGAGCGTGCCCTGCATCGTCATCACCCACGCCGACGGCACCCAGCAAGTCGAATTCGGCAAAAAGAGCATCCCCCAAATGCTCGAACTGGTCGGCGCGTAAGCCGCACGGCCTCAGCCGTATTCAACAGCAACAACAACGATTCTGCCAAAACCATGACGTGCATCGATTGATGCGCCCGATTCCGGCAGAATCGTTGTTCCGTCATGTCTTCATTTCCCGGTTTGACATGTTTTCGTTTCTGACTTTGACATGATTTTGATTCTTAGAAAACGTCCGCAGCCCCCTACCGGTGATTTGTTTGTTAACGGATTACACTGGAGTACCGTAAGGCAGGAACAATGGAGGGTTTGTGGGCAGAACTACGCCATAACCCCGTTTAGAGGAGTATTCACTGGGGCGGCAGCATGGAAGTGCTTTTGATCGGTAATACCGATTACATTACCGAACAGTGGATTCAGCATGCCTTTCCCCGAGACCATGTGGTGATAGCGGAACGAGAAGGCACCGTAGACGGCAATGACCGTCTCAGAATCGTCAACATGTCTGACGCCAACACCCTTGCCGAAACCCTTACCACATACGAATTTGATCGCATCGTATTCTTTTCCGAAAATCTGACCCCACGCAGCGACCGGTACGGCGATCTGGGAGCATTGCGAAGATTTCTGCATGCCATTCGCAACAGGCAAACGCAAATGCTGATGGTCAGCGGCCCCGAATCCGAATTTACCTATCCGGAAAACGCCGACGTACGTGATACCAGCAAAAGCCTGATATCTCGAGCGTCGGAAGAACTCTGCCTGTACTACGCACGCACCTACCGTCTGGAAGCGAAGATCATTCGCTGCCCATACTTGTATGCACCCGAACGCAATGGGGCAACCGCATATTTCGGCAGGCTGTTCGAACAGGCGTCAGCAGGGTCGATCTCATTCCGTGAACGCGAACAGCAGCAGACATGCTTTCTCTGCGCCGACGATCTTGCCGAACTGATCTACCGCATGTTCGACGATTGGACCGCCGAAAGCGATATATTCCATGTGCCCAACGTGTTCAACTTCACATACGGTGATTTAGCTGATGTGATCAGCGCGGCATTTCCCGGATTGTCGGTGACTTTTGGCGAAGACAGGCCCCAAAGTTACCCAGCAGACGATCATGTGCTGCGATTGCGCTATGGCTGGTCGCCGCGATATTCGCTCAAACAGGATCTTCCCCTGGTGCTGCAACGCTGGAAAGAGGCGCGTGCTCAGGAACAATCCGGAAAGCACCCGATCTGGGATTTTCTGCGCAACCATTCAAAACCATGGATCGCATTCGAAATCTGCGTCACGTTCATACTGGAGGAACTGCTTCGCACCGCGGTACAAGGCGACAGTCAGCTGGGAACCGTGGATTTGCGCCTATTTTTCGTGGTGATCGTCGGCACGATGTACGGAATGAACGCAGGCGTGTTCGCGGCCGCGCTCGCATGTGCCGGCATGGCGTTGTCGTACGCGTCGAACGGCGCGTCATTCGCTCCGTTGTTTTACGACACGTCGAACTGGCTTGCGTTCGTAGTGTATTTCGTTGCCGGCGCAGTATGCGGATACGTGCAGATGCGCAATCGCGAAAACCTGCGATTCATGCGTGACGAAAACAGTTTGCTGCGTGAACGACTTGCGTTCCTGCGTGACCTGTACGACGATGTGCTTGATGATCGTCGTATGCTGCGCGGACAGATTATCGGCAGGCGCGACAGTCTCGGCAAAATGTATGCGATGACCCGTGAATTGGACGAAGTGCTGCCTCGAAAGCTGTATCACGCGACCATTCGCATTATGCAAGATACGTTGGGCGGCGATAGTTTCGGTATTTACCGAATCGATAATGGTGGTCGTTTCGCGCATTTAGTGGCCGCGAGTCCGCAGACCGAATCCTTATTCAGTAAATCGGTGCTGCTTGAGAATTATGCCAACATTGTCACGGCCTTGGATCATGGCGGATTGTGGGTAAACCGCAATCTTGAACAAAACCTTCCAATGTATGCGGCGGGCGTGCGTGCCGATGGCAAGCTGGCCGTGGTGATTGTGCTTGCCAAAGCGCAGCCCGACCAAATGAACCTGTACTTCCAGAACCTGTTCACCATCATATGCGGCTTGGTGGAATCCGCGATGGTGCGTGCCTTCGATTATGAGAATGTTGCGTGGCAGACGATGCTGGTGCCCGGCACGGAATTCTTGAACACTCAGGTGTTCCTGTCCAAAGTGCTGGCTGCAAACGAGCTCAAGCACGCTCATATGAGCAATCATCTGCTGTTGCGTGTGGAAGACGCCTGGCAAGACGATGGTAGCCGCCTGATGGGAGCCATTCGTCAAACGGATGAGGCCGGTGTACTGCAGGACGGCAATGTGTATGTGCTCATGGATCAGGCCAGCGAGCATGAGCTGCCGATCATCAACGGTCGTTTGGCCCAGGCTGGATTGCATGTGAAGCTGGTTTCAGGCCACGAGGAAGATTCGTTGCTGGCTGAGGCTTCGGAACAAGTAGCTGCCGAGTCGCAAGCGGATGAAACGCCGCGCAGTGACGCTGCGCCGAATGACTCCGCATCGCATGAAGGTGGCGCAGCATGAATGCGACGGTGATGGCGATGCTGCTTATCGCCGTGCATGTAATGATATGCGTGCTGCTGTGCGTATTGTCTCGCGTTGGCGTGCTTCGTGTGGAGGGGCGACTGCTTCCTTTCATGCTGCTGGTGCCATTGTGGGGGCCGTTATGCGTGCTGTTGCTGCATGCGAGCACGCTGATTCGCGTTGGCGCGCACACGGCTCCGGGGCTTGAGCAAATGCGTGTGGATGATGAGGAACGTCGAAGCGTTCTCGTTGAGGAACGAGCCGATTTCGCCAATACAGTGCCGTTGGAAGAGGCGTTGATCGTCAATGATTCGAGTCAGCGGCGCAGTCTGGTGATGTCCATTCTCAACGATAATCCCAGCCGTTATATCGATGTGTTGTCGCAGGCCCGACTGAATGAGGATGTGGAAGTCGTGCATTACGCGGCTACCGCCATGGCGCAGATCAGTGCCAAGGAAGATCTTGCATTGCAGCGCTGCCGTAACGATTATCTGCAGCATCGAAATTCCGAAACGATGTTGGAACGCTATTGCGATGCGCTGGAACGATATGTCAATTCCGGTATTGCGCAAGGATACGCTTTGCAGTTGCAGAAACAACGATATGCCGAAGTGTTGCAGGAACGACTTCGCCAACATGGCGATTATCACGTTGCGTGCCGTCTTGCGCAGATGCAGATTGATCTTGGACTCTTTGATGATGCCGCGCACACCGTTGACGGCGCTATGGAACGGTGGCCGGATCAAGGCGATGTATGGCTGATGCGTCTACGACTCGATGCCGCACGCAATGATGGCGATGCGTTGCGTCAAACCGTTCAGCAGATCGAAAGCAAGCATATTTATCTCGGTGGCCAAGGAAGACGAGCTCTGCGGTTCTGGACTAGAACCAAGGAGGCTGAACGCGCATGACCAGAGGATTCCTGTCAGACGTGTTGGCCAAGTGGAAGCGATTCCGCTGGCAAGGTCTGGTCAAAGTCTGGGCCGTGTTCATGGCCATCGCTTTGGTGTTGCTGGTGGAGAGCCTGGGCGTGCATTACGGTGCCACGCGGTTCGACATCACGTATTTGGATCGGGCCAAAGCCATTCCTGCTGCCAATGCCATCGCTGGACAAAAAGCCACGAATCTGTTGGTGGTTGACAGTTCGCAAGAGGGTGTCAGCGATGCCGAAGCCATGCTCGACCAGATTCTGCTTGATATGAAAGTCCCTACCACTACGGTTGACGTGGCTGACGAAAACGCTGAATTTCCAGCGTTGAATCACTACAGCACCATAGTGGTGGCCATGCCTAATCTCGACCGTCTGGGCGAGCATGTGCTGCAGATCATGCAATGGGTCAAAAAGGGCGGCGGCGTCATGTTCGCCATGACCCCGGAGAAAACCGGCTATTTGGATGTGATCGGCCCGCAGATCGGCATTGAATCGTCCACATACGAATATGTGGCGACTGAGGGCATTACACCGTCCGAGGATTTTATGTTGGGGGGGGGGCAGACATACACGTTCAGTGACCCGTTCAAATCGTCGCTGAGCGTCGCGTTGAATGATCGTGCACAGGTGGAGGCGGTCAGCAGCAATGGCAGAACGCCATTGGTGTGGAGGAACGCGGTGGAGTCAGGAACGGCTGTGATGTGCAATATCGGCATTTACGGCAAGGTGTTTCGAGGATTTTACGCTTCGGCGTTCAGTCTGCTCGGTTCTGCCACGGCCTATCCGGTGATCAACAGTGCGGCTTTCTACTTGGACGATTTTCCGTCTCCGGTACCGTCTGGCAATGGCAAATACATCAAACGTGACTACAACATGAGCATTTCCGAATTCTATTCTCAAGTATGGTGGCCAGATTTGGTGCGTCTTGCTGAACGGTACGGTATTCGTTTCACCGGTGTGATGATTGAGAATTACGGCGATGACACCAAGGATGATCCGGTACGACAGACGGACAACACACAATTCGAGTATTACGGAGGATTGCTGCTTCGGCAAAACGGCGAAATCGGATATCACGGGTACAACCATCAGCCGTTGGTGTTGCCGAATACACATTACGGCAAGGAATACGCGTACGTGCAATGGCCGAATCGCAAAGCCATTGTGGCATCATTGCAGGAACTGATCGCATTCCAGAAAGACGTATTGCCGGCCGCAACATCGTCGGTATACGTGCCGCCGTCGAATATCCTCTCCCAAGAGGCGCGAAAGATCATAGGCGAGGATGTGCCGCAGATTCGCGCCATCGCCAGTACGTATATGCCTTCCGACAGTTCCTTGCCGTACATACAGGAGTTCGGTGTTGCGGCCGATGGCGTGGTGGAGGCTCCACGTATCGTGTCCGGCGGCATGGTGGGCGACACGTACATGCGTCTTGCCGCGGTTTCCGAATTGAACATGCACTATGTGAGCACGCACTTCATGCATCCCGATGATCTGCTTGATGAAGATCGTGGTGCGAAAGAAGGCTGGGAAACCTATCGCAAGGGATTGGAAGATTATTTGGATTGGTTGGAACAGTCGGCTCCGTCCATTCGTATGCAGACTGGAACGGAATGCGCTGCGGCGGTGCAACGATTCTCAGGATTGACGGTTTCGATGGAAACAACCGATACCAGTTGGGATCTGAAACTTGGCAACCTCACCGATCAAGGGTGGCTGATGTTCCGTGCCAGTAATGGTACGCCCGGCAATGTGCGCGGCGGAAGCCTCACCAAGCTGACCGGCAACTTGTATCTGCTCAAAGCCACGAGCGCCACGGTTCATATCGAACGCAAGACTGGGGGAGCGGCATGAGAATCTGCCTGGTTTTGGAAGGATGCTACCCGTACGTGCATGGTGGCGTATCCACATGGATGCACAGCTATATCGAAGCGATGAAAGAGCACGAGTTCGTATTGTGGGTGATCGGTGCCAAAGCCGAAGACCGCGGCAAATTCGTATATGACTTGCCCAGCAATGTGGTGGAAGTGCATGAGGTGTTCCTCGACGACGCCTTGCGTCTGAGCGGTGAACGCGCGCAAGTGTCGTTCGCCGAAGAGGAATTGCGGTCATTGCGCGAACTGGTGAATCTTGGCAGCCCGGACTGGGATGTGCTGTTCAACCTGTTCCACACCAAAGGCGTGCATCCGCTGTCGTTCCTGCAAAGCCGTGAATTCATTGACCTGTTCACGCAAATCTGCATGGAGGAATACCCGTATGTGGCCTATGCCGACGCTTTCCATACTGTGCGCTCCATGCTGCTGCCGGTGTTATACCTGATGGGCAGCGAAGTACCGGAAGCGCAAATCTATCATGCGATTTCCACCGGATATGGCGGATTGTTGGCTTGTTTGGGTGGTTCCATCAACCATGCGCCGGTATTGCTTACGGAACATGGCATTTATACGCGCGAACGTGAAGAGGAGATTATTTCCGCCGAATGGGTGCTACCGGCTTTCCGTCCGCGATGGATTCGTTTCTTCTACATGCTTTCGGAACAGATCTACCAGCGTGCATGGCGTATCACTAGTTTGTTCGGTCGTGCCCGTCTTATCCAAATCGGTATGGGGGCTCCCGCCGACGCCTGCCAGGTTATTCCCAACGGCATTCAATACGAACGTTTTTGCGATATTCCACTGAAACCCGACGATGGTTGGGTCGATATCGGTGCGGTGGTGCGCATGGCGCCGATCAAAGACGTGAAAACCCTGATTCATGCGTTTCATGAGCTTTCATCTCGCGTTGACAATGTGCGTTTGCATATTCTCGGCGGTGTTGACGATCAGGAGTATGCCGACGAATGCTATGAGCTTGTGGAACAGTTGGACGTGCGCAATCTTGAATTCACGGGCCGTGTGAATGTGGTGGAATACATGCGCAAGCTTGATTTCACCGTGTTGACCAGCATTTCCGAAGGCCAACCATTGTCGGTGTTGGAATCGTTCGCAGCCGCACGCCCGTGCGTGACCACTGATGTCGGCTGCTGCCGTGAGCTTTTGGAAGGCGAGGATGGCGATGATTTCGGCACTGCCGGTTTTTATGTGCCTCCCATGTACCGCGAAGGCTTAAGCGGGGCGATGGAACGCATGTGTTCCAGCCGTACGTTGCGTGAAACCATGGGGCAGATCGGCCGCAATCGTGTGAACGCCTATTACCGTCATGAGCGCATGCTTGACGATTATCGCAGGCTGTATGCCGATACCGCGGATCAGTTCGGATTGGAACGCTGATATGGCCGGTATTGGATTTGAACTGAAGAAACTGTTCCATCGTAGGGGCTTGATGGCGATGCTGCGAGCCTACGGCTATGCCGGCGTGATTTGCGCAGGCCCGATGCTGCTGGGCGT
Organism: Bifidobacterium breve DSM 20213 = JCM 1192; assembly: GCF_001025175.1. Lineage (NCBI taxonomy): Bacteria > Bacillati > Actinomycetota > Actinomycetes > Bifidobacteriales > Bifidobacteriaceae > Bifidobacterium > Bifidobacterium breve. Next base: position 37,823 of record NZ_AP012324.1, read on the forward strand.
GCTTCTGCAGTTTGGCGTGCTGATCGTGAGCGGTTGGTGGCAGGTGGACCGCCCCGACCGCGATCTGCTTGTATGCATGATCACATACACATTGCTTGCCTCGTTGGTGTTGACAAGTTTTCTGTCGATGCCGGTCACACGTTTTTTGGCGGATATGCTGTTTGATCACGATGAGAAGATGATTCTGCCGTCGTTTTGGGGGTCTACCGGCATCATGTTGGTAGTGGGCGCGGTGTTGTACACGGTGTTTCTGCTGTTTTCTGGAGCCACGCTGATGCAGGGCGCGTTGTGTTTATGGCTGTTTCTTGAAATGGTCGTCAACTGGAATGCGATGAGTTATTTGACGGCCATTAAAGATTACAAAAGCATTCTGTATTCTTTTGTTGCGGCGGTGCTGGTGGCGTTCGTCACGTCATGCGTGTTGCTTGTGTTGGCATGCTCTCCTGTGGAGTCGCTGTTGTTCGCAGTGGTGCTTGGCTATGGTGTGATGCTGGTATGGGATGTGCTGCTGTTGCATCGGTATTTTCCGCAAAGTCGTGAGAATCCGTGGCTGTTTCTGCAGTGGGTTGACCAGTTTCTGCCGTTGGCGTTGACCGGATTGTTTACCACCATTGGCTTGTTCGCCCATTTGGTGATCACCTGGTGTGGGCCGCTTGGCATCAAAGTGAAGGGTCTGTTTTATGGTGCGCCATATTACGATGTGCCCGCCATGCTTGCGTTTTTAACGATTCTGATCACCACGGTGAATTTTGTGGTGTCGGTGGAAGTGAATTTCTATCCGACATATCGTTCGTATTACAGTCTGCTCAACGATGGTGGCACGGTTAAAGACATTACCGTTGCCGAAAATGAAATGCTGGCTGTGCTCAATCGAGAATTGCATTACACGGCGTTAAAGCAATTGTTGGTGACCGCTGCCGTGATTTCGTTGGAAAAAACAGCGCTGAACGCGCTTCCTTTGGGTTTCAACGATGCAATGCATGGATATTTTCGTGTGCTATGCGTCGGATATGCGCTGTATGCGGTCGGCAATACCGTGATGCTGATCCTGCTGTACTTCACCGATTATTCCGGTGCGTTGACTGCATCGGCATTATTTGCAGGGTCGACGGTTATTTTCACGGTGATAGGACAGTTCTTCACTACCACACTGTTCGGCTTCGGTTTTCTGATGGGAGCGTCGCTGTTTGCTATTCATGCGACATTCCGGCTCGCCTCATACACCGACAATCTGCCATACCGAGTGCTGGGGCAGCAGCCGATTGTGGCACAGACGAAACGTGGACGTTTCCCCGAACTGGGCATACTGCTTGAACATGGCGAACAACGAATCGATCAATCACTGCATCGCACGGAATATAAGAGGCACGTGCGGCGCGAGTGCGGGACGAACATTACAGAAGCGAACAATACAATCGGGGAGGAATCGTAAATCATGACATGGTGGAATCGACGCAACACAAAAGCCATTACCACGCTTGTCAAGCAAATAGCGGCATTGATAGCAATGCTGATGGTGCTTTCCTGCGCCGGATGTGCGACTTCATCACCCAGCGATAATGAACAATCGCAATCATCGGATTCAACGCAGACGCATGAGCAAGTCAAGAAAAGCGCTGAACAAAGCATCGACGGCGCACACTTGCGCGACAACGAATCGTTATACAAGGTGTATGACGACAGCGGCGTGGAAACCATGTATCTGACGGTATCGCGCGGTAATTCGTCGGAAGGAACCGACCATAGCTGGAGTGAAATCAACCAGTATTCCGTTGATGACTATGCGGCAATGGGCGTTGGACGCTACAAGGTCAATGGTTTGCTGCAGGTCGGCGACGAACAGGGGCCGGTTTCCGGGGAGCTTGGTTTTGGCGAAAGCGCGCCGAACGCCACCGTGCAGGTACGTGGTCAGTCATCGAGTAAAAACGAGCAGAAGAATTACAAGATCGAGTTGAAAAGCGGAAAAGGCAAGTGGCGTGGCCAGCGTACCATCGCATTGAACAAGCATATGGGTGAAGGTCTGCGTTTCCGTAACAAAATGGCCTTTGATCTCATCAAAGGCATCGACCAGATGATGGGGCTGCGCACGCAATTCGTGCACTTGTATGTGAAAGACGAGACCAGCGGATCAGATTCCTTTGACGATTACGGTCTGTATACGCAGGTCGAACAGCTCAACAAAACCGCATTGCAAGCGCACGGACTTGATAAGAACGGCCAGCTGTATAAAGTCAATTATTTCGAATTCCATCGAGACGAAGACGTGATCAAACTCGCCGACGATCCCGACTATGATCAGACGAAATTCGAAGAAAAACTGGAAATCAAAGGCGACAACGACCATACCAAACTGATTGCCATGTTGAACGCGCTCAACGATTATTCAGTGCCGATGAGCGACATTCTCGGCAAATACTTCGATACCGAAAATCTCGCATACTGGATGGCATTCCAGCTGTTGACCGGCAATACCGATACGCAAAGCCGCAATATGTACCTGTATAGTCCCACGAATTCCGACACCTTCTACGTGCTCGACTGGGACAACGACGGCATGCTCATGCGCAAGGAATATGAGATCAAACAACGTTCCGACGGCAAAAGCTGGGAGAACGGCATCAGCAACTACTGGGGCAACATGCTGTTTAGCCGCTGCTTGCAGACCAAGTCGTTCCGAACTGCGCTCGACAAGGCAATACAAGACGAATACAAGTACATGAATGCCAATCGCATCAACTCCATGGTGAAGCATTACCGCAGCATTACGGAACAATATGTGTGGAAAATGCCTGATTCCATGTATGAAGGCGTTACCAAAAGCCAATATGATGTGATCGCGAACCAGCTGCACAGCGAAATCGAACAGAACTACCAGACATACCAAACCGGGTTCAACAAGCCCATGCCGTTCTACATCGGCACACCTACCCCTACCAATGGCAAGCTCAAACTCAGCTGGGATGTCTCCTACGATTTCAACGATGAGGATTTGCGTTATACCGTCACCGTGTCCAAGGATTACGAAGGTAAGGATGTAGTGTTCACACAGAGCGACCTCGTATTGCCGGAAGCTGTGATGGACATGCCCGGTGAAGGCCAGTACTTCATCAAAGTGAGCGTGCGCAACGCATCAGGCGAGACCCAGGACGCGTTTGACTACTACGTCACCGACGGCAACAAGATCTATGGCACCAAGTGCTTCTATGTGAAAGCCGGCGGCAGCATTGTGGAGGATGCCAATGTTCAATGATGGTGGCAATCGAGGAACGTCGCTGCTGCAGCGCGTCAAACGTCGGGTCAGCGAAGAATTATCCGTTCCGCCGAGCACCGCCAAGGAACGGTTCCGTCATGAGCTCAAATATCTGATCTCATACGCGCAAAAAGCTGATTTGAACGTGCGTATGGCGCCGCTGCTTGGTCTCGACAAACATGCGAGCAACGGCGGCTATATGATTCGCAGCCTGTATTTCGACGATTATTGGAACACCGCATATCGGGAAAAAGTCGATGGTGTGCTGCTGCGCAAGAAATACCGTATTCGCATCTACGATTACAGCGACCGCGTGATCAAACTGGAACGCAAACGCAAAAGCGACAGTTGGATTTACAAGGAGGATGCGCCGCTCACCCATGAGCAGTTCGACCGCATTCTTGCCGGCGATTACGAGTTTTTGCGCGACAGCGAACATCAATTGTGCCGCGAGTTTTATGTGGAATGCATGTGCAATGTGTTGCGTCCGCGTGTGATCGTCGATTATGAGCGCGAACCGTGGATTCTTGACGCTGGCACCGTGCGTGTCACTTTCGATATGAACGTGCGTGCGGCGGTTGGAGGATTCGATGTTTTCGACGCCACGCTGCCGGTACTGCCTGTGCTTGAGCCGGGAAAACTGGTGATGGAAGTCAAATTCACTGAATTTCTACCGCAAGTGGTGCGCGATCTGTTGCCAGGCAAGGCGCAGGAGTTGACATCGGCCTCGAAATACGTGCTCTGTTATGACAAAGCCTCGTATTTGCGGGGATTCGGCTACTGGCAGGAAGGCTGGAGCGTGCCGAGCCTGTAAAGACAGTCTATGATCGGCTGGCATTTCCCGAAATCAAACGTTACGAATCAAGGAAGCAAGAGAGAAAGAACAGCATTATGAGCGTTAATGATATGATCAAAAAGTCGGTGCTGAAATCCTTCAGTCAATACAATGTGCCCAAAATGGCGTTGGCATTGCTGGTGGCGTTGATTGTTGGCATCGTCATCTACTACGTGTACCGCCGTTTCTACACGGGCGTGGTGTATTCGCGCAGTTTCGCGGTCACATTGGTGGGCATGTCCGTGCTCACCTGCATGGTCACGTTGTCCATCAGTACTAATATCGTGATTTCCCTTGGTATGGTCGGTGCGTTGTCGATTGTGCGTTACCGTACCGCGGTCAAGGATCCGATGGATCTGCTGTATTTGTTCTGGTCGATTACTTCAGGTATCGCGGCGGGTGCGGGCATGTATGTGCTGGTGATTGTTGCCGGATTGGTGATGATCGGTATGTTGGCGCTGTTCTACTCGCATCAAGACAAGGGTCGCGTATACATTGCAGTGATCCACTATATGGGCGATATGGTTGGCGATGAGATCACGCGTGCGTTCGGGCGTACCAAATTCTTCGTCAAATCCAAAACCATGCGTGGCGAACGCACGGAAATGGCCGTTGAAGTGTTCTGCGACGACAAGGATATGGCGTTCGCCGAGCGTATCCGTGCGATTGACAGCGTCGAGGACGTCACTCTGATACAGTACAACGGCGAATACCACGGATAGTTTTTTCGACGAGAGGAAGACCGCGTGACCGACATGCCGGAAATGGGCGGAATGCCGTCTAATGACGAGCTGGTGCCTTTCTTTACATTCGAAGACATCGATCATGCGCTCGAAAACGGCGAATTCTGCTGTTATCTGCAGCCTAAATGCAATGCGGAGACGGGAACCATTGTAGGAGCCGAGGCGTTGGTGCGCTGGAATCACCCCAAATATGGCGTGATTCCCCCAGGATGGTTCGTCCCGGTATTGGAAAGAGCCGGGCGTATCTGCCATGTGGATGTGTTCGTATGGCGCTTCGTGGCTGAGATGCTGGGCAGATGGGAGCATGAAGGACGCAATCTGGTACCGGTTTCCGTGAACGTGTCCATGATGGATATCAACCAGATGGATGTGGCCGACGTGATCGGCGGGCTGCTGAACGAATATAACATCGACGCGCGTCTGTTGCAGGTGGAAATCACCGAAAGCGCCGTGGCGAAAAACCTGCCCGTGGTGAAGGATACCATCCGCAAACTGCATGCGAGAGGCATCGTGGTACTGATGGATGATTTCGGTTCGGCATATTCCTCGCTGAACATGCTCAAAGACATTAATGTCGATGTGATCAAACTGGACACGAAGTTCATCGAACTGAGCGATGAGAATGCCGGTAAAGGCATGAAAATCATCCAATCCATGATTGTGATGGCTAAGAAGCTGCATCTGATGATCATCGCCGAGGGCGCCCAGACCAAGGAACAGGTCGATTGGCTGAAAGCAATTGGATGCGGATACATCCAAGGATATTATTTCTACCCTCCACTGCCGGTGAAACGGATGGAAACGCTGTTGGCCGAGCGTGCCGACGGTCGGCACTATTGGGATATGTCGTGCGATTACCTGCATCGCGATCATGTGACCGTTAACGGCCGGGTGCTGTTGGGAGCCTCCGCGTTGGCGGCCGACGCCTTTGAAATCCTGGCTGATGGTCTGGCGGAAATATCCCGGTTGAATGTGGCGACAGGCGAATACCGTGCCATCAAACGAGATGGGGTGATTCCCGATCCGGAAGTCGACGAATTCGGCGCCTACATGCGTGCGGTGGCCACCAACCGGGTGGTGCATCCTGACGATGCCGGACGATTCTTCGACGATCTGAATCTGCCTTCACTCCGGGAACGGCTATACAGGCAGGAAACCATGCTGGGGATATACCGTAGCGAGGTATTGGCCAAAACCGGCGTAGTCACATTCGCGGTGATTCCCACTCACGCATGCTCCCCATCCAACCCTTGGGCTGTGGTGCTGGTCGGACAGAATCTGCCCATCGGACTATTGGCATGCGGCGATGCCGATAATTACCGCAGGGACTCGCTGACGGGGCTGCTCAACCGCAATGCCTACGATGACGACTTGGAGTACATCCAGGCCACGCATGACCAGCCGCTGACGGTGGTGTACGTCGACATGATCGGACTGCATGAAATCAACAACCATTTGGGGCATGCCAAGGGCGATTCGGCGTTGTGCGAACTTGCGGATGCGATGCGTGCCTGCTTCGATGACGACAGGATCTACCGCGTCGGAGGCGATGAGTTCGTGATTGTCAGCTGCAACCATACGGTGAGCCAAAGTATGCGTCGGATGGCGCGTATGCGTCGGGATTTTCTGGAAGGTGATTGGGATATATCCGTAGGCATGGCCGAATCCGATGATGGAGGGGATCTTCCAGACCTCATCAATCAGGCGGAAATCCGTATGCGCGAGGACAAGAAACAGTATTACGTCAATGGTGGAGGCAAACGCCAGCTCCGCATGCTCAACAACCGGCTTGAGAATATTTTGGTGCGCAATGATGATATGAAAATGCTGCTTGAATATCTGAATGTACGTTATCCGGTGTCATTTATAGTCAATCTGAATACCGATACGCAGCGTTCGATCATGGTGCCCGATTTCTTTCAGCGTATGCTTGATGGTCATGACGGTTCCTTCCGCGAAGCATTACGTGAGTTTTGCCGTGTGAGGATTGCTCCCGAATATCAAGAAGGACTCCTGCGACTGCTTGACTACGATGTCGTCCGTAGCCGGCTCAAGTCGGAAGGCGCAGTGCAATGCGGTTACGTGAAGAACGACGGTGAGCGGTTCATGTTGACGATTCTTGCCGACAACAGATCCACGGACAAGACCATGTGGGTGTTCGAACGTAAGGACCTGCCGTACGGAAGGGCAGGTTGTTCGATGGATGATGGCACCCCCCCCCCTACCGATTCTTAGGATGGCAGAGATTATAAAAACTTATAAAAGAATATAAAGGGCGATTGCCGCGTTTGCCTGCGTGCGGTCTGGCTTGTTTTGTGCTGATCTTGGCTGAGAGCGACTACCCCTCAGTCAGCCTGCAACCGATAACTCCCTTCACCAAGGGGAGCTGTCGTTTTTTACTCTGCATATGTGGATATCGTTGGTCGTTCCACCATAACTAGTGCGGAACAAGGGTTCGACTCGCACATCTTCTGTAGGAGATTGGGATTGGTCATGGATCGTACGGCTATGAAGCAGCTTGAGGCTTGGAAGACGTCTCGAAATAGAAAGCCGCTCATTATCCGAGGCGCCCGTCAGACGGGCAAAACGTGGCTGTCGGAGGAGTTCGGGCGTACACGATATGAGGCAGTGGCGCGTATCGACCTCATGAACGATGAGCGTGCGAGGAGTTTCTTTGACGGCGATCTAGATGTGAGCAGGATATTGCGTAACATCAGCCTCGAAACAGGTGTTCCTATCACGACAGATACCTTGGTGCTCCTTGATGAGATTCAAGAATGTCCGCGTGCATTGACTGCGCTGAAGTATTTCTGCGAAGATGCTCGTGAATATCACGTTATTGCGACTGGCTCCTACATGGGTATTGCCCGACATGCAGGCACTTCGTACCCGGTCGGCAAAGTCGATACGTTGACATTGCGTCCAATGGATTTCATGGAGTACCTTCGCGCCATCGGCCAAGGAATGATGGCCGATGCTATAAGCGACGGCACAGGTATTGCAGATTTGGATTCTGCAAAAAGGGACCTCCGGCGCGAAGCGGGCACTACCTTATTGGATATGGCAGTAGGGGTGTCTCTTTGCCCCTTTCACCATCTTGCAATAATTCTTTCATGTAAGAACTCTCTGTTAACATGTAAGAATTATTGCAAGATGGTGAAAGGGGATGCTCATGTTGCCGGCTAAAGAAAGTTTGACAGTTGAGTTCAAGAGCGAGCAGAAGCGCCCTCAATCGCATGATGAAATTGTTGACAACGTAGTGGCTCTAGCCAATACCGAAGGCGGCATACTGTATCTCGGTATTGAAGACGATGGCACTGTGACCGGCGTATGTGACGAGCATCGCAATATCAATGGACTTGCGGCACTAATTTTCAATAAGACTGTTCCGCAGCTTCCCGCTCGCGTGGCGCTCTTGTACGAGAACGAGGTGCCGATAGTCAGTATTGAGGTGGGTAACAGTCAGCAAATCGTGTCTACTAGTCAGGGGAAGACACTACAGCGCCGGCTGAAAGCAGACGGCTCGCCTGAGGTCGTTCCGCTGTTTGTTTCCCAATTCATTAGCCGTTTATCTCAGCAACGGTTCTACGATTTCAGTGCGCAACCTGCCCCAGAGGCTCGGTTGGACGATTTGAATCCAGACTCACGGAACAAGTTGAGAAGCCATATTCGCAGTGCCAATGCGCAAAACTCGTTGTTGTCTTTTACGGATGAGGATTTCGATCGGGCACTTGAGCTGGTTGTTGATGGCCCGTATGGATTGCAGCCATCTGTTGCTGGTCTGCTCACCATTGGTTCGGTTGATGCTATTCATCGATCGATTCCAGCCGCATCGGCTGTTTTTCAAGTGATGAAAGGCATGTCTCCAAAGGTCAATATGGATCCGTTCGTGTTGCCCTTGGTGGATATGTTTGATCGTGTAGGCGAGCTGATGGAGCCGTGGAATCCCAGCCACGAAGTCATGAGCGGCTTGATTCGTGTCGATCTGCCAGACTTCGATCGAGGGGCATTCCGTGAGGCAATGATTAACGCTTTCTGCCATCGCGATTATGCACGAATGGGTTCGGTGAGGTTCCTGGTTGATGATGATGGGTTGACCATAGCTAATCCCGGAGGATTCATAGAGGGTGTCTCCGAAGATAACCTGCTTACTGCACAACCGCGTTCCCGTAATCCGCAGCTTGCTCTGATTTTGAAAGCTGCCGGATATGTTGAACGTACCGGGCGAGGTGTGGATACCATCTATGCCGGGTCGATTGCGGCAGGCGGTTCTTTCCCGGATTACTCGCAGTCCAGTGCCGAAGAAGTCATTCTGTTCCTCCGCCGTGTGGTGCCTGACGAGGCATTCGTGACCATGATTGGAGATGAGGAGCGTCGACGAGGAGCACCGTTGCCAGTCTGGTCGCTGATTGTGCTCTCACTACTGCGCGAGCATCGTAGGCTTACTATGGTCCAGTTGTGCGATTTCTCCCATTTGGAGCATCGACGCATCGTGTCTGCTGTTGAGAATTTGGTGGAAGCTGGTTTGGTAGAGGGGGTCGGCAGTGGGAGCTCTCGCTCGTATATGCTGAGTGCCCAAGTGTACAAACGTTCAGAGGGGTTGGCGTCTTACGTGCGTCAGCGTGACATCGATGCCACCCGGCGCAGTGGCCTTGTTCTGGAGTTCGCCGAAAAAAATGATGGTGTCGTCACTACGGCGGATGTCATGGATCTATTCGGCCTGAGCTATATCAGTGCATACCGGTTGTTGAAGAAGCTCGAAGATGTGGGCAAGTTGCGCCGCGAGGGGAATGGGCCGTCATCCCGATACGTGTTGGGATGATTGGCGCGCGTGAAAGTAAGTTCTTTCATCACCTTTCAATAATTCTTTCATGTAAGAACTCTCTGTTTACATGTAAGAATTATTGTAAGGTGATGAAAGATGCACACAAAAACGGGGAAGCCCCGCTCACATCGAGCGGGGCTTCCCCATATGCGCTGGTGTGTAGATCAGCCCGTGTTCTGCAGGCCGGCAGCAACACCTGAAACGGTGCAGAGGATCAGATAGATGAATCCTGCCTGCTGGCTTTGCGAGAGCTCTTCCTTGTCCACCTTCTTGCGCAGCGACTTGAGCGCCAGCACCTGGGTGACGGACAGCGCGTCCACATACGGCGAACGAATGCGGATGGCCTGGCCGAGCACGTGGCGGTGCTGCAGCGGCCACTTGTCACCCACGATGTCCAGAACCCACTTGCGGGTGAGCTCCATCTCCTCGAGCACCTTCTTGTTGAGGTCCTCGCGGTCGCCGAGGGCGAGGTACATCTTGGCGATGCGCTCGTCCGTCTTGGCGATGGACATCTCGATGTTGTCGATGAACGTGGAGAACAGTGGCCATTCCTCGTAGGCCTGACGCATGGTCTCCAGATCGCCGAACTTCTCGCATGCGGTACCGAGGCCGTACCAAGCGGCCAGGTTGATGCGTGCCTGAGCCCAGGAGAAGATCCACGGAATCGTACGCAAATCGTCTAGGGACTTGGCGCCAAGGCCGCGCTTGGCCGGGCGGGAGCCAATCGGCAGCAGACCGATTTCGGTCAGCGGCGTGACGATCGAGAACCACGGGGCGAAGCCATCGGTGTTCAGCAGGTCGAGGAAGCGGTTGTGCGCGGCCTCGTCGAGCTGAGCAGCCATGTCGGCGTACTTCTTGGTCATGTCGGTGTTGCGCTTCTCCACGCTCGGGGCGGACTGCAGCAGGGTTGCCGCAGCCACGGACTCCACGTGGCGGATGGCAAGCACCGGGTTGCCGTAACGGGCGAAAATGACCTCGCCCTGTTCGGTGAGCTTGAAGCGGCACTTGACGGAACCGACCGGCTGGGCGAGCACCGCACGGTTGGCCGGGCCGCCGCCGCGACCGACGGCGCCGCCGCGGCCATGGAACAGCGTCAGGTCGATGTCGTGCGATTCGGCCCACTTGGCGATGCGTTCCTGGGCGGAGTGCAGCGCCAGCGTGGCGGAGGTCGGTCCGGCGTCCTTCGAGGAATCGGAGTAGCCGAGCATGACCTCGAGCTTGTTGCCGGTGGCCTTCAGGCGAGCCTGAACCTCGGGGATCTTAATCATTTCTTCGAGCACATCCACCGAGTTCTGCAAATCCTCAAGCTGCTCGAACAGCGGGATTACGTCGATGGTGGGCACATCCTCCGGGTGGGAGAATGCCAAGCGGTTGAGCTCGTAGACATCCTTGATGTTCTGGGCGCTCTTGGTGAAGGAGATGATGTAGCGGCGGGCGGCCTTGAGGCCGTTGCGCTTCTGGATGGCCCCGAGCGCGCGGAAGGTGTCGAGCACCTCGTGGGTCATCGGCTGCAGATCGCCGCGTTCGCCGTGCAGACCGTGCTCGCGGATATCCGCAAGGGCGCGGGCGTGCACCACAGAGTGCTGACGGAACTCCATCTCCACCATGTGGAAGCCGAAGGTCTCGGTCTGCCAAATCAGATCCTGCAGCGGGCCGTAAGCGGAGCGCTTGGCGCCAGCCTCGGCCAGCGAACGCTGCACCACCTTGAGATCGTTGAGGAAGTCGTCGCAGGAGTGGTACATGAGGTCGGCATCGCGCTCGATGGTGTAATGCAGACGATCGGCCATCACCAGCATGACCGCGCGGTGCATCTCCTTGGTGGAGATCAGTGCGGCCTTGTCGGTCAGACGCTCGCTCATTTCCTTCTGGTGGCTCCACAGGTTCTTGAGCTCGGCGCTCGGCGGCGTGGTCTCGGCCTCCATCGTGAGGTTGCGGCCCACTGTACGGGTGGCTTCCTCGAGAGCGGCGATCACGTGATCGGAGAACTTGCGGGCCACAGCGCGGCTCACCTTGGCGGTGACGTTCGGGTTACCGTCACGGTCGGAGCCAATCCAGCTGCCCGGGTGGAAGAACGCGGGGCAGGCAGGTTCGACGAGTCCGGCCTGGTCGCCCAGAATCCAGTCGTCGAAGCGACGGTAGACCTTGGGGATGGTGTGGAACAGCGTGTTGTCGAAGATGTCGAGAATCGTGTCCGCTTCCTCAACCGGGGTCGGCTTCTTCAGCGCAATCGGAGAGGTGCGGAACAGGGCGTCGATCTCGTTGTAGAGGCGGCGCAGGCATTCCTTCTTGTCCGAGCCGCCGAGAATCTTGTATTCCCCGAGCAATTCGGAGATGCGGCGGATCTTGCCTTCCACTGCCTTGCGGCGTGCTTCAGTGGGGTGCGCGGTGAAGACGGGGTGGAACTCAAGCTGGTCGAGCAGCTCCTTGGCCTTGGCCGGGCCCATCTCGTTGATGAGCTGGTGGTAGGCGACGGTGAGCTCGTTGATCGGATCGACCGCCTGCTCGCCGGATACGTTGTTCTCGCGCTCATGGAGCACGGAAACGCGGTAGTTCTCCTCGGACAGGTTTGCCAGATGGAAGTACGTGGCGAATGCGCGGGCCAACAGCTGGGCGTCGTGCAGCGTCATGTTGTCGATGACGTTCACGGCCTCTTTCAGGCCATCCTGTGCGGGGTTCGGATCCTCCAACTCGGCGAAGTGTTCAGCGCTGGCTTCCACCGAGTAATTACGCACGGTGTCGAACGTGGAGAGCAGTTCGGGGTTGTATTCGCCCAGTACGTCACGCAGGATCTTCAAACACAGATCCATGTCGTCCTTGAGGCTTTGGGGAAGATCATGCTCCTCGGGGCCCTTGCGGCCAGTTCCGGTGGTGACGATGGCGGCGTCAGCAGGAGTGATCTGTTCTTCTGGTGTTGCCATATAACCTCCTTTGCCGAATATCAGGTTGCTCGGTCTGACGGTCGTCCGCGGCTCCTCCGCGGTTGTTGAGGCCGTCCGTTGCGAGCCCACAGCCTGTATTCAACGTGGTTGTTGTGTGAGCAACAGTGTATCCCCATGAAATCGCCACTTACGTTACGAAGTCCATATAGTGCGCAGCGGTGATGTTCATTTCGGGGGGCATTTGCCCGAATATTGGACAACATATGGGACGATGTCCGAAGCGCGGAAAAATCAGGCATCAGGCGATTGCCGCAGGGGTAGGCGGGGAGTAGTAATGGACAACGTGAGCGAACAGAAGAAAAATAATGCGCCTGAGGTGAAAGGCGCATCGGCCGTACGAAAATTCCACACCCACTCTATTCCGCTGGACATGGAAGACATTGCGCGTGACTGGGATAAGCCGGTGGTGGATGCCGGTATCGCGGCCAAGGCGAGCGTTATTGTGCGCGTTGGCATGCTGGATTTGGGGGCCGGCACTGGATCGTTCCGCGTGCGTGAGATGATGCACCGCATCGCCTATCCATTGGGCGTGCATGTGCGCGCCGATGTGAACCTGACGGACATCGAAGCTACCTGCACCGATGGCCGCAATCGCATCACCGAAGTCGTGGATTTGCCGACTACCGGCGTGAACACCGAACGAATCTGGCTGCTTGAGCATTTTGCCGACTGGTTCTCCGTGAACCTCGGTAAGGGATCGATGTATCACGTCGATTCGCAGTTGTCTGATGGAGTGGTCAAACATCTTGATGAGCGCGATGCCTCGCAGTATTCGGCTGATCTGTCCAAGCGGCTGCGTGAACGGGCCAAGGCTCGTGCCGCTGCGGCCGACGGCAGCGTTGATGATGCTTTGGATGTGGCGTTGAGGGCCAAGGTCACGGTTACCTCTGTGGCTAAATCCTTGGATGATGACAACGAGGAAGCGCACCGTCTGCTGGCGGACAGCGAGAAGGTCACCCCGATTGAAGACAAGGCGGCCGAGGAAAAAGCCTACGATGATGCCGAGGTGTTCGCCGGCGATTCCAACGAGGCGGTCGAGGCGGCCAGTTCTGCCGGGGCCGAGAGCCTGATGCGGCATGAGGCGGGAAATGCTCCGGACAATGACGAGAACGCTGCCGGCGAGCCGGCGCGTTCTGACGGTTCGGGCGTGCGTGCATCGGAAGGTGACGCTGCAGATGCCGCGACTGAGCCGAGTTCGGCCAAACGCAAGAGTCGCGTGCCCAAGGAATACGCCGAACATTTCAACGAGCGTTCCGATGAAGAGAAGGCCAAGGGCGGCATCACTGTGCGTCAGGCACACGAGCGGCTCGATCTCATCGAGCGCCGCAAGCCGTTGTACAAACCGTGGTTCTCCGGCTTAGCCTCCGCTTTGGCTTGTGCGGCCTTCGTGTTCCTGCTCGGTGGTGGCCCGTATGACATGATTGGTGCGTTCGTAGGAGCGGGCCTTGGCCAGTGGATGCGCCGGCGACTATTCGCGCATCATCTGAACCAGTTCTTTGTCACCTTTGTATGTGTGGCTGCGGCGGCGCTCGCCTGCACGGGCACTTTGCGACTCATCGGCATCTTCGACCCGGTCGCACTTTCGCATGATACGGCCTATATCGGTGCCATGCTGTTCGTGATTCCGGGCTTCCCGCTTATCACCGGCGGCCTCGATATGGCCAAGATTGACTTCCCCTCTGGCATTCAGCGCGTGGCCTACGTGCTGTGCATCATCCTGATGGCCACGCTCGCAGGCTGGGCTGTGGCCGTGATGGTGCACCTGCACCCGGAAGGTTTCGAGCCGTTGGGATTGAACCCGTGGGTCAACGGTTTGCTGCGGTTCGTGGCGGCGTTCGTCGGCGTGTGGGGCTTCTCCGTGCTGTTCAATTCGCCGCAACGTATGTGCCTGACGGCCGCGCTGATTGGTGCAATCACCGACACGTTGCGTTTGGAATTGCAGGACTTCAGCGTGGCACCCGAGATGGCGACCTTCATCGGCGCATTCCTGGCGGGTATTCTGGCCTCTGCATGGCGTTCATCCGTCAGGCGCGGCTGGCTGCCACCGCACCTTGGCTATCCGCGCATCTGCCTGACTGTGCCGTCTATCGTAATCATGGTGCCCGGCTTGTATATGTACCGCGCGATGTGGTACCTCGGCAGCTTCGACACTGTCAATGCTCTGGATTGGGCATTCCGCGCATTTATGGTGATTGTCTGTTTGCCGATCGGTTTGGCGATGGCTCGCGTGGTCACCGATAAATCCTGGAGATACGACATTTAGCCGTTGTGCTGGCTCCCCTCGGGTGAGGGGAGCCAGGCAACATAACATAGCGTCTCAGTATGGTGACACTGGAAGGCGCTTGAGACCTTGCATCCATTACCATCGGGCGAAGTGCGTTGCAGTCGTGTTCATGGTTGTGGCGGCCGGCACGGCGCTGGTTCAGCGCCCATCACACATCAACACAAACTCATGCCATGGCGATAGCCGCTTGGCGTCATGATCGAGGAGGGTCGTTGGCCAACGATTTCTGGATTCTGCTGGCCATGGTCATCTATTTTGCGGCCATGCTGTCCATCGGATTCATCTACTCCAAGCGCTCCAACTCCTCCTCCAAGGAATACTTCGCGGGTGGTCGCGGCGTGGGGCCGTGGCTCACGGCACTAAGCGCCGAAGCCTCCGACATGAGCGGCTGGCTGCTCATGGGCCTGCCGGGCTTGGCCTACTTCACTGGCGCGGCCGATCCGATGTGGACTGCCATCGGCCTGGCTCTCGGTACCTATCTCAACTGGAAACTTGTGGCCCGCCGCTTGCGTCGCTACTCGGTGGTGGCCGGTGACGCCATCACTATTCCTGATTTCTTCGCCAAGCGATTCCATGACGAGAAGGGCGTGATTTCCACTATTGCGGCCGTAATCATCTTGGTGTTCTTCAGCGTGTATGTGGGCAGCTGCTTCGTGACGGTGGGCAAGCTGTTTGCCACGCTGTTCGGCTTCGACTACCACATCATGATGATCATCGGCGCGGTGGTCGTGTTCGTCTACACCGTGGTGGGTGGCTATCTGTCTGTGGTGATGACCGACTTCATTCAGGGCATGCTCATGTTCTTTGCGCTCGCGGTGGTGTTCATCGGCACTGTGGCCAGTGCAGGCGGCATCGACAACACCGTGGAATTCCTGCGCTCCATCCCCGGCTATCTCTCCGGCACGCAGGTGGCCGCGCCCAAGCTGGACCCGGCCACCGGTCAGCAACTGGTCGAGGCGGGGAAGGCCGTGTTTGGTGCGCCCTCCGATTATGGCATTATCACCATTATTTCCATGCTGGCGTGGGGCCTGGGCTACTTTGGCATGCCGCAGGTATTGGTGCGCTTCCTTTCCATCCGCAGCGTGGAGGAAGTGCGTAAGTCCCAAATCATCGCCACCTCTTGGTGTGTGATTTCGCTGGGCTGCGCAGTGTGCATCGGCCTGGTGGGTCGTGCCATGATGCCCACCGAACTGTTGACCTCCACCGACGCGGAAACCATTTTCATCGTGCTGGCGCAGACCCTGCTGCCGAGCTTCATGTGCGGCGTGGTGGTCTCCGGCATCTTCGCCGCCTCGATGAGCTCCAGCTCCTCGTATCTGATTATTGGCGCTTCGGCCATGGGCGAGAACATTTTTCGTGGATTGCTGCATAAGAAGGCCACGGATCGGCAAGTCATGATTGTGGCTCGTGTGACGCTGGTGGTTATGTTCCTGTTCGGCATTGTGGTGGCGTCTGACCAGAACTCTTCGATTTTCCAGGTCGTCTCCTATGCGTGGGCTGGTCTCGGCGCATCGTTTGGGCCATTGATGCTGTGCTCGCTGTATTGGCGTCGTGCCAACAAGGCCGGTGCCGTGGCCGGCATGTTGTCTGGTACGACGACCGTGCTGATTTGGCATAACCTCGTCAAGCCTTTGGGTGGTGTGTTTGCCATTTACGAGCTGCTGCCTGCGTTCATCATTTCGTTGCTGTTCATCGTGGTGGTCTCGCTGTTAACCGCCAAGCCGAATGAACGCATGCTTTACGAATTCGACCACTACATGGATGATCCGCTGCCTGGCACCCTGCCGTCCGGCACCGTGCTCGTCGACGAACCCATGGAAGCCATGGAGGCCGAAGTCCGCAGCGGCAAGTGACGCGTACCCGCTGCGCGGTTGGCTTGGCGCTGTATCCTTTGGCCCCGCGAAGTCGCATGAATTTGCCGGCTTCGTGGGGTTTCTTCGATGGAAGGGATACATTTAGCCCGCTCTGCAAGGTCATCGCATCCACTGATGCCTCTTTGTTGAGGTGCGGCTGTCTCTATTGAGCTATTCACGCGGCGTTATCGGAATAATTGGAAGCAGCGGCTCGACATTCAAACGTTTGTACAGCGGAATACGGCGTAATTTTCGGGCATCGCTGACCTGTCGAATGGTCTGCCGCGTAGTGAGCTGAACCGTTTTGCCCGTGACCTCTTGTATCCTTTCGGCGACTCTTCGGGCAAGAGCCTCTTCTCCCGCTTCATCGCCAATATCTAATTTGGTAACTTGAATGTACTTCCAACCGGCATCCTCTATCATTTGACGGCGTCGTGCGTCGTTCAGCCATTGTCCGGCATGATGAGATCCTTCGTATTCGATGCATATCTTGAATTCGGGGTACGCAAGGTCAAGATATATGGGTTTGGTGTTGTTCCCTACGAATATCGGGTAATTCACTAGTGGGCAATCCAAGCCATATTTCATGAGAGCCAGGCGGGTTCGTGTTTCCATGGAGGAATCCGTGCCGGCGCGTGCCAAAAGTAGAGCGTGGCGGCACTTCTTATATCCGCGGAACAGATACGAATTAGCGCCGCTCTCTTTAACGGCGCGTACTTGAGCCTCGACCTCGTCGAGATACAGAGACAAATTATCTGAGGTTGTTCTGCAGAGTCTTCGATCTCGGCGCATCATGGAATCTGCGAGAACGACAAGTTCCTCAAGTTCAAGATACGCGGCGAACATGGCCCATGTGCAAGCCGGCGAAGTACATGTGAACTGCCCGTCAACCATGACCGTGTCTAGTGGGAAAGGCCATACAACCACTTTGATTCCCACAACGTGCCGCTTGGCATTGGCGTGTGGAACCGCAACAATGGTTGCAGTTGCAAGGCCTCTGTGTTTGCTCAATATGCGGGGCGCCTCGATTGATAAAAGCTCCAACGCCGTTGTCAGGGCATAGGGCGGTCGCCAGCCGCTTCGCCGTTGCACATCTGCACACGTCTGCATTCGTTGATATTTCTGCATTGTCAGCTCTGTCAATGCGATTGAGCTGCCCATGATGATCACCCCCTCGTGATGTTCTGCTTTGTGTTTGAGAAGTGTAGGGGTTGACTGCCCGCTCTGTCTACCGCCTCAATTTTTCGGTGGATAGATGTGGATAAGTCAGTGGATAACTGGGGGTATTCGTTGAGGTCTGTCAGACCAGTGTGGCTCCGAATACATTGGATAAGTCATGCGGAGCCCTAAATGAGGCCTGCCCCTGCCCCTTGCGCACGCCCTCCTTACCGCTGGTTCTGGTTCACGTGGGGTGATGGGCGCGGGGAGGTGGAACCCGTGCCCTTTGTAGGTGAACCAGCGCGTTGGTCTAACAGTCCCATTCATGTTGGCTGCAGGACATCCATGATTACAAGGAACGCAGGGATTTGCGGGTCCGATGGCGGGGCACCATCGACGGCATGATTAAGCTTGAACGAAATCCCCATGGCGTTCAAGCAAAGGTGGCATGATGGCGGGTATGAGTAGCTTGGTGCGTATTGTCAATGCCGGTGTTCCGGGGTCTCAGGACCGCGTGGACGTGGTTCTTCGCGATGGGGTTGTTGCGTCCGTCAATCCTGCCGGAACGGACCTAGCCTCGCATGGCGCAATGCCGGCTGGAGCGCATACGGCATTCTCGGCGCACACGTCGAACGCCGCTGACACTGGCAGCACCCCGACTCCAACGCCAGCCGCCGCACCTGCTGACGAAACCACCATCAATGCAGATGGCCTGTGGATCATCCCCGGCTTGTGGGACTGCCATACGCACTTCACGCAATGGGCCAAGACGTTGGGCCGTCTGGATCTCATCAACGCTCGCTCGGCTGCTGAGGCGATGGATATGCTGCACCGTCACTTGGACGAGCGCCGCGCCGCCGGCACGCTTGACCCGGATGCCTTCGTGGTGGGCATGCGATTCCGTCACTCGCTGTGGGCTGATGATGAGCAGCCCACGTTAGCCGCCATCGACGCCGTGACCGGCGACCAGCCGGTGGCCCTCTCCAGCGCGGACATGCACTGCGGTTGGGTGAACTCTGCCGCGGCTCGCAGACTTGGCGTACATGTGGATGAATCCGGACTGGTCGGCGAGCTCGAATGGTTTAACGCCTACACCACCTTCGACAAAGCACCGGGCGCCGCCGAGGAGACCGATCGTCTGCTGCGCGAGGCCGAACAGGACGCCGCAAGCAAGGGCGTGGTCGGCATCCGCGATTATGAGATGGCCGAAAACATCGACACGTGGATTAATCGTTTCGCGGCCGGTATCAATGGCTTGCGTGTGGACGCCGGTGTATATCCCGAACGGCTACAAGTCGCCATCGATGCAGGGTGGCATACCGGCAAGGAATTGCCAGGCAGTGCCGGGCTTGGCCATGTAGGCGCCATGAAGCTCATCTCGGACGGCTCGCTCAACACCCGCTCTGCCTACTGTTCCACGTCGTATTCGGGCATCGAGCCGCCGACGTATGGCACCCTGAGCTACACGCCACAGCAAATTGAAGACTATATGCGCTTGGCCACCGAGCATGGCTTCGATATTGCCTGCCACGCCATTGGCGACGAAGCGAACACCATTGTGCTCAACGCAGCAGCTGCCACGCACGCACATGGATCGATCGAGCACGCGCAGATGCTCAAGCCCGTCGATATCCCACGCTTTGCCGAGTTGGGCCTTACGGCCAGCATCCAGCCGCAGCATGCCATGGATGACCGCGACGTCATTACCCGTTTCTGGGCCAATCCGGCTGGTATCCCCTATCCGTTCAAAGCCCTTCATGACGCAGGTGCCATGCTGCGCATGGGTTCCGACGCGCCTGTGGCCCCACTGGACCCGTGGCTGGCCATTTCCGCCGCCGTGTTCGGCATCGAAAGCTCCGATCGCGAGCCGTTCCAGCCCGAGCAGTGCCTCGATGTGCGCACCTCACTGGCGGCTTCGACCGCAACGGGTCGTGACCATCTCGCAGTCGGCGACCCGGCTGATGTGGTATTACTCGACACTGACCCGTACTGCGTGTCCGCTCCTGAAGCCATGCGTGCTATGTCGGAACATGTCGTAATGACGTTGTTGCGCGGGGAACGTATGTATTGATGCAATCCATCGCATGAAGTGACTAGATGCCTATTTCGGCGGTCGTGTTATACGAAGAGTGGCGTTGAATTTTCGAATTGAGAGCTATGAGCGTCTGATTTTCCGTTTCAAGGGGCGGATTTGAGTTTCTCCGGAGGTCTATCTCCGTTTCAAGGGGCTGCTCATTCGCTGAACCTTCAGTAGGAACCCATCTGTACTAACGTCATTCCGCCATTTTCATGCCGTGTCTACTTGGGCATCAGCCCCTTGAAACGGAGATAGACCTCCAGAAAACACGAAATCAGCCCCTCGAAACGGAGATAGGGCAGCAAAAACCGTCATGAAGCACGAATAAGGGTTTTCGGCGAGCAAGCTCTGTCATGTTTGCAATGGACTCTGTTTGGATCTCATGCTGTGAGGTAGGTTTGCGCGCCCATGCGCGCTATTTTGACTATACGATGGCGTGAAATCAGCGGCCTGCTGTGTCACAATGCAAAAACGCCGTGTCGATCCCAGTTGAGGCGACACGGCGCTTGCTGCGAGTAACGGGAAAAATCAGTACTTCATGCCCATGGCCTCACGCACCTGGTCGAGGGTTTCCTCGGCGATGGCGTTGGCGCGCTTGTTGCCGTCGTGCAGGATGTCGCGGATGGAATCCATGTCCTTGGCCAGTTCGGCGCGGCGTTCGCGGTGCGGGGCCAGGAACTCGTTGACGGACTCGATGACGTACGCCTTCAGCGCGCCGGCACCGGAATCGCCGATCTCCTCGGCGATGTCCTTCGGGTCACGGCCGGTCACCAGACCGGCGGTGGTCAGCAGGGCGGAGACCTGCGGACGCGCAACCGGGTCGAAGGTGATGCGACGCTCGGAGTCGGTCGGGCTCTTCTTGATAAGCTTGGCGGTCTCCTCGGCTGTGGCGCCCAGCATGATGGAGTTGCCATATGACTTGCTCATCTTGCGTCCGTCAAGACCCGGAATCTCCGGTGCTTCGGACAGAATTGCGGCCGGCTCCGGGAACACCGGATTCTTCTTGGCGTAACGCTCGTTGAAGCGGCGCGCAATGGTACGGGTGATTTCCACGTGCGGCAGGTTGTCCTTGCCGATTGGCACGACATTGGCCTTGCAGAAGAGGATGTCGCACGCCTGATGCACCGGGTAGGTGAGCAGCAGGCCGGTCAGCGCGTGGCCGGAAGCCTCCATCTCGGACTTCACGGTCGGGTTGCGGTGCAGCTCGGCCTCGGTGACCAGGGACAGGAACGGCAGCAGCAGCTGGTTCTCGGCCGGCACGGCGGAGTGGGTGAACATCATGGTCTTGTTCGGGTCAATGCCGGCGGCCATGTAGTCGAGCACCAGGTTCAGCACGTTGTCCTGAATGTGCTCGGTGGTGTCGCGGTCGGTGATCACCTGATAGTCGGCGATGATGATGTTCGTGTTCACGCCGCGCTCCTGCATGGCGACGCGCTCGCGAATCGAGCCGAAGTAGTGGCCCAAGTGCAGGCGGCCGGTCGGCCGGTCGCCGGTCAGCATGGTGAAGCTCGACGGCTTGGCCTCAAGCTTGGCAAGCGTTTCGTCCGAACGCTTCTTCGCCGCGAGGAAGCTCGCGCTCATCTCATTGCCTGCCGCTGTCAGTTGCTGCTCGTCGGTCATGCGAAATCCTTTGAATAGGCCTCAGATAAACGCTTTTTATGGTAAAAGTGTGAGCCGACAACGAACAAGCCAGTATTAGTGGTACTCTCTATTGTTGATGAATCGAACAGCACAGTAATTCGCAGGGGGTCAGATGGGCCGCGGACGTCAAAAAGCAAAACAGCAGAAAATTGCCCGAAAGCTCAAGTACCTGACCACCGATACCGATTACGATGAGCTGGCAAAAGAGCTAAGCGAGCAGGAGCCGGGGACGGGCTCTCCTGACCCGTTTGCCGACGTTGATGACCAGTATGCGGACAAGGATGTGGATTCTGCTGCTGACGCCGACGCCGCCAAGGTCTCGCCCGCCGCGCAGGCGGACGACCTCGACGAGTACGCCAAGTGGGCAGCCGAAGCCGCCGCAAAGGCGACCAGCGGCGAATTCCCGGCCTCCGCGCCGGCCGCGCCCAAGCCGAAGCCGGCCCCGCGCAAGCCGATTCCGATGCCCATGCCCTCAGCGCTGAAGCCGAAGAAGAGCTGAACTCCATTACTTATTAGCCGCGGATCGATTGACTTACTCGGCGATATTTGGGGTGCACTGAGGCGTGCTGAGACGTTCGCCGTATCGGGCTTGGAATTCTTGACGTGATAACGCCTTTGTGCAGTTTGAATGCGCGAATGCCGTGCAATGACGTGCATAGGGGAGGGAACGTGCCTGATATCAGCGGGCGGGATGGATCGAAGCCCACCATGCTCATCATGGACAACGACCGCATGGCCTTGATGGCATTGCAGTCGATTCTGGCGAAGGCACTGCCCGACTTCGAATTGTTGCCGCCGGCGAGCGAAGGCAGCAAAGCCATTCAGCTGTGCACGGCCACCAAACGCCCGCCTGCTGTGCTATTGGCCGATATCGCGATGAACGACATCAACGGCCCGGATGTGGTGCGTGCAATCCGCAGGGAAAACGCGACCACGGCGATACTGGCCATTACCGCCTCGATTGTGGGCCGACATGCCAAAGAGATGGCCCGGGCCGGCGCGCAAGGCATCATGAGCAAGAACGATGATGTGCGGTTGCAGGCCGTGGCGATTCGTCAGGTACAGGCCGGCAAAACATGGGGCGATGGTGGCGACGTGCGGTTCGAGACCGCGGTCGTTGCGTCCGCGCGCATCAAGGCCGAGAAGGACAACCGGCTGAGTGCGCGTGAGATGGAGGTTGCGGAACTGTGGTCCCGCGGCCGGACTATGCCGCAGATCGCCGCCGAACTGTCCATCACCGAAACCACCGTGCGCACGCATTTGATGCGTGCGGCCGACAAGCTCGGCGCCGGCAATCTCAAGGAACTTATCGGCGCATGGATTCGCATGAACCTGCACTGATGAAGGCGCCGATGGGTGTGTGGGGACGCGGTAGAAGAAGCGCAAGGCGCATAAGGGGAGCGGCCCGGTGAAACGTCCGATTATCATTTCGCAGCATTCGTCGTATTCGTATAGTCACGCCGACGGCAAGAAGCATCATCAGATTGATATCGATATAGAACTCAAGCATCCGCTGGCGATGTTCGGCCCGATCGGTGTGCTTGCGGTGGCGGCCATCGTCTATGCGGTGACCGGGTCGTGGCTGGCCACGGCGTCGGCGGCGCTGACGGCAAGCGTGCTGCTGGTATTACTGGGCATTGCGTTGCGCTGGCGCAAGTGCGTGGTGAATCAGGAGAACGAAAACGAGCAGATGGAATCGGCGCTGGCCGATCTGCGCCACGGCAACCAGCTCGCGATCGAACTGCACGACACGCTGTCCAATGATCTGACGTATATCTCGACCATCGCCCGGAATAATCTGGCCGCGCCAGCCGGCATCGATGGTGGCGACTGGCAGCGCGTGCTGGATCGCAGCCAACGTGCCTTTGCGGAGGTGCATGGCATCATCGATTTTCTGACCGAGCAGAGCGGAATGGACGCCGGCTTCCGGGACGAGTCCTTGCCGGTCGGTGGCACCGGGACATCTGAGGTGGCGACTGCAGAATCAGGGCAGGTTGATTCGCCGACGAAAGAATCCGCCCTGGCTCGTGACCCGGTAGGCGCCGGGGGCTGTCCAGCGATTGCGAATGAGGTGGTTGACAATGCCGTGCCCGAGAACGCCGGTGGCGATGACCGTACGCAATCCACAGCGGGCATGCCGCAGTCCTTCGTCACGCGTGTGAAGGCGCAGATCACCGATACCGAGGAGTTTCTGGAGGCGCAGGGCTATCGGGGGACGGCCGCGGTCAACGGCATCGCCATGGTCGTGGACCCCGAGGCGGCGGCCGAGGCGCTGTCGCTGATGACGGAGATCGGCACGAATATCCGCCGCCATGCACCGGCGGGAGATGATTCCTACCTGCTATTCGTCACCCTGTCTCCCGAATGGATTGAGATTCGCGAGACCAACGATATCCGTGACGATGCCGACGCGCAGAGTGGCCTGTCCGCGCAGGAGCGGTCGGGGCGTGGGCTGGCCATGCATCGCACCCGTGTGCAGGAGTTGGGCGGTGAATTGACCACCCGTTCGGATGATGGCATGTGGATGATTTACGTGCGTATCCCGTGCGTGCGGGGCTGATGGGGCAGAAGCTGCGATGTCCGGCGTCCGGCGCTGATTGTGCCCTGTCCTCACAAATGAGGACGACGACCGCAGCCATGTCCCCATAACCGAGGATTGCGGGTGTTCGGCTCTGCGGCGGCTCCCTATGGTGGCGTCCATAAGGACCAATCCCAGGGAGGGCAACGATGGCAAGTGATACGGAATTATGGCGGGGAACTGATTACGGATGGTGGCTGGCTGCGGACACGTCCGGTGCGGTCGGTGCCAGCCTGATCGCGTTCGCGGTGCCGCTGATGATGCTCGCCACGACAGGATCCTCTGCCGCCGCCACCACGACGGAAAGCATCTGCGTGGTGGTGCAGACGGTGCTGGGCCTTGCCGGCGGCGTGATTCAGGACCGGTATGATCGCCGTACGCTCATGCTGATCTGGGGTGCGTCCGGTGTGATGCTCTCGGCGGTGGCGGCGGCAGCGGTGATGCTGTTCGGCAATGCGCCGAAGACGAGCGGTCATGGGGTTAACGGGGCAAACGCTCCGGCATTCGGCGGACCGTATGCCCACGTGCTTCCGATCGCGCTGCTGTGTATCGTCGTGCTGTTTTCGGTGCGCGATGGCCTGTTGGAGAATACGTCGAATGCCATGCTGCGTGGCGTGGTGCCGGATGAGCAGCTGCCGCACGCGATGGCGCTGAATGACGCCAGGGATTCGACGGTCACGCTGGCAGGCGGGCCGTTGGGCGGTCTGCTGATGACCGTGGGACATGCGGTGCCGTTTCTGACCAGCGCGGTGCTAAGTGTGCTGGGCGTGGTGTCCGCATGGCGTATTCGCCGCTATTGGAAACGCGCAACTGTGGATGATAGCGGCCATTCAGGCAATGCCGATGATGCCGCCGATGATGCTATCGATGTTTCCGGTGCCATCACCGCTGCCCCACGCTGGCGCGACGCACTGGACGGCATGATCTGGCTGCTGTGCGACCGGTTCCAACGCCATCTCATCATCGCAGCGACCATGGTGACCGGTGCCAGCAATGCCTTCCTACTGTTGACCGCGCTGGACATCTCCCAAGGTGGCAGCCAGCTGATATCCGCCGGATTCATCAACGCCGCCTCCGCCGTTGGCATGTTGCTGGGCGCACTGATGGCCTCGCAACTGGTCAACCGTGTACCCGGCGGCGTACTGGTGGGTGTGATGTTCGCCCTGCTCGCCGCAGGATTCACCGGTGCCGCGTTGGTGCCCTCCATGGTTGGCAAGGCCATATTTGTGGCCTGCTCGGTACTGGCATTGCCCGCGGGCAACGCGGTGCTTGGAGGCCTCAGCAATACCTTGGTGGGCAAGGACAAGCTCGGCCGCGTTGGAGCGGGCAGCATGGTGTTGCAGTACGGTGCCTATGGCGTGGCCGTGGCACTCGCCGGCTGGGGTATGCAGACCATCGGCTACGGTCCGACCTGCCTGATTCTGGCCGCCGTGCTGGTAGCTGCCGCCGCTTACGCGCTGACGATGCGCAGCCTCATCACCCTGCCCACGCCGGGCCACTGGGCCGAGCATATCCAGCGCTGGGGCATCGCACAGTTCTGATAAAGGGCATCCGATACCGGGCATCCGACGATTTACAGCGGTAGCAGATCACTCAGGTCGTCGCGCTCGCCGACCGCGCTGATGTGGCCGGCGTCCTTTTCCTCTGCCCACGTGGTGATGCCGCAGGCCAGTCGCAGCCAGACTTCCGGGTCCAGTTCGATGACGTCCGGCGGGGTCAGGTTATGCGGGTCCGATTCCGGGCCGTCCAGGATCTTGACCGCACCCCACGGCGCAACGCGCACCTCCACGCCGGGGCCGGGCGCGCGCCGCTCCAACAGGAACAGCGAGTAGCGCACAGCCATCGCCCATACCGGGCGCGGCAGAACGGGGGAGGTGGTCAGGCGATGTGGTGTGTTGTCGGCCAGTTCCAGGGCTGCGTCACGCCATTGCGCCAGCGCGTCACGCCCGCGTTTCAAGTCCTTTTCCAGAATTACAGCCATGCGTTCTATCCTTGCACTGAGCCACGAAAGACGGCATTGTGCAAACGATGGCATACTGTGGGATGCGGAATGATAAGACATGTGATACTCTCTGACTGAGAACGTATGCAACAACTTTCTGCCAACGCTGTTACAGAGAGTTCATGCACACGTTTATGCGACGATACCAATCGCGCGGCATAATAAGCACGGGCACTTATCCCGGAAGGAAAGTCAGAATGACCGAAATTACCGCACCGAAGTCTCCCGTTACGGCGGAACAGTTCGCCGACGAGATTCGTGAACAACTGAAATACACCCAAAACGTCACCGCCGAGCAGGCCACTGCCGCCGACGTGTACGTCGCCGTCTCCAAGGCCGTGCGCAACCACCTCGCCGATTCTTGGTTCAAGACCCAGGCCGACACCGTCAACGGCAACACCAAGGCCGTCGGCTACCTGTCCGCCGAGTTCTTGATGGGCAAGCAGCTGGAGAACGCACTGCTGAACGCTGGCCTGACCGACCAGTTCGACAAGGCTGTGGAAGCCCTTGGCTTCAAGCCGAAGGACATCGTGGACGCCGAATACGAGCCGGGCCTTGGCAACGGTGGCCTTGGTCGTCTGGCCGCCTGCTTCATCGACTCTCTCGCCTCCCTCGGTGTGCCGGCCTTCGGTTACGGCATCCAGTACAAGTACGGCATCTTCAAGCAGAAGTTCGACGAGAACGGCAAGCAGGTTGAGACCCCGGATTACTGGCTGGCCAACGAAGAGCCGTGGGGTCACACCGACTACAACCGTGACCAGAAGGTCTCCTTCGGTGGCAAGGTCGTCGAAAACGCCGACGGCACCAAGACCTGGGAACCGGCCTGGTCCGTGCGCGCCGTGCCGGTGGACTACATGGTTCCCGGCTACAAGTCCCAGCGTGTGAACACCCTGCGCCTGTGGACCGCCAAGAGCTACGACGAGTTCGATCTGCTCGCCTTCAACCGTTCCGAGTACATGGACGCCGTGGCCCCGCAGGTCAAGGCCGAGAACATCTCCAAGATTCTCTACCCGGAAGACTCCACCAAGGTCGGTAAGGAACTGCGCCTCGAGCAGCAGTACTTCTTCGTCTCCGCCTCCCTGCACGACGCCATCCGCGTCTTCTACCCGGGCCAGGACAAGCCGGACCTGACGACCTTCCCGAACAAGATCGTCTTCCAGCTCAACGACACCCATCCGGTGATCGGCATCCCCGAGCTCATGCGCATCCTCATCGATGAGTACGGCTACGACTGGGATACCGCGTGGTCCATCACCACCAAGACCTTCAACTACACCTGCCACACCCTGCTGCCGGAGGCCCTTGAGGTCTGGCCGGCCAGCCTGATCGGCGAGCTGCTGCCGCGTCACCTCGAGATTATCGAGAAGATCAACGCGCAGTTCGAGGCCGAGCTCAAGGCCAAGGGCGTTGCCGCCGACACCATCAAGGACATGGCCATCTACACTGGCGACGCCGTGCGCATGGCTTACCTGGCCACCTACGGTGGCTCCCACGTCAACGGCGTTGCCGAGCTGCACTCCCAGCTGTTGAAGGACGTTACCCTGAAGAACTTCTCCGACGTCTACCCGGACAAGTTCACCAACGTGACCAACGGCGTGACCCCGCGTCGCTTCGTCAAGCTCGCCAACCCGCGCCTGTCCGACCTCATCACCGAGGGCCTGGGCACCGACAAGTGGGTGAGCGACCTCGAACTGCTCAAAGGCCTCGAACCGCTTGCCGCCGATGACGAATTCGTCAAGAAGTTCGCCGCCGTCAAGAAGGCCAACAAGCACGCATTCGTGGGCTTCGCCAAGGACCACTACGGCATCGATATCGACGAGAACACCCTGTTCAACACCATGGTCAAGCGTCTGCACGAGTACAAGCGCCAGTCTCTGAAGATTCTCGCCGTAATCTCCACCTACGCCGACATCAAGTCCGGTAAGGTCAAGGCCGAGGACATCACTCCGCGCACCGTGTTCTTCGGTGCCAAGGCCGCTCCGGGCTACTACCTGGCCAAGATGACCATCGAGCTGATCAACAACGTTTCCCGCGTGATCAGCAGCGATTCGGCCGTCAAGGGCAAGCTCGCCGTCCACATGCTGCCGAACTACAACGTCGAGATGGCCCAGAACCTCATCCCGGCCACCGACCTTGACGAGCAGATCTCCCAGGCCGGCAAGGAAGCCTCCGGCACCGGCAACATGAAGTTCGCTCTCAACGGCGCCATGACCGTCGGCACCCTCGACGGCGCTAACGTCGAAATCCGTGAGCGCGTCGGCGCCGACAACTTCTTCCTCTTCGGCATGACGGTCGACGAGGTGGAAGCCCAGTACGCCAACGGCTACGATCCGGCCAAGTACTACGAGGCCGATCCGCGCCTGAAGCAGGCCATCGATCTGGTGGCCGACGGCACCTTCTCCAACGGCGACCGCAACGCCTACTCCCCGCTCGTGGCTGACTGGCTGACCAAGGACTGGTTCATGACCTTGGCCGATTTCTCCGCCTACATGGGCATCCAGTCCGAGATCGAGGCCCTCTACGCCGACGAGCTCGAATGGAACCGCAAGGCCGTGCTCAACGTCGCCAACTCCGGCTACTTCAGCTCCGACCGCTCCATGGAGGACTACCTCGAGCGCATTTGGCACACCGCTCCGCTCGCGTGATTGCGGAGCGTCCTCGGCGTTGCTCCTCGGTCGACGTACCTTCGTACGCCTTTCCTCGGTGCGCCTTGAGGCCGCACGCGCAATCGCGCTCGCTCCGCTGGCTTGATACCTGGCTCCTGCTGGCGGGAGCTGGCTGGCAGAGCCAGACCGAGGGTGGTTTTTCTGTGACCGCCCCCAGTCAGCTGTGCTGACAGCCCCCGCCAGCGGGGGCGAAGATCTAGCTAAACGCCAAAGGGCCCTGCAACCAACTTCATACGTTGGTTGCAGGGCCCTTCGTGTGTTGAAAGACTGTGTGGGCTATCAGGCCTCAGCCGGAGCCTCAACTGCAGGCTGCTCGCCGTCGGCCTCGTCCTCGGCCTTGTTCAGGCCCAAGTCAACCGGCGAGGAGCTGTTCTCCCACGGCTCCTCCCACGGATCATAATCCGGGTTCTGCTGCTTGTAGATGTACAGGCCAACTACTGCTGCCAGTGCCGCGCCGAATAGCAGTGCGAAGAACTTCCAACCGTTAGAAGACTTGCTCTCCATGACGGCTCCTTTCTGTGAGGACATCTGGTCGGTATGCCCATTCAAACCGACTCTGCACCCCATTCTATGCCGTCGTTTGTGACGATTGGGTGGGGAACACCTATCGCATGTATTGCTCATGGCATAGTAGCTCCGAGCATCCGGCGCGTTGGATACAGTGGGCACATGCATATGCCCACCAAACAAGAAATCCGTTACCAATGGGAGCGTGGCGGCCCGGTGATGACCTGGGCGCTGATTGCCGCATGCACAGCAGTATGGCTGGTGGAGGTACTGCTGGGTTTCTTGTCGCCGACGTTGCAGAACTGGCTGATCTACCGTGGCATGTTGGCACCAGCCACAATGTTGGCTGAACCGTGGGCCATCGTCACCTCGATGTTTCTCCATGCGCCCAACTCAATACTGCACATCCTGTTCAACATGATTGCGCTGTATTCGGTCGGCCCGGTGCTGGAACGGCTCATCGGTCACTGGCGATTCCTCGGGCTGTACATGATTTCCGGCCTTGGTGGCGCGCTGGGCATGATGGTGTGGGCTGTCGTGGCCCCTGGCGGCCAAAGCTGGCAAACGGCCGCCTACGGGGCTTCAGGGGCGTTGTTCGGCTTGTTCGCCGCATTGCTGGTGGTATATCGCCGCATCGGGGCGGATATCCGTTCGATGCTGATATGGATGGCGGTGAACTTTGCGCTGCCGTTTGTGGTTGGCGGTGTGGCTTGGCAGGCGCATGTCGGTGGCTTTGTGGTGGGTGGCTTGCTGACATGGCTGCTGATCGGCGGCATCCGGCCTTGGCGAGGCAAAAGCCTTGCCTGGCGTATGCAGGTGTATGGCTGGTCGGTGACCGTGTTGGTCATCGCGCTTATCGTGGCGTGCAATTTTGCCAATCCATATGGCTGGATGTGGCACTGATACCGTTGTGGATTCCTCCGGGGCAGTGTCCGATCATCTTGTCGACTTGTGCACAACTGTGCATGAAAGTGCATAAGACGGTGGATAACTTATGTGGATAAGTTGGCCATAATCCCGTAATTCAAGGGATATGTCTGTGGATAACTTAGGAAAGAGATGCGATGTTATCCAATGATTTCCCGCCTCGGCAACCGTTTGTGCACCGGTTATGCACCAAAAAGAGCCTGTTATCCACTAGTTATCCACTATGTTTTCCACATTCTGTGGAAAACTACACGCGTGTAATTCATCCACAGCAGGTGGATAACAATGTGGATAACTAGTGGATAACCGGTGGATAGTTGTGGGTAAGTGACTGCGCGAGGGCGAAGGAGGCCGGAGCGGCGGCAATTGCCATAATGGAACAACAATGTGCCGTACGCCGGATCTGCTGACAAAGGCGGCTCGGCACCCGTCGCAAGACAAAAACGCAAAAAGCCGGCCCTGCTCGCAAGCAGAACCGGCTTTCGTAATAAGACGATAGGCGAACTCAGCGCCAGCCCATAGTCATCAGGAAGCCAATCATAATCAGGGCGAAACCGATGGCAAGGTTCCAAGCGCCGATATTCGGAATCGGCCAGGAACCGGACGGGGAAAGGTAGTACACCACGCACCAAATCAGGCCAATGATCATCAATGCGCAGAATACCGGAACAAACCAACGCGGGTTGGACTTGGTGCCCTTGATGGTCTCCTCAACGCGCTTGGTGTTCTCCGCCTGACGGCTCATCATGCGCTGCATCTGCGGGGTCAGCGTGGCCTTGTCGGCAGTGGCGTTCAGGACAGCTTCGACCTTCTCCATGTCAACGCCGTAGTTCTCATCCTCTGCAGCGGTCTCGTCCGCAGCGTTCTCGGACTTGGCGGCATCGTCCGTGGCGGCCTCAGATGAGGTCTCGCCCTGCCAGTCCTTCTGGTCGTTCGAGTCGGTTTCGTGCAGCTCTTCGTCAGCCATCAGCATAGTCTCCATTCAGTAGGCTAAAAGTCATAATAGTGGCTACACTCGAAACCAGTAAACTCGCCGCGTATAAAGATGGGAAATCATGTCCAGGCACGTAGGCAAACACAGCACGAAGCGCTCTCTGCTGGGAGGCGTTGCGGTGTTCGTCGTCGTCGCTCTGACTGGTTTTCTGCTGAGCACCAACGTACGCGTGAACCGTACGGCGACCGTTACCAATGACACGGCAGATCTGGTGGAACAGGGCGTCAGCGAGGTCAACCAACTGCAGAATGACGTGAACGATTTGCAGCGGCAGGTGACCAATCTCACCGATGTGCTGGGTTCCGGCGACCGGAATGCCGGCGATCAAAGCAGCCAGGGAGACAGCAGCGACAACAGCCTTATGATGCCCGAGCTGGAGGGCGCTGGTGTTACCGTAACCCTCAACGATTCGCCGTTGTGGGAAACCGCAGTCAACAACAGCGGTTCGACCACCAACATCAACGATTACGTGATTCATCAGCAGGATGTGGAATCCGTGGTGAACGCGCTGTGGGCGGGCGGCGCCGAGGCGATGATGATTATGGATCAGCGCGTGCTGTTCAATTCGGCCGTAATCTGTTCCGGCAACGTGCTGTCCATACATGGTAAGAAATACGCGCCGCCATTCACCATCTCGGCCATCGGGGATCAGGCCTCCATGCGCAAGGCGCTGAACGATTCCGAAGCCATCACCATTCTTAAGCAATATGTGACCGCATTCGGCATCGGCTACAAAGTGGAGAACAAGGACGATCTTAATTTTCCGTCCACCGCGGCCTTGCTGCAGCAGCTGAAATATGCCACGGTGAATGAGACGCAGTCCAAGGACGAGGAGAACACCCAACAATGAGGCACGGCAACCATGGCAGCGACGCCAGCATCGCGATGGATAATGTGCCTGCATACGCAGCGGGCGCAGGCAGTGCCGCATCAGTGCAGCCATCGCGCGGCGGTGACTCGCGTCGCAGGCCATCCGCTCCGAGGCGCGGCGCATTATGGCAGGTGCTGGGCATCATTGCGGAACTGTTGCTGACCGCCGCTGCGATATGCGCGCTCTATATCGTCTGGCAGATGTGGTGGACCGGCGTGGAAGCCGAACAAGTCCAGAATGAGACCACGCAGTCCGTGAATTGGTCCGACCCCAGCAACAACGGCGGTGATGTCAAGGTGGCCGAGGCGCAGGAAGGCGATCCGCCGGTCCAGCCCGAAAAACCGGCGTATGGCGATCTGATCGCACAGGTGTACATCCCTCGTTTTGGCTCTCAGTGGCACCGCAACTTGGTGGAGGGCACCACGCTGGAGCAACTGAACCGTCACGGTCTGGGGCACTATCAAGACACCCAGATGCCTGGTCAGGTCGGCAACTTTGCCGTAGCTGGCCATCGTAATGGCTACGGACAGCCGCTTGGCGACGTGGACAAACTGCAGGAAGGCGACCCGATCATCATCCGTACCAAGGATTACTGGTACGTCTACCATTACACGCGCTATGAGATTGTGCTGCCCACCGACATATACGTGATTGCGCCCAACCCGGAGAACTCCAGCGTGGAGCCCACCAAACGCATGATCACCCTGACCACTTGCGAACCGAAGTACAGCACTCCGACCCACCGATGGATCAGCTATGGCGAGCTCGCATATTGGGCCAAGGTGTCTGATGGCGTGCCCAAGGAACTGGCCACCACCGATTCGTCCGGTGAGGTGCGTTTTGCCACCAAGGAGACCCCGTCCCTGGTTTCCAAGATCGGTTCTTTGGACAAGGTGGTGTATGGCGCACTGGTGGCATGGCTGATTCTGTTCATTGCCGCAGCCGTGGCCTGGCGCTGGCCGGTGCTCAAGGCGATTCGTCTGGGCGAACGCCGCCGCCCTGATGCCAGCATCTATGGCACGCTGCTGCGCTTGCAGCCAGGTGTGGCGCCAATCCGCTGGCTACTGCTGGCTGTGCTGCTGTTTGCCGGTGCCGCGGCCCTGTTCCAGTGGGTATTCCCCTGGGCGGCCGCCAACATTCCGTTCCTGCAGCAAATGTCGAACTTCGTGGTGTCCAACTAGGCCGTGCGCATGTTCGGGTGCAAGCACGGCAAAGCGCTGTAGTATGGCTTGCAGCATAGGTTTTTCAAGGAGAGCAGTATGACCGATTCCGCACGCATCCTGGTGGTGGATAACTACGATTCCTTTGTATATACGATTGTTGGCTATCTGAAGACGCTTGGTGCCACGATTGACGTGGTGCGCAATGATGCCATCGATCCCGCCGCGCCCGGTGTTCTGGACGGCTACGACGGCGTGCTGATTTCCCCCGGACCCGGAGCTCCCGCCGAATCCGGTGCCAGCGAGGATATGATTCGTCTGTGCGCAGCCACCGGCGTGCCGATGTTCGGCGTGTGCCTGGGTCTGCAGGCGCTCGCTGAGGTCTATGGCTGCACAGTGGATCATGCGCCCACCATCATGCACGGCAAGACCAGCTTGGTGGAGCATATCGATGATGAGATTTTCGAGGGCGTGGCCAATCCGATGACCGCCACCCGATACCATTCGCTGGCCGTTGAGCCCGATTCGGTGCCGGATACGCTGCAGGTCACGGCATGGACGCAGGACGACCACATCATCCAGGGGGTGAGGGTCAAGGACAAGCCGATGTATGCGGTGCAATTCCACCCGGAATCCGTGATGACACAGGATGGCTACCGTCTGCTGGCCAATTGGCTGAAGGTGTGCGGGCAGGATAACGCCGTAGCTAAATCCGCCGGATTGCAGCCCAAAGTCACGAAGTAACGAGTAATGATTGACCCCCGCTAGCAGGTATCGCTAGCGGGGGTCAATGCTCATCATCGGTCGCGAGACGGGCTATTGCCCGTTAGTGTTGGTGTGGCCACCACTGCTGTTGTTGGTATTGCTACTGGCCCCAGCCTTGGTAGTGATGGTGACAGTCGAGCCTTCATCGACCTGCGAACCGCCAGCCGGATCGGTGTTGACCACCACTGCGTTGCTGTCGCTTGGTCCGCTGACCTGTACAGTGAACCCGGCTGCCTCCAGCGTGAGTTTTGCAGTCGCGTAGTTGGTGCCGGCGGCAATGGTCGGCACGGTGGCCTGCTTTTTGCCGGCGGATACCCAAATGGTGATGGTGCCGCCCTGTTCGATGGAGGAACCGGAGCCGGGTTCCACGCGGGTAATCGATCCGGCAGGCACCGAATCGGAATTCTCGGATTCCACGGTGAAGTTGAATTTGTCGTTGTACTGCTGCAGCACGGCATCCTTTGCCTGGCCCACCAGGTTGTCCGGCACCTTGGTCATGCCGGTGGACACCCACAGGGTGATCGACGAGCCCTTGGTGGCGGACTGCCCGTTGGCGGGATCGGTGCGGGTCACCAGATCCTTGGCCACGGAATCACTGTCTTCGGTCTTGACCACGGAGTTCACTTCAAAGCCGGCATCCTTGAGGATATTGCGGGCCTCGTCCTGAGTGCGCTTGGAAACGTCCGGAATGGAGATGGACTGCGGTCCGGCCGAGAACCATACCTGCACCTTGGAACCCTTGACCACCTTGGTGCCGGCCTTGGGGCTCATTCGCGTGCATGTACCTTCCGGCTCGGTGGAATCGGTGTCACGCTTCTCCACCATCGTCAATCCCGCCGCCTTGAGCTTGGCGTCCATGCCATCCTTGGAGGTGGATGCGGTGCATTCAGGTATGGCGACCAGCTCTTCGGTGGACGTATGCGACCCGTTCATGGCAAACGCTACGCCAACCACGATGGCGATAACCGCGATTAATGCCACAACCACACCAATAATGATGCGCTTGCGCTTCTTGGCCTTGGCCGCAGCCGCACGCTGCTCGGCACGCGACTTGACGTTTGCGGCATTGGTGCCATTGGTGGCCGAGATCTGCTCGAATTGGCCGGTTACCGGATTGAATGCCTGCGTAGGCTGCTGAGGCTGTCCCAGAGCTGCGGTCGGCAGGTCGCGCTCGGCATCCCTGCGGGCCTTCATGTTGGAGAGGTCGGTCAGGGGGTTGAACGCGGCCGCCACCGGAACGCCGCCGTTCATATAGGTCAAGACATCGTTCTTGAACTCGGAAGCAGTGGCATAACGGTTCTGGCGATCCTTGGCCATGGCCTTGGCGCAGATCGAATCCCACATCTTCGGCAGGCCCGGTACTACGGCGGAAGGCGGCGTGGCCACCTCGGAAACATGCTGGTATGCGATGGCCACGGCGGAATCGCCGGTGAACGGCGGGCGGCCGGTCAGCATCTCGTACAGCACACAGCCGGCGGAGTACAGGTCGGAACGCATGTCCACGGTTTCGCCGCGTGCCTGCTCGGGGCTCAGGTACTGTGCGGTGCCCACCACGCCCTGCGATTGGGTCATGGTGGCGGCCGAGTCGTCCAGTGCGCGGGCGATGCCGAAGTCCATGACCTTGACCACGCCCTGCTCGGAAATCATGATGTTGCCGGGTTTGATGTCGCGGTGGATGATGCCCATACGATGCGAGTAGTCGAGGGCGTTTAGCACGCCGAGCATTACCTGCTCGCAGTCGCGCTGGCTCAAGGCGCCGTTCACCTTGATGATGTCGCGCAGGGTCTGGCCCTTGACGTACTCCATCACGATGTACGGCAGATGCTCCACGTCGCCGTTATCGGTGGTGACCGTCTCCTCGCCGGAATCGTAGATGTTCACGATGTTCGGGTTGTTCATCTGCGCGACCGCGTGCGCCTCACGGCGGAAGCGGGCCAGAAATATGTCGTCGTTGGCCAGATCCGCGCGCATGATCTTGATGGCGACGGTGCGCCCCAAGCGGGTGTCGAGAGCGACATGGACTTCAGCCATGCCGCCGCGGCCAATGAGCTGGCCGAGCTGGTATCGGCCATCGGCCAGTGCAGTAGGCATATTGCTGCTCATTGCTTATTCCCTCCCAATAATGAGGCCGGAGCCTCCATAACGATGCGCGGTGTGCTCGACACCCTACGGGGCAGACGGCTACCGGACGTGATCATGGTGCTGTCGGTCATTTCGGTCTGCTGGTCAAGCAGACGACGTTCGATGCGGGCCAGTGTGCGGGACACCACCAGAGCGTCCTTAGGACGGTCCAGCGGATCTTTGGCCAGCATGGACATCACGAATTCACGCAGCTGGATATCCACAGAATCGGGCAGCGGAGGCACGGCATTGTTCACGTGTGCGGCCGCGATATCCACTGGAGTGGCACCGGTGAACGGACGGTGGCCGGCGAGCCCTTCGTAGGCCACAACGCCCAGAGAATAGATGTCGGATTGCGGCGTGGCCTGCTGGCCCTGCGCCTGCTCAGGCGAAATGTACTGCGCGGTGCCCACCACCATGCCGTCTTGGGTGATCTGACCCTGGCCGGTGGAATAGCTGACGCCGAAATCGGTGATTTTCACCTCGCCGCTATCGGAGACCATGATGTTGGCCGGCTTGACATCGCGGTGAATCACGCCGTGTGAGTGTGCGATGAACAGGCCGCGCGCGGTCTGGATGAGAATGGGCAGCAGTTCGATGGGATCCATCGCGCCCTTCTCGCGGAACAAATCGGCCAACGACTTCGAGGGCACGTATTCCATAATGAGGAATCCGATGCCATCATGCTCATAGTATTCGAACAAGGCGGCGATGTTCGGATGCGCCAGATTGGCGGAGTTGTGGGCCTCGGCACGCAGACGGCGAAGTTTGGCCTCGGCATTGGTCATGTCCGAACGCAAAGCCTTGATGGCCACCTCGCGTCCGAGCTGGATGTCGTAGCCTTTCCAGACCTCGCCCATGCCGCCCTGCGCAAGGCGCGCGTCAAGGCGGTATCGGCGGTGAATGAGCTGTCCTTCGATGAGTTTCATTGCTGCAGCGCCTCCTGAATCATCGCGCGCATAATCGGGCCTGCGGCGAACGAACCGTACAGATCTGTGTTATGCACCAGCACTGCGACGGCAATCTGCGGATCGTCTGCCGGCGCGAAGCCGATAACCCAGCCGTCGATGCTGCTGTTATCGGTGCCGATTTGTGCAGTACCGGTTTTTGCGGCCACAGATATGCCATTGATGGCAAGCGTCGGGTTGGCCTTGGTAACCACGCTTTCCATCATGGTGGTGAGCTTGTCTGCAGTATCCTTGTTAAACGCCTCGGCCATGACCTGCGACTTGGTTTCGGAAAGCACGGTCAGATCGGAGGCGCGTACGCGATCCACCAGGGTGGGACGCATCAGCTTACCGTCATTGGCGATGGCCTGGGCGACCATTGCCATCTGCAACGGCGTGGCCGTGGTGTCGCCCTGGCCGATGGAGGCCAATGCCAGTTTGTCGGCGGTGGAGCTGGACGGGAACGTCGATGCGGTGGCTGTCATCGGGGTGCCGGTGTTCTCGGTGCCGTCAATGGTGATGGTGCTGCCGAAGCCAAGCTTGGTGGCCATATCGCTGACCTTGTCTTGTCCCAGAGCCACGCCAAGCTGGGCGAAAGCGGTGTTCGAGGACCAGGTAATCGCGTCCTGCAGCGAAATCTTTCCGTCAGTGCCGTTGGCTTGGTACACGGCGTTCGGCAACTGGGTATTGGTGCCAGGAAGCGTGTATGAGCTGCCTGCGGGAATCTGCGTATCTGTCTGGTAATCGCCGGTTTCCAGCGCGGCGGATGCCACGATGGTCTTGAACGTGGAGCCGGGCGGGTACAGCTGTGAGGTGGCGCGGTTGATCAGGGGGCTATCGCCGCCTGCCGCAAGCTCGTTGTACGTCTTGGTGGCGGCATCGGAATCATGGGTGGCCAGCTGGTTCGGATCGTAGCTGGGGGTGCTCACCATGGCAAGGATGCGGCCGGTTTTCACCTCGATGGCCACGGCGGCGCCGTCCCTGGTGCCGAGCTGGTCGTACGCGACCTGCTGGATCTTGGGGTTGATTGACGTCTCGATGGACGCGCCTTGATTGGCGCTGCCGGTCAGCATGGCCTTGGCGCGCTGCCAGATCAGCGAGTCGGCCTCGCCGCTAAGCAACATGCTGCGCGAGGCTTCCAGGCCGCGATCCGCAGTCTGGTTGATGGAGAAGAATCCGGTGACCGGTGCGTACAGCGGTCCATTCGAATAGGTGCGCTGGTACTTGAATGCGTCATTTACCGGCTCCGATTGAGCCATTACCGTGCCGTCGGAGGCCAAAATGGCGCCACGATAAGCGCCAAGCTGATGGTAGAGGGCACGGGCGTTGCGAGAGTCGTTGTTCAGCGTGCTGGAGCTGATGGCCATGATGATGGTAGATGACAGGCCGAGTACCACGAACAGAGCGATGACGGCGGTAAACAGCTGGCGCAGGTATTTGTTCATGCGCGTTCACCTCCGTTGGATGTGTCGATGGGGAAGTTCGTCTGGATCTGCGGCACCGGTGGGGCAGGAGGCATGGATGGCACCTGGGGCACCGAGGGAAGGACCCCGGTACGGACCGTGTACTCGGGTTCCTCAGCGGTGTTTGGAATCTGCGGGTCGTTTGCTTCCTCAGACACGTCGTGCGGCGTGGCCGAGGCTACACGCGGGCGGACAATGGGCTCGGTGGCGCGTGCGCGGGCCTTAAGCTCCTTGTTGCGCAACGCCGCAAGCGCTTCATGCTGGAAGGTATCTGAAGTCAGCTCAGGCTCCGGCTGGTTCGCCGAATTGGAAATGACGATAAGCAACGCCGCAAGAATGTAGTTGGCGATAAGACTGGAACCGCCGGCTGCCATATATGGCAGGGTCAGGCCGGTAAGCGGAATGACGAGCGTGATGCCGCCGACCACGGTGAATACCTGGAAAGCCATGGTGAACACCAGTCCGGAAGCAAGCAGCTTGCCGAAACCGTCCTTGATTTTCATAGCGACGATGAAGCCGGAAGCGATGATGATCAGATAGAGCATCAGAATAGCCATGACGCCCACCAGGCCGAGCTCCTCGCCGAGGGAGGCGTAGATGAAATCGGAGTTGGCGAAGGTGACCAGAGATGGATGTCCCTGGCCCAGACCGGTACCGATCATGCCGCCGGATGCCAGGCCGAAAATGCCGGTGACCAGCTGCCAAGAGCCGCCGGGGGACTTGGTGTACTGTTCGTTGCTGAACGGGTGCAGCCATGCATCGACTCTCGAACCCACATGGCTGAACATGCTTGCGGCCAGCATCGCACCTGCGGCAAAGGTGATCAGACCGATGACGATCCAGCTTTTGCGGCCTGTGGACGTGTACAGCATGGCCACGAACATGGCGAAGAACATGAGCGAGGTACCCAGATCGTGTTGCACGACGAGCACTCCCATCGAGGCGATCCACACCACGATGATAGGGCCTAAGTCCTTGATGCGGGGCAGCTGCAATCCCAGCACCTTTTTGCCGCCGACAGCCAGCTGATCGCGATGATCGAAGAGATAGGCGGCAAAAAAGAACGCGAGAAAAAGTTTGGCGAATTCACCGGGCTGGAAGCTGCCGAGGCCTGGAATGCGCACCCAGATACGAGCGCCGTTGATCTCTGTGCCGATAACCGGCAGCATGGGGGAAAGCAACAGTATCAGACCCACCACCATCGACACGTAGGAAAAGCGCCTGAGAACGCGGTAATCTCGCAGGAAGACGATGATCAGCGTCGAAAGCCCCAAAGCAACGTACAGCCATATGATCTGGCGCTTGGCGATATCCCATCCCTCGCTCTGATCGATGCGGGCGATCATCGTGATGCCGGTGGCGGTGAGCAGCAGTACGCACGGCATGATGGATTGGCTGGCATACGGCTGGAAGCGGGCGGTCAGCCCACAGAACACGAGGAACAGTGCGGCCGCCGCGCACAACATGATGGCGTATTGCACGGGGAATGCGCCGGTGGTGCGCTGGAACATCTGGATGAACGCCAGCGCGCTGATAGCCACGGCAAGCAGGAGCAGCGCAATTTGGCGGAAACGGGTAGCGATCATTGCGATCCTCCCGTGGTGGCGTCGTCGGCTGCCCCAATGCCGGACTCGGACTTGTTGGTATTGCCGGAAGTGGACGAGTTGGATGAGCCTGACGAGTTGCTGGATGTGGACTTCTTGGCCTGCTCGCTCTCCTGCTGCTTCTTGAACTTGTTCATTTCGCTACGAATAATGCCCACATGCGATTGGGCCTCGTCCAAGGAGCCCACCGAAATACCCCGATTGAGCTGATCGCGCCAAGTCTGCGGCAGATTCGACACGGTAATCGAGGTGCTGGAAACCTCATGAGACAGCGCCAAGCCGAACAGATTAGTAGGTACGCCTTGGTAAATAGCCACTTTGCCGTTGCTGTTGCCGACGTAATACCGGGTCTGGCTCCACATGTACGTGCCGGTGCCGGCACCGAACAGCACCGCCACAGCCAGAAGAATGGTGATGACTATGGCCAATCGGTTCCGCTGATGCTTGGCACGTGTGGCTTTCTTCTGCTCCACATGCTCGTCCCTGATGGCCTTGGCCACCTCGGGATCGTTCGGGTCCGCGGAAAGACGGCCGTCAGGCTTTTGCACTACCGGAATTTCGCCAGTATCCGGGTTATCGCGCTCGCCGGTCTCCTCGCGGACGGCGGAGGGCTGCACCACGCGGGTGGTGGATGGCTCGGCGCTGGCTGGCGCTGCATCGTTATGTTGCGTGTCCGCTGGCTGCATCAGTGCCGCAGCGCGTTTGGCGGGCGAATGATCGTCCCTCAGCGCGGGGGCGGTGGCCACCGGTTCGTTGACGATATCGGCAATCGGCTCCAGGTTGCGGCTGGCTGCGCCGCCCACCAGCGGGGTCTGATGTGGCAGATCGAAGGCGTCGGCATCCAAAGCCAGCGTGGCGTCCGCAATCACGGCGGTGACGTTGTCGGTGCTGCCGGCGCGTAGGGCCATCTGCACCAAGCGTTGCGCGCATTCGCCTTGATCGGCCAATGCGGTCATCGTCTCTTTGATGGTGGAGTCTTCCAGTACACCGCACAGGCCGTCGGAGCACAGCAGCCAGCGATCCGCGGGGTGGGCCTTGCGAATGGAGATGTCCGGGTGCGGGTCGATGTCGAAATCACCGAGCACGCGCATAACGACATTGCGTTGCGGATGGTTCTTGGCCTCCGCAGGTGTGATGCGGCCGGTGTCGATCAGGTGCTGAACATAGCTGTGATCGCAGGTAATGCGGCTCAGGTGGCCGTCACGCAGCAGGTATGCGCGGGAATCGCCGATATGCGCCACTACCCAGTAGCCGGCGACCAATGCCACTGCAGTGACGGTGGTGCCCATGCCGGCGAGCTTGCGTTCGCGTTTGGCTTTGCCGACGATGGCGTCATGCGCGGCCATAACGGAGGTTTCCATCATGCGGGAGATGACCTCGACATCACCGCCGGTATCGTCCTGCTCAATATGAGCCAGAGACCGGATGGCGATGGAAGATGCCGTGTCGCCGCCGGCATGACCGCCCATACCATCGCAAATGGCGATCAGATGCTCGCCGGCGAAGGAGGAATCCTGATTGTTCGCACGCACGGTGCCCACGTCGGACACAGTGGTGGAATACAGGAACAGCGGTTGTGAAGCGGCGGAATTAGGCATGCGGCTACCTCAGTTCAAAGGTTGTGGCGCCGATGCGCACGGGGACGCGAGTGGGCAGAATGGTGGGCTGGCTGATGCGCTGCTGATTGACCACGGTGCCGTTGGTGGAGTTCAGATCTTCAATAGCCCACTGGCCGGAACTGGGATCGCGATAGACGCGGGCGTGGTGGGAAGACACGAATTCGTCGTCTAAGACCACGGTATTTGACGCGGCGCGGCCCAAGCCGATTTCGGCTCCGGTGAGTGG
Organism: Bifidobacterium breve DSM 20213 = JCM 1192; assembly: GCF_001025175.1. Lineage (NCBI taxonomy): Bacteria > Bacillati > Actinomycetota > Actinomycetes > Bifidobacteriales > Bifidobacteriaceae > Bifidobacterium > Bifidobacterium breve. The sequence continues at coordinate 79,878 of NZ_AP012324.1, forward strand.
CACGGAACTGCCGGCCAGCGGGCCGTCAATAATCACCAGCAAAGTGGGGTTGACGTTTCCGGAGGCAACCGGCGCGCTGGACGAAGTGGCACGGGAGACCGGTGCTTGCGGCGCCTCGGCCTTCTCCTTGTGCATCTCTCGTTCGCGACGACGGCGAGAACGAGACGGGCGCGGGCTGAACGTCTCGATGTCTTTGTGCAACGAACGTACCGCCAGCCATATGAAAACCCACAGTAGGATGAGGAATCCATACTTGAGCAGGGCGAATGTCAGTTCGGTCATAGATAGATGACTTTCGGGCGGGGCGCTCGACTACTCCTGCGCTTGCGCGGAGGCCCAGTACAGGATGCGCGTGCGGCCGATGGTGATGGTGTTGCCGTCGAGCAGCGTGGCGGCGGGAACCTGATGGCCTTCCACGTATGTGCCGTTGGTGGAACCAAGATCGCGCGCGATTACGCCGTTGTCCGTGATGTCGATTTCCAGATGCTTGCGGGAGATGCCCGGATCATCGATGACGATGTCGCAGCCGGAGCCGCGGCCGATCATCGTCTTGTCTTTGGTGAGCAGGTACTGGTTGCCGTTGACCTCGAGCACGGGGCTGTCTTCGGTCTGGGTGTCTGTGGTGACAGGCACGGCGTTGCCCTGCACGGATTCGGAGGCGAGGTTGAAATTGCCCTTGGACAGATCCAGGTCTTCTTCAAAGATCACTACGACCGGGCCCACGAAGGCATAATGCTGGCTCTTGGCGTACTCGGTGAGGTTGTCGGCAAGCTCGTTGGCCAAAGTTTCGCTGCCCCATGCTTCGATGCGGTCGAAGTCCGGAGTGCTCAGCTTAAAACGGTATTCATTCGGGGCCACCGTGCGGTCACGGCCCACAGGCATGGCTTCGGCATCAATTTCACGCTCCAGCGCACTGGAGAGGTCGACAGGCTGCAGGTCTTTGGAGCCGAATTTGGCGAATACTCCGTTGACTGCACCCTCCACGCTTTTTTCAAAACGGTCGAGAACGCTCATAGTCCTCCCTTTCTAATCTTCACCTATCCTACGCGGCTGTAGGAATATGGGGGGTAAAAACAGGCCCGTTTGCCGGCGATGAGTGCAAAATTTCCAAAAAATAGACAGGAAAAGAGGGCGTGATGTGTCGTTTGGCACATCTCAGTGGGGTGGAACAGCCAGTTTGTGGCGGGTGCGCCCCACTACTGGCCTCTCAGCGGTGCAAAATATCCAGATGCTGGCGGTTTTGCCCTGCTGGGGAGCTGCCAGTGGGGCAAAACCACCAGTTCGTGGTGTATTGGCTTCGCTGAAAGCGTCTCAGTGGGGCAAATCTTCCAGTATCTGGTAAGACGTCTCCACTGAGGGCTTGCTGGTGGGGCCAACTTGCCATGTACTGGCAGAATCGCCTCACTGAGTATGTTTCAGTGGGGCGGAACAGCCAGTTCATGGCGGTTTTGCCCCACTGGAGGGGATTAGGACAGCGCCTCGCGTAGGAAGTCGCGCTGGAGTGTGAGCAGATTCTCGGCCACCGTTTCGTCGTTGGTCATATGGGTGATGCCCGTCAGCGGCAGGAAGGTATGCGGACGGCCTGCTGCCATCAAGGCTTGCGAGAGACGCAGGCTGTGGGCGATGGTGACGTTGTCGTCGGCAAAGCCGTGGATGAGCATCAGTGGGCGTGTGAGCTTCGGCGCGTCCTGAACGATGCCGTTGCGGTAATACACGTCCGGGTCGAGGCCCAGATAACGCTCGGTGTAGTGCGTGTCGTACAGCGTCCAGTCGGTGGGCGGGGCACCGGCGCAGGCGGCCTTGAACACGTCGGGTGCGTCCAGCACGGCCAACGCGGAGAGGAATCCTCCGTAGGACCAGCCGATCATGCACACCTTATCGAGGTCGGGCATAGGAATTGCCTCCCGCTTGCGGGAGGTGGCGCAAGGCGCCGATGGACGGTTCTCAGCCTTGGCTAAATCGCCCTCGGTCAACTGCGTCGAGAGTCCCCGGTCGGCGTTCAGCTTGGCGATGGCCTCGGGCAGAGCGTTGACGGCCTCGACCTGATCGGCCAACGTCACGTCCTTCATGTCTTCGAAGATTTCGCGATCCCAAGCCGGGCCGCGACCGGTGGTGCCGCGATTGTCTGCGGTAACCACCAGGAAGCCTTGATCGGCCCACCACTGGCTTTCCCAGTAGAACGACTGCGAGGCGATGACCTGCTGGAATCCTGGGCCGCCGTACGGTTTCATCAGTACCGGCAGCTTATCGGCGTGCGCGTAAGGGCTTTCGGGGCTTGGCGCGATAATCGCCGTGTACATCTGGTGCTCGCCGAGGCGTGTAAAGGTGACGTTCGGCGTGAATCCGGGTTCGGCAGCGGTGCTGGCGATAGTGGTTTCTGCTGGTCCTTCTCCCTGGGAGGAACTGTCGGCCGTAGGGAGATTGAGCGGAGTCTCGGTCGTCACCGGTGTGCTCCCCTCAGTCCGCTTCGCGGCCAGCTCCCCTCGGAGAGGGGAGCCAAGGATGTGGAACATCTGAGCATTGGCATGGGTCATGTCGCGACCGGAAACGACCATGCCGTGCTCGGCGCGCGAGGCGGTCCACTGGCCAGGCACAGTGGTCACGGGTGTGATATCGCCGCTGTAATCGATGCTCACCACGTCGAAGCTTCGAGCATCATGCCCACCAATCATGGACGCGATGGACTCGTCGGATGCGCCAGCACCGTTGGTGGTGCCGTCGTCATCGCTGGACTCGGCCCATGCGGACGGCACCTCGGGGGCGATCTCCGGCGCGCGCTGCACTACAGCCAGCACGTCGGTATCAGTCACATCGAGCACAGTGCGCACATTCCAGCCGGCGGGCGTGAACGGCCGGCCATCCACGGTCAGACGGTTGGTGTCGGTGTCCATGTCGTTCAACGAGCACACCAGACGGCCATCTGTCGTGTAGGCGGGCGTGCCCTGAATCAGATCGATCCATTGCTCATTCGCATGCTCCTCAAGTACGCGGGTGGCGCCGAGCGTCGGGGCGGACGATGCAAATGAAGAGGTCTCGCCGATTTCGTTGTCGCCGCCGAACTCCACGACATCAGTTTCCACAATCCTCTCGCTCTGATCGGCACTGGCTGCCTGAGCCCAAGTGGCGGCAACGTCATCGCTCAGCGCCTCCGGCTCTTCGGCGGTCTCAACCGCCACCTCGAGCACCTGATCGCGGGTCTGGCGGCGGTTCTGCACCAGCACCAGAGGATCATGGCCGAGCTGCCAATTCACGGCAGCCACATATTCGTAGGCTTCGCGATCCCATGCCACATCAGCATTGCCGGTGATGCCGGCGTATCGGTAGTTCTCATCGAACGCAAGGCTGATTACGGTCAGACACACATCGGCATTGCGGGTCAGCGCGCGCGGGTAGCGGCGACCGGTGGCAGCGGTCTCGGGATTGGCCGGATCGCTGATGTACCAGGTCGGTTCATCGGCGGTATCAAAGGACTCGAATAGCACATGTTGCGAATCCGGCGACCACCAGAAACCGTCATAGCGATCCATCTCTTCGCCGGCCACAAACTCGGCCAAACCAATCTTCCAGGTGTTGTCAGCTGGGTTGCCGTCCTCGTCCTCCACACTTACGCCGTAGATGGCGGTGATACGGTCGGTGAGCGGCTGGTCGCCGTCCTCCTCATCGCCGTACAGGCCCTCACTCAGCGCGGATTCCTCGGCATCTGCCTCTACTTCAACGCCGTTGTCCAGCTCACCTTCGGGCACTTCGAACGGTTCGCCCTCAGCCGGCCAATCGCCAATGTCGACCAGCATCAAGTAGGTGCCGGTGGTGTACAGCACATGCTCGCCGTCTGGGGCGATGCGCGGGTTGAGCACCGGCGTATACATTGCCGGATCCTCGTCCAGCCATTCGCCGGCCAGCTCGCGGGTGCGACTGGTCGGCGCGCCAGTTGCAGCATCGTTGCCAATCTCCGTCAGAAACAGCCGACCATTGATGGTAAACACCACGCGATCACCATCGGCGTCAACGGAATAGCTCACGATGCCAGCGCCGCCTTCACGGGCACGTTCGCGGCGTGCTTTCTCCTCGGCCGGCACATTTTCGCTATCAGCGGTAGCGCCCAGTAGCTCACGCGGATCGGCCAGCTTGGTTTCGTGATGCTCGCTCGAGTCATCAAACCAACTCAGCCACAATGCGGTGACGAGATCCTCGGGGCCGTCGGAGCGCAGGAACAGCGCTCGCGAACCGTTGCCTATGGTTTGCGCGGAACGCGGGGCTCCGCAGGTGAAGCGCAGCGTACGTGCCCTGCGACGAGGCAGATTGGCGATTGCATCGGTAACATCATTGGTTTCGCTCATGCTTCCAACCTACGCGCTTGTACGGTCAGGGGGAGTTGCTGCCGGCAACGAAGCAATACATCGGTTCGTTCACAATTTTGCCTTGCTGGCGGCTCCTCAGTGAGGCATTTTGTCGACTGGTCCGAGGTTTTGCCTTGCTGGCGGCTCCTCAGTGAGGCATTTTGTCGACTAGCTCGAGGTTTTACCTCACTAACGGCCTCTCAGTGAGGCAAATCATCGACTGGTCCGAGGTTTTGCCCCCCCCCGCAACAGGTGGTGGGCGATAAGAATCCGCTCCGGCAGGCTTGCTGGCCGTAAGATAGTGGACATGCAGGTGACGATGATCGACGAAAACAAGTACGCCGAAACGATGACGGACGTGGTGCTGCCCGCCCTCGAGCAATGCCGAGATGAAGGCTGGTACGACCCGTCCGCTGCCGAGCGATCGGCTGGTATTGAGCCGCTTTCCGGCATTATGGATACAGGCGGACGCTCTGGTCAACTGCACTACTTGTGCTACGACTCGGCCAAGTTCGACGCAATTCGCGAGCAAGGCGCCACCGCCACCTTCCGCGGGGCCATCGTCATCAGCCACGGGTTCACCGAGTTCGCGGAAAAATATGACGAGCTGGTCTGGTACTTCCTGCTTGCCGGCTATTCGGTATGTGTGCTCGAGCATCGTGGGCACGGCAAATCTTCCCGCGACGTCGAGAACCCATGCATGGTGTGGATCGATGATTGGCGCCGATATGTGGCCGATTTGGCCGGCTTCGCCGAAACCATCGGACAGCAGTACGCGGCCGGCATGCCGCTGAACCTGTTCTGCCACTCGATGGGCGGCGGCATCGGCGCACTGGTGCTTGAGCAGTATCCGACCTTGTTCGACAAGGCGGTGCTCTCCGCCCCGATGATCGCCCCCGCCACTGGTATGCCGTTGGGCGTGGCCCGTGTGCTGGTCGGCGCGCTGTGCGGTCTGGGTTTCGGCAAAAAGCGCGTGTTCGGACAGTCCGACTTCACCCCGGAATTCTCCATGGAAGGCAACGAGGGCGCCTCCGCGGCGCGTGAACGCTGGTATTTCAAACTGCGTTGCGAGAACCGTGAGTATCAGACCTATTGTGCGGCCTTCGAATGGGTGCGGCAGGCGCTGAAGATGAACCGGGCTGTGCTCAGCCCCACCGCCTGCGCCGAAGTGGAGACGCCAGTGCTGCTGTTCCAGTCCGGGCGCGATATCTGGGTGCTCAACAATCCGCAGAACCGTTTCGTCCAACTGGTCAAGGACGGCGGCGGCGAGGCGGACATGGTGCGTTACCCTGAATCGCTGCATGAGATTTTCTCGATGCCGAACGCCATCTACAAGCCGTACCTCGAGAGAATCCTGAGCTTCTACGACGATCCGATGATTGCCAGCGCCACGTACTGATTGAGTGGAATATATCAGAATTTCACTGTGGGTAAAACTCCGGAATGATTGCCGCGCTCTGGAATTGGGTGAAGTGAAGGTCAAAGGTTGAGAGCCCGGGAGGGTTCCGGAACCGGCCACGATAACCGTTGCCAGCCCGTGATACGGGTTGGCGGCTGGTAGCCAAGCCGATTCTCTCCTAATCGAGGAGTACCGATTATGGCAATGTTTCCGGCTTTGATGAATGACACTATGTTCTCGGATCTGTTCGATGACCCGTTCTTTGAGGGCTGGCGCAACACGGACAACGCGATGAGCGCTGCGATGCCTGCCAACATGATGACCACCGATGTGCGCGAGACCGATAAGGGCTACGACGTCGACATCGATATGCCTGGTTTCAAGAAGGACGACATCAACCTTGAGTTGAACAACGGCTATCTGACCGTGTCTGCGTCTCGCAGCAGCGAGCATGAAGACAAGGATCCGGCTGCTGAAGGTAAGGACTCGGATGAGCAGTGCGCTTGCGCGTCCGATTCCGGCAAGTGGCTGCGCCGCGAACGCTACATGGGTTCGTGCTCTCGTAGCTTCTATGTCGGCGATGACGTGAAGGAATCCGACATCCACGCCAGCTACCAGAACGGCACGCTGTGCGTCCAGGTGCCGAAGATGCAGGCTCAGCCGCAGGTTGAGGCCAAGCATCGGATCGCAATTGAGGGCTGATTGAGATTGTTGCGCTCAGTCTCTCTTGAAGCTTAGCTTCGTAGTGTGCTTGCCCGGTGTCCAGCATCGGGCTCGCCCCCTCTGACGAGGAGGCTGTCAGCGAAGCTGACTGGGGGAGAGATTAGCGCAATCGATTGCAAGCTAGACTCTGTTCCCTGTGCTGTCTGTCCTACGCTTTCAGCGCCGACTATTGTGACAGACGGCGGGAAACATAGCCAATACGAATGCCGGATAGGGTGTATGCCCTGCCCGGCATTTTGCTGTTTTGAGCACCCTGTTTTGCCATGTTCTTATTCCGGTCGTGTGCCGTTCTGCCACTGTACATATCCGATGGGTAGAGTGACTTCGAAACGAGGCAAGAGAGGACATGCATATGGCAGACGACGCGCGCAACGCAAGCGGCACACCGGCACCGACGGCAAGTCATGCCGGCCATTCCGGCGGACATGTTGTTTCCTCCCGTGCCACTGCGGTCGGCCTGATGGCAATTGTGCTGTGGAGTTTCATGGCCGGAACGGTGCGCATCGTCGCCGAAAGCTTCGGCGCCACGCTCGGATCGGCCCTGATATATACGGTCGGCGGTGTTCTGCTGCTGGTGTTCCGCCGCCCGGCGCCAATCCGTGAGTTCCCCAAGAAGTATCTGATTATCGGTGGACTGCTGTTTGTGTTTTATGAATCGTCGATTTCGCTTTCGCTCGGTTTGGCCTCTACGGCCGCTTCGTCGGTGGAAGTGAGTCTGGTCAACTACCTATGGCCCACGATGATGGTGCTTCTGGCGGCGGGCGTATCCCGTCGCAGGCATGCGGTGTGGAAGGTGCTGCCGGGCGCGATCGTGGCCACGGTTGGCGTCGCGCTGGCGGTTGGCGGTAATTCCGGGCTTGACTGGCAGGCAGCCGCTGGACACATAGCTGATAATCCGCTGCCGTATGTGTTGGCTTTTGCGGGCGCGCTCGCATGGTCGGTGTATGCGGTGTTCACGCCGGCCTGGTCACATGGAGTGGATGGCACTTCGGTGTTCTTCCCGTGTGTAGCCGTGGCATTGTGGATTATCCATTTTGCTTCCGGGCAGGGCTGGCCTGCAGAGCCGCCGAGTCTGGTCGCATGGCTGTTCGTCTTCATTGCGGCTGCCGCAATCGGCGGTGGCTATGCCTGCTGGGGCTACGGCATTCTGCACGGCTCGATGGAGCGGCTGGCCATCGCCTCCTATGCCACGCCGGTGCTCTCCACTGGGGCCAGTGCGGTGCTATTGGGATTGGCGTTATCGTTGCCGTTCTGGTGCGGTGCGTTGCTGGTGGCCGCTGGTTCGGTGCTGAATTATCTGGTCAGCGCGCGTCGCTCAGACCCCACCACGTAGTGAAATCTCCACCACGATGTGAATTGCCCACCACGAGGCGTCTCAAAACGGCTTAATTCCGCGAATCATCAAATCCCGCTCACCGCGTGATGGGCTTTTTACTACGCGGTGGGAGGTTCACCGCGTAGTGGAATTAACCATAATCACTTGCCCCGGCGCTCGGACGGGCGGCGGATCGGGTCAAGCAGGGCGTCCGGATTGGAAATGCCGAACATGCTGCGTCCGCCGGTGGATTCAGGGTGCTTGGCGAGGATGGCCAGAGAAATCGCACCCGGAACCAGAATGATCACGGACAGGGCGGCCAATCCCCAGTTCACAAAGAATCCGAGGCACAGCACGATAGCCGCCACAACCACCACGGTGCCGATAATGGTCAGTCGCGCCTGATGCAGGTTGGAGACGCGGGTCCAGGAAGCATTCTTGGCCGCGGCGACGTCGGTCTCGGATGACTTGCCGGCGGAAGTCGGGCGTTGTTCGTTCGCGTTCGTTATACCTGCCAGCATATGCCCTGACGTCTGATGATGCGTTCCGGACAAAGTCTGAATAAAGGTTGAGAACTCTCGGGATGTTCTGTGAAATCCGACACTCTTCCCTGAATTGCGCGATAGGCTTACATGAGCTCTTGGGAAGCGTGGGGGTGAAGGTATGAGGAACTCCGTCTGGAAGACGTTGATGGAGCTGTCGCTGATTCGGGGAATCGTTCCTCAGACCGTATTCGGCGTGACCGCAGTGGCGGCACTCGTATTGCTGATCGGATTGGTTGTGGGCAAGCGGAACCGTGCGCATCGCATGCACCCGCTAATCGTGTCATTGATCGTCGCCGTGGCCGCCGGTGCTGTAGGCCTGTTGGCGGCATGGTTGGTATCCGACGTGTTCATGGCATTCGAGGTCTCGCTCGGCTGGCCGGTGATCTTTACCATCGCCGGCGGCATCGCGGCGGTCGGCTTCGTAATTGCCGCAGCTGTGATCGTCCAAGGACTGCGCCGCGTCGTCGCCATCATTCTGGTGCCGTTGATACTGGTCTCCACGGCACTCGGCGTGGATTCGATCTATGGCGAATACCAGACCATTGGCAACCTCGTCGGCTATTCGCCATATGCTTCGCTGAGCTCGGTCAAAGTGCACGAATCCGCGATGAGCGTGGACCAATGGCGTAAGCGTGCCCAGCGCAACGATTTGCCCGACATGCCGCAAACCGGCAAGGTGCTTACTGTCACCATTCCCAATACGAAATCGAACTTCGCCGCGCGCCCGGCAATGATCTATCTACCGCCCGCCGCGCTTAGCGAGATGCCTCCGACGTTGCCGGTTATGGAACTGATGGCCGGGCAGCCGGGCAGCCCGAGCCGCCTTATCGACGCGGGCAACATCGCGGCAATGATGGACTCGTATGCGGCCAAGCATGACGGTCTGGCGCCAATCGTGATTGTGCCCGACCAGAATGGTGAGGCGTCGCATAACAGCCTGTGTGCCGACACCACCCAAGGCAATGCCGAGACCTATCTCACCAAGGATGTGGTCGTGTGGGCTAAGAGGAATCTGCCTGTGGCCAAGTCGGCGAAGATGTGGGCGATTGGCGGCTTCTCGCAGGGTGGCACCTGCACCACGCAGCTCGGCCCGCGTCATCCTGAGTTGTACGGCGCGATGCTGCCGGTGGACGGTGAGCTCAAGCCGACGAATGGTACGGTCGCCAAGATGGTCAAGGAGTATTTCGCCGGTGACCAGTCCGCTTATGACGCACAGGTGCCGGTTAATGTGATTGCCGCCACCGGCTCGTCGGACCAGGCGCTGTTCTCCGGCGCGGGCGAACGGGATAAAGAGTCGATACATAATATGCGTCTGATTGCCCAAGCCGCACGCAAAGTCGGCATGGACGTCACCGAACTGGTCGTGCCGGATACCGGACATGACTGGCATGCGGTGCAAGCCGTCTGGCGGGCCGGGCTTGACTGGTTCGGCGAACGAACCGGATTGGGTGAGATGCCGCAACCGTTGAAGGACTACAACCAAGTGGAGGTGTTGCAATGAGCGACGAACAGCAGCATGAGGGCGGCAGGAAGCCGCAGACCTCGCATGCGTCCAAGTCTCATGCGCCGAAATCCGGCCATGTTGCGGACAGCTGGCGTGAACTGGCCGAGGACGCGCGGCAGTGGGCGGATGGCCATAGGCTGACCGTTGTGGCCACGACGGTGCTGGTCGTGCTGAACTTGGTGGTATGGCTGGTGGCCGCCATGGCCGGATTCGCGTTCCCATTGCGCCTAGACACCAGTATGGCCGAGTTCGATCTCGGCAAACTGGTGTGCTCGTTGTTCCTGGCGCGCGGCGTGATCCAGCTCATCATTGATGCCGTGCTGTGGCTCGTCATGTTCTCCATCGCCGAGCCATGGCTGGGTCGCACCCGCACCGTTGCTGCTGCGCTCGCCTGCGCTGCTGCAGGCGCGTTTATCGGCCTTGGCCTGTGCGCGGCGGCCGGTTGGCTGTTCCAGGATTCCCAGTTCGTCTCCCGCATGCAGTTTGCCCTGAGCCCGCTGGTGCTGCCGGTCGGCGCATTGATGGCGGCCAGCGCCTTCTGCGGCCACCTGTGGCGGCGGCGTATCCGGCTCATCGGATATGTGGCGATTCTGGTCGCGCTGCTCTACAGCGGCAACCCCGGCGACTACTGCATTCTCGCCGCCGCATTGCTCGGTCACATCGCCGGCCGTGTGATGGCCGGTCCACCCGCGCACGCCGAAACCGGCTGGCACTGGCTGCGTAGCACTTCATTCGAAGCGCGTCGCATGTTCGCCGCCATCGCCGTGGTGCTGGCGCTGGGGCCGGTCATTTCCATCACCTCGCATAACCATGCCGGGCCGTTGAGCACGGTCGGCCTACTGATGAGCCCGGCTTCCGTCGACAACGGCACCTTGGCCAAATGCTTGGCCGGAGCCACGCACAGCGGTTGCTTCCTGCAATTCGACCTGTTGCGTGCTTCGATGCCTGGCGCGGTTCTGCGCTCGCTGCTGCCCACAGCCGTGACCTTGGTGCTGGCATGGGGCCTGTATCGCGGTCGCCGGTTTGCGGCCATCTGCGCTGTGGCCATCAACCTGTTCACTGCGGGCGTCGCCATTGCCTATTATCTGGTCGTGCCGCTGAGCTTTGCGCCGAACGGTATGACGTCCTTGCTGCAGCATGGCGCGATTACCGCTTGCGTGGCGAATGCTCTGCCACCGTTGATTTTTGCCGTCGCCTTGGCTGCGATGCTGAAGCATTTCCCGATTCGTGTCGGCTGGCGCCGGCTGATCGGCGGCGTCGGTGTAATCGTGCTGGCCTTACTGGCCTGCGCCGCCGTGTACCTTATGTACGGCATCGCCCAGCCGGACGCGTTTGCGCCTCGGGCCACGGCGTCGTCGCTGTTGGCCGAACTGCCGGGACGGTTCCTGCCCATCGGGTTCCTGAGCCATATGAAGTTGTCGTTCGTGCCGCGTACGCCATTGGCGTCCGTGGTGTATCAGGGCGTTGGCTTGGTGTTCTGGATCGTGGTGCTGGCCGTGGTGATGCGTTGGATGAGCGACGTCAGTGAGTCGAATGAACGGGCGCAGGCCCGTGCCGAACGGCTGGTTGAGACCGGCGGCGAATCGATGAGCTTCATGACCACGTGGGAAGGCAACGACTATTGGCTGTCGCCCACGGGCAAATCGGCCGTGGCATACCGTGTACTCAACGGTATTGCGTTGACCTGCACTGGGCCATTTGGCGATCCGGCGGAGTGGATGGACGATCTGACCGGATTCACGCAGTATTGCGTGGAACGGTCGTGGTCGCCGGTGTTCTACAGTGTGCATCGCGAGCAGCGTGATGCGCTGCTGGCTGAGGGATGGAACTCGATTGAGGTCGGTAGTGAAATGGTTGTGGACCCGCGTGTGTGGAAGACCACCGGCAAGAAATGGCAGGACGTGCGTACCGCCATCAACAAAGCCAAGCGCGACGGCATCACCGATGTGCAGTCCACGTTCCTGGAATCGCCGCTGGAAGTGCGTGAGCAGATTGAGGACATCTCCGAGGAATGGGCACAGCTCAAGGCTTTGCCGGAGATGAAGTTTACGTTGGGCGGTGTCGAGGAACTGCGTGACCCGCGCGTGCGTCTTCTGTATGCCGTCGATGCGGATGGGCGTGTGCTGGGCGTCACCAGCTGGCTGCCCACATGGCGTGATGGGCGCGTGATCGGTTGGACACTGGACTTCATGCGGCATCGTACCGACAGTCCTAACGGCATCATGGAGTTCCTGATTGCGCGTATGGCCGAGCGTCTGCGTGATGAGGGGGCTGCGGATCCGGAGCGTGCCGCAGAATTCATGAGTTTGTCCGCGGCTCCGTTGGCCGGTATGAACCCCGAGCGGGACAATGCCGGCGAAGGTGGTGCGCCGGCCGGGGAAGGCACACAGGTGCTCCAGCATGCGCTGCAGATCGTGGCCGATTGGATGGAGCCGGCGTACGGCTTCCATTCGTTGTTCAACTTCAAGCGCAAGTTCCAGCCCACCGAGGCACCGGTCTACGTGTGCTACCCGGACCCGGCGGCATTGCCCCAGATCGGGCTGGCCGTGGTGCGCGCCTACGTGCCCAGCGTGACGCCCGCCGAAGTGGCCGGCATGCTCAGCACGCTGCGGTCGTAGGGTGTGGGGCGTACGGACCCTGACAATTGTGTTCGCGGTTGAGGCTCTAGGCCGTTTGCCTGTTCGTTTACGTACGGACCGGAGACTGGCCGATTCGAGCCCAAGATGGGGCTATCTGCTTTCAAAGAGGTGCCTTCAGCTTCTTGCGGATAGCTAACTGCCTTCGGAGGGGTACCTGAACCCTGAAATCCCAAGTATGAGCGTTGCAATGACGGCGTTTGTACTCGGGATTTCCCATATTCGGTACCCCTTTGGACGGAGATAGCATTCCGCGGAAGCCCGAATATACCTCTTTGAACGGAGAAACCCCAGCGAGGAGGGCATAGAAGTCGCTATCTCCGTTTCAAGGGGCTGATTCGGCCTGCTCCGGAGGTCTACTCTCGTTTCGAGGGGCTGATGCCGAAGTATTCACGCTCCGAAACTGGCGGAATGGCGTTGGCGCAGATGGGTTTCTACATGCGTTCTAGTGGATGACTAGCCCCTTGAAACGAAAGTAGACCTCCGGCGGAGGCCGAATCAGCCCCTCGAAAGCGTTTTTGCCGTTGCGGAGATTTTCCAGCCGTACCGTGAACCGTCTCAACGGTGTAACGTGGGGCGTATGAGCGAACTTACCGAACATAATGACGGCAACACGCAGGTCGCATACTTCGCCGGCGGCTGCTTCTGGGGGCTGGAGCGCTACTTCCAGAACGTCGACGGTGTCACGGACACCACGGTTGGCTACGCGCAATCCACGGTCGAATCGCCGACCTACGAGCAGGTGTGCGCGGGCGGCACGGATGCAGCCGAAACCGTGCAGGTTACTTTCGACCCAGCACGGGTAAGCCTGCGGACACTGGCATTGCTGTTCTTGGAAGTCATCGACCCGTTCTCGGTGGATCAGCAGGGCGAGGACCGCGGCCGGCAATACCGCACCGGCATGTTCTACACGGACGAGACGCAGCGTGCCGTGTACGTGGCGGCCTTGGAGCAGCTGGTCGACCGTCAGCCGCAGCGCCCGGCCGTGTTGGTCGAGCCGCTACGCAATTTCTACCCGGCCGAGGCCCATCATCAGGATTATCTGATCAACAATCCCGGCGGCTACTGCCATGTGCCGATTGCGGCGATTGCGAACGTGAAGCGCCGTCAGAAGTACGTGGAGCGTATCTGGGACTTGACGCTCGAGCAGTTCGCGGTCACGCAGAACGCCGCTACTGAACGCCCGTTCGTCAACGAGTATGACGAGGAGTTCGAGCCCGGCATTTACGTGGATATCGTCAGCGGCGAGCCGTTGTTCTCTTCGCGGGACAAGTTCGACTCCGGCTGTGGCTGGCCCGCGTTTTCCCGGCCGATTAAGGGTGACTTGCTGACTGAGCACGAGGATCATCGCATTCCGGGGCGTGATCGTATTGAGGTGCGCACTTCCGACACGCAGATTCATCTGGGCCACGTGTTCGCCGATGGTCCGGCCGATCGCGGCGGCCTGCGCTACTGTATGAATTCCGCCGCGCTGCGATTCGTGCCGCGCTCGCGCATGGCCGAGGAAGGCTACGGCGACTGGGTTCCGGTTGTGGATGGGGAAGCTGACGGTCCGGTCGGGAAGACCGATCAGCCTGGGGCAGCTCACGAACGGTAAGCCGCGACTGTACGAGCTGCATGAGATGTGGTATTTTGCTGAATATAAGCGCCGAAAGGACCGGACAGCAACATGAGCATGGAGAACATTGCGGGCGCTCGCAAACCTGCCAAGCGTGAGGATGAGCGGACGGTTGCCGGCGAACATCGTATGATGCGTCGCGCGGACCGTGAGGTGACTGACCCCGAGCAGATCGCTGCGATTATCGCCGCTTGCGACATCGTCGAAGTGGCATATGCGGATGCTGAGGGCCTGGCCATCGTGCCGTTGAATTTCGGATTTGATTATGAGTATGACGAGGCCGATGGTGTTGCCGCAACAGCCTTGGTGAACGGTGCTGAGACGGTCGGCAGCACGGGAGTCGTGGCAGCCGATGAGGTGGGGTGCCCCGGCAAACTGACGCTCTGGTTCCATTCCGCGCCGCACGGCCGCAAGCTCGACGCGATTCGTGCCGCAGCCGGCGGGCGTCTGCCCGTGGCATTCACCATGCAGGCCGACTGCGAGGTGGTGGCGGGTCGCACCACGTGCAATTGGGGCGAGGCGTTCAAGTCGATTGTCGGCAATGGCGAGGCCTCGCTGGTCAAGGATTTGGGCGAATGCCGCCACGGCTTGCAGGCGCTGATGGCGCAGCAGGCGCACATGCCGCACGTCGAATTCACCGACGCGCAGGTGCGCAGCGTCACAGTGTGGAAGATCGAGGTCGATTACTTCACCACCAAGGTCCGTGCCAAGCCCGCGCCCGCGCACATGCATCAGCGCCCTGCCGTGCCGCGCGCAGGTGTGATCGGTGCCCGATAACATCATTGCAGCAAGGATGGGATGTCGGTTGTGGTGCGGCTCAACGGTTCTTAACGTACCGGGTGCCGCGGCCGGCGCCCAGTTTGGTGATGGTGCCGTTGTCAAGCAGTGTCTTCAGTGTACGTTCAACAGTGCTGGCGCTGATATCGGGCAATTGTTGAAGTATGTCCGCTTTTGAGAGCGGCGATAATATGCGATCAAATAGATTGCCGATACGCTGCTCCTTGGTGGGTTTTCTATTGCTGCCCCAGCCGGACACTTCCCCAATCCGTTCGTCGAACTCTTTACAGGCAGTGAGGATGACGCCGAGTAAATAGTTCACAAATGGTGCATAGTCGTTGACGTTGTCGTTCCAGCCGTATGTGCTCGCGGCAAGTGCCTCGTAATAGGTGTCTTTGGTCCGCTCGATAAGGTGTTCAATGCTGATATATTTACCTACTTGGTAACCATTGCGGTAGAGCAGTAGCAAGGTCAGCAGCCGGCTCATTCGACCATTGCCGTCATTGAATGGGTGGATGCAGGTGAAGTCGAAGGTGAACATTGCTGTGGCGAGCAATGGATCGATATGTCCGTCTTGGATGGCTTCTGTATAGGCGGCGCAGGCGCGCTCGACGAGCTCCGGTGTGATGAGTGCGTTTGGGGGAGTGAAACGAATGATTTGTTTTCCGGTGGCGTCGCGCTCGATGATGACATTGTCGCTGTCTTTGAAATGTCCGCCGAAAGCGAGGCCAGTGTATCGGAACAGATCGCGATGCAGTTGGAGGATTGTATTTGGGGTCGGTGGAATGTAGTCGTGGCTTTCGTGGATGGTGGCGAGTACGTCGCGATAGCCGGCGATTTCCTCCTCGGCACGATTGCGTGGCGTGGTTTTTTCTGCAACCAGTGCGTTGAGTCGCTTGTCGCTGGTAGAGATACCTTCAATACGATTGGATGCGTTGGTGCTTTGAATGCGTGCAACCGTGATGAGTGTGTTCAGCAAATCAGGCCTGATTGCAGCCTGTACGCTTTGACGACCTTTGGCTTCGTGGATGGCGGATAGCAGTGTTGTGGTTTGTGGGGTGAGCAGTTCCTTGGCGGCGGTGATGTAGTCGAAGTGCTTCATTGTGAATCTCTTTCTGCATCATCGAATAGTTTTCTGCATCATATTCTATCAATATGATGCAGAAAAGTGGATTGTTGTTCCCTTGATGATGGTGTTGCTCAAATCTCACCTTCCGCTGGCGGGAGGTGGCTCGCAGCGCCGGTGGGTGGTTTGCTTTCGAACCCGATAGACTTGCCGCATGGCAGCAGTGACAGTGGTAATTACCAGTTGCAATCAGGGTCCGTTGATTCGCGAAGCAGTCGAGTCGGCATTGTCCCAGACGGTTCGCCCGGAACGCATCATCATCGTGGATGATGGGCCTGATGATCAAGCGTCCGTCAATGTGTTGAGTGCAATTCTCGACGATTGCCGGCATGGAGTGCCGGATACGGGCGGTGTCGCCGTCGATCTTATCGGGCAGGTGAATGCCGGTCCTTCCGCTGCGCGCAATCGTGGTGTCGCCGCTGCCGAGACGCCGTTCGTGGTGGTGCTGGATGGCGATGACCGTCTGATGCCGACCTTCATTGAGCGCACGTTGCCGTTGCTTACTGCTGATGATTCGATGGTCGCGGCCTCTGGCTGGCTGCGTACGTTCGGGGTTCTGGACTCAGTGGTCCAACCGATCGGTGGCGACGCGGGGGCGTTCGTGTCACATAACTGCTGCTCGGCCACATTCATGATTCGGCGCTCGGCTTGGGAGCGTTGCGGTGGCTACGACGAGTCGATGCGCAGTGGCTTTGAGGATTGGGATTTCTTCTTGTCGTTGCTGGAGAGTGGGTTGGCTGCGAAAGCGGAAGATGATATCGACGGTATTGGGGATGCCGGCGGTATCGATGATACCGATGGTGTCGAGGATGCTGGTAGTGCAGGCGGTGCTGTGGATATTGGCGGTACTAAGGATACCGGGAACATTGAGGCTGTCAGGGATGCCGGTAACACCAAGAATCCCAAGGAGGGCACGGCTCACATCGGCATTGTTCCCGAGCCCCTAATCGAATACCGCACGGCCCCGGCCTCCTCAAACGTGACCAGCATGACCAAGCGCCTCGATCTCATGCGCTTCCTGATCGTCAAGCATCGCGACCTCTATGCCGCGCACATCGCCAACGCCATCCTCGGCGTTGAAGCCATCTCCATGAGCCGCTTAACCATGTGGGAATCGTTGATGTGCGGTGACACCACCGCCAGCCAAGCCTTCATGCTCCACCCCACCTACGGCGACGGCGGAATGGCCGCCGCCGTACGCTTGCGGAGTTGAGAGGCATCAGCTGACCAAATGCCGATAGAGCTCCGGATCGATTGGCCGGGCCAACCGCAGGATCGACAGCGTGACCTTCACGCTGCCTTGTCCGCTTGCGTCAGGTTTGGTGGTGAGCTGAGGGTTGTCAAACGCGGCAACGTGGCCAACGTAGTAGTACTTACCCTCGGCCTCTTCCGCCTTGCGCATAACGAATAACGGGACGAAATGCGTCTGGCCCCAATTCGGGCCAATGCCGTTAAGCGCCCATCGGAATTCGGGAGACTGCGGAGTTCGTCCATTCTTGCTGAAGTATTTCATTTCCTGTGTGCTCAGGAATTCATCTTCGTATTGACTTGCCGCGTATTTCACGAAGATGGGCATGGTATTGGTTTCCTTGTCGAGGAGGTAACCACCCACGTTTTGCGGAGTATTCTCCTTCTTCCATCCGCACAGTCGCATGACGTCTGCCATGGAATATTTGCGTTCGTACAAGAACATGTGGTCAAAGACCTGTTGCCTGGCGGCGGCCTCACGGAATATATCTCGGCAATTGGCCATACCGGTGCGCAGAGTGTCCGCAAAGAAGATACGGAACGTTCTGTTCGTGGCAAGCATATCGGCGAATCTGCTGTTCAATCGATATGCGGTACCGTTTTCTGTGCCGGTGCTGTTCGCGGCTTCGACTAATGGCTGATTGCCGAAACGATTGCAGTTTGGGCCGGTGAAATATGAGTAATCGAGCACGCTGATCGCAGAGTCGAATTGCGTGTCTGAACCATCGGACTGCGGGAATTCAGTACGAATCGCATCGAGCAATTCGCTGCGGCCGATTGGCGAGCCCGCACTCCAATGCTGCGGTACGTCGTCGTCGAGCCGTTCGCTGACGAAATGGCATAGCTGAGCAAGAATGACCAATTCGTGCGGTCGCAATCCGGGCAGCAGCAGCTCCGCTGCCATCTTGAGTATCGCGTCTTCAACGTCGGTCACCGGCTCCAACTGATCCTCAAATGTCGCTTCATGATGTTTGCCTTTGCCCAGGCTTTTTTCACGGGAACGCACGAAATCAAGATAGTTGCTGCGCTTCGATGCGATGGTATACGGCAGTGAGGGGTCGTAGTTATAGATGTCCGTAAGCATGGGGATGCGGCCCAGCTCGTAACGGACTTGGCGATACTGTTCGGACAGCTTTTTCATGTCGGACCAGTCGGCGGTGTCCAAAGACTTAAGGATGCGCTCCTTGGCGATCGGGTCGAAACTGATGGACGACAGGCCGATTGACTTTCTCTGCAGGTTCTTGCGAGCTCTGTCGCGGTCGCCGGTGTTGCCGTATAACGCCACCGGAATCAGATAGTTGTTGTTGTAATTGCCAATGAAATCGATAACCACAACGCTTTCTTTGTGCGGGAATTTGCGCAGTCCGCGCCCGAGCTGCTGCGTGAAGATAATGCTGGATTCGGTGCTGCGCAACATGACGATTTGGTTGACGGCGGGAATATCAACTCCCTCATTGAACATATCGACAGTGAAGAGATAGTCGAGTTCGCCTTCAGTGAGCTTGCGGACGTATTCGTCTCGCTGCGTTTGGGACACGGGCCTGCCGTCATCGTCCGTGCTGGTAACGGCAGCGGTGCGATAGGGGCGTTCAGCTTGTTGATTCCACTGTTGGTTAAACAGCTGGGATAGCTTATGGGCTTCCTCCTGTCGGCTGCAGAACACGAGTCCGGTGACCGGAATGTTGAACTGCCCATATTCTTGCAACTTGTCAATGATGTAGCGGACTCGCTTTTCGGTGGCAAGCTGCTCGATCTCGTACTTGAGCTGTTTCGAGTCCTTCTCATCAAGGCCCTTGGAGACATCGAGACGATGGGCGATTCCATTCGGATCGTCGTTGGAGCCAAGGTATTCCGCAACACCGTAGTAGTGGAATGGACAGAGCATGTTCTCGTCCAACGCCTTCTGCAAGCGAATTTCGTACGCGATGTTATGCCCGAATAGCTCGAAGATGTTGATGCCGTCGGTGCGCTCTGGCGTGGCGGTCATGCCGAGCATGAAGTCGGCATCTTTGAAATGATTGATGACGCGCTGATATCCTTCGGCTCCAGCGTGATGAACTTCGTCAACCAGAACGTAGTCGAATTCATCGGATTTGAATTGCGCCAAAACCTCCGGCTGCCGCATCGTCTGTACCGTGGCGAATACGTAGCGGCGGTCCTGTTGCTTGCTGGTGCCTGAATACAATCCCAATTCGGATTCATCGCAGCCGAGCACCTTTTGGTAAGACTTCATTGCAGTTTGAAGAATCATCTGCTGCTGGGCGATGTACAGCATGCGCTTCGGCTGGCATTCGCGTACGTCGAATGCGGAAAGGTGCGTTTTTCCGGTGCCGGTGGCCGACACGATAATTGCGCGGTGCTCGCCTTGTTCACGAATCTTCTTGAGATTCGCCAACGCCTCCTGTTGCATGGCGTTTGGCTGAATATCATGCCCCTCAAGCGACTGCAGAATCTCATGACGCGGTGGGGCGTATTTCTTGAAATCTTCCTCATACTGTTTGATCCATTCTTCGGTCAGCGGAACGGAATCAGCCACCTGTGAGTCGATTTCATCCTGGAACTGCCCGACCAGCTCTCCATCCGCCAGCGATGAGACTTTGAGATTCCATTCGCGTTGCGTGGTCAATGCGGCTCCAGTGAGATTGGAACTGCCAACGTACAGGTCGTAATAGGGTGTGCCGTCTTTCATGCGGCGAGAAAAGATATATCCCTTGGGATGGAATGGTTGTCCTTGAGCTATTGCGGAAACTGAGGTATTACGGGAACCTTCCCACACGCGAACGTCAACACCAGTGGTGTTCTGAAGATGCAGCAGCTCCCAGAATGCCCTGGGATCGTTGAAATGATTTTTCGTTGAGGTAATCAGTGTGCCCGCTCGGGTCGCTGTTTCATGGTGACTTCTGAAGTCTTCAAATAAGCTGAGCACGGCCTCAGCCGAGACGAATGCGACAGAAATGTCGAAGGAATCGCTAGTAGCCAAGGAATTGCCGATTTCCTCGCGCATGGTCAATCCACCGGGGCGATTTGCGATGAGGGTCGGCTTATATTCGCCGGGAGCATCTGAGCGCGGCTCGATCAGACCTGAGATGACATCTTCGAGGATCGAGGGGGTTGGATCAGAATCGTGATGTTGCGTGTTGGCTGGAGAGTCTGAGGTGCTGACCAGATTTATAGACATGTTGCCCTGTTCCCTTGCGATTCGGATCGTTTGATGAATGCCTGACTGCGCTGTGGCGCGTTCATCGGAGCGTCAGTTGTTTGTCCGCGATAATCGCGACTGCTTCGCGATCTACCGGAGCCCAGTTCAATGTCGGCATATCAGCAGGATTCAGCCATCGGATATCAGTGTGCTCGGTGAGATGCGGCGTACCGGCGATGAGGTGACAGATGAATGTGGTGAGCCGCACGGTTCCAAAGTCGTAGGCGTATTCGCTGGTACATACCTCTTCCGCGACCTCAACTTCGCATAACAGCTCTTCTTCGATTTCGCGGTGCAAGGCTTGCCGCGCTGTTTCATGAGGCTCAATTTTGCCGCCGGGGAACTCCCAGTATCCGGCCAACGACTTTCCCGGGCCGCGCTGGGCGCATAGTACGGTGCCGTTGGTGACGATTGCAGCTCCTACGACGTTAATGATTTTGCGTTCCCGCTCCATGAACAACCAGGATACAACGCTTCAAGATCCACAAGCGATCCACGATCCTCGGCGGTTTTGCAATATCGATCCTGATGCTTTTGATTATGCGATCGGACGGGTCGAAAATGTCGGTGTGGACGCTACCGACTATTGTGGTGAGCAGGAGAAGCAGTCTGTTTCCGAGGTGAGATTCGGGAACGGTCCGACTCTCGGCAGTGATTTATCCACGCAGACAAGCCAAAGGAGCCTCGCCATGATCCTCGTCACCACCACCCCGTCTGTCGACGGATACACCATCACCAACTACCAGGGCATTGTCTTCGGCGAAGTGATCTCCGGCGTGAACATGTTCAAGGACATCGGCGCGGGCCTGCGCAACATGTTCGGCGGCCGCAGCCAGGGCTATGAGGAAGAGCTGATGCGCGCCCGTAACGAGGCCATCGCCGAAATGCAACAACGCGCGGAGGCGATGGGTGCGCACGCCGTGGTCGGAGTAGATATCGACTACGAGGTGCTCGGCACAGACAATGGCATGCTCATGGTTACCGCGTCCGGCACGGCTGTGCAGCTCGCGCGCAAGGCCTGAAAATACCTATATTGAGGGCGGTCGGGTGGCCTGCTTGGCTGCCCACGCAGTTCGTGCAGCTTACAGCGCGCAAACAATCAGATAAATCGCCACGACGTGGCAGGCGTACCCGATGACCGTGCCCAAGTGAAACACCTCGTGGAACTCGAACCAGCCGGGGACGGGGTTCGGCTTGCGCAGTGCAAAACACACGGCACCGGCGATATACGCAGCGCCTCCGCATGCAATAAGTATGGTCGGCGCCGGGCCCACTGCGGGAGCCGTCCAGAGTTGCGGAATGAGCGTCACCGGGGCCAATCCCAGCACAACATACACAGTGGTGAACACCCAATTCGGGGTTCGTAGCCAGACGATATGCAGTATCGTGCCGATGGCCGCGGTCGCCCAGATCACCGTGAGATATGGCCGGCGAATCGCCGGGTTGAGCGCGAACAGTACGGGCGTATTGGTGCCGGCGATGATGAGGAAGATATTCGAATAATCAATGCCACACAGCACGCGGGTCACCTTCGCGCTGCGCCACGGCACGACGTGCAGCAGCGCGCTGTTGCCGAACAGCAGCATGGCCGAGGCGCCGTACACTGCGCAGGCCGCCTTGACGGGGCCGGCCGGCGCGATACAAATGAGCACGATGGATGCCGCGATGCACAGCGGCAGGGTGGCGAGGTGCAGCCATCCGCGAAGGCGGGGCTTGCGTATGCCGAATGCGTCCACGGGAACAATCTGACGCTTGACCGCTTTCAGCGCGGCTTTGGCCTGACGGTAACGTGATTGCGCGGCCTTGTAGCGGGCCGATGCGCGATCCAGTTCGGCGGGGCCGGTGCTTGCACCGGACTTTTGGCTCGCGGTCACGGAAGGCGTAACTGTTGAGGCGGAAGCCATTTTTCGCCCAGATGGCGTACTGATGGAAACGCTCATACGAATCACCTCGCCATGGCCGGCGACGCTCTCCCGACCACTAACTTACGCTACCGTAACCTAGTATAGGTCGACACAATAATCAAGGTTGATTCGTCCGACAGGTGAATGGACAAAAATCCTATGAACCCAGCAAAGCGGTCCTCGGTCCCGGACAAAGCAAAAGAGCCGGAACCTTTCGGTTCCAGCCCTTTACTTGCTGGTGCGAGTGGGGGGAGTTGAACCCCCACGAGCATACACTCACTGCCACCTGAAGACAGCGCGTCTACCATTCCGCCACACTCGCAGACAGTCGACCAACTTACACCCAGCCGTCCAATCGCACAACGTCCGGCGTGTCGCGTTGGTGGCAGACATGTATTGTTCGTGAATCTCCTACGGGTGCTGTGATTTTTTGAGTGTAGCGCTGCTCCCCTCGGTCACTTCGTGGCAGCTCCCCTCAGAGAGGGAAGCCAGAAGGAGATTGCGCAAGCTACGGCTAGGCTCACAGGCCTGGTTTGCGCTCGCCGTTGCCGTAGAAGTGTGCCAGAGCCTCGTCGCGGAACTCGTCGAAGTAGCCGCCGTCGATCGAGGCGCGGATGTCGTCCAGCAGTTTCACGAAGAAATGCTCGTTATGAATCGTGGCCAGTGTGAACCCGTTGAACTCGCGGGCGCGCAGCAGGTGATCGACATACGCGCGCGAATAGTGCTGGCACGTGTAGCAATCGCACCCGGCCTCCAGCGGCCCGAAATCGAACTTGTGCTGGGCGCGCTTGATGTTGTACCGGCCGGCGCGCGTGTAGATCGCGCCGTTGCGGGCGCAGCGCGCGGGGGCCACGCAGTCGAAGGTGTCGCCGCCGTTCTCCACGCACGCGAAGATATCGTCCACGGAGGCGATGCCCAGCACATGGCGCGGCCGGCTCTCCGGCATCGCGTCGCAGATCCAGGCGCAAGTGTCGCCGATGATGCGTTTCTCGATCGCGCCGCCAATGCCCACGCCGTCGAAGTCCAGCGACGCGATCTGCGAAGCCGCGCGCCGGCGCAGATCCTCATAATTCGCGCCCTGCACCACGCCGTACAACGCCTGGTAGGGCTTGCCCAGACGCGTTGCCGTCAGCCGCTGATGTTCCTCCACACACCGGCGGGCCCAGCGGAACGTGCGCTCCACCGAATCCTCCTGATAGGACCGCGTATTCATCAGCGTGGTCAGCTCGTCGAACGCGAACATGATATCTGCGCCAATTTTGTGCTGGATGCCCATCGAAATCTCGGCAGAGAACCGGTGCGCGTCACCGTTCAAAGGAGATTTGAACGTCACGCCGTCCTCGTCCACCCATGCCATGCGTTCCTTGCCTTTGGCGATGATGTCGTCCGACTTCATGCCGGTTACATCCATCGCCAGCGTCTTCTTGAATCCGACGCCCAGCGACATCACCTGGAATCCGCCCGAATCGGTGAACGTCGGACCGTCCCAATTCATAAAGCGCGCCAGCCCGCCGGCTGCGTCGAGCACATCCTCACCAGGGCGTTCAAACAGGTGGAAGGCGTTGGCCAGCAAGCACTGCGCGCCTAACTCCTTCATCTGCTCGGGCAGCACGGCCTTCATCGCGGCCTGCGTGCCCACCGGTACAAATGCGGGCGTGCGGATGTCGCCGTGCGGCGTATGGATAATGCCGGTGCGCCCGTAGCGGGCGCCGTCACGCCCCAACCCGTTCGCTGCCGAAGGCAGCCGTGTAATCGTCTCGAAGTGGAAAGCGCTGCGGTCGCCGGGCTTTCCAGCCTGCGCTCCCAGCGGATGGTTCAAAACATCGCTTGTCATAGTTTCACTTTAGGCAAAAGGGCCAGAAATTGTGAAGAACTCGGTTTCGAGGGGCTGATTTTGTGTTTTCCAAACATCTATCTCCGCTTCAAGGGGCTGATGCCCAAGTAGACGGCTCACAAGAATGGCGGAATGGCGTTAACGCAAGGCTCCTGATACTCTGATTTGGCCAGCTGAACAGCCCCTTGAAACGGAAGTAGACATCCGGGAATCGCCGGATCGGCCCCTCGAAACCGAGATACCCATGGTGCTCTTCGATGATTACTCATAGACTTTCAACTAACGTTCAGAAAATCTCCAGATTAACTGCCTTTACTACTGAATTAGCGCATGAGAGTGGCGGCGAACAAGCGCCCAGAGCCGCTGAACAAACGTGATAGGAATTTTAGAAAAGGAGCAGCAATGGCTGACGAATTCAACCCGCAGGGCGTCGACCAGACCCCGCAGAACAACGAAAATCCCGCCCCAAACGGCAACGAGACTGAGACTCAGGCATCAGCTCAGACCGCAGCTGAGGGCGATGCCGCAACCACTTCATCTCACGAGGACAGCAACCCGACCCAGCAGATGCCTTCCGCGCAAGACGATGCCCCGACCGCTGCCACCGAGCCCATTCCGGACTACGCCGCAGCCAAGGGCGAGAGCACCGTGGTCTCCAGCGCTCCAGCCTCCACTCCGGCTGCAGACACGCAGTCCGCAACTCCGCTCTACCGCCCGGCTCCAGAGTTCGGCGCGTATGGCCCGACTCCGACGCAGCCCGAGCAATCCGCGTCAAACACCGCTCAGCAAGGCGCCCAGCCCACGCAGCAGTTCCCGTATGGTCAGGCCTTTTCGCAGCAGCCACAAGGCCAGCGCAACCCTTACTTCACCAACAACCAGCAGCAGGGCAACAGCAACCCGTTCAACCCGCAGCCGCAGCAGCCGCAGAACAATGGCAACCCGTTCGCTACTCCAAACGGCCAGCGTCAGGGTGGGCTGTTTGGCTTCGGCTCTGGCGCCGGCACGCCGAACGGCCAGAATCCGCAGGGCCCGCAAGGCCCGGCCCAACCCAATAGACCTGGTCTGTCCAAGACGGCAAACGCCATCGTCGTTGCTGTGGTCGCCGCGCTGGTCGCCGCGGCTTTGTGCCTCGGCCTTGGCTACGCGGCCATCACTAACGGCTGGGTGACTGTCCCGACCTCCAGCTCGCTCTCGAACGTCACTTCAAACAAGTCCGGCTCCGGCTCTGCCACTGCCAAGACTGGCGAAGCCCCCGATTGGCAGACAGTTGCTAGCGGCGTCTCCGGCTCTGTGGTCTCCATTCAGACCGCAATGGCCAACGGCACTGCCAAGGGATCCGGTGCAATCATTGATACTGAGGGCCACATCATCACCAATAACCACGTGATTTCCGGGGCTCAGCAGATTCAGGTGACGCTTGCTAACGGCAACATCTATTCCGCTCAGCTCGTCGGCACCGACACCACCACCGACCTTGCCGTGATCAAGCTCGACAACCCGCCGAGCGGTCTCAAGGCCGTCGAATTCGCCGATTCCGACAAGCTCGCCGTCGGCGAGAACGTGATGGCTATCGGTAACCCGCTCGGCTACGACGACACCGCCACCACCGGCATCGTCTCCGCCCTGAACCGCCCGGTGACCGTGACCGACGACAACAATAACGAGATCGTCACCAACGCCGTCCAGATCGACGCGGCCATCAACCCCGGTAACTCGGGTGGCCCGACCTTCAACGCGGCCGGCCAGGTAATCGGCATCAACTCCTCGATTGCCTCTACCGCAACTTCCTCCGACTCCGCCGGCTCGATCGGCATCGGCTTCGCGATTCCGTCTAACCTCGTCAAGCGCGTTGCCGACGAGATCATCAAGGATGGCTCGGTTAAGCACGTCGCCCTTGGCGTGGTCATCAAGTCCGACACGGTTGAAGCCGACGGTGTGACCCGCGGCGGCGCGACCATCACCAAGTCGAGCGCCACTGGTTCCGCAGTCGTCTCCGGCGGCCCGGCCGACAAGGCTGGCCTGAAGGAAGGCGACACCATCGTGGCCTTCAACGGTAACGCGGTCAACAACAACTACTCGTTGCTGGGCTTCGTGCGCGCCGCAGCTCTCGGCGATAAAGCGACGCTGACCATCGTGCGCGACGGTAAGACCATGGACGTCGACGTCACGCTCGACCAAGAGGAATCTTCCGTAAACGGTTCGTCCAGCTCGAACTCGAACGGCAACAACCAAAATAACCAGAACAACCAAAATAACCAGAACAACCAAAATAACCAGAACGGCAACGGCCGGAATGGTTACGGCAATGGCAACGGCAACAACGATGGCGGCACCGGTGATGGCGGCGGCTTCTCCGACCCGTTCGGTCTGTGGTAAAGCTGGTTCAGCGCGTCACACGGCGTTGAGCGGTAACCGTTGAACGCCGTGTCAGACAGGCAAAGGCCCGTAGCAGTGAGCAACTCCTGCTGCGGGCCTTTCGTATACGCGGGAAGCGTTTGGCTGGGTCGGCCGGAGCGGCGGCAGATATCTTGTTCCGTGGGCTTTTGTATGCACGGGAATCGTTCTGGCAGGACGTCAGCTGCAGGCGCATAAGCTCTGTGAGCCCCTCATATGCACGGGAATTCTTGGCGGAATCGTAGGAGGGGGGATTGATGCCTTCTGACTGATCCGCCAACGTAGTTTCGCAGCCCGGCATGTCGCGTTCAGGCCGCTGATAGGGTAGGCCAAGCGCTGATTCGGGCAATGTCTCGAGCGATGCGCACAATAATTCAATACATAACTAAAAACGATTTCTTTACGCCGTGTATCGGATGGTCGCGCGGAGCCGAAAGGCCCTAAGCAAAGCCGCCGGTGGGTTAACAAGGCGTGACCGCAGCGCCGATTGCGCGGGCCACGCTTGCCGCAATCGACTCCGTATACGAGCGTAAGGAGCAATGATGAGCGGACTCATCAGATTCTTCACCAAAATCCTCGACATCTGCCGACTTGTGCCGATGCTTCCCGTTGTTGTTATCGCCGCAATCCCGCTGGCATTGCTGGGCGATTGGCGCCCATGGGGCAACGCAATTGCGATGCCGGTGCTGGGTAATCCTGGTGTAGGCCAATGGCTGATAATCGCGCTGGTGGCAATCATTGTGATTGACACAGTGCGTGGCATGATTGACGATTTGCGCCACGGACAAGTCGGCGTCGATTTGCTGGCCGTAGTGGCGATTCTTTCCACCGTTGCCGTCCGCGAGTACTGGGCAAGCTGGGCGGTCATGCTGATGATTACGTCCGGCGAGGCCATTGAGGAATACGCGCAGGCCAAGGCCGAGCACAGTTTGACCGCATTGATGCAGGCAGCACCGCAAACCGCGCACGTCGTCAACTTGCCTGGCGTGGGGTGTGGGGATGCCGCCGATGAGGACGATTCGTCCGATGGCTTCCGGCGTGTAGGCTCGGTTCCGGCGACGTCCTCCCCTCAGTCGACTTCGCCGACAGCTCCCCTTGGAGAGAGGAACCAAGTACCGCCGTCGAGGGGAGCTGACTCGCGGAGCGAGACTGAGGGGAGCTGGTCGGCTGAGGCCGCCACGCACCGCTTCGACACGGTGCCGGTCGAGCAGGTGAAGCTCGGCGATGTGCTCATGGTGTTGCCGGGCGAAACCGTGCCGGTCGACGGCGAACTGCTTTCCGGCTCGGCCACGCTCGATCTGAGCAACATCAATGGCGAGCCGGTGCCGCGCGAGGTGTTCGCCGGTGCCCGAGTGATGTCTGGCGCAGTGAACGGTTCCACTGCCTTGACCATGCGCGCCACCCAGGTGGCCGCCGATTCCCAGTACCAGCACATCCTCGAACTCGTCGCTTCCGCACAGGAGTCCCGTCCGGCCGTGGTGAAAACCGCTGATCGCCTGGCTGTGCCGTTCACCGTGTTGTCTTTGGCGATCGCCGGCATTGCGTGGGCTGTCTCCGGCGTGCCGACGCGATTCGCCCAGGTGTTGGTACTGGCCACGCCCTGCCCGCTGCTTATCGCTGCGCCTGTGGCGTACATCGCCGGTACTGGTCGACTTGCCGCCGCCGGTGTGCTTATCAAGGCACAGGATGTGCTCGAAAACCTCGGCCGCGTCACTCAGGTATTCTTCGACAAAACCGGCACGCTCACCGTCAAGCAGCCGCAAGTGGTGCGCGTTGAGATGCTGCCCGGGGCTAAAACCCGTCTTAATGAGGATCATGTGCTGATGATGGCCGGCGTTGTGGAAAGCTATTCCGTGCACATCCTGTCGAAGGGCATCGCCAAGGCCGGTGCCGACGCGATGGCCCGTCTACGTCAGCGGTTCGCGGACGGCCAGCGTCGCTGTCCCGAGCCTGAGGCGAGTTGGCCCGGCCATGGCCGTGAATATCCGGTTGTCAAGGACATTAATGAGGACTCCGGCAAGGGCGTGTCCGGCAAGGTGAACGGCCATGCCGTCCGCGTCGGGCGACTGTCGTTCGCTGCGGCCGACGATGACGGCTTCTTGACTGCCGAGGTAGCGGGTGTAAGCCGGGCGGATGGCCCACGGCAGGAGGCGGCCGACCTCTTCAGCCCGCTTCACGGACAGTCCCCTCTGGGCGGGGATACTGAGGCCGGATCTGGCCGCACGATTGCCGGGAACACTAAGGAAAAGGAAACGCTGCGTACGCGATTCGGTATGCTACAGCCGGACGAAATGGCCTCCTACGTGTCCGTTGACGGGCAACTGATCGCCCGCATCGTGCTGCGAGATGTACCTCGCGCCAACACCAAAACCGCGCTCGCCAATCTGCACGAACTGGGTGTTACCAAGCTCGCCATGCTTACCGGCGATAAGCGCGCCTCGGCCGAAATCATCGCGGACGAAGTCGGCATCGACGAGGTCCACGCCGAGCTGTTCCCCGAAGACAAGGTTGCCGCCGTCAAAGCTGCCACGGAGGCAAGCGCCGCGCCGGCCGGGCGCGCGAATCACGCCGCCAGCCCTGTGTCCGATGCCGTAGATGGCATCCGGTCCGATGGTTCTCAACCGTCGCGTTCTCGATGCAGCCGCGCCGCCGCAATCCGCAAGCCGGTCACGATGATGGTCGGCGACGGCGTGAACGATGCCCCGGTACTTGCCGTCGCCGATATCGGCGTGGCCATGACCGACGGCACTTCCACTGCTGCTTCCGAAAGCGCCCAAGTGGTCATTATGAATGACGATATTGCCGCTGTGCCGCGCGCTATCGCCATTGCACGCCGTACCAAGCGCGTGATGCTGCAGGCCGTGATCGCTGGTCTCGTACTCGCCACCATCGGCATGATTGCCGCCGCCTTCAACCTCATTCCAGTGGTCGTCGGCGCTTTCCTCCAAGAGGCCATCGACGTGGTCAGCATCCTTTGGGCCCTCACTGCCCTCATCGACCGCGACTAGGCGGGGTATCTCCTCGACTGAGTCGCGGTTTTGCCCCGCTGACGGTCTGTAAGCGGGGCGATTCTGTGGGTTAATAGGGGTTTTGCTCCACTGACAGGCTGTAAGTGAGGTAATTTTGCGGTCTACTCGTGGTTTTGCTTCGCTGGTGGGGGTCAGTGGGGTGCTTTGGCTGGTTAGTCGCGGTTTTGCTCCGCTGATGGGCTGTAAGCGGAGCAATTTCTCGGGTTACTCGCGATTTTGCTCCGCTGGCGGTCTGTGAGTGGGGCAATTTCTTGATCGACTCGTGGTTTTGCCCCGCTGGCGTGAGGCTGGCAGAGGGTATCAGGCACAGGATTCCCACCACTCGCCCCTGTTGCAACGGAAGGCTTTGCGATAACCTGTAACGCGTGACTGAATCTGAGAACACTGAACTTCGTATTGCTGTAATTGGCGCTGGTCCGGCCGGCGTCTACTCATCCGATATCTTCCTGCGCCAGCTCAAGAAACTCGGCGAGGAACTCGGCCTCGGCACCAAGGCCCGCATCGACCTGTTCGAAAAGCTGCCGGTACCGTTCGGTCTGGTGCGTTACGGCGTGGCCCCCGACCACCCGTCCATCAAGTTCATCGCCTCCGCACTCGAGAAGACGCTTGATAACCCGGACATCCACCTCTACTGCGACGTGGAATTCGGCAAAGACGTGACCCTTGATGATTTGCTTGCCCGCTACGATGCCGTGCTGTTCGCCACCGGCGCAGTCAAGGACAAGCCGCTGAACCTGCCCGGGGCCGACCTCGATGGCGTATACGGCGCGGCCAAGTTCGTCGAATGGTATGACGGCTACCCCACCGGCGCCCGCGAATGGCCGCTTACGGCCGAGAACGTCGCTGTGATCGGTGGCGGCAACGTGGCCATGGATGTGGCTCGCGAGCTCATGCGCAACGCCGACGACCTCAAGGCCAAGACCGATATCCCGGACAATGTCTACGAGGGCATCGACAACAACAAGGCGAAAATCCTCCACCTGTTCATCCGCCGCGGTGTGGCCCAGGCCAAGTTCAGCGTGCAGGAGCTGCGCGAGATGGAGAAGTTGCCCGGCGTGCAGCTCATCATCAATGAGGACGACTTCGATTTGGACGACGAGACCATCGAGGTGGCCGGCAAGGACAAGCTCACCCGCCAGATGGTCGAGGAGCTGTTCGCCATCCGCGAGATGGCCGAGGACATGGAAGATGACGGCGACGTCGACTTCGAAGGCAATCCGGCCGACCGCAAGTACTACGTGCACTTCAACTCCGCACCCACGGAAATCCTCGGCGAGGACGGCAAGGTCAAGGCCATCCGCGTGGAGCGCACCGAAACCGGGGCCGACGGCAAGATGAGCCACACCGGCGAGTTCACCGACTACCCGGTTGAGGCCGTCTACCACGCCATCGGCTACAAGCCGGCCGAGGCTCCCGGCATTACTTACGACGAGCACGGCGCTCACCTGGCCAACGCCAATGGCGATGGCCGCATCACTACCGAAGCGGACGGCGGCGAAGTGCGCGACCGCCTGTACGCCACTGGCTGGGCCAAGCGCGGCCCGGTGGGCCTGATCGGCTCCACCAAGTCCGACGCACTTGCCATCGTGACCAACATGCTTGAGGATCTGGCCAAGGCCGCCGAAGGTGGTCGCGTGGCCGAGGATCGCGACCCCGAATCCATCGACCGACTGCTGGAAAGCCGCGGCGTCAAGCCGATTGACTTCGCTGGCTGGAAGAAGGTCGACACCTTCGAGCGCGCCGAAGGCGCCAAGGAGGGCCGCGAGCACAAGAAGATCATCGAGCCCGACCAGATGCGTGAGCTCGCTCTGGCCTGATTGACTATCAGCTCATCGCATCGGCAACTGCACCAGCAGCTACGCAATCGGCGCGATTGATACATCGATAAATAAGGACGCCGGTTATACGCCGGCGTCCTTATTTATATAAAAGCCAGTGTCATGCCAGTCGAGCAGGCCGATGGGCCAAACGATCCAAGCAGCTAAAGCAAGCCAAACAAGCAAAGCGTCCCGATCAGACCAATCGGTAAAGCGGTAAAACAGGCCAAGCAGCCGCACTGTCAAGCATCGTCAATCCCATGTAAACAGGCTATTCCGATCCCGCAAACCGCACCGTAAGCACCGCCGACCCCCATCCGATTCACCCCTCGGCGCACATCCAGCCAATATTCAGGCAGTGATTTTAGTGTGAGCCTCATGGATGCCAAAGTACGGGTGCACGGCCATTTCAACGGCCTGAAGACTACGCTGCTGTTCGCCTTGATGTGGGCCATCATCATGCTGATATGGTGGGCCACGGGCGGCAGGCAGCAGACGCTGGGCATCTACGTCATTATCGGGTTGGCCACCACGTTCGGCTCATACTGGTTCTCCGACAAACTCGCCATCGCATCCATGGGAGCCAGGGAGGTCAGCGAGCAGGAAGCCCCCGAAATCTACCAGATCGTGCGCGAGCTGAGTGCCAAGGCCGGCAAGCCGATGCCTCGCATCTACATCGCGCCCACCATGAGTCCGAACGCCTTCGCCACCGGCCGCAACGAACGTCACGCTGCCGTATGCTGCACGCAGGGCATCCTGCAGATTCTGAACGCCCGCGAGTTGCGCGGCGTGCTGGGTCATGAACTGATGCACGTGTACAACCGCGACATTCTGACCTCCGCCATCGCCTCTGCCATGGCCACCGTCATCACGTACCTCGGTTATTCTCTGATGTATTTCGGCGGAGGCAACTCGCGCGACGACCGCGATAATTCAGGCGGTCTCGGCTTGATCGGCGTGCTCCTCAGCGTGATTCTCGCGCCGATTGCCGCATCACTGATTCAGATGGCCATCTCCCGCACCCGTGAATATGATGCCGACGAGGACGGCAGCCTGCTGACCGGCGACCCCGAGGCCCTGGCCTCCGCGCTCAACAAGATCTCCTATGGCGCCCAGACCACGCCAATGCGCAAAACCGCCGGCACCCAGTCCGTCTCCGCGATGATGATTGCCAATCCGTTCTCCGCGGTCGGTTTCTCCAAACTGTTCTCCACGCATCCGCCGACTGATCAGCGCATCGCACGCCTGATGCAAATGGCCAATGAAATGAACGGCACTCCGGTGGCCGCATCCACATATTCCACGCGCGCAATTCACTAGTCCAGCACAGAACTCAAACCGGCACATGGCGCAAGGTGCCGCATAGGTGATACACTTGCCTCTTGTGCGTGGAAGCGCACATGCGGACGTAGTTCATCGGTAGAATGAAAGCTTCCCAAGCTTTAGAGGCGGGTTCGACTCCCGTCGTCCGCTCCATCGATTTTCCTTGAAATTCCAACGGTTTTCCCTCTTTTGAGAGCTTATTTTCCTGCCGTATGACCGCTATATGAGAACAATTCACGTCGTCCGCGTATCGTGATGGGCGATGTGTGAACCCAAGACCGCTGCAACCAATGGCCAACCAACGCCAACCCTCGAACGCACCCCGCACGACATCTTCGTCGGTGCCGGACTGGCGCTCGCCGGAGGCGTCTTCTGGGGGCGTCAACGCCACCGTCTCCAAACTCCTGATGAACGACTATCACGCCGATCCGCTGTGGATCGCCTGCGTACGCGAGCTATTGGCCGGTGTCGTCTTTCTGGTTTGCGCAGGAATCTTCACGCCTGACAAGTTCATCAACTCGCTTAAGGACTACCGTTCCTACCCGAGACTTCTGCTGTGCGCGTTCTTCTGCGTGCTCATGGTGCAGGTCTCCTACTTGAAGGCCATTGACTGGACCAATTCCGGCACGGCTACAGTGCTGCAGACGCTCAATCTGCTGGTTGTACTCGTATTCGTATGTATTATGGGCAAACGGCTGCCCGGCAAACGCGAAAGCATCGGTGTGGTACTCGCTTTTGTGGGCACGGTGCTCATCGCCACAGGCGGCGATCTCAGCCAGCTCAGTCTGCCGCTGCCCGGTCTGCTGTGGGGCCTGACCGATGCCGTATGCACGTCGTTGCTTGCGATTCTGCCCATCACATTAATGGCCAAATGGGGCAACTTCATGGCCAACGGCGTCATGTTCATCGTTTCCGGCCTAATGCTGCTGCCGCTCGTGCACCCGTGGACCACCGCCCCCGCGTTGGATTGGTTCGGCATTGGTCTGATGGTATTCACCGTGGTGTTCGGCACATTCGGTGCCTATTGGCTATTCCTCGGCGGCACCCAGCGCTGCGGTGCAATGCGCGCCACCATGCTCGGCACCAGTGAACCCGTAACCGCCACTATCACCGGTGTCCTATTCGCCGGCGCGGTCTTTACCCCGACCGATTTGGTCGGCTTCGCCATGATTATCATCATGGTGTTCCTCGTGAGATAGTTCACAGCTCGCCTGGCTCCAGAACCTAGTCTGGCGGGCACACCCCGAGCGATAATGAAGCCATGACAATCGCAACACCGGAACGTTATGCCGAAATGCTAGACGCCGCACGACGCGGCGGCTACGCTTACCCTGCCATCAACGTGAGCAGCTCGCAGACGCTGAACGCCGCGCTGAAGGGGTTCGCGGATGCCGAATCCGACGGCATCATCCAGGTGTCCGTCGGCGCAGCCGCATACCTTTCCGGCATCGGCGTCAACGACCGTGTCACCGGATCGCTGGCCTTGGCCGCTTTTGCACACGAGGTCGCCGCGAAGTACCCGAACATCACCATCGCCCTGCACACCGATCACTGCGCCAAGCAGTATCTGGACGAATGGGTGCGACCGCTGCTCGCACATGAGGCCGATCAGGTGGCGCATGGTCAGGAGCCCACATTCCAGTCGCATATGTGGGACGGCTCCACCGTGCCGCTCAAGGAAAATCTGGACATCGCCGAGGAGCTGCTCGATAAGTCGCAGGCCGCGCACACGGTGCTGGAGATCGAGATCGGCGCGGTCGGCGGCGAGGAAGACGGCTATTCCGCCAAAATCGACGAACGCCTCTATTCCACGCCGGCCGATGGCCTTGAAGTGGCCCGTCGCCTTGGTTTGGGCGAGCGTGGCCGATACATGGCCGCCTTCACGTTCGGTAATGTGCACGGCTCCTACAAGCCCGGCGTGGTCAAGCTGC
This sequence comes from Bifidobacterium breve DSM 20213 = JCM 1192, assembly GCF_001025175.1. Classification (NCBI taxonomy): domain Bacteria; kingdom Bacillati; phylum Actinomycetota; class Actinomycetes; order Bifidobacteriales; family Bifidobacteriaceae; genus Bifidobacterium; species Bifidobacterium breve. Next base: position 114,537 of record NZ_AP012324.1, read on the forward strand.
GTCCCGCCCTGCTCGGTGATATTCAGTCCCGTGTGGCGCGCGCGGTGGTCGAGGGTGAGCTGCCCAGCGCCGCCGGCATAGTCGACTTTCCCAACGGCAAGCCGTTCGAATTGGTGTTCCACGGCGGTTCGGGCTCCCGTCCGGAAGAGATTGCAGAAGCCGTGAGCCATGGCGTGATCAAGATGAACATCGACACCGACACGCAATACTCGTTCACGCGCCCGATTGCCGACCATGTGTTCGAGAACTATGACAAGGTCCTCAAGATCGACGGTGAAGTGGGCGAAAAGAAGTTCTACGATCCGCGTTCCTGGGGCCGCAAGGCCGAGGAATCCATGTCCGCCCGCGTGGCTGAGGCATGCAAGCAACTCGGCTCGGCCGGCAAAGCACTCAGATAACACCCAAATAAACTGTCATTCGCCGTGGCGGCGCCTTGGTGTCGGCCCGCCTCGCGCAACGCGCGGCAAAGACACCAGAAGCCCGATTGCGTGAGATGGCCGCGCCCCGAGTAGAGGGTGTAAGGTAGTCTGTTTCCGGCGGAATCGTGCGAATGCGGAGGTGCATCATGCCTGGAATTGTTCTTATTGGTGCCCAGTGGGGCGATGAGGGTAAAGGCAAGGCGACCGATCTGATCGGTACCAAGGTCGATTATGTCGCACGCTTCAACGGCGGCAACAACGCGGGCCATAGCGTGGTGGTCGGCGACGAGTCGTACGCCCTGCACCTGCTGCCCTCCGGCATCATCAACCCGAACCTCACCCCGGTGATCGGCAACGGCGTGGTCGTGGACCCGGAGGTGCTCTTCGAGGAGATCGACGGCCTGGAATCCCGCGGCATCGACTGCTCCCACCTGCTGGTGAGCGAGGCCGCGCACATCATCGCCCCCTACCACCGCACCCTCGACAAGGTGACCGAACGCTTCCTCGGCAAGCACAAGATCGGCACCACCGGCCGTGGCATCGGCCCGGCCTACGCGGATAAGATCAATCGCATCGGCATCCGCGTGCATGACCTGTTCAACGCCGACCACCTGCACGACAAGGTGGAGGCCAGCCTGCACCAGAAGAACCAGATGCTGGTCAAGCTCTACAACCGCCGCGCCATCGACGTGGACCAGACCACCGACGAACTGCTGAAGCTCGGCGAACGCCTGAAGCCGTATGTGGCCAACACCGGCCTGATTCTCAACAAGGCGCTCGACGAAGGCAAGACCGTGCTGTTCGAAGGTGCTCAGGCCACCATGCTCGATGTGGATCACGGCACCTACCCGTTCGTCACCTCCTCCAATCCGACCGCCGGCGGCGCCTGCACCGGCACCGGCGTGGGCCCCACCAAGATCACCCGCGTGATCGGCGTTGCCAAGGCCTACGTCACCCGCGTGGGCGAAGGCCCATTCCCCACCGAACTGCTGGACGAGTCCGGCGAATGGCTGCGTCAGCAGGGCCACGAATTCGGTGTGACCACCGGCCGCCCGCGTCGCTGTGGTTGGTTCGATGCAGTCGTCAACCGGTACGCCTCCCAGGTCAACGGCCTGACCGACATCGTGCTCACCAAGCTCGACGTGCTCACCGGCCTGAAGGAGATTCCGATCTGCGTGGCTTACGACGTGGACGGCGAACGTCACGACGATATGCCGACCGATCAGGCCGAATTCGCGGCGGCGAAACCAATCTACGAATCCATGCCGGGTTGGGACGAGGATATTTCCCAAATCCACGACTTCAATGATCTGCCGAAGACCTGTCAGGATTACGTCAAGCGTCTTGAGGATCTGTCCGGCTGCCGTATCTCCGCGATCGGCACTGGCCCGCAGCGCGACCATGTCATCCAGATCAATTCGCTGGTCGACTGACCGTCTGCAACGAATTTCCCGGCTTGACTGGTAACGACGCGGCACATGATATCCGCCGGCTGATTCCGCGATTCGACCACTTGAAGTGGAAGATGGCGGCGGCCGGCATAGTCATTGGTCTGGTTTCAGGATTGCTGGTTGTCGTATACCGTCTCGGCATCGAATACGGCACGGATGCGTCCCGTTGGATATATGCGCGGATTCGCGAGACCCCGTGGCTGATTGCGCCGTGGGCGGTTGCCGCGGTGGCGGCCGCGCTGGCGATCGCGTGGATGGTCGGCAAGGAGCCGATGGCTGGTGGCAGCGGCATCCCGCAGACCAACGGCGTGGTGATATGCGGCTTGAAGATGCGTTGGCAGACGATTCTGCCAGTCCGTTTCGTCGGTGGACTGTTGGGCGCGTTGTTTGGTCTGTCGCTCGGTCGTGAGGGGCCGTCCATTCAGATTGGTGCGTCGGGGGCGCAGTGTGTATCCCACCGTTTGCGCGGCCGCCGCCGTGAGGACATGCAGGAGCATTATCTGGTCACCGCCGGTGCCGCGGCCGGCTTGTCCGCCGCGTTCAGCGCGCCGCTGTCCGGCATGATGTTCGCTTTGGAAGGGGTGCATCGGAGTTTTTCCCCTGCGATTCTGATGGGCGCCACCGCCGCATCGCTGACCGCCGATTTCGTCTCAAAATACTGTTTCGGTCTGCGTCCGGTTTTGGATTTCGGTGATATCGGTCAGCTGTCGTTGGAAGAGTATGTGTGGCTGATTCCGTTGGGATTGGTGGCCGGTTTGGTTGGTTCGCTGATGAACCGCTCGTTGCTTGGCTTCCAGACGCTGTACGGCAAACTGCCGGCATGGAGCCGCCCGATGATTGCGATTGCGATCGCGTTGCCTGTCGGCATCTGGTTGCCCGATGTGCTCGGCGGCGGCTCGAATCTGATTGATGCCGCCGAACATGCGCGCGTCGGCTTGGGAATGCTGTGTCTGCTGTTCGTGGCGAAGATGCTGTTCACATCCACGAGTTTCGGCTCAGGCGCGCCTGGCGGTATTTTCATGCCGATTCTTGCGGTCGGTTCGCTGGCCGGCGGCATCTGCGGTGAAGTGTTACATCGATTCGGTGATCTGCCATCCGACGCAGTGGCGGTGTTTGCGGTGTGCGTGATGACGGGCACGCTCGCCGCGTCCGTGAAAACGCCGATCACGTCGATTCTGTTGGCTGTGGAGATGTCTGGAACGTTGACGCACATGCTGCCGGTCGCGGCCGTCGCTTTCGTCGCGCTGTTGGTGTCCGATTTGCTGCGCACCAAACCGATCTATGGGGAGTTGCTGGAGCGGTACATGCGCGCGCAAGGCATGCAGATGGCGATCGCAAGCCATGTGGGCAGCGGCATTATGGAACTGCCATTGGAAATGGGGGCGATTGCGGACGGCAAGCGGGTGCGTGACGTGCGTTGGCCGTCTGGGTGTCTGATCATCGGCCTGCGTCGCGGCGAAAGCGAGATCGTGCCGCGCGGTGATACACGGCTGCGTGCCGGCGACTATCTGGTGGTGCTGTTCAGTGGCGAGGAGGAGCGCGAGGTGCGACCTGCGATGCGGCGGCTGTGTGATGCCCGGCTTGACTGAGCCTGGCTGAATTCGGCTGGACTCTGGATGTACGAATCTGCGGAATCGGACATCCAGGGTGCATACGTTGGCGCTCCGTGTAAACTCATATGCGTTAGGAAGGCAGCAATCGCGGCCCAGCTCGTTGTTGCATGGCCTATGGGCGGGAACAACGCTGTCCGCGGAAGGCCAGTACAGGGGGAGCGCAATGGAATCGCAAGAACAATCGCCGGGAGACGTGGTGACTGCGGGTGAGGACTCGCATCCTATCACGCAGGCAATCGACGCTGTTGAGGTGACGCATGCTGGTGCAACCGCGCCCGCCGCTAACACCATGGATCCGCCTACGATTCCCCTGGCACCGATGAAACGTATGCAGGCGCGGTTCAATCCGCTCGCCGACGGACTGATGTATGTTGTGGTGTTTGTCGGTGGATTTGTTGGAGTCGGCTGTCGGCATGCGTTGGATATGCTTCTGCCGTCGGTTAGCGGGACGCCGTTCGTTGTGGGCACGTTTGTGTCGAATATGGTCGCCTGCTTCCTGTTCGCGATGCTGACCGAATTCATGGCGACCGCTTCGTGGCTGCGTCGCCGGGTGCGGCAGGTTGTCAGCCGTGGTGTTGGGCTCGGCTTGCTCGGCGGGCTTTCGACGATGTCCGGCGTGATGCTGGAAACGATGGAAGGTCTGCACGATCGGCATATCGCCAGTGCGCTTGGCTATCTTGCGGGAAATTTTGCAGGCGGTTTGCTCACTGCCGCCGCCGGCGTGGTTCTGATGCAGGCACTGCTGTCACGGAGTACTCGAAAGCGGGTTCGGGGTGCGTTTTCAGCTGTTTCCGTGTCCGATTCTGCCGAATCGGACACGCAGGGCGTACGCCATGTGAAAGTGGCCGACGTGGCGCGTTCTGCCGCGCAGGCCGCAATGGAAGCCGCGCAGGCGGCGCAGCAGGCCGCGCAGACGGCCCAGCAGATTGCACAGACGGGACAGGTTCCGCGAGTCGAAACGCCAACCGTGCCGCCGACTGCCATCCAGCCTATGCAGACAGGCCACGTTCCGCAGATTCCCCCGCTGGTCGTTCCTCAGCTGGCACAGTCATCGCAGCCGTTGCTGCGCGAGCCGGATACTCCAGACTTGGGGCAGCTGCCCGAGCCGATTCAGCAGTCGCAGCCGATCCAGCAGCCGGCCAACCCGCTTCCACCCAGCTTCGAGCCCAAACCGATCACTGCGGAGATTTCGCTTGTCGCCGACCTGGCTACCGGGGAGGTGCGCTGATGATGTGGATGATCTGTCTGTTCGGCGGTCTGGGCGCCATGGCCCGTTACGTGCTCGACGTGTCAATTCAACAAGGCTGGAACCGCGAGAATCGAAGAACGAACCGCAACTTCCCGCTATCCACGCTCGTCATCAACGGCGTCGCCTCGCTATGCGCAGGCATCGCCATGATGTCCTACTATTCGCAATCGGTGGATATGGACACGGTCATGATGTTCGTTGTCGGATTTCTCGGTGGTTTCTCGACATTCTCCACGGCGCTCAACGAAGTGGTTTCGTTGATTCGCCAGCGTCGTTTTACGCTGGCTCTGGGCTATGGAATAGCAACCGTCGCGGTGCCTCTCATTTGCGTGGCCACCGGTTTCGGCATTGCGCTGCTTGCCAATCCGGCGTAATTTTCACGTTACACGGACGGTCGCTGAGTAACGTGAAAGAAATCTGAGCGCAACTGCCATCAAGGCCGCCAGTCCGGATGCAACGCTGGTGATTGCATTCGACCAGACCAAGCCGCTGCTGAAGGCCTTCGCCTCCGCAGGAGTCGACACTAAGAAGCTGTATTTCGTTGCCGGACTGTCGAACAGGTTCGAGAGAATGTAAATGAATGTAATATTAGCGGTAAGCACGTGAGAATACAGCGATAGAACAGTGATGACGGGGAAGGTGCGATGATGGTCGGCATGCGCGATGTGGCGAAGAAGGCCGGGGTGTCTCTGAGCACCGTCTCGTTGGTGGTGAACGGCAACGGGTACGTGTCTGATGACATGCGTGAACGTGTGCGCAAAGCCATGCAACTGCTCAATTATGTGCCGAACGAGCTTGCCCGCAATCTGTATCATAATCGTACGAATCTGGTCGGCGTCATCGTGCCCACCATCCGCCACCCGTTCTTTGCAACGTTTACCGCACATCTGCAGCATGCGCTCGCCGCGCAAGGATTACGCACTATGTTGTGCTCTACCGCAGATGAGGCGGACGGCGAAATCCAGTATGTCGACATGTTGCGTCGGCACATGATGGACGGCATCGTCATGTGTGCGCACACTTCGCATCCCGGCGATTATTGGACGTCGATTCATCGCCCGATCGTCGCGTTCGACCGTGTGCTTGGAGACGGTATTTCGTCGATTGGATCCGACCACGAGCAGGGTGGGCGATTGATTGCGCAGATGCTGATCCGCAATGGTGCCAAACATGTGGTGATGATTGGTGGTCCGCGAGATCAATTCTTCGATTTGGCTGCGCGCGGAGAAGTCGAGGAAGGACCGTTCGATTTGGGAAAGACCACGTTCCCGACGGTGCGCTATTGCCTCACGTTGGAACAGGAATTGACCTCCGCAGGCGTGAAATACGAGTACGTTGAAGCTGGCGAAGTGATGGATTTTGCCGGCTATCATCGTGCGGTCAGCAATGCGCTCGACAAGGTGACGACCGACGGCGTCGATGCCGTGGTCAGTTCCGATATTGGCGCGTCGTTCTGCGTGCGCGAAGCGTTGATCCGCGGAATTTCCATTCCTGACGAGCTGCAGATCGTTGCCTACGATGGTACGTATTTGACTGATTTGGCCGGCATGAAGCTGACCGCGGTCGCGCAGGATTTCTCGGCGATCGCACAGTCGACGGCCGACCATATCGTGCAGGCTATTGCCAATGAGGAAGTGGCCGCGGCTAACGCTTCACGCAGGGACATCCCCAAGCCGTTCGAGCCGAACGTGCTTATTCCCATGACGCTGGTGCCAGGCGATACCACGCGTTGATGCTGCGCGTCTTCATGCGTGTGCCCGGTGTGGATCTCATCGATTTCAGCGGCGTCCGCAACCAGCGGACGCCCGTCGATGGTCGTGCTCATCATCCGACTTGTGCCCATGTGTCCGATTCTGCCGAATCGGACGTCTGAGTTCCGAAAAAAGTGTTCTGTGTGTCCGATTCCGGAGAATCGGTCATGTGTGATGTGTGAGATGTTTGGATGTCCGATTTTGCAGAAACGGACACATTGGGGTCGGACAGGCTGGGTTGTGTAGAACACCGCATCAAACCGGTTCGACACGCGCATTTTGCGGCATTACTGGACATCAACGTCCCTTTCGAGGTAATATCAAACCGGTTCGATACGTATAAGTATGTAAAAGCACGCATACACTGCGTACACATTGCACCTGCATCCATGAACCAAGGGAGGTCCCATGAAAAACAAAGTGCAGCTCATCGCTTACGCCGATCGTCTCGGCGATGGTACTCTTAGCTCGATGACCGACATCCTGCGCACCCGCTTCGACGGCGTGTATGACGGCGTCCATGTCCTGCCGTTCTTCACTCCGTTCGATGGTGCGGACGCTGGCTTCGACCCGATCGACCACACCAAGGTCGACCCGCGCCTCGGATCGTGGGACGACGTCGCTGAACTTTCCAAGACCCACGGCATCATGGTCGATGCCATCGTCAACCACATGAGCTGGGAATCCGCCCAATTCCAAGACGTGCTGAAGAACGGCGAGCACTCCGAGTATTACCCGATGTTCCTGACCATGAGTTCCGTTTTCCCGAACGGCGCCACCGAAGAGGATCTCGCCGGCATCTACCGCCCGCGCCCGGGCCTGCCGTTCACCCACTACAAGTTCGCCGGCAAGACCCGTCTGGTATGGGTCAGCTTCACCCCACAGCAGGTGGACATCGACACTGACTCCGCCAAGGGCTGGGAGTACCTGATGTCCATCTTTGATCAGATGGCAGCCAGCCATGTGCGCTACATCCGTCTCGACGCCGTGGGCTACGGCGCCAAGGAGGCCGGCACCAGCTGCTTCATGACCCCCAAGACCTTTAAGCTCATCTCACGCCTACGCGAGGAAGGCGTCAAGCGAGGCCTCGAAATTCTCATTGAGGTGCATAGCTACTACAAGAAGCAGGTTGAAATCGCCTCCAAGGTGGACCGCGTCTACGACTTCGCCCTGCCTCCGCTGCTCCTGCACTCGCTGTTCACCGGTCACGTGGAACCCGTGGTCCACTGGACCGAAATCCGCCCGAACAACGCCGTCACCGTGCTCGATACGCACGACGGCATCGGCGTGATCGACATCGGCTCCGATCAGCTCGACCGCAGCCTCAAGGGCCTCGTGCCCGACGAGGACGTCGATAATCTGGTCAACACCATCCACGCCAACACCCACGGCGAATCCCAGGCCGCCACCGGTGCCGCCGCCAGCAACCTCGACCTCTATCAGGTCAACAGCACGTACTACTCCGCGCTCGGCTGCAACGACCAGCACTATCTGGCCGCCCGCGCGGTCCAGTTCTTCCTGCCCGGAGTGCCGCAGGTCTACTACGTGGGCGCGCTCGCCGGTCGCAACGACATGGAACTGCTGCGCAAGACCAACAACGGCCGTGACATCAATCGCCATTACTACTCCACCGCCGAAATCGACGAAAACCTCGAGCGCCCGGTGGTGAAGGCCCTGAACGCCCTGGCCAAGTTCCGCAACGAACTGCCTGCATTCAATGGCGAGTTCAGCTACGAAGCCGACGGCGACACATCCATCACCTTCCGCTGGATCGCTGCCGACGGCAAGACCAAGGCCGCCCTCATCTTCGAGCCCGGCCGCGGACTCGGCACGGATAACACCACTCCGGTCGCCAGCCTCGCCTGGACCGATGCCGCCGGTGACCACGAGACTGATGATCTGCTGAGCAACCCGCCGATTGCCGATATCGACTAACCGTTGGCCCATAAACGCCACTCCGCTGTGCGCGCTCCAAGTAGTGCGTCCGGCGTAAGCTGGGTCCATGGAAAACAAACCGCCCGCAGTGCACTGAAGCTAGTGCGCTCGGGCGGTTTTGCATGTGACGGGGTTGCGGGTCATGCTCAGCCGGAGCTGGCCGGTACCTCCCGCCGGTGATGAGAGCAAAGAAAGAGCAGCAACATGTTGGAACCGTACGTGCGCCCGGGTATTGACGACCGCCCGGATCTCGACAAGGCATTGAGTCCCGAAGACAAGGATGCCGTGGCCCGACTGGCCATCAAAGATCGTCGGCGTCCTCCCGAGGCATCCGCCGATCAGCCCGAGGCCCAGGCCGTGCGTCTGGCGGCCGCCGGTTCGTCGGCTGCTGCCGCTGCCGCGGCCGGCGTGGATGCCCCTGCGCCTGATCTGTCGTCTGCATATCTCGATATGCGCGATCCGATGGTCGCCGCCAATGGTCAGCGACCCACCGCTGTTCAGATTTCCCGTCTTAATTGGGGCTTTTTCGTGGCTTCGATTCTGGTCGGCGCGCCTTGGGCGGCGTTGAACACCATCGCCATGCCCAACGCCGTGGCGCGTTTGTTCGACTACGACACCGCTTCTGCCATATCGGTCACCATCAATCCGTCCACCGGCCGTCCGCTGCCCGTCGCCACTGACTTGGTGGTGCCTCTGGCCGTGCTGGTGGTCGTTGGCGTGGTGGCCTCCATGTTCGCGATGCCCTTGGTCTCCGCGCTGTCCGACCGCACACGTATTCCTCTGGGCCGCCGTACCCCGTGGATGGTGGCGGGTGGCGTGCTGTGCGCGCTGATCACGCTGGTTCTGGGGCAGAACACAGGCCTCGTAGTGCTGTGTTTCTTCTGGGCGCTCATGCAGTTTGCCTATGCGATGATTTCCGTGCCGTTGGCCAGCGCCATCAGCGAACGGGTTCCGGACAAATTCCGTCCGCGCATTGAGCGCTGGCACGGTATCGGCGTGATGCTTGGCCAAGCGCTTGGTGTATGCATGGGTGCGCTCGGCGTGATGTTCGACTCCTTCACGCCGTTTGCCTACACCGCCGTGCTGTTTGCGGTTTCCGGCATCCTGACCGTGATCATGCTGCCCAAGGAGCCTTCCAGCCAGGAGCAGCCACATCAACGATTCGAGTCGAGCCAGGTGTTTGACCAGCTGCGTCCGCCGGCACATGCGCCTGCATTCGCCCGTGTGTTCGCCGCTCGCGTGTGCATGATGACGGGCGTTGGACTGACCGGGGTCTTTCTGTGGTATCTCGTGCGCTTTTGGGTGTATGGCAAGGCTGTGGTGTTCACTTCCGCGCCATTGACCATTCCCGCGGGCCTCCTCATCGCCGGCATGGCCGCGGCAACGCTCATCGGTGCTGCGCTCGCGTCCTGGGCCGCTGGGCCGATCTCCGAGAAGATCGAGGAACGGAACATCGCCACCACTGCAGTGGTGGCGGCATCCTGCCTGCTGTATGCCATCGGCGTGGCGGTGGCATGGGGGCTCGGCGTCTGGTCCACCGGCACGGCACGCGAAAACGGCATGCTGCTCTTCGCGCTGATCTCCGGATTCGCCTTCGGCGTCTACGATGCGTTAGGCCTTGAACTGGTAATGAATGCCCTACCCGATCCGCGCAACGCCGGTCATGATCTTGGCATCTATGCACTGGCCAATTCGGTCGGACTGGCGCTCGCCGCCATTATCGGAGCCGTGCTGGTCAGCGCATTTGCGAGCAGCTTCGGCTACTACCTGCTGTTCCCCTCCGCCATCGTCATGGTGTTCCTCGCCGGAATCATCACGCTCTCTTCCAAGGCAGAGTAACAGCGCGATAAACCGGTTCGAGTACACTGGTCGTCAGTAATCCAGCTAGTACTCACGGGGGAGCAAACCATGGTCGGTATGCGCGACGTAGCCAAAACGGCAGGAGTGTCGCTCAGCACCGTTTCGCTGGTGGTCAATAACACCGGCTATGTCTCGGACGATATGCGCGCCAAAGTCGAGGCCGCGATGCGCCAGCTCAACTATATTCCCAACGAGCTGGCCCGCAATCTGTACCGCAATCGCACCAACACCATCGGTGTGATTATGCCGACTATCGCCCACCCGTTCTTCGCCACGCTCACTGCGCATCTGCAGCGTGAGTTCGCCGCGCGCGACCTCAAAACCCTATTGTGTTCCATCGCTGATGCAGACAAAGGCGAGGGTGAATATGTCGACATGCTGCAGCGGCACATGATGGACGGCATCGTCATGGCGGCCCACACCGAGCATCCGGGCGGCTACTGGACATCCATTCATCGTCCGATTGTTGCTTTTGATCGCACGTTGGGCGAGGGTGTTCCGGCCGTTCGATCCGATCATGAACAGGGCGGCCGGCTGATTGCCCGTCAGCTCATCGATTCCGGAGCGCGTCATGTGGTGCTCGTCGGTGGTCCGCGCTCCCAGTTCGCGGAAGCCACCACGTTCCCCACGATTCGCTATCATCTCACCGTTGAACGGATGCTGGCTGATGCCGGCATTGCCTGCGATTACGTGGAAGCCGGCATTGTGGCCGATATTTGCGCACACGAGGCCACCGCCCGTGCCATCTTTGAGAGATATTCCGATGTCGATGCCATCGTCGGATCGGACCTGGTGGCATCCGTGGCGTTGCAGGAGGCGCTGCGCCGAGGAATTTCAGTTCCCCGCGATCTGCAGATCATCGCCTACGACGGCACCTTCATGGCCGAGACCGCCGGCATGCGCCTGACCGCGGTGCGGCAGGATTTCCCCGCCGTCGCCGCCGCCCTCGCCTCCCGCATGGACTCCCAAATCGCCGCCGATAACGGAACCACGAGTGCCGCTGCAGCTGAGGGCGGGAATGCAGTTGCGGCCAATGGCGGCCAGTCTACTTCCGAAGACATCATCTCCGTAACCCTCATCCCCGGAGAGACTACCCGGTAGCTGTATCGTGGCTTTTTCCCCATCCTCCCGATGAGAGGAGCTGTCTCACCACGACGGAAGCCGTGACGTTCTCCATCGTGGCTTCCTCTCCGAGGGGGAGCTGTCGCCGTAGGCGACTGAGGGGAGTTCGGCAGAACTACTTGGTAACCGATTTGCGGTGCAATCTTGTCAGTATTTGGCGGGTTAACTTCGCTGGGGAAGCGGCCGGCGAAGCCAAACTGCCAGTTACTGGTGGTTTTGCTCCGCTGGCGCGTTGTTAGCGGTGCTTCTTTACCAGCTCTTGGCGGGATAGCTCCGCTGAGGAGCTGTCAGCGGTGCAAAACTTCCAGTTATTGGTAGTCTGGCCTCATTGAGTATTAGTAAGCGGTGTAGAGCTGCCAGCTACTGGTGGTTTTGCCCCGCTGAGGGGTTGTGGATGGTGCGGAGCCCCCATGTACTGGTGGTTTTGCCCCGCTGAGGGGTTGTGGATGGTGCGGAGCCCCCATGTACTGGTGGTTTTGCCCCGCTGAGGAGCTGTCAGTGGCACGAAGTTTCCAGTTACTGGTGGTTTTGCGTCGTTGAGGGGTGCTGAGCAACGCTTTTATGCCAATTGCTGGCGATTTTGCGCCGCACAGGGCATACATGCCGTCCACAATGTGAACCCTTGCTGGATTAGTGAGATGACCGAACCTATGTTTACATTCCAGTTCGGGTCGAACGGCCCGAGAAGATACCGAAAGGAGGCCACGCGATGACTGGATTCAATGTTTCTGCGTCTGTATCCGCACGAATTATTAGCCCGTCTTCGCTGGCGGACTAATTCGGCACTGATGCTTGAAGCCCCGTCAACGAAGGCAGGGCCAATCAAGCTGACACAATCGGCACGGCCCTGCATGATGCGGGGCTTTTTTTGTTGCGCTCACAAGGCTTACGGCAAAATCCCGCAGACGGAAACGGTAGCGACGGTACTCGGCAACAACAGCAACAGAACAGCAAACCTCCCGCAGGCGTCAATCACCTGCCGATGAGAGTGAACAGAGAACACACAGGAGTTACCAATGACTGCAACAGTCGAAGAGACTGGCCTGGGACAGGCGGCAAGTAAGGCCACTGCCATGGTTCGCGATTCGGTCAAGACCGTGATCGCTGCATCGATGGTTGGAACCGCCATCGAATTCTACGATTTCTACGCCTACGGCACTGCCGCGGCAAACTACTTCCCGCACATCTTCTTCTCCGACAAGGCCAACCCGACCGTCGCCCTGCTGATGAGCTTGCTGACCTTCGCCATCGCCTTCATTGCCCGCCCATTGGGCTCGCTGGTGTTCGGTCACTTCGGTGACCGTATGGGCCGCAAGACTACGCTGGTCGTCAGCCTCATGACCATGGGTGTCGGCACGTTCCTCATCGGCTGCCTGCCCACCTATGACCAGGTCGGCGTCGCAGCAGTCGCCATCCTCTGCCTGCTGCGCTTCATCCAGGGCATCGGCCTGGGCGGCGAATGGTCCGGTGCGGCACTGGTCGCCACCGAGAACGCGCCTGAAGACAAGCGCGCGCTGTACGGCTCCTTCCCGGAGCTTGGCGCACCGATCGGCTTCTTCCTGTCCAACGGCACCTACTTCGTGCTCGAGTCCTTCAATGACCAGAGCGCGATGCTGGCGTGGGGCTGGCGCGTGCCGTTCCTGCTGTCCGCCATCCTCGTGATTGTCGGCCTCGTGGTCCGCGTTCACATGGAGGAGACCCCGATCTTCCGTATGGCCCAGGAGCAGAAGAAGGTCGTCAAGTCCCCGCTGACCGAGGTTTTCCGCAAGTCCTGGCGTCAGGTGCTGCAGGCCACCTTCCTCGTGGCCGTGACCTACACGCTGTTCTACACGCTCGCCACTTGGTCCCTTGCTTGGGGCACCAAGGACACCGCGAACGGCGGCGGCAGCCTCGGCTTCACCAACCAGGAATACCTGCTCATGCTCATGATCTCCATCTGCGTGTTCGCCCTGTTCATCGTGCTGTCCTGCCTGTACGCGGACAAGCTCGGCCGTCGTCGCGTGCTGACCTTCTCCTCCTGCGCACTCGTGGTGTTCGCCGTGCTGTTCCCGTTCCTGCTGGACGGACAGGTCGTCGGCCAGCACAACTTCTTCGCCAACATGGTGTTCCTGTGCGTCGGCTTCGCCCTGATGGGTATCGCCTTCGGCCCGATCGGCGCCTTCCTGCCTGAGCTGTTCGACGCCAACGTGCGCTACTCCGGCTCCGGCATCGGCTACAACCTGGCCGCCATCGTCGGCGCGGCCTTCGTGCCGACCATCGCCACCTGGCTCGCCCACAACTGGGGCGTCCACTCCGTGGGCCTCTACCTCGCTGTGATGGCCGTGTGCTGCTTGGTCTCCGTGCTCACCTGCAAGGAGACCAAGGACGTTGACTTTACTAAGTAAAGTCAACGGCTGGTTTCCTACCCCTCACTCAGCTATCGCTTCGTTCGGGCGTCGCCTACAGACAGCCTAGTGGGCTGTTCGTAGGCGAAGGTGAGCCGAGAGGCGAGCAGACAGGCCGCGGACGGTAGTCCGTCCATAATTGCGGCCGAGCTGTTGCGGAGTGACTGAGGGGAGTTCATCCCCCCCCCCATAACTGAATATCGCCAAGTTCACAACGTGAAAAATCTCAATTCCACGAAGTGAACCCCTGCGAGGCTTTTCCGGTGCAACAGGACTAAACCTGCATATCGGAAAAGCCCACAAGGAAAGCCACAACAGAATATCGCTCAGCGAAACCCCGCAGAGCACAAGAAAATTTCAACCCCATAAATAAACAAATAAAAGGAGCGCCGAAAATGGCAGCAACTATCTGGTACGAGAAGGACGCCGATCTGTCCGTGTTCGATGGCAAGAAGGTGGCCATCCTGGGCTACGGTTCTCAGGGTCATGCCCACGCGCTGAACCTGCGTGACTCCGGTGTCGACGTGGTTGTCGGCCTGCGTCCGTCCTCCAAGTCCGTCGAGTTCGCCAAGGAGCAGGGCCTTGAGGTCAAGCCGGTTGGCGAGGCTGTCGCTGAGGCTGACGTTGTTATGATCCTTCTGCCTGACCAGTACCAGGCCAAGGTCTACGAGGAAGAAGTTGAGCCGAACCTGAAGCCGGGCGCTGCTCTGGCCTTCGCTCACGGCTTCAACATCCACTACGGCTACATCAAGCCGTCTGAGGATCACCCGGTCTTCATGGTCGCTCCGAAGGGCCCGGGCCACATCGTTCGTCGTGAGTACGCCGCTGGCCGTGGCGTTCCGGTCGTCGTCGCTGTTGAGCAGGACCCGGACGGCAAGACCTGGCCGCTGTGCCTGGCTTACGCCAAGGCTCTGGGCGCTCTGCGTGCAGGCGCCATCAAGACCACCTTCACTGAGGAGACCGAGACTGATCTGTTCGGTGAGCAGGACGTCCTCATGGGCGGCATCAACCACCTGTGCGACCTCGGCTTCGACGTGCTGACCGAGGCTGGCTACCAGCCGGAGATCGCCTACTTCGAGGTCTTCCACGAGCTGAAGATGCTGGTCGACCTGGCTAACGAGGGTGGCCTGAACAAGGCTCGTTGGTCCTGCTCTGACACCGCTCAGTACGGCGACTACACCTCCACCGTCATCACCGACGAGACCAAGAAGCGCATGCAGTACCAGCTCAAGCGCATTCAGGACGGCTCCTTCGCCAAGGAGTTCATGGACGACCAGGCTGCTGGCGCCCCGAAGTTCAAGAAGCTGCAGGAAGAGTTCTCTCACCCGCACCTTGAGACTGTTGGCCCGAAGCTGCGCGCTATGTTCTCCTGGAACAACGCCGAGGCCAAGGACAAGGATGAGGCTGAGTCCTTCAACGGCAAGATCGCTCGTACCCAGGTTCAGTGATTGCCGCCCCTGAAGGGGATTTAAGCTAGCAAACCGCCGTCCCCGCCCATACGGGAGCGGCGGTTTTGTGTTGTTGCGCGCAGCGAATCATTCTCAATAACAACTATGCGCTGATTTCTTGCAGGCAAACGAACACCGAATATGCAAGATCGTTGATATCTCAGCCTTTCCCCATATGTGCGATTGTGCGATTCTGTTCAAAAGGGTGCAGAGTTGTTATCGAGAATCGTTCTCTGCATACGGCTGTCCATACTCCAATAGTGACCTAGCTCACGTTGTGGACTCCAGCGGGGCTGCGACGGCGTTCTCGGTAGGATTGATTTCGGTTTGAAGGACACAATCCTCGCAACACAGGACTTATCTGCACACCGTAGATACCCCGGCGCCCAGCGGCGCCACACCCCACTACTGAAAAGGAGTGCCAATAATGGCAGCACAAATCTGGTATGAGAACGACGGCGATCTTTCCGTCCTCGAAGGCAAGAAAGTCGCAATCATCGGCTACGGCTCCCAGGGCCACGCCCACGCGCTGAACCTGCGCGATTCCAGTGTCGACGTGGTTGTCGGCCTGCGTCCGACCTCCAAGTCGGTTGATTTCGCCAAGGAGCAGGGCCTCGAGGTCAAGTCCGTGGCCGAGGCTTCCGCCGAAGCCGACGTGATTATGATTCTGGCCCCCGACCAGTACCAGCGCACCATCTGGGCCAACGACATCGAGCCCAACATCAAGCCGGGTGCCGCTGTCGCCTTCGCTCACGGCTTCAACATTCACTACGGCTACATCAAGCCCACCGAGGATCACCCGGTGTTCATGGTTGCCCCGAAGGGCCCGGGCCACATCGTTCGTCGTGAGTACGCTGCTGGCCGTGGCGTCCCGGTCGTCGTGGCCGTCGAGCAGGACCCGCGCGGTGACGGCTGGGCCCTGACCCTCGCCTACGCCAAGGCCCTCGGTGCTCTGCGCGCCGGTGCCATTAAGACCACCTTCAAGGAAGAGACCGAGACCGATCTCTTCGGTGAGCAGAACGTGCTCATGGGTGGCGTGAACAAACTCGTCGAGATGGGCTTCGAGGTCCTCACCGACGCCGGCTACCAGCCGGAGATTGCCTACTTCGAGGTCTGCCACGAGCTCAAGATGCTCGTTGACCTGATGAACGAAGGTGGTCTGAACAAGGCTCGTTGGTCCTGCTCGGACACCGCCCAGTACGGCGACTACACCAACACCGTCATCAACGAGGATTGCCGCAAGCGCATGGAATACCACCTGCAGCGCATCCAGGACGGCTCCTTCGCCAAGGAGTTCATCGATGACCAGGATGCCGGCGCCCCGCACTTCAAGGAACTGCAGGAGAAGTACTCCAACGAGCGTATCGAGACCGTCGGCCCGAAGCTGCGCGCCATGTTCTCCTGGAACAAGGACGGCGTCAAGGACGCCGACGAGGCCAACTCCTTCACCGGCAAGATCGCCCGCGCCCAGGTACAGTGATTCTTCCTTGGCTCCCCTCGGGTGAGATGCGAACGGACAGCGAGCCGGCAATCGCAGCCTTCATGCTGTCCGTGTTTGCAGGACGCTGGCGCGTAAGCGCCTGAGGGGGAGTCCCCCCAGTGCATACCAAAAGGCCGCCGCTCCGATTCATTCGGAACGGCGGCCTTTCGCTTATTCCAAGGGATCTACTTGATAACCCACGCAGAAGTGTCGGTGGGGAGCTGGCCGTCGGGGGTCAGCGGGCCGGACGTCAGCACGACGGAGCCTCCAGGCAGCTCCACCGGCTCGGTGCCGAAGTTGGTGATCGAGGTGAACGTGCGGCCACCAACCGCCGCGCGGGTGTAGGCCACCACGTCCGGCCCCATATCCACCTGCTCAGCGGTGGTGTCACGCGTGGCGGTCAGCGACTCCTGACGAATCGCCAACGCCGCATGATACAGCGCGAGCATTGAATCCGGGTCGGCCTGCTCCACGTCCACCGCGTAATCCTTGAACCACAACGGCTGCGGCAGGTGCGGGTCGGCGGCCGGCGTCACGCCCTCAGCGCGCGTAGCCGGCGAGAAGCCGAAGGAAGCGCCCGTGCCGAACTGGCCGGCGGCGCACAGCGGCACGTGGTTCTCGCCGGTGCCGTCATCGGCCGGGATCGGGCGGCTGAAATCAGCCAAGGTCGGTTCGTTTGCAGCGGTCCACGGAATCGGCACGCGGCAGCCGTCTCGGCCCTTGTCCATCGTGGCCTGAGCGGTGTGGAAAGCGGTCGGATCTTCCAGTCGATCCCACGGAATATCGGCCACTTCAAACAGGCCCAGCTCCTCGCCCTGATAGATATAGGCGGCGCCGGGCAGGCCGAGCTCCATCAAAGCGGCGGCGCGGGCGCGGCGGGTGCCAAGCTCGCGATCCTCGGGATACGTGGTGCCGTTGCGCAGCAGCCAGTCGTGCGGCAGCTGGTGGTAAGGCGCGCCCTTGACCTGCGGTAGACCATAGCGGGAGGGGCTGCGCGGCACGTCATGGTTGTTCATCACCCACGTGGTGGTGGAACCGCCGGTTTCGGCAGCGGCCTTGAGACCCGCGGCGATGGCTGCGCGGAACTCATCGGCATACCAGCTGGCCTGCGCAAAGTCGAAGTTGAAGGACTGCCCCAGCTCATCCATCGAGGCATACAGGTGCTGGTGCTCGGGTACCACCCACGCCTCGGCCACGGCAAAGCGCGGCGGGTCGTACTCGTTGAACACCTTGCGCCATTCGCGGTAGATGTCGTGCACTTCGCGGCGGTCGAACAGCGGATGGCTGAAGTCGTGATTCAGCACGCCGACCACGCTGTATTCGCGGCCGAGCTCCTCCAGCGGCTTGGATTCAAGGTCTTTGGCCAGACCGTGCGCCACGTCGATGCGGAAGCCGTCGGTGCCGTGGTCGGACCAGAAGCGCAGGGTTTTCTTGAATTCCTCGTGGATGTCCGGGTTCTTCCAGTTGACGTCCGGTTGCGCCTTGTCGAACAGGTGCAGATACCACTGGCCGTCGGCCACGCGAGCCCAGGCCGGGCCGCCGAAGAAGGACTGCCAGTCGTTGGGCGGCAGTTCGCCGTGCTCGCCGCGGCCGTCGCGGAAGATGTAGCGGTCGCGCGCCGGGGAGCCGGGCTCGGCGGCGAGGGCTTCCTTGAAGAACACGTGCTTGTCGGCGGTGTGATTGGGCACGATGTCCACGATCACCTTGATGCCGGCCTCATGCGCGGCTTTGGCCATGGCGTCGAAGTCGTCCATGGTGCCCAGTCGCGGGTCGACGTTGCGGTAGTCGATCACGTCGTAGCCGCCGTCCGCCAGATCGGAGGGGTAGAACGGGGAGAGCCAGATGGCGTCCACGCCGAGGTTTTTCAGGTAGTCCATTTTCTCGGTAACGCCGGCGATGTCGCCGATGCCGTCGCCGTTAACGTCCTTGAAGCTGCGCGGGTAAATCTGGTAAACGACGGCCTGCTTCCACCAGTCGTCATTGAGGTTGTTGGCGGTCATGCCGATTCCTTTCTGTGCGTGCGTGATTGTGTGGCTCACGTGGTGTGTTGCGCCCGATTGCTGTGGGTTAGTGGTTATTGGGTTCAGCAGGACTCGAACTGCAACGGTGAACCCATGCTTGCTTATCACATTGATGACAACGGTATCATGCAAATGATTTATGTGAAAGTACAAGCATCGGCGTTTCGTGGTGGTAACGTGGTCACGCTCACCTTAGTCCACACAGAAAAGACATTGAGGGCAGAGGTGGGACGCGGTGCACCGTGCCCAATCACCCCTGCGCGGGCACGGGCGCGGCAGGAGGCGCAGTGGTCTCACGCAGCACGAGCGGCGCGTCGGGCTGAATGAACGCCGGTTCAATCGGCTCGCCCGCAATGGCCTCCAACGCCATGCGCCCAGCGTCGGCACCCATGGCAAACGGATCCTGATGCATGGTGGTTAGCCCCACGGCCTGAGACATTTCAACGTCGTCAAATCCCACAATCGAAATATCCTGCGGCACGCGTTTGCCGTACTGGCGCAGGCGATACAGCACCGGCAGCGCCAGCTCATCGTCCTCAAAACAGAATGCAGTGGTGCCGGCCGGGGCGGTCAGTACCGCGTTCAGAGCCGCGCTGGTCTCCGTTGCGCCGCGGGGCACCTGAAGGTTGGTCACGGTGAGCTCCGGGTGCGCGGCCTGCGCGTCCAGCACGCCCTGCAGTCGCGATTCGGCGCTATATCGCATATTGGTTTCGGCGGGAGTGCCGCCAACGAATGCGATGCCCCGATGCCCCAGCGCGATGAGGTGTTCGACGGCCGCGCGGGTGGCGGTACGATCATCAATGCTTACGCCGGAGTCGAACCCGTCCGTGGAAGGGATGTTAATGCCGATGATCGGCACATGCATATGCTTGAGGCGCTCCACCTCGGCCGGCTCGATGTTGAACGAGCTGACGATTACCGCATCTGCATTGCGGCGCACGGGCAGGTCCGCAAAGAAATCGTGACGCTCTTCGGCGTTGCGCATGGGGTAGGCCACGGTGTCATAGCCAGCAGGGCGCAGCACCGAGTCGAGCCCTGCAAAGATGTTCGCATTGAACCAGGTGGTGATGGTCTCGCTGGCCAGCAGTGCGATGCGGAACGACTGGCCGGACTTCAGCGCGGCGGCCGATCGGGAGATGGAATAATCGAGCTTTTCGGCGGCGGCCATTACTTTGTCACGAGTTTCAGGGAGTACCAGGTCGGGCTTGGCGAAGGTTCGGGACACCGTGGATACGGAGACGCCGGCTTCCTTTGCCACCGCTTGAATGCTTGCTTTTGCCATAGTCTTTATCCTCTGCTGCTGTGCGGATGCGTGTTGCCTTGTTCTTGTGTATGTTGCGCTGCGCCGTCGGTGTGTGCGTTTCGATTGTCATTGCTATGACAACGGTATCATGCCCGGTGGCGGTAATGCCGTCGATTGCTCGGCA
Source organism: Bifidobacterium breve DSM 20213 = JCM 1192 (assembly GCF_001025175.1). Classification (NCBI taxonomy): domain Bacteria; kingdom Bacillati; phylum Actinomycetota; class Actinomycetes; order Bifidobacteriales; family Bifidobacteriaceae; genus Bifidobacterium; species Bifidobacterium breve. The sequence continues at coordinate 134,697 of NZ_AP012324.1, forward strand.
GCGGGAATCTGCTTCGCGCTGCGTGACGTGTCGAAAGCGGCGGTGAGGAAATTCGCCGACATGGGGTGTGTTGTACATATTGACATCGTTTGCATAATAGCATGGGACAATTCGCTGTTGATTCCCGATGGCGGGGTCCTGGCCTCTGCCGTTCCCCTTTGAATAGATGGTAATGCATATGCATGCAATACGTAGATCCCCCCGTATGGGGGGTAAATGTTTTCGACACGCCGGCGTATAGTGTCAACATATTCAACGCATTTCCCCTTTTGCTATGCGGGAAGAGAACCCATACCCCCTTAATTAGAGGGCATGCGGGTTGAAATAATGACAACCTTTGTAGTATGATGTTGTGCACACGAGAGAAGTGATGCACGTCGAAGTCGACCAGTGGTAAGTGGTTGTTTGGAGTCGACTTCGGGGAGGCCAAAAGCCAACGTGTGCAAAACCGATTTCGCTAATGAAGTGGGCATATTCCGCAAAGCTGCGTGCTCGCTCCACGACCCGTGAGCATAACGAGCGCGCTGTAGCGATACGCCGATATCGACGCGTTAGACGACGGTTCGCCGGAGACGAGGAAAGCATGATGATAGCGAGAAGTTTCGGGGGGGGGGGGCGAAATTCAAGGCTGCCGCCGCTGCCCTGCTTGCCGCTGCCGTGCTGGTGACGTCAACTGGCTCACTCGCATTTTCCAATAACAAACTTGCCTATGCCGCCGATCTGAGCGACGGCGCATTATGCACTCCGACCAGCCAGTCGATGGGCACTGAAGCAAATCCCGCAACTGAGAGGGATTCCGGCGTTGCCACTTGGGTTGGCGGCGATATGTATGTCGGTAAGAAGTCCGACAACCTGACCAATGCTGACGGTCCTGATGCTTCATATTCCGCAGAAGCCGAAGGCTTGACTGTGGTCAACGGCAAGCTCATGCTGCATCCTCAGAAGAATTCGTGGAACGGCCAGGGCTTTCGTTTCGGCGTTGCCGGCTTCGGTACGCAGTATCGTCCCGCCGAAGGCAGCACCGCATTGGTAGTTGGCGGCAATACCGGAACCGTAATGGATAGTGCCACTTCCACCGCTGCTGTGAAAGCGTGGAATAAGCCTGGTTTTATTGATGGACATTCGCACGTCGGCTCACTCTCCGGTAGCCAGTCGGATGTATGGGACAGGGGCGGCACGTCGTCGATTGGCAGCTATAACGGTGCTTCCGTCAACTGGCAGAAGGACAAGTCCGGGAATACTCAGAACCAAGACGCCGGCAATCTGACCAAAGTTTCAGTCAAGGCTACCGATGGCGGTGCCGCCACTGACAAAGATTTTTCGAAGGATACGTTCTATCAAGGGTATGTGGTCGACGATATCGTTAGCCCGCTGGCCAAGCAAAATAAAACCGGTACAGTGAGTTCAAGCATCTCCACGTTGTCTGAGCTCCCTCGCCATAAGTACAACTATTACAAGGAAGGCACCAACGCCGCTAGCGGCATATCTTACACTTTCAAATACGACTACACCACCAAGTACGGTACCGGCCGCGGCATTGCTCCCACAACGTCGTACACCAATCGCGAAAAGCTCATCACGTTCACCGGCACGAACAATGCCAGCATGGAGGTATTCAATCTCGATGCCAGCATGCTCAGCGACACCGATGAGAATGGCACCCTCTACCGTGGCGTAGGTTTCGCCTTTACGAACATCGCCGACACTGCATCTGTCGTAATCAATGTGACCGGCAACGCCAGTAATATCTCGTTCCACAACGGTTGGCAGTTCTGGTGGAACGGTGCGGAAATCTCCGATGGCTACTCCAACTACAACAACACCGACGAGTTGAAGAAGAAGTCGGCTGCATACGACAAAGCCTCCCAGAAGATTCTATGGAACTTCAGCAATACCGATAACCTCACCATCTACGGTGGCGTGGCCAATGAGGACGGTACGAACACCAATGCCGATAAAATTACCCAGGATGATGCCGCCGCCGCGATGATGGGCAGCATTATCGTCAGGGGCAACTTCGAATCGCATGTTTCCACCAACGGCCGTGTGTACACGGGTGGCGACTTCTCCATGTACAACCCGTACAAGGCATGGACGTTCAATCAAGCCGGTGCGAACGATGGTGATTCCGCCTCTGTGCTCGACATGGATCAGGAGCGTCACAACTTCCCGTGGAACGGTTCGTACACCGAGTCCTGTTCCGCTATCGCGTGGCAGAAGGCCGATGAAAGCGGCACCCTGCTCGGTGGCACGACGTGGGCTGTGTACGGTAAGTACGATGATGCCGCAAGCGGAAAGAACGCACTGCTTACCGTGCAGGATAACGCGTTCTACGACAAGGACTCTGCCGATGGCCGGTTCACTGTGGAAGGTCTGAAGCCCAACGCAACCTACTACATCAAGGAAGTCTCCGCCGGCAACGATTACCAGCTGAATACGAACGTCTATTACGTAGCGACTGGGGACTCATCGGCAACGCCGGTCAATGTCACGCAATCGGTGACAAAGACGGACGGTGCTTATACGTACGGCAGCGCCGACATGACCGATGGCAAGATCGTCAACAAAAAGAACGGCCATGAGGTTTCTTGGTCGAAGGTCGATGCCGACACTAACAAGGAGCTTGCTGGCTCTGAGTGGCAGATTCAGCAGGTGAAAGATGGCGCGGCCACTAAGAGCTGGAACGTCACAGACAACACCAGCAAAGCAACCGGCGTAACGGTCAATCCGACCTCAGCCACGTTGGATTCTACCAATGGGTGGAAGACCGATTTGACCGCAGCCGTCGATCCGAAGGATGCCTTGCAAGAGGTTGCATGGACGTTCACCGATAAAGATGGCAATGCTGTCGATTCGTCCACTGTTGCGGTATTGACCCGTACGGGTAATCTGAAAACCACCGTCACCGGTATCAGCAGCATTGATACCACTGTGTATGTGAAGGCATGCTCGGTCTCCAATCCTGAGGTGTGCAGCGCCCTGGTCACCATCAAGGTGAAAGCTATGAGCGTCAAGGATTTCACCGTCAAGGATTCCTCGAACCGGACTGTTGAGAACAATTCCACCATCACCGCTGCTGCAGTGGATAGCACGCTGACGTTCACCGCTTCCTCCACTCCGGCTGTCCCGATTACTTGGGAGTCGAGCAACAAGAGCGTGGCAACGGTTACTTCCAGCGGCGAGAACGGTCAGAAAGCAACCGTGACGATGACGGGATTCGGCTCTGCGGTCATCACCGCGAAGGCCGGCGACAAGAAGGTTTCGTTCACGGTCAAGGTGCCGTCTACCACGGTGTACTTCAAGAAGTCGTTGATGAATTGGTCGAAGTACTACGTGTACTACAACGCTGGCAACAATAACTGGAAGTTCGTGGAGATGAGCCAGAGCTGCGGTGATTATGTGTATGCCATATTGCCGAAGCAGTCGCCTGGTACGGAATTTTTGTTCCACGGTGACGATGAAAACACGAGCACCAACAAGTGGTACCAGGGGTCGAATAAGAGCGATTTCAAGTTCACGGGCAACGAAGTGCAAGTCGTGAACCTGTATAACGATTCACAGGTCTCCACCGCTCCGACCGGCTGCCCTGCATCTGCCGCAGCTGCTGCCCAGTCGAATGATGCGGCGGTGCTCAACGAGAACGCGACGCCCGCCGATGACCCGCAGCCCAGTGATGCTGACGGTGTTGCCGAAAACGCTATTGACGATGGTGCAAAGGCCATTTCCTGCACGGCAGCCGACGGCGAGAACGGTCGGCCCGGCGTGAAGTGCGATATGGACACCGCGGCCGGCAAATTCAAGGTCGGTGGTCTGGATGCCGGCACGTACTGGCTCCATGAGACCACGGCTCCGGACGGATACACGATCAATAAGACCTTGTACCAATTCACGATTGATGCCAATGGCAACGTCACGTGGAACGGCGGTTGGGCCAGCGGCGAGGCGACTGGCGCCATCGATGAAAAGCTGAAGCCCGGTGACAACAACGCAATCTCGGACACCCCTACCGAAGTGATCTGGAACAAGGTCGACACCAAGGGCGGCAAACTTGCCGGTTCCCAGTGGAAGATCGTTGGTCCAAGCCCTGCAACGGACGTGTACTGCGTGGCCGACAACGTGACGGTTGATGCCAATGGCGCCACCACGCCGGCAGGCATCGAGTTCACAGGCTGCACTGGCGAAAAGCTGTCCGATGCCGCGAACACCGCAGACGAGGCCGGCGTCATCACGGTCAGGGGGCTGCCGGTCGGCACGTACACGCTAACCGAGACTAAGGCTCCAGACGGCTACGTGGCAACAACCACGGTCTACACGCTTACCATCTCTGACACCGAAGCTTCCACCGTTGTGGCTCAGACCGCGACCGATAGGCCCACGACCCGTTCTGGCGGCAATCGCGAAGCTGCGGCCAATGTCCCCAACGCTTCGGCTCCGGTGAACATCCAAATCCCGGTAAAGAAGAGCGTGAAATACACGTCGTGGCCAAAGGACAGCAACGGCAACTACGTCAACTTCAACTTCAAGATTGAAGCGACCAAGTCGACTGTGGACGCGAACCCCGCCGCGCCGATGCCTGCCGAATGCAGTAGCAGCGACGCGACCAAGAATGACTGCACCATCTCCTTGGCTCCGAAGTCTGACGCTGATGATCTGTCCAACGTCATAGCCAAGTTCGGCAAGATGACGTTCACCGACGCGAACCTCGCGGCGGCAGCTGGCGACGCCAGCGACTACGCCAAGACCTACACCTACAAGATCACCGAGATTGTGCCAGATTCCGCCGACGCGGTGGAAAACCTGCGCTACTCGAAGGCGGAGTACCAAGTCGTAGTCACGCTCAAGCAAGCCAAGGATTCCAGCGGAAAGCTGTCCGGCTTGTCCGTCTCCGCCACGATGACACGCATCAAGGATGACTCCGGCAATGCCGAAGCTGGCGGCGGAAAGGTGATCGGCACATGGTCATCAACGTCCACCGGCAGCAGCGCCGGAACTGCCGTCGAAGCAACCTTCGTGAACACCAAGGTGCTCACCGGCCTGCCCACCACGGGCGCCGACTGGACCGGACGCCTAGTGCTTCTGGTCGGCGACGGATTCATACTTGCTGGCGTTCTCATCGCCGGCGGATATCAACTGGCCAAACGTCGACGGGAGGAGGACTCCGACTGATTTTTCTCCCTAGGCCACTCGATTGGCCGCCTACCAACACTCATAACTGAATAACCAATATTCAACACAATCTTCTTCTCCATTTCAGAGAAAGGAAAAGAGAAATGAACACCATATTCAAGAGGGTGATCTCCGGAGCCGCCGCTCTGGGCATCGCCGTCAGCGGTCTAGCCATAGGCGTCTCCACCGCGTATGCTGCGGATCCGGCCACCGGCAGCATCACCATCAACAAGTCAGACGCTGGTCAGGTGGATCACAGCTTCGATGGCTGGCACCTGGCATCGTTGACCAACGTCACCAAGGATAGTACTAACAAGATCAACGGCTTCCTCATCGATACCGATGACAATATGGTCAGAACCATTGTTGCCGCGATGACTAGCGATCAAAAGGTTGCATACGAGAAAGACGCCAACTACTACAGCACCGACAACGCCGTCGCCAACCCGATGGGGTACTTGGTCGAGAAGGTATTTAAGGATAAATCTGGCAAGGCGCTGAGCGAGCTGACCAGCCCGTGGGGCGGCGATAGCTCCACGCTGCGTGTGTTCGCCAAGTCGCTGTCCAAGGAACTTGCCAAGGTCGGTGCTCCCGCTGCCGATAAGACCGGTGACAGCGCACTGAAGACCGGTGAGAACAAGGAACTCAAACAGGGCCTGTGGTTCCTCAAGGATGTCACGACCACGGATGACACCAAGGGTACCAACTCCATCCCGATCATCACGCCGACCACCTTCGATGGCGCCGACAGCTGGGGCACGGTGACGCTGAAGAACACCACCCCGACCATCGACAAGAAGCTGGTTGATTCCAAGGACGACGGCACCTACAAGCCGAACACTCAGCCGGATTACGCAGTTGGCGATGATGTCTACTATGAGCTGACCTCCACCGTGCCGGTCTACACCGGCTACGACATCGATCCGACGATGAAGGACGCAACCAAGACCCGTATCTTCAAGATCAATGACACCGCCAGCAAGGCGCTGACCGTGTCCGCCGGCACCGTCATCGAATCTGTCAAGCTGACTCCTGCTCAGGGTACGGCCGTCACTCTGGTCAAGGACAAGGACTACACCGTTACCGTCGCTGGCTATGGCGATGTGAACACTCCTGACACCGATGCCTACAAGGGCGGACACGTGACCACTATCGACCTTGGTAAGTACGTCAACAAGGCCAAGGGCTCTAAGTCCGCTACTGACGGCATCCTCGAAGGCGCCACCGTCACCGTGATCGTCAAGGCTAAGCTCAACAAGGATGCGCTGATTTCCGAGCCCGGCAATCTGCAGAAGAACCCGAACAAGGTCGACCTCGAATACTCCAACCACCCGGAAGAAGTGAACCACGCCCATAAGGTTCCTGGCCCGGAAGTGCCCGTGTATGCCTATAAGTTCGACATCTTGAAGACCGATAAGGCTGGTACCACTAAGCTGCCCGGCGCTAAGTTCACGATCAAGGCAGTCTCCGGTACCAGCAAGCACGACGGCAAGTACCTCGGTTCTTATGGCAAGGATGGCTGGAGCTACCTCGATAGCGAGCCGGCGGTCACTGATACCGATGGTGTGTTCACCACTGGCAAAGACGGTAAGATCAACGTCTCCGGCCTCGATGCCGGCACCTACGAGGTCCATGAGATTGCACCGCCGGACGGCTACACCGCGATTAGTCTGCCGAAGTTCCAGTTCACCATCACGCCGACCGTCGGCGATGACGCCGGATGGAAGACCATCACCGTCGTGGCGCTGAGCCTCGCGAAGGGCGCCGACGAGCGTGCCTCGCTGTCCCAGGGCGGCAAGACGCTGAACATCTGGAACGCCAAGAACATCACCGAGCTGCCGAAGACCGGTGGCGCTGGTCTGGCCATGATTGTGGCCGTCGGCGCACTGTTCATCGCGGCCTCCGGTATCTTCGCCCTCCGCGCTCGCCGCAAGGCCTGAGCGGACACGCCTGGATAGCTAAGGAACGGCGGCCAGCGCACCGCACTTACCCCTCGCAAACCGCCGTTCCTGCTCCGTCTCCGGCCGCATCGTCTTGTTCCCGATCGATGCGCCCGGAGACTTTTTCCATATTCCTTTATTTTTGCTGATTCTGGAGAACCGAATGATGCAAACAATTATCATGAAGTCCCGTATCCGCAGGGTTTTCTTAGCTCTTGGGGTAGTGTCGTTTATTGAGCGGAGATGAGTCCATCCAATGCGAAGCAGCACCGGAGCAAAACAAAGTGGTACGCGCACACAGTCGCGCGTGTTTACTGTGCTGTCGGTGCTGTTTTTGCTGATCGGGTTTGCCATCATCACCACGCCGTTCGTCATGCGCGCCATCAGCGAATACCAGCAGAACGCCACCGTGCAGCAGACGCAGCGCGAGGTGGATGGCTGGCCGTACCCACAGGCGGAGAACCAGCTCAAAACCGCCCGCGAGTACAACAAGAAACTCGTGGCTGGCGGCCAGGCCGCCATCGGCGAGGTCAAAGATCCTTTTGCCAGCAATGCCGGCCAGTCCACCACTTCCGGCGCGGATGATTCGATGGCCGCCAAAGATCAAGAATATCAGAGTCTGCTCGACGCCGGCCAAGGCGTGATGGGCTCCATCCGCATTCCTAAAATCGACGTCAACCTGCCCATATACCACGGCACCAGCGAAGATGCGCTCGCCGTGGGCGCGGGACACCTTTATGGCACTTCATTGCCGGTCGGCGGCAAATCCACACACTCTGTAATCACCGGCCATCGCGGTTTGCCGAACTCGTTGCTGTTCACTCGCCTTGATGAGATGAAGAAGGGTGATTCCTTCTACATCGAGGTCATGGGCAAGACACTCGGCTACAAGGTCGATCGCATTACCGTGATCAAGCCCGACGATTCCAGCAAACTGCGCATCACCAAAGGCGAGGATCGCGCAACCCTCATGACCTGTACGCCTTATGGTGTCAATTCTCATCGCCTACTGGTCTCCGGTGTGCGTGCCGAAATCCCGGAGGAAGTGCCTGACCCGGACGATGTGCATGGCATCAACACCACATGGCTGGCACTGGGGGCCATAGTGTTTTTGGCCGTGCTGTTCGCTTTCATCGTCATATTGATGCGGCGTAAGCAAAAGCGCGATCGGGAATTTGCCGGCCTCGCCCGGCACGCCGCACGTCCGACAAAATAAGCGCCCCGCGCGTCTGCGATTCCGCGTTGGGAATATGAACGGTTTCGGGTGCCGGACTATTCAAAAAGCGGCCAGATTGTCGTAACTCGATTTCGAGGGGCTGATTTGGCGTGTTCCGGAGGTCTACTTCCGTTTCGAGGGGCTGGTGCCAAAGTAGACACAGCTGCAAAACGGCAGAATGACGTTGGTGCAAAACCGTTTCTACTTCCGTTTCAACGGATGAGGAGCCCCTTGAAGTGGAAGTAGACCTCTGGCAAACGCGAAATCAGCCCCTCGAAGTTGATTTAGGCAGTCTTTCTGCCATCAGGAAGCGTTTCGGCGCTTCTCGCGGCGCATTACGGCGGACAGAGACTGCACGCGCGGCAGATTGAAGACCTCGTTGGTGTGCACCACGTGCCCTTCGCCATCGGCCAGCGGCACTCGCCAGTTAGAATACTCGCTGGACGTGCCCGGCTGATTCTGCGAGCGGCATTCGCCCACGCCGTCCACCAGCGCAGCCTGCAACAACAGCGACGGCGTATCAGTGAGCATGGCGTGCATGGCTTCAACGATCTCCTGCACATGACCTTCCGCGTCATCGGCCACAGCCTGCGTGATGTAACCGCCCTCCACCAGTCGGTTCATCATCGCGGTGCGCTCGGCCATGGCCGAAGCGGCAAACACCTCCACCGGCTCGCTGAGCAAATGCAGCTCCTCGCGCAGTTTCACATGCTCGAAGTTCAGATAGCCGGCGGTTGGCGGCAGATCGTGTGTGGTGACCGATGCCAGTGCCTGCTTGCGGTACTCCTGCGGCGTGCGGTAGGGATCGCCGGCGTTCGGCGAATCGTCCACACGGTTGAACCACTCCACATCGGTGCCAAGCACGCCATGATCGGCCAGAATGCGGCGCACATAATCCGGCACGGTGCCCAAATCCTCGCCGATCACCATGCCGCCGGCGCGCGTGGCCTCGATGGCCAGTACGCCGAGCATCGCCTCGTGGTTGTACATCACGTAGGCGCCATTGCGGGCGCCAAGTCCCTGCGGAATCCACCACAGGCGGAACAGTCCCAGCACGTGATCGATACGCACCGCGCCCGCATGCTCATACATGGAATGCACCATTTCGCGGTACACCTGGTAGCCGGTGGCTTCCAGATAACGCGGGTTGAACGGTGGCTGGCCCCAATCCTGGCCCTGCTGGTTGTAGAAGTCCGGCGGGCAGCCGACCGTGACGCCACCGGAGGCGAAACGCTCCGGGTTGGCCCACGCGTCAGCGCCGAGGCCGTGCACGCCAACGGCCATATCCTGCATAAGGCCAAGTGTCATGCCATGATCCAAGGCCGTGTGCTGAGCGTCGTTCACCTGCTCGGCGGCGATCCACTGCAGCCAGCGGTTGAACTCGAACAGATCATGATGGTCCTTGACCAGCGTCTGCACGGTCGGGTCGTCGATGGTCTTCTCGAAGAACCAGCGGTTCTCGCCCCAAGGTGCGCCCCACACCTCGAAGCACAGGCACCAGGTGGCGAAGGAATTGAGGTCCGGGCCGGCCGTGGCCTTGAAATACTCGAACTCCAGCTCGCGCTTGTTGTTGCGGTCCGCATCGAAGATCAGGCGCAGGGCCGGGCGCTTGGCCTCCCACGCCGCGTTGATATCCATCGGCGTGGATTCATCATTGCGTGCGGCCACCGAGGCATGCAGTGCATCCACCTGGGCGCGCACGTCATCCGGCAGGGTGGCGTATTCGGGAATGTCTTGTGGACGAATGTACGTCACGTTGAGGAACCGGCGCGATTCCGGCAGATACGGCGAAGGCTCGAGCGGCGGAATCGGCGCACCGGCGTGAATCGGATTGATGAGCATGAAGTCGGCCTTGGACTTCTCGGCGGCATTCGCCAAAAGACGCTTCAGATCGCCGTAGTCGCCGATGCCCCAGGAATCATGGGAGCGTACCGAATACATTTGCGTCATCCAGCCCCAGCGCTGATGCTCCTCGACCGCCTTCGGCACGGCGATGCGTGCGGGGGCGGCGATGATGGTCGCCTTGCCTCCGCGCCCGTCAACCGTGACGGTCAGCGTGTGGTAACCCATCGGCAGGTCGGGGGCGATGGCGAGATCCGGCTGGCCGGAGTTGAGATTCGGCAGTAGGGAGAAGCGGTCGAATGCGGTGCCGTCTTCCAGCATGATGGCGGCGGTGATGTCCGCGTCCGACGGGCAATTCAGGGTCAGGCTTGTCGGCTTGCCGGTGATGGCCACGATGGTGGGCGGTAGCAAACGTTTGCTGTTTTCGGCCTCAAGTTCGGTCATGGAACGTTTTATGGCCTCGTCGCTGGAGGCATCCACATCGAGGGCCTTGAGCACGGCGACCAATGCGTCATCGCTGATTTCGGTGTAGGTGCCGAGCTGGTCGATGAACGAGGTCGCAAGCCCGGATGCTTTGGCCAATTTGATCAGCGGTCGAGCAAGGCGTTCGGCGCTTTCCGTTCGCTGTGTGGTGTCTGGTGCATTGGTTGCCGCTTCATTGCTGCGCGCCTCGGTCATAATAGCTCCTTGCTGTGCGTCCATGTACTGCTGTTCGTTTGCATTGCTGTTTGAGGGCCGCTCTACGTTGAGGATCCGGCAATCTGACAGACCAATGTTGAACCTGTTCTGCTCTTACCGTAGCTCATATTGACAACGATTGCAATAGGGCGGTGAGTTGGGCCGGTTCGGAGGCGTCGGGGGGCGCCGGCCTGTTGCCCCCAGTCGGCTTTGCCGACAGCCCCCGCCAGCGGGGGCGAGGCTGAGCGGGTCTCTAACCGAGGATGGCGAATGACTGGGCGGGGAGTGTCAAGGTGCGACCGGATACGGTGGGGGAGCCGAGGGCTAGCAGCATTGATGCATCGGGACGGAGTTCGCTCGGCAGTTCCACGGTTTCAATCCCTCGACCGGGGTTCATGGCTATGAGCAACGGCCGGGCCGTAGCGCCATTTCGGTCTGAGACATCATCGCGAGTGGCGGCGGGGGCAGGGGCCGAGCTGGAATCCGCGGTCGTGCGTGGGTGGGTGGACGCGTGACCATCCGCAGGAGTGCGTATGTAGGCAAACGCGCGGCCATCCACTGGCGCTGCCACCACGTCGAATCGGGCATCGGAAGCCAATGCGGGCTGCTCGGTGCGCAATGCCAGCACCTCGCGAACCCAGTTGAACAGTGAATCCTCGCGTGCGGCTTCGCTGGCAACAGTCGGCGCATCGGCGGCCGAATCGACCGGCAGATATAACGACTCGGATGGTGCGCAGGAGAAGCCAAGATTCGGCTTATCGGCATCCCACTGCATCGGCGTGCGACTGCCGGTGCGCACATAGCCGCCCTCCTTGGTGGGCAGCGGCCGGTATCGCATGCCGATTTCGTCGCCGTAGTAAAGGAACGGGCAGCCGGGCATGGTCAGCAGCATGCCGTACGCCACCTTGAGCTCGCGCTCGGTAAGCCTCTGTGCCACGCGCAATGTGTCGTGATTGCACGTGATGAGGTTGAAGGTGCCGCTGGCTCGTTCGCAGTCGTGCAGCTGCGGCAGATATTGTTCGAGGAACGGTGCGATAGAAGTGCCGGAATCGGCGTTGAAGTAACTGGCGTCACTCTCGTGGTCCAGCGGCGTATCCGTATTACGCAGCAGCATGTTGTACCCGTTCGGATGGCCGTCCCAGCGCCAGTCGAGGTAGAAATCCATGTCGAAGCCGGCCTGCATCGACTCATAGGGGCGCCCCCATTCGGCAACGAATGCTGCCTCGGGGAATTCGGGGCGGATTCTCGAGAAGATGTATTGCCAGGTGCGGATGGTGAAAGGCTTGCCGTCGTCGTCGTGTTTGACGAGGCTGTCGGCCATGTCCACGCGGAAGCCGTCTGCCCCGCGGGAGAGCCAGAAGCGCATGACGTCGAGCATCGCCTCGCAGGTGGCCAGTGCTTCGGGGCCGAGTGCGGGCTTCTGCCATGGGTGTTTGGGGTGGGCGAAGCCGTAGTTGAGGGCGGGCTGGCATTTGAAGAAGTTGATGATGTAGGTGCCGTCGCGCTCGGTTTCGCCGCCAATGAAGGGCAGGCCGTCGCCGCGGGAGATCCACGAGTCGGTCCAGATGTAGCGGTCGGAGACGGATTCTTGGGTGTCGGATTCCTGGGCCACCCTCCGGATTGTTTCACAATCCGACCCCCGCCGGCGGGGGTCGGAGAGCGAAGCGATTCGGGGGGTGGTTTGTCCGACGGGGGTAACACTCTCGACGGGGATAGTTCGATCGGCATCAACGGGGGTAACGCGCTCAGTAGGGTCAGGACGTGAGCTGGCCTGGAACCAAGGGTGCTCCTCGCTGGTGTGGCCGGGGACCAAGTCGAGCAGCACGTGCATGCCGAGCGTGTGGGCGTGCTCGAACAGGGCGGTCAGGTCATCGTTGGTGCCGTAGCGCGGTGCGACCTTCGTGTAGTCGCGCACATCATATCCGGCATCTTTGAACGGTGAATCGAAGCAGGGATTGATCCATAGTGCGTTGCAGCCCAGGTCATGGATATAGCCAAGTCGTTCGGTCAGTCCGCGAAGATCACCGATGCCGTCGCCGTTCGAGTCGGCGAAGCTTTGGGGGTAAACCTCGTAAAAACGGGCGGAACTCAGCCAGGATGGACGGGGGGATGCTTCGGCGTGTCGTACGCGGCCTGACATGGAAACTCCTTTGTTTATGCGGGTTCAAGGCTATGCCTATCGATTGCAATAATACCAGCAAAAGCAAAACTGCATACGTATGCAAAATGCATGTTATGCTAAAAACCAACGATGTTCAGCAATGTTGCAAACGTCAAACATTTCAAGGGCTAACCACGATAATGCGAGCGTATGCATCATTCGTTTTCCTATAGAACTGAAAACGTGTGCATCGGAATCATCGGATTAGGACACCGAATCAGGAAAGGACAGATCAATGAAGATCGATTGGGAGAAGGCTATCGGCCTCACTGCTGCCGCAGCTATGTTGCTGCCCCTCGCCGCATGTGGTGGCTCCAACAATGCCGGCGACGCAAAGTCCGGCGGCACTGAAGATGTGACCCTGAGCGTGTGGGCCCCGCAGGAGGACCAGGACGGCGGCAACGACTCCTGGCTGAGCCAGGTCGAGGCCAACTTCGAGAAGGAGCACCCCGAGTACAAGATCACTTGGAAGAACGACGTGCTCTCCGAGGGCGACGCTGCCACCCAGGTCCAGACCGATCCGACCGCCGCCGCGGACGTCTACATGTTCGCCTCCGATCAGCTCGGCGCTTTGATGAAGGCCCAGGGCATCGGCGAGCTCGGCTCTGACGCCGAGAAGCAGGTCAAGGAGCAGAACGGCGACCTGGAAGTCGCCTCCGTGACTGGCTCCGACGGCAAGATGTACGGCGTTCCCTACACCGACAACACCTGGTTCATGTACTATGACAAGTCCACCTTCTCCGAGGATGACATCAAGAGCCTCGACACTATGGTCTCCAAGGCTGCGGTCGCCTTCCCGCTCAACGATTCCTGGTACATCGGTGGCTTCTACGATGGTCTGACCCTCTTCGGTGAGGACGGCACTGACGAGGATGCCGGCATGGTGTTCCCGAAGGACGCCGGCGACATCACCAAGTACCTGGTCGACCTTGCCGCCAACCCGAACTTCCACAACAGCGCCGACAACTCCGGCCTGTCCGAGATGCAGGCCGGCACCGTCAAGGCCTTCTTCTCCGGCTCCTGGTCCGCTGCCGACATCAAGGAAGCCCTCGGCGCCAACATGGGCGTCGCCCAGCTGCCGACCTTCACCGTGAACGGTACACCGAAGCAGATGAAGTCCTTCGCCGCCACCAAGGCCGCCGCCTACAACCCGAACGCCAAGAACCCGAAGGCCGCTGCCCAGTTCGCCGCTTACCTCGGCTCCACCGAGTCCCAGAAGCTGCACTACACGGTGCGCAACATCATCCCGACCGACAAGACCCTCACCGATCTGACCGCCGATGACCCGGTGGCCATCGGACAGACCGATACCATGGCCAACACCGCCATTCTGCAGTCCGGTCTGGCCGGCATGGCTGATTGGTGGGATCCGGCCAAGGCCTTCGGCGACGCCATCCTCAACAAGGAAGTCACCGTAGACAACGCTCAGGCCAAGACCGACGCCTGGGTCGAGCAGGTCGGTTCCTACGCCAAGTAATCGCTTGACGGCTCGCAGCACTTGGCCGGCGCGGACCACTCCTCTGCACTGGCCAACCCAACCTATAACTGAATAACCAACAATCAAATATGAGGGGTCCGTAAGGTACGCCAGCTGCGGGCGGATGATGTGAAGCCGTTGCATCCGCTCGCAGCCCCTCACCTATCGACGGTTTCAACCTTCTTTGTTTCTCCTTCTTCATTGCCGGCAGAGCTCGGGCAACGTGTATGCGGTGTCCGGGCTTTGAACGGGTTTAAGCGAAGACAAACAAACAACAAGCCGGGCATCGCGGCCTGGAGCAACGGTTTCCATCATTTACAGTGAGAGGCGGTAGGGTGCGATGACAGCAGCAGCACTTTCCCCGCGCGAGATGAAGCGCCGCCGCAAAATGGGTGCAGATTATGTGGCGCCCTCGCCATACTCGGTAGGCAACGCGCTTACCAAGGGCGATGTGTTCACCAAACTATCCGCAGTCGTATTCGGACTGGGCAACATCGTTCGCAAGCAATACGTCAAGGGCGTGGCACTGCTGGTCCTTGAAATCGCATTCTTCGTATTTCTGTTCACCAACGGCATCACGTGCCTGTCCAAGCTCCCCAGCCTGGGCGACCAGAAGCAGGGCAAGGTACTCGTCGACGGCTTCTGGGAGTACACCCAGGGCGACAACTCCGTGGTCATTCTGCTGTACGGCGTCTGCACCGTGGTGCTCTGCCTGCTCTTCGTCTATCTGTGGACGGTCTCGCTCAAGTCCGCATACAAGGCCGAGTGCCTGACTCGAGAACAGGGCAAGGCCCCGAGCCTGGGCGACGATCTGCATGAGCTGACCAATGCCAAGGTGCACCGACTGCTCATGTTCCTGCCGACGCTCGGCATTCTGGTCTTCACTGTTCTGCCGTTGATCTTCATGATCTCGATGGCATTCACCAGCTACGACCGCAACCATCTGGTGCTGTTCGACTGGGTGGGCTTCGACAACTTCGCCAAGGTGTTCTCCAACAGCGGCGGCACCGTCAACGCCCGCCTGTTCCTGCAGGTGACCATCTGGACGCTGGTCTGGGCGTTTTTCGCCACCTTCCTGAACTTCTTTATCGGCATGTTCTTCGCGATGGTCATCAACCGCAAGACCACGCGCTTCAAGGGCTTCTGGCGTGCGTGCTTCTCCATGTCCATCGCCGTGCCGCAGTTCGTCTCCCTGCTGGTCATGCGCACCATGCTTCAGCCCACCGGCGCCATCAACCGCCTGCTCATGGAGTGGGGTTGGATTGATCAGGCTCTGCCGTTCTTCACGGATGCCACTTGGGCTCGCGTCACGGTCATCGTGATCAACCTGTGGGTTGGTATTCCGTACACCATCATGCAGGTCACCGGTATTCTGCAGAACATCCCGACCGATCAGTACGAGGCGGCCAAGATCGACGGCGCGAACTGGTGGCAGATCTTCACCAAGATCACCATGCCGTACATCATCTTCGTGCTTACCCCGTACCTGATCACCACGTTCACCGGCAACGTGAACAACTTCAACGTGATCTACCTGCTGTCCGGCGGCAACCCGGTGCCGGTCGGCGATTCCGCAGGCAAGACCGACCTTCTGATCACCTGGCTGTACAAGCTGACCGTCGATAAGAACGATTACAACCTCGGTGCCGTGATTGGCATCATGACGTTCATCGTCCTCGCGGTGGTGTCGCTGATCACCTACCGCAATTCCGGTTCCTACAAGAACGAGGAGACATTCCGATGAGCAGGCATTCCGAGCAGGCCGTACAGGCTTCCCGTATGAAGCAACCTGAATCGCACGGTCTGATGCATGACACCAAGAAGCGTCGTATTCTTGGCGACGTCCTCTCCTATCTCTTCCTGGGAGTCATGGCCATCATCTGGCTGATTCCGATTGTCTGGGTGTTTGCGGAGAGCTTCAACAAGAACACCGCACCCTACACCAAGACGTTCTTCCCCACCGAGTTCTCGCTCGACAACTACATCACGCTGTTCACCGACCGCTCGGTGCTGAACTTCCCGAAGATGTTCATGAACACGTTCATCGTGGCGTGCTTCGTGTGCCTCATCTCGGTGGTGTTCGTGCTGTCCGTGGCCTACTGCATGAGCCGCATGCGCTTCCGCGCCCGCAAGACCTTCATGAACGTGGTGCTGGTGCTTGGCATGTTCCCCGGCATCATGGCCGTTTCCGCCATCTACTTCATCTTGAAGGCCGTGGGTCTGACCAGCGAAGGCATGACCACCATCGCCCTGATTCTGGTCTACTCCGCCGGTACCGGCGCGGGCTTCTACGTGATGAAGGGATACATGGATACGATTCCGACCTCGCTTGACGAGGCCGCGCTGCTGGACGGTTGCACCCGTCTGCAGGTGTTCACCAAGATCATCATCCCGATTTGTAAGCCCATGATCGTCTACCAGGCCATCATCGGCTTCCTGACCCCGTGGCTCGACTTCGTGATGGCCAAGGTGATTTGCCGCACGCAGTCCAATTACACAGTGGCCCTCGGCCTGTGGCTCATGCTGCAGAAGGAATACATCCAGAACTGGTACGCGCGCTTCGCCGCAGCAGCCGTGGTGATTTCCATCCCGATCGCCATCCTATTCATCGTCATGCAGCGCTTCTACCAGGAATCGATGTCTGGTTCGGTTAAGGGCTGACGCGTTAAGCAGACAGCCCGGTGGGCTGTCTGTAGCGTCAGCCTGAGCGAGGCGATAGCCGGGCGAAGGTCGGATTGAGCCTCGCCGCAGGCGAGTTCGTAATTGCAGGACTGAGCCGTTAAGTAGTGGGGTTTAACTTGGCTCCCCTCTGAAGAGGGGGGCCAGAACAGGAAGGCGCAACCTTATGAACGAAGTGGAGATGGCAAAGCAGCGGCGTGGTGAGAAGCGCCGCCGCAAGGGCCTGTCCGTATTCCGTCTCAAGATGATCGGCGCCCTATTCATGGCATTGGGCGTGGCCGGCGTCTCGGTCCTGCCGGCCATGTTGGGCGACCCGACTCAGGACATGGCTGCACTGACCGTGGTGGTGGCGTGCACGGCGGCTTCATGGTGCGCCATCCCCATCTACTCATGGCTGCTGTTCGACGGCTACCGGCATACGGGCAGCATTGGAAAATATGTGCTCCGTCTGTTCATCGTCGCGGTGGTCAGCGATGTGCCGTACGACCTGATTATGACCGGCAAGCCATTCGACTTGAGCGCGCAGAACTCGGTGTATGGCTTGGTCATCGCCCTGGTCGTGCTCATGCTGGTGGATTGGATTGCATACCAGTACGGCGGGGAGAGTCTGCGCCCGTGGTCCGGTGCTCAGCGAGGTGGTGCGGCTGCGGTGCGTTGGCTGCTGACCATTGTAGTCATTCTGGCCGGACTGCTGTGGGCGTTGCTGCTGCGCGTGGGCGTGGATCAGCGGATTATGTATACCGGTGTGCTGACGCTGCTGTTTGTGCTGGTGTTCTACTTCCTGAACGCGCGTGAAAATACGATGATGTTCACCGCCGGGCTGCTGGGTGCCGTGATGTGCATTACGCCCGGTATTGGTGTGGCCTTCCTGCACTACCGCAATGACGAAGTCGGGTTCAAGCAGTCTTGGACCAAGTGGGCCTGGTACGCGGTCTATCCAGTGCTTTTGATTATCGGCGCGCTGGCCTAGTTACGCCATTTCCCCGAATGGAATATCGGTGCTGCGCGGCACTAGCTGTGCCTCGAGCACCTCGTGCGGGTCATAGAGCGTCTTGCCGCTGATGAGCGTCAACGCCTTATTGGCAGCTGCGCGGCCCATCGCATACGGATCCTGACGCATGGTCGTCAAGTTGATGGTGTCGGCATAGGGGCTGTCGTCAAAGCCGACAATCGAATAATCGCGCGGCGTGCGGTGTCCGTAACGCTCCAGCTTGAGCACCAGCGGAATCGCCATCATATCCATCTGGCAGCAGATTGCGTCCGGGAACTCATCCATCGCCAGCAGCGCGGATAATGCGGAGTCGGCGAAGGCCGGGCCGCGCGGCACGGAGAGCACTTCCCAATTGATGTCATGCTTGCCTTCG
Source organism: Bifidobacterium breve DSM 20213 = JCM 1192 (assembly GCF_001025175.1). NCBI lineage: Bacteria > Bacillati > Actinomycetota > Actinomycetes > Bifidobacteriales > Bifidobacteriaceae > Bifidobacterium > Bifidobacterium breve. Next base: position 153,220 of record NZ_AP012324.1, read on the forward strand.
GCGTCCTTGCAGGCGTTGATGAAGCCCTGTGCGCGTGCGTCAATCGAGGAATCCAGCCCGGCTGCCTCGGAACAGGGGTAGACGATGTGCTTGTGACCGAGGTTGATGAGATGCTGCGCGGCCGTGTACATGCCTTTTTCGTCGTCGATGCTGATGGTGGCGTCAAAGCTTTCGGAAGACGGCGTATTGATGCCGATGATCGGCACATGAATGCGCTGCAGCTGCTCGACCTCGTGCGGATCGATAGCGAACGAGGCCACGAAAACGGCATCGACATTGCGGCGAATCGGCAGGTCGGTGAAGAACTCATGACGGTTTGCGGCGGTATCGATGTGCTGGAACAGCGAGATGTCATAGCCGGCCGGATGCATCACCGATTCGATGCCCGCGAACGTTTGCGTATTGAACCAGCTGGTGATCTCCTCATTCATCAGCATCGCCACACGGTAGGTCTGTCCGGACTTCAGGGCGGTGGCGGAGCGGGAGATGTTGAAATCGAGCTTATCGGCCACATCCAGCACCTTGCGGCGGGTCTTCGCCGAGACGAGTTCCGGTCGGGTGAAGGCGCGCGACACTGTAGAAATGGAGACTCCGGCCTCCTTGGCTACTTGGTAGATGTCTGCCTTGCCCATGTTCCTCCTCGTGCAATTCGTGGTATCGGCTATGCCACGTAATCCCCCTAACGGGTTGCGCCATCCACGATGTGTAATCATTTGTATCATATACTGCAAACGTTAGCGCGAAGCTGGGGGAAGTGTTGCTTGGTGTGGTATGCTGATTGGGACATAGTGTTGCGAACGTATGCAGTCTGTCAACTGTGCTGCATGCCGTTTCTGCAGGAGTGGTGCTGAAAGTGTTGCAAACGTTGTCAACGGTCTGACCGTGCGATAGGGGGGTTCCCTTCATGGTTCGTGCGGTCAATGCTCAAGGATGAGAGAAAGGACTCATATGGCCGTACGACGATTCAGCTCGCTCGCCAAACGCCTTGCCGTAACCGGCATAGCGGTGGCAATGTCTGCCACAACACTGGTAGCATTGCCGGCTTCTGCGGACGAGGCCGAGGCCAATGCACAGGCGCGCACATCTGTTGGCGCGCCGGGCGATGTGATCGCCATCGCATTCCAAACCAACTGGAATTCGGTGGCCAAGGAGTGTACCGAGGCTTACGGCCCCGAAGGTGTGGGCTACGTACAGGTCTCCCCGCCGATGGAGTCCATCCAGGGCACTGAATGGTGGACCTCCTACCAGCCGGTCAGCTACAAGCTCGACTCCAAGCTCGGTACGGAAGCCGAGTTCAAGACCATGATCGCCACGTGCAACGCGGCGGGCGTCGAGATCATCGCCGACTCGGTCATCAACCACACCACCGGCGCCGATCAGGGCGAGGGCACCGGCGTCGCCGGCAGCAAGTACGACGGCGAGGGCAACTTCCCCGCAATCCCGTACGCCAAAGAGAACTTCCACGACTGCACCAAGAACATCGGCGACTACACCAACGCCGACGAAGTACAGAACTGCCGCCTGACCAGCCTGCAGGACCTCGACACCAGCCAGGAATACGTGCAGGACAAGCTCGCCGACTACATGAACCGCCTGCTCGACCTCGGCGTCTACGGATTCCGCGTCGACGCGGTCAAACACATCGCCACGGCCGACGTGGCCGCCATCAAGGCCAAGCTCGCCGAGAAGTCCGGCCGCAACGCCGACGATATCTTCTTCGAGCAGGAAGTCATCGGCAACGCCTCCGAAGCCGCGGAAATCCAGCCGAGCAACTATGTGGCGAACGGCAAGGTCTCCGAATTCAACTTCACCAACCACCTGTCGGTCGCCTTCGCCGGCGACATCACCGACGCCAGCAAGGGCCTTGCGAAGGTCGGCGGCGACGGCTGGGTGAGCTCCGACAAGGCCGCAGTGTGGGTGACCAACTGGGATACCGAGCGCGGATCGGCCATCACCTATAAGAAGGGCTCGAAGTACCTGCTCGCGAATGCGTTCATGCTCGCGTACGACTACGGCCAGCCGCACATCTACTCCGGCTACTACTTCGACAACTCCGACGACGGCGCTCCCGGCGCCACCGAAACCTCCGTGCCCGACATGGAGTGCCCGACCGACGGCTCGATGACCTCCGGCACCTGGCAGTGCGCCGAACGTTGGACCGCGATCCGCGGCATGATCGGCTTCCACAACGCGGTCAACGGCACTGACGTCACCAACTGGAAGGCGTACGACACCAACGTGCTCGGCTTCGGTCGCGGCGACGTCGGCTACCTCGCGCTCAACAACAGCGCCGACGACTCCAAGCAGACGTTCCAGACGTCACTGCCCGCCGGCGAATACTGCAACGTGTACGCCACCGGCGACTGCTCTGCAACTGTGACCGTGAAGGACGACGGCACGTTCGACGCGACGCTCGCGAAGAACTCCGCCATCGCGATCTACGCGGGCGCGACCAAGGATTCCTGGACCGGCACGACCAAGTCCGATCCGTCCGATCCGGACCTGTCCGTCAACGACGAGACCAAGAAGGCCGCGGCCGACACGAGCCGCACCATCTACTACAAGCTGCCCGACGGCTGGAAGCAGGCGTACCTCCACTACGGTATCGACGGCTGGGCCGAGCAGGGCCACGAGCTGATGGCCGACGCCGGCAACGGCTGGGTCAAGTTCACGGTCGATCCGAAGGGCAAGTCCTTCGAATACGTATTCACCGACGGCGGCGACAACTGGGACAACCCGAATGGCGGCGGCAACTACACCGCGCAGGGCCACTGGACGGCGGTCGCCGACCACGAGGCCAGCGCCGGCGTGCCCTCCGATGTGCAGTCGTACCAGCCCAAGACCAAGGTGATCGTGCACTACAAGCCCGCCGAAGGCGACGCCGTCGCCGATCGCGGCGTGTACATGTGGGGCACCGACAAGAACGGCGCCACCCTGAACGGCGCGTGGCACGCCTTCACCGGCGAGGACTCCTACGGCAAGGTGTTCGAGACCACCATCGATGGTGCGTACGACGCCGCCAAGATCGGTGTGATCGTCACCACCGAAGGCTGGGACAAGGTCGGCGGCGACCGTACCATCGACGGCTCCACCGGCACCGCCGAAATCTGGGTCGACGGCGCCAATCCGGACGAAACGCTCACCGAAGCCCCCGACGGCTACAAGAAGGCCGCCAACCAGATCGACGTGACCATCCACTACCACCGCCTCGCCGACGACTACACCAGCGAAGACGGCATGAAGGCATGGGACATCTGGGGCTGGGCCGACGGCGTCAACGGTGCTGCCTACCCGTTCACCGAGCACGACGACTACGGCCTGATCGCCAAGTACACGCTCAAGGGCAGCGGCATGAGCACTCCGCAGTTCATCGTGCGCTACGGCGGCGACAGCTGGGAAGCCAAGGATCCGAACGACGAGAACCGCACGATCCCGCAGTCCGCCATCACCGTGAACGCCGACGGCACCGCATCCGCCGAAATCTGGCTGGTGCAGGGCGACACGACGATCTACACCAACGGCACGCTCTACGACGCCAAGGGCATGATCGTCTCCGCCGAAATGACCGACTTCAACACCATCACGGTCAAGCTCAACAAGGCGCTCACCATCGACAAGCCGGCCGACGCGGTGTCGGTCGAGGGTGTGAAGATCAAGGACGTGAAGGCTAGCGGGAACACCGTGACCATTACCACGTCCGACAATCTTGACGTGACCAAGGCCTACAAGGTGACGATCGAGGACTACGGCGCACAGAACGTGTCGCTCGGCGCCGTCGTGCGCTCTGACGCGTTCGACAAGAAGTACGCCTACGACGGCGATGATCTCGGCGTGACCTACAAGGCCGAGAAGTCCACGTTCAAGCTGTGGGCGCCGACCGCCACCAAGGTGACGCTGCGCCTGTACGCCGACTCCACCGATCCGAAGGCAGCGCAGACCGACGCCGTGACGCTGGAGAAGTCCGGCAAGAAGGGCGTGTGGACGTTCGCCGTGGACAAGGATCTCAAGGATTACGCCTACGACTACGAGCTGACCTTCGCCGACGGCACGGTCAACACGTCCGCCGACCCGTACGCGACCGCCGCCGTGGCCAACGGCGAGCGATCCGTCGTGCTCTCCGGCAAGGAGAAGGGCGATGCCGGCAAGCGCATGGCGTCGTTCAGCAAGCCGACCGACGCGATCATCACCGAGGCGAACGTTCGTGACATGACCATCAACCCGAACTCCGGCGTCTCCGAAGCCAATCGCGGCAAGTATCTCGGCTTCGTCGAGGAGGGCACCACGGTCGACGGCAAGCAGGGCGCGGCGTCCACCGGCATCGACTACCTCAAGTCGCTCGGCGTGACGCATGTGCAGATCATGCCCGTCTACGACTACGGTTCCGTGGACGAGACCGGCGATCTGAGCTACGGCGCGCAGTACAACTGGGGCTACGATCCGGAGAACTACAACGTGCCGGAAGGCTCGTACTCCTCCGACCCGAGTGACCCGAGCGCTCGCGTCAAGGAAATGAAGCAGATGGTCTCCGGGCTGCACAAGAACGGCCTGTACGTGGTGATGGATGTGGTCTACAACCACGTCTACAACGCCTCCGAACACGCCTTCAACAAGACCGTGCCTGGCTACTACTTCCGCTACGACGCCAATGGCAACCTGACCAACGGCTCCGGCTGCGGCAACGACGTGGCTTCCGAGCGTGCGATGGCCCGTAAGTACATCGTCGATTCCGTGAAGTACTGGGCGACCGAGTACAACGTGGACGGCTTCCGCTTCGACCTCATGGGTCTGATTGACCAGACCACCATGAATCAGGTGCGTGCGGCGCTTGACGAGATCGATCCGTCGATTCTCGTCATCGGCGAAGGCTGGGATATGACTGACGCCATTGGCAACCAGGAAACCACGCAGCCCAATGCCTCCAAGGTCAAGGGCGTGGCGTTCTTCAACGACTCCCTGCGCGACGCGATCAAGGGCAGCGTGTTCTCCGACGAGGACACCGGCTTCATCGCCGGCAAGGCCGACAAGGAGAACCTCATCGCCACCAACGTGCTCGGCTGCAACAACAAGCGCGAGGGCATCGATGAGAACGGCCACTGCAACAACGGCACCGCCGACACGAACTACGGCGGCGCGGATCAGGTGGTGCAGTACGTCGAGATCCACGACAACCTGACCTTGTACGACAAGCTGGTCAAGAGCGCGCCCAACGACTCCGAGGAGACGCGACTCGCTCGCGCCAAGCTCGCCGACTCGCTGATTCTGCTCTCGCAGGGCATCGCCGACATGCAGTTCGGCCAGGAGTTCCTGCGCACCAAGGGCGGCAATGGCAACAGCTACAACGCCGGTGACGCGGTGAACGCCATCGACTGGAACCGCACGGTCGAGCAGGCGGGTTCCGTGAACTATGTGAAGGGCCTGATCGCCCTGCGCAAGTCCATCAAGAACCTGCACCTGAGCAGCTATGATGACATCGCCAAGAACATGACGGTGCTGCAGCAGTCCGACGGCGTGGTGGCCTACCAGCTGAAGGACGGCGGCGACACGTATGTGGTGGTGTTCAACGCCAACGAATCGGCCGCAACGGTCGAGGCCGTGCCGGCTGGCAAGTACACCGTGCTGGCCGCCGATGGCAAGGTGACGGAGACGCAGGATAAGAATGCTGCAACCACCGTGGGCGCTGACGGCTACCAGGCCGGAGCGCTCGCCGCTGCCGTGCTCAAGGCCGGCGCCGACGATGATTCGACCAAGCCTGATGGCGGCAAGGACGATTCCTCCAAGCCGGGCAACAACGACGGCAAGGACGATAACCAGTCGGGCGGCACAGCCACCCCGGGTACTCCGGGCGATAGTGGCAACGGCAATGGTCAGACCGGTGACGGCAACGCCTCCAACGGCGCATCCGACACCGCGGCCGGCCAATCCCAGCAGTTCGGCGCTGCCGCTCTGCCCAACACCGGCGTAGCCCTGTCCGTCATGGCGGTCGCCGTATTGGTGATGACCGCTGCCGGCATGCTGTTGCAGCGGTTCTCCAAGGGCGGCAATGTCGTCAACAGTAAGGAGGGCTCCGAACAGTAGTCCACACCGCGTCAGTTGCTGAGTGGCCCCCGCTGGCGGGGGCTGTCAGCGAAGCTGACTGGGGGTGGCTCAGAGCCGCTCCAAAAAACCTGAGCCTACATCGCTCAACTTTTGTGATGAATTTGGGAATAGAACTTGCCAAACAGAAGTTGAGTGATGTAGGCTCAAGTTTTGGAAGGCCCAAGAACCAACCAAGGAACTTGAGCGAACAACGTAAGAACAAACGAATAATTAAGGAGCACACATTATGGCACGTGCAGTTGGTATCGATCTGGGCACCACGAATTCCTGCATCGCTACGCTGGAAGGTGGCGAGCCCACCGTTATCGTCAACGCTGAGGGCATGCGCACCACCCCGTCCGTGGTCGCGTTCTCCAAGTCAGGCGAAATCCTCGTCGGCGAGGTGGCCAAGCGTCAGGCTGTGACCAACGTTGACCGCACTATTTCTTCTGTCAAGCGTCACATGGGCACTGACTGGACCGTCGACATCGACGGCAAGAAGTGGACCCCGCAGGAGATTTCCGCACAGATTCTGATGAAGCTGAAGAGGGACGCTGAGGCTTACCTCGGTGAGCCCGTCACCGATGCTGTCATCACCTGCCCGGCATACTTCAACGATGCCCAGCGTCAGGCCACCAAGGACGCCGGCAAGATCGCAGGCCTGAACGTTCTGCGTATCATCAACGAGCCGACCGCAGCTGCTCTGGCCTACGGTCTGGAGAAGGGCAAGGAAGACGAGCGCATCCTGGTCTTCGACCTCGGCGGCGGCACCTTCGATGTCTCCCTGCTGGAGATCGGCAAGGACGACGACGGCTTCTCCACCATTCAGGTGCAGGCCACCAACGGCGACAACCACCTCGGTGGCGATGACTGGGATCAGAAGGTCATCGACTGGCTGGTCGGCGAAGTCAAGAACAAGTACGGCGTTGACCTGTCCAAGGACAAGATCGCTCTGCAGCGCCTGAAGGAAGCCGCTGAACAGGCCAAGAAGGAGCTGTCCTCCTCGACCAGCACCTCCATCTCCATGCAGTACCTGGCCATGACCCCTGACGGCACCCCGGTGCATCTGGACGAGACCCTGACCCGTGCGCACTTCGAGGAAATGACCTCCGACCTGCTGGGCCGCTGCCGCACGCCGTTCAACAACGTGCTGCACGACGCCGGCATCTCCGTGAGCGACATCGACCACGTGGTGCTCGTCGGTGGTTCCACTCGTATGCCCGCCGTCAAGGACTTGGTCAAGGAACTCACCGGTGGTAAGGAAGCGAACCAGTCCGTGAACCCGGATGAGGTTGTGGCTGTCGGCGCTGCCGTGCAGTCCGGCGTCATCAAGGGCGACCGTAAGGACGTCCTGCTGATTGACGTGACCCCGCTGTCCCTCGGTATCGAAACCAAGGGTGGCATCATGACCAAGCTCATCGACCGCAACACCGCCATTCCGACCAAGCGTTCCGAGGTCTTCTCCACTGCTGAAGACAACCAGCCGTCCGTGCTGATTCAGGTCTACCAGGGTGAGCGTGAGTTCGCTCGCGACAACAAGCCGCTGGGCACCTTCGAGCTGACCGGCATCGCTCCGGCTCCGCGTGGCGTCCCGCAGATCGAAGTCACCTTCGACATCGACGCCAACGGCATCGTGCACGTGTCCGCCAAGGATAAGGGCACCGGCAAGGAGCAGTCCATGACCATCACCGGTGGTTCCGGCCTGCCGAAGGACGAGATCGACCGCATGGTCAAGGAAGCCGAGGCTCACGAGGCTGAGGATAAGCAGCGCAAGGAAGACGCCGAGACCCGCAACCAGGCTGAAGCCTTCGCTTACTCCACCGAGAAGCTCGTCAACGACAACAAGGACAAGCTGTCCGACGACATCGTCAAGGAAGTCACCGACAAGGTGAACGCTCTGGAGGAAGCCCTGAAGGGTGACGACACCGATAAGGTCAAGACCGCTCAGGGTGAGCTGATGACCTCCGCTCAGAAGATCGGCCAGGTCCTCTACGCCCAGCAGGGTGCTGAAGGTGCCGCGGCTGGTGCCGGTGCGGCCGGCGCTTCCGCTGGCTCCGCCTCCGGTTCTGACGACGACACCGTCGAGGCCGAGGTCGTGGACGACGATGACGACAAGGACAACAAGTGATGTCCGAGTTCAACAAGGACGACTACCTGAACGACCTGCCGGATCCCTCAGATGCTGAGGCTGCCGGCCAGGCCGCTCAGGCCTCTTCAGGGGCTGACGCCTCCGCCGAGTCTGGCTCTGCGCAGGATTCGGCTGCCCAGGCTCCTTCCAATGAAGGAGCCGACGCGGCTCCTGCCGCAGCTGAGGGAGAGAAGTCGGATGCCGGAAAGAAGACTGGCGAAGGCCAGTCTGATTCTGAAGACACCCTCACCCCTCTCGGCAAGGCCAAGAAGGAAGCCGCCGACTACCTCGAAGCCCTGCAGCGCGAACGCGCGGAGTTCATCAACTACCGCAATCGTGCGCAGAAGGAGCAGGAGCGCTTCCGCCAGCATGGCATTATCGACGTGCTGACCGCGCTGCTGCCGGCCCTTGACGACATCGACCGCATTCGCGAGAACAGCGAGATGGACGATTCGTTCAAGGCGGTGGCTGCCAAGATCGACAAGGCTTTCGAGAAGTTCGGCGTCGAGAAGTTCGGCGAAAAGGGCGAGGACTTCGACCCCACCAAGCATGAGGCAATCCTGCACAAGCCGGATGCCGATGCCGACAAGGAAACCGTCGACACCGTGGTGGAAGCCGGCTACCGTATCGGCGACCGCGTAATCCGCGCCGCCCGAGTAGTAGTAGCCTCCCCGCAAAACTGATAACGGCCAGCTCGCTAACGAGCTGACATTATCTTGGCTCCCGCTGGCGGGAGCTGGCAGCCGAAGGCTGACTGAGGGTGGTCAAACACTGAATATAAACCACCCTCAGTCTCGCTTCGCTCGACAGCTCTCGCCAGCGGGAGCCAACCATAAAGACTTTTCAAGAAAGGAGACATGAATGGCTGAAAACGAATGGCTCAGTAAAGACTTCTACAAAGTCCTTGGTGTCTCCAAGGACGCTTCGGACGACGACATCAAAAAGGCGTACCGCAAGCTCGCCCGCAAGTACCACCCTGACGTCAACAAGACCAAGGAAGCCGAGGAGAAGTTCAAGGACATCTCCGAAGCTTACGACGTGCTGAGCAAGAAAGAAGATCGCCAAAAGTACGACGCGATTCGCCAGTTCGGTATGGGCGGCGCCCGCTTTGCCGGTGGTTCCGGTGCCGGCGGCTTCGACGCTTCCGGCTTCTCCGACATCTTCGGCTCCATGTTTGGCCAGGGTGCCGGTGGCAACGGTTCGCGTATCCGCTTCTCCACTTCGGGCGGCGGCAACCCCAATCTCAACGACATCTTCTCGATGTTCGGTGGAGCCGCGGGGCAGGGTGCTGGCGGCTACGGCCAGCAGGCATACGGTAACGCCGGTGGCTACGGCTATGAGGAAGCCCCGCGCCCCGAAAACGGCGAGGACCGCAACTCCAAGATCAGCTTGACCCTTCGTCAGGCGGTCAAGGGTGCGACCGTGTCCCTGTCCGTGGATGGCAAGAAGTTCAAGGCTCATGTGCCCGCCGGCGTCAAGGACGGTCAGAAGATCAAGCTGGCCGGCAAGGGCAAGCCGGGCATCAACGGCGGCAAGGCCGGCGATTTGTACCTGCACGTCACCGTCAATCCGGATTCCACGTTCTCGATGCGCGGTCGTGACATCGTCATGAACCTGCCCGTCACCGTAGGCCAGGCCGTGGCCGGCGGCAAGGTTGACGCCAAGGACATCGACGGGAACCTGGTTACCTTCAAGGTGCCCGCGGGCTCCAGCTCCGGTGCCGAGGTCAAGTTGGCCGGGCTGGGCGTCAAGCGTGGCAACCAGCCGGGCGACCTGATCGGCCGTGTGCAGATCATGGTCCCTGCCAAGCCGGGTCTGGCGGTCAAGCACGCCGCCAAAGAATTCGACGAAAAAGCCGGCGACTATCTCAACTAACAGGGGCTCCGCTGGCAGAAGCTGAATGAGCGCAATCTTGGCTCCCGCTGGCAGAAGCTGAATGAGCGCAATCTTGGCTCCCGCTGGTGGGAGCTGTCAGCCAAAGGCTGACTGAGGGTGGTCTTGGCTCCCCTCTCTGAGGGGAGCCGGGAGTCGAACCGAAGGCTCTCAAAATCACAGGAGGTGAACAATGGCGCGGTTAGCCAACCAGATGAAGCAGTTGTACGCGATGTGCGCAACCGCGCTCGTGATGGGCAGGGCCGATCTCGACGGAGCCGATGACGTCGGCTTCGACATCGAACTGCCCATCTTCACCGTCGGCCAGACCGCCGAGTTGGCCAACATTCACCCCCAGACCCTCCGTCAGTACGACCGCCTCGGTTTGGTTCGTCCGCAGCGCACGGATGGCGGCGCTCGCCGCTATTGCCTGCGTGACATTGCCCGCCTGACTCGCGCTCAGCGCCTGAGCCAGGACGAAGGCATCAATCTTTCCGGCATCGCACGCATTTTGGTCCTCGAAGAGGAGAATCGCCAACTGCGCCGCGAAGTCAAACGCATGCAAACCGGCGACCAGGAGAGCGTTTTCGCCGCAGGCCGTGACGGCAATATTGTGGAGGTACAACGCTCCAACCGCGCCCGCCTCTGGCGCAACGCCATCCGCCGCGAAACCCGCGAACTGCCCGGCCGCGATACTGCCGCCGATACCGCTGCCGGCGCCACCGGCGACTCCAACTCCACTCCCGCCGACTTCAAGTCCATGGTCCTGTGGGGTTGGTGAGTCTGGCCGCGTTGCTTCGATTCCTTCTCCATTCGTAAAACTGTTTGTTATCTCACATCGGGCAGCTGCCGAAAGAAGCACGAATTTTCTTGACGGAGATGTCAAGGTTTGTTACGGTGACGTGCGAAAACCGATTCGTAAGGGGTGCTTTAGGCTGAGACGGTATGTGCCGAACCCTTCGAACCTGTGAGCTAACACTCGCGTAGGGAATGCGACGGTTGAACTCCTCTGTTCGGCTCGGCATCCCATATGCGCGTTGAGAGAGGAAGCGTATGTCAATACGCAAGGAGCTGACCGCCCAGAACGTACTGCTGGGTTTTCAGCACGTGTTCGTTTCCAATGTTTGGCTTGATCCGGTATTCGTGGCAGGAGCGATTGGCTTACCTATCGCCCTGTCGTCGAACATGATTACGGTTCTTCGCAGACTACCAAATTGATTGCGGGCAAAGTCGCCGGATCCAAGCCCTGTCTAGGTTACGGAGCAAAAGTCGGGTTGGCGTTCATTGGCCGAGAGGCTTTGCGCCCTGATACCTATGCCGATACCGTGCATCGTGTGGCTGTTGACATCGCCACATATGACCAGCAAAGCTGCCTGGCTCCGCAGACCGTGTTCGTGGAGACTAATGGAGCCCTCACCCCTCGTGAAGTGGCTCAGCTGCTCGGTGGCGAGCTTGAGAATCAGCGGCGCAAATATCCGCGCTCCGTATTGAGTGACGCCGAGAACGTGGCCATTCAGCGGGTGCGCACCGACACTGAGATGAGAGCCTTGATGGGCGGGAAGGCCGCGGTGTTCGCCAGTGGCCATAGCACGGCATGGTCGGTGCTGTATCGAGAACTTGACGGTAGCGGTGCCGACGAGGATGTTGCTTCGCTGATGTCGCCGTTGAACCGCACCGTCAACGTGGTGGCGGTGCCAGATTTGTTGGACGCTGCCAGAAGACTGACTTCCTGCCGTGGCTGGCTGCAGAGCTGCGGTGTCGCTGTGGATTCAACCAGACTGTTTGGTCTTGCAGATATATTGGCCGCGGTCGGTGTGAATCGCATCTGTCCGCTCGGTGAGATGGATCGGGCGAAATCCGGCTGGCATCATGATGGGGGCTTCAACCTCATCGATCTGTTGCGCGCGGTGGATGTCGAACGCGGCAGCGACGCGTACAGCGATTCGTTCGATATGGATATGGAATAGGCCTGTGCTGTTGCGGGCAGCAGGGGCTGGTAGCAGGGCGAAAGGCAAGGGCAATGACAGAGCAAAGCGATATGGCACGGCGTCCAATGGTGAATCTGGATGGCAGAACAGCGATTATCACCGGTTCCGGCAAGGGCATAGGAGCGGCCGTGGCGAAATGCCTGGCATCGCACGGAGCCGCTGTCGTCATCAATTACGTACATGACGCCGCCAGCGCGCAGCGCACTGTTGAAGACATCCACTCACTGGGAGGCTTGGCTATAGCTGTACAGGCGGATGTTTGCGATGAATCGCAATCTTCCAAGCTGGTGGGTACCGCTGTCGGCTCATTCGGCGGCGTGGACATCTTAGTGAATAATGCTTTCGGACGCTTCTCCTTTGATCCGCGTCGCCGTTCCACTTTTGCTGGAGGCGATTGGGATGAGTTTGGCGCACAGATCGAGGGATGCCTGCATGGTGCATATCTGATGTGCTCACATGTGGTGCCGCTGATGCGAGCCCAGACCTCCGGGCGTATCATCAACATCTCCAGCAATCTGGTCGATTCGCCCATCGTGCCCTACCATTCGTATATCACTGCCAAAGGCGGCTTGGTCGGCATGACCCGCTCTCTGGCCCAGGAGCTGGGCGGCTTCGGCATTACCGTTAATGCCATTGCCGCAGGTTTGACGGCCGGAACCGCATCCAGCGCAGCCACCACCGAGGATGTTCGTGAACGAATCATTGCCATGACGCCTCTTGGCCGCCTTGCCCGTCCCGATGACATCGCCGGAGGGGTCGCGTTGTTGGCGTCCGACATGGCCGGCTTCATTACCGGGCAATGTCTGCACGTCGATGGTGGTTTGACCATGCGCTGAAGTGCCGGAGCGGTGTGCTGACGCGCTATGGTTGTCGCATCCGGTTGGTGCAATGGAATGCAGCAAGAGTAAAGGCGCCGATTGGCGTGCGGTCATGCGAACGGAGGTAACCATGCTGCTCAAAGCCGTGTTCTGGGATTTGGACGGTACTCTCATCGATTCTGAGCCGCTCTGGCATGACGGTGAGATTGAGATCGCGCACAACAATGGCGGCGAGTGGAACGAGGACCTCGGTTGGGAGTGCTCCGGCACTCCGGTGCCACACGTGGCGGAGGTCATGATTGCGCATGGCTGCACATTGAGCATTCCCGAAATCGACAAGCAGCTCAAGGATTATGTATTCAAGGCGGAGGTCGAACGTCTGCCGTGGATTCCTGGTGTGCAAGACGTGCTGCGTTCGCTCAAGGAAGCCGACATCCCATCCATGCTGGTCACTACTTCGCCTCGCCGCATGGCCGAGAACATCATGAAGCAGGCTGATGGATTGCTTGCCGGCTACGTCTGCGGCGATGATCCGTACGAGCACAAGCCGAGCCCTGCCCCATATCTGGCCGCGGCTGAGAGACTCGGCATCGCGCCTGAAGACATGGTCAAGTGCGTGGTAATGGAAGATTCCTCATCCGGCCTGCGCTCCGGCGCCGCCTCGGGGGCCACACTAATTGCGCAGACTGGCTGGATTCGCACCGACACTTCCGGCCTTGGTCAGTTTGCCTCCATCGACTCGTATGAGGGCATCGATGCGGCCGCGCTGGACGCCTTTGTGCGGCAGCGTTTGGGGGAGTAGAAATTTCGTTTGTATTGCGGAGTTTGTGTGGGAAACCCCCAGTCGACCTGATGTTATAGGCCGGCTGGTAGGGTGTTTGACGGTTTGCATATAACTGTCTGGTTCATTGGGCTGGCAGCTCAATACAAGATTTAGTACTCATAGGAAACACATGGGCTTCGTTAATTTCATCCTCGAACTGCTGAAGGATCCGCGTGCCGCGATTGCCGGTTGGATTGCCATGGGTGTGGCGCCGACCCTCGGCTTCATCTTCCTCATCGTATTTATCGAAACGGGTGTGGTGTTCTTCCCATTCCTGCCGGGCGACTCCCTGCTGTTCGCTGCCGGTGTGTTCGCCGCTCCCGATGCCGCGACCGGCAAGGCTGCGCTGCCGCTGTTCTGGCTGCTGCCGGTGGTCTGGTGCGCCCCGATTGTCGGTGACCAGTGCAATTACTTCATTGGCCACTTCTTCGGCCGCCGCATTATCCAGTCCGGCAAGGTGAAGGCCTTGACCCCGGAGCGTTTGGCCAAAACTGAGCACATGATTGAGAAGTGGGGCCCGCTGGCTGTGTTCCTGGGCCGTTTCTTCCCGTTCATTCGTACGTTCATGCCGTTCATCTCCGGTATTTCCGGCATGCGTTGGAGCCGATTCACCCCGTTCTCGGTGGCTGGCGGCCTGTGCTGGTCCACGCTGTTCACGCTGCTGGGTTACTTCTTCGGCAATATTCCGGCCGTGCAGGATCACTTCGAATTGGTGATCGTGCTGATTCTGCTGGTTTCGCTGGCGCCCACCATCATCGGTTTGCTGAAGGCCAAGTTCGGCAAGAAGAAGCCGGAGTCGGTTGCCGATTCCCAGCTGGATACGATGGAATCCGGTATCGAGAACCTTAATAAGTAGTTTTTGGTGCTGTAGGGTTCGTTTCTTTTCCAAGCCCCGTTCCGCATGTGATGTGCGGAACGGGGCTTTGTTGTGTTATCCACATTGTTGGTGGACAACATGCCGGGGTGTGGATAATTCGGCAAGCTGGAACCACAGAACCTGATTTCGGTTGAAATAGGTTGGCTCGCACGGTTCAATCTCCCTATGAATATCGACACATCCTCTCGCACTGTTCGCGTTGCTCGCTCTCCGGCAGCGGCCGTTTCGTCCCCTCCCCAGTCCGCTGGGGTCGGGCCCTCCCCGCCGCCGCGCTACTACACCCCTCCTCCGCAACCAATGGCTGCGTATGAGAGAAAACGGTCGAACAGGACTCCGGAAGAATCGTTCTCCACGAACGTGGCATTGCACAATATTGTGACCGTGACCTCGGGTCACGGTGGCGTGGGGCTCAGCGTCATGGCCTCTATGCTTGCGCTGACGCTCACGGAGCGTGGGCAAAGCTGCGTGCTGGTCGATGCCGATTTCGTGGCGGGATGCTTGGATCTGCTGCTTGGCCTCGAGCGTGAGCCGGGTCTGCGTTTCAGTCAGATAGACGCTCCGTTGGGCCGTATTGAAGGAGCGGCACTGCGTCATGAGCTCATTGACTGGGAGGGTATTCGTGTGCTGCCGTGCGATCCCTGGAGCACGCGGCAGCCTGAATGGTGGGAAGTGCAGGCCGTGATTCGGGCACTTGCCGAAACGCACGATATTGTCATCGTAGATGCCGGCCAGGGAGGCCTGATTGAAACAGTGAGTGACTTGCGCCATGGAGTGCAGGTGATGGCCGCGGAACTTTCAGTAATCGGTTTGGCTCGGGCCAAAGCCCATCGGCTCAGATTGTCCGCATGGGAATGCGGGATTCCCCATATTGGCGGCATCGAACCGAGAGGTACGCCGCGAGGTCGCGGGAGCGTGGATGTTGCCGAAGCCGAAGATTATCTGAGCGCTGCAGTGGTGGGTCCCATCCGTCTGACTTCCAGCTTGTGCGGTGATGTGCTTGAGGGATTAGGCATCCGATCCGTGCCCAAGGGAAGTCGTAAGGCCATCGAGGCGCTCGCCGATGCGGTGGAGCGGGATATTCGCGCTGGTGCTCGGGCTGCCTGATTGAAGTGGGGATATCATG
This sequence comes from Bifidobacterium breve DSM 20213 = JCM 1192, assembly GCF_001025175.1. Lineage (NCBI taxonomy): Bacteria > Bacillati > Actinomycetota > Actinomycetes > Bifidobacteriales > Bifidobacteriaceae > Bifidobacterium > Bifidobacterium breve. Next base: position 168,924 of record NZ_AP012324.1, read on the forward strand.
ACGGCATTGCATCGCGCAGGCATGTTTTTCGGGTTATTGGATGAGCTTGCTTCAGATGATCGAGTCACTGATATTGCGGTGACTTGTGAGGGCCGCGTCTGGGCGGATCGTGGCAGCGGTATGCGGGAGCATATCTTGCAAGTGCCATTCCGATCGCCGCAAGTGGTGCGTGATTATGCGGTGCAGTTATGCGCGCAATTGGGGCGCCGCCTGGATGATGCGTGCCCTATTGCCGATGCTTCCAATATGCATGGTGTGCGTGTCCATGCGGTGATAGCGCCGTTAGTGCCGCAGGGGGCGTCGATTTCCATACGATTCCCCGGCAGCGAGGTGGCATCGTTGCAGCGGCTTGCCCAGTTGGGCATGTTTCCTGCCGGCTGGATTTCGGTACTAAGCGGGCTGGTGAGCAAGAGAGCCGCCGTGCTGATTACTGGCGGTACCGGCGTGGGCAAGACCACCCTGGCAAAGGCGTTGCTTGCGCAGTGTGATGCGAATGACCGTATCGTCACCGTGGAAGAGGTGCGGGAGCTTGTCGATTTTGGCCATGGGAATCATGTTTCCATGGCGGCGAGGGAAGCGAACGTTGAAGGCGAAGGTGCGGTGGGCCTTCCCGATTTGGTGAAAGCCACGCTGCGCATGCGCCCCGACCGGGTGGTGTTGGGGGAATGCCGTGGCGAGGAGATTGTGGATCTGCTGAGGGCGTTCAATTCCGGCCACCGGGGCGGCATGACCACCTTGCATGCGAACAGCGTGGCGCAAGTGCCGCAGCGTTTGATCGCACTGGGATTACTGGCCGGGGTGGCTCCTCGTGCATTGGCCATGCTTGCCGAAGGCGCCTTCGATGCGGTGCTGCATCTTGAACGAGTGGACGGCCGTAGGCATATTGCACAAATCGGCACTTTGCACGCCTCGTATGGTGAATTGCAAGGCGTTCCATTGGTGGCTTGGGACGGTTCGGCCGAGCCTCGATATTCACCTCAGTGGCGTGATTTCGCGGCATTGTGGGGCTGTAGCTAGGGGGGTGGGATATTGCTCTGGTGTGTGATGCTGACAATGGTCGCTGTGCTGATATGGCCTAGTCGCCAATCTGGGGTTGTTGATCGTCTGCGTGATGTGCGGAGTCTTTCTGGAAGGCTCAATCGAGGTGCTGGTGGAGGTTTCGTGAGCCGGAATGGGTGGGACTCGAACGTCGGAGGTGGTGCTGGGCGTAGAACGACAGCAGCATTGCCGAGGAACGGAATCGCTCAGGTATTGGCCTCCGCCATTGCTCGCATGGCAGGTGGAGGAACGCTGGTGGAAGCGTTCGAGGAGCAATTCGGCGGACGTTTTGCCGTGCGCAGGCTGACCCCACAACGCCTGACCGACTTGTTTGAGCGGCGACGATTGCCGGACGAATCACGCGCGCAGTCCGTGCGTGCCGCCATGGGCGCTGCTGCGGCAGCGACAGTCAGCGAGGAATTGGGCTGCCGTGCCGTGCCCTGCTTGGAGGCGGTATTGGATGTCTACTCGCATATGAGATTGATGCAGAACATGAGGGCGCAGGCCTTCGCCGTGCCTCAAGCCACGGTTGGTTTGCTCAGCGCGTTGCCGGCAATCGCGGTTGTGTTGGGGGAATTGATGGGAGCTCACCCCTTGCTATTCTTGTTCGGTTCTCAACGCGGCCTAGTGTGTTTGGTGTCGGGCGGATGCTGCTATGTGGTCGGTCTGGTTTGGATGCGCGCCCTGATGCGAGACGGCTGACAGCTATCGGGGTGAGGCGAAGATGATTGGAACATGCATTGCATCGGGGTGCGCGGCGTTCGCATGCTGGCTGAGCATGGTGAAGCCGCGTGCAGCCAGTCGTCTGCCTGACATTGGGCAATGGGCGAATCATGACGAGCCTGTTGTGGTTGCCGATGCGGCATGGGCCATGCTGGTGCTGCGGATGGTGCAAGTGTCTCTGCGGCAAGGAGCCTCGGTTCCGCGGGCCCTTGATGTTGTGGGCCGCGCTGTTGGAGGCGCATACGGTCAATGCTTAAGCCGCGTGGGCGAATCATTATTGCGCGGCGTCTCATGGTCGGACGCATGGTGTGCCGCCTTAGCCGGGACGGATGCTTCGGCGGGGATGAACCATTCCGCTCGTTTGGGTGGCGCAAAACGGCGAGGCCGGTCAGGGCAGCATGGCGATACGGATGGCGGTGCTGGTGACATCGCACTGGGCATGATCCGCGAGTCTTTGGAACCGGCTTGGTTGCAAGGGGATTCTCCCGGAGTGCTTATCGATGCTGCTGTCGAACAGCTTGATAAGGATGAGCGAGCGCGTATAGAACGTGCCGCTGCCCGTTTGTCCGTGCGTTTGCTGATGCCGACTGGCTTGTGCTTTTTGCCGGCGTTTGTCATTGTCGGAGTACTTCCAGCAATTGCTTCTTTCCTGATGTAGGTTTCTTCTGGCCTGTTTTGGTTGTCTCGTCTTGCGTTGTGCCATCGTCTTGCGTTGTGTCATGACGCATGGCTGGTGGTTATCCACTTTTGTTGTGGATGACACGCCGCGGTGTGGATAACTTGGCAAGCTAGAACCACATGTGCTGTTCGCTGATGCGCCGCACGCCGGATTGCTTCACAGTGGAACTCACCTCGCGTCACAGTGTTCGGCGCGAGGGCCAAACGCTATCGCACGGAGTCAGGAGAGCGCACGATTGATGTGGGCCTTCCCGTGGGGAAAGGAATACCGATGGACACGCACATTCCCATCATCGTTGATGGTCAAGCGGGCATATTTGCCCACAGCAAAGCCAAAATCGCCGAGCTCAATGCCCGTGCCAAAGAACGACTATGCCTCATGGATGCACGGATGCGCACGCTTATGGCTGAGCCGGAAGAAGGAGCGGCCACAGCCGAGTACGCGGTGGTGCTGATTGCCGCCACCGGGTTCGCGGCGCTTTTGGTCACCATTCTGAAGTCGGATGCCATTAAGACGTTGCTGACAAATCTGATCAAAAAGGCGTTGAACGTCGGGTGAGCGACTCGGGAGGGCAATGAACATGAGAAAAGGTCTCAGCAGATGGCTCGCCCGTTTGCCGCCTGTGCACAATGAGGGTGCGGCCACGGCCGAGTTCGCGGTAGTGCTGCCCAGCGTCATTGCAATAACGGGGGTGTTGCTGACGCTTACCCGAGTGGTTGCGGTATCCATGGATTGCCAAAGTGCCGCAACGGCATCCGCGCGTGAATTGGTGGTTTCTGATGATGAATCCGCAGCACAACAGGCTGCCGTGAATATTGTGGGAAGCCGAGTGGATGTGACTGTGCATCAGGAAGGCAGCTTGGTGCGAGTGGCGGTCGAATGCCCCGTTTTGCCAGGGCCTTTGAATGTGACTCCTACTCGGGTGCATGGTGAAGCTGTGGCTGCGCGGCAATAACACACACGGTCGGTCGGGAGGGGGGAACGGCGATGGCGGCATGTATGCCACGTATGTCACGTCTTGAAGAAGGGTCAGGCACAATGGCCGGTGTCATGCTGGTCATGCTGGTTGGGGTGGCTCTTTCGGCAACGGCGTGCATTGGCAATCTGGTGGTTTGCCAAAACCGGGCACGTTCCCTAGCTGACCTCATCGCTTTCGATGCCGCCTATGCCGCATGGCATGGGTGGGCGGACGATCCATGCGCGTTCGCAGGTCAGCTGGCCGTATCCAATAGCGTCGCATTGCCCGATTGCATGGTGCAGTCGGATGATGTGCAGGTCACCGTGGCAGTGGATACTGCAGTCCCATTGACGCCGCGCGTGCAGCGAACGGCTCTTGCCGGACCGGCGGAATGCGATAAGGGAGGTGCTAGTGAGTAACCACACAGCATAAAACAGGGCCGCATTCTAGCGGACTTTCGCCATCCTTGGCTAAGGTAAAAGCATGAGCGAGAGTGAACACAACGAGCGCCGCAGCATCGTGGCAATGGTGGGAAACCCCACCTCCGATAAAGGACGCGGTGCCAAGGTGGATGCGCAGGTGCTGAATCTGCTGGAAGAGGCAGGTCGCTCCCATAATTTTGAAGTCATCGACATTACCGGTACGAGTTTCGAGGATTCATTGCATCAGGCTCGTGAACGGTCGCATGAGTATGACTACTTGGTGGTGGTCGGTGGCGACGGCATGATAGCGCTTGGCGCCAATGCGGTTGGGTGCAGCGGCAAGCCTTTGGGTATTGTGGCCATGGGGTCGGGCAACGATTTCGCTCGCGGGCTCAAGCTGCCGGTGAACCGTATTGAAACCGCGGTGGAAGGCATCGTGGGCGCCATCGTGCGCGGTTCGCATATCGATGTGGACATGGGCCGTGTGACTTCCTTGGAAGGTGGTTATGCGGTAGATACGTCCACCGGGGAGGAATACGAGTGCGAGGGCGACAGGTCCGCTGAGTATCCGATCGATCGCTACTATGCCGGCATGCTCTCCTGCGGTCTTGATGCGAGCATCAATGACCGTGCGAACCATTCGCGTCTGCCGACCGGCACCATGCGCTATTTCTCGGCGGTACTGGTGGAGCTGACGCATATGAAGCGTTACGGATACCACATCAAGGCCACGTTGGCCGATGGTTCCGTGGACGAGAGGGACATCATCACCCCGCTGTTGACAGTCGCGAATTCACGGCATATCGGTGGTGGTATCGAGGTGTCGCCATACTCCTGTTTCTCCGACGGATTGCTGGATTTGGTGTGGATGGATCATGTGCCGAACGTGCGGGAGTGCGCAGTGGCTCTTGCGAATGCGTATAACGGCAAGCTGCTTGCCTCCGACGTATTTGGGTGGGAGCGGATTCGAGAAATCGAGGTCACTCGCGCAAACGAAGGCGATGAGCCTCCGGTGCTGATGGCTGATGGTGAATACATCGGGCATTTGCCGGTTCGTGTGGTGGCGGAGAATTGCGCGCTGCGCGTGCTGGTGCCGCCGGCCGTGGCGGCACGTGAGGTCGATTCCAGGCAGCAGGTGCTCGATGCCATCACCCGCGATGGCCGTGATCCCGTGACCGGACGCTTTAACTAGACGAAAATGCTTTGGCTCCCCTCTCCGAGCGGAGCTGTCGGCGAAGCTGACTGAGGGGAGGTCTGCCGCTGGCAGCGGTTATGCGATGTAGCTTTCGATGTGTAGCGTCTGTGCAATGACTTCCTTGATGGTGCGATCGCTGACACCGGGGTGTGAGCGGATCAGGGAGATCAGTCCCACGTTGAGCGTGAAGAACGTCTCGTGGACGTTGGTGATTGGCAGCCCATGCATCTGCTCGAAGTCGCGCACTGTGGTCTGGGCGATGTAGTCTGCGATGCGGTCGGCGGCCTGGTCGATGAATTTGATGTACAGTTCGGCGTTGCCGTCCTGGATCATCCGGTTCGAGAACGGGCTTTCGTCGGCAATGAGCGAACGCAGTACGAGAACGATTTCGTCAAGCGCCTTGTTCACGTTGCCGATTTCGCGGGCCTGGTTCCATTCCTCGAGCTTGGTGAGGATCTCATCGATCACATCATCCAGCACGGCGTCGGCCACGGCGTCCTTGTCGTTGAAGTAGTGGTAGAACAGCGATCGCGTCATGCCGACCTTGCTGGCGATGTCGGAGACGGTGATCTTGGAGAAGCCCTTTTCCAAGCAGATTTCGCGTGCGGCGCGCACAATGGACTCGCGGCGAGTGTCTCCGCGGTTGGCGCGCTTGTCCTTGAGAATCCGGCTCATGGGTGCCTCCTGAATGTAACTGATGTTGACACTATGTTAAACAAACGGGAGTACGAGGAAATACCGAACAAAATAACGTCAATTCCGAAACCGTGTGGTGCATGTCGCCCATGAGATCGCCAATATATCAACGAAGCAATGAACTGCTCGGAATGGTATATACCGAAACGATCTCTGTTATTTACGAAAAATTGAGTGAGGGGCAAGGTAGGTTAGTAGCTATGGCACTTGCACTGTATCGTCGCTATCGTCCGGACACCTTTGAAGGTGTGATCGGCCAGGACCAGGTCACGGTTCCTCTGATGCGAGCCCTTGACGAGGGCAGGCTCACGCATGCCTATTTGTTCTCCGGCCCGCGAGGCTGCGGCAAGACCAGTTCCGCGCGTATCCTGGCCCGTTGCGTCAACTGCGCCAAGGGCCCAACCTCGCATCCGTGCGGCGAGTGTGAAAGCTGCAAGGATCTGGCCACCGGAGGCCCGGGATCCATCGATGTGGTCGAAATCGATGCCGCCTCACACAACGGTGTGGACGATGCCCGCGAATTGCGCGAACGCGCCGGGTTCGCCCCCGCCCGCGACCGCTACAAGATTTTCATCCTCGACGAGGCTCACATGGTCACGCAGCAGGGCTTCAACGCGCTGCTCAAGATCGTTGAGGAACCGCCCGAGCATGTGATGTTCATCTTCGCCACCACCGAACCGGACAAGGTGATTGGCACCATCCGTTCGCGTACCCATCATTACCCGTTCCGTCTGGTGCCGCAGGAGGTCATGGGCCCCTATCTGGAAACGATCTGCGAGAAAGAGAGCATCAAGCCTGAGCCCGGCGTGCTGAAACTCGCGATGCGTGCCGGCGGCGGCTCCATGCGAGACACCCTGTCCGTGTTGGACCAGCTCATGGTCGGTTCCGTCGAGGGCGTCATCACCCATGATGCCGCCGTGGCTCTGCTTGGTTTCACTCCTGAAGCGTTGATCGGTGAGGCCATCGATGCGGTCATCGATCATAACGGCGAGGCCCTGTACGGCGTGATCCAGAAGGTCGTGGTCGGCGGGTTCGACCCACGACGATTCGTGGAGGATCTGCTGGCCCGCGTGCGTGACCTGCTGGTGCTGACTTTGGCGGGCGACCGCGCGGAATCCGTGCTGTCAGACACGGCCGAGGCCGAGGACATGGACGACCTGCACCGCCAGGCCAAGGCCCTTGGACTGAGCGCGCTCACCGCCATTGCGGATATCATCAACACCACGCTGGGTGCCATGACCGGTGCCATCTCTCCGCGTATGCGACTCGAATTGCTGGCGGCCCGACTGCTGGCCGGCAGCGAAAACGGGTTCGTTGCACCCGCTGCCGCTCCCGCATTGGGAGCTCCCGCGTCAGCCACAGGAGCTGTAGCCTCTGCCGCTCCCGCTGCGGGAGGTGCAGCAGGTGGTTTTGCCGGCGCATCTCGTGGCGGTTTCGTCGGGGCCTCACACGGTGGATTCGCCGGCGCTGCACGAAATCAAGCACAGACGCAGACCGCGCCCGCAGCCGCCGCCCCTGCTGCGCCTGCATCTCCTGCTACGAATGCTGCGGCTCCAAGCTCCGACTCCCGATCCATTGATGAAAAGTGGAATGCAGCCGTTACAGCATTGCCGCAGGCCATCCGCGAATACGTCACCAGAGACAAGGTGCCGACGGTGGCATTCGGCCCCAACCGTAAGGGATTGCCCTGCCTGTCCATGACCTTCGACAAGCCGCTCAGCCAGCATGCGTTTGCGCTCGCGGTGGATAACAGCGGCAAAAAGGCCGCAATCGTGGTGATGGATGCCGTACGCCAGGAATTCGGTGCCGATGCGGTTATCGCTCCTGCGTCCGTTGCAGCCAACGGTGAGCGAGTGGAATCCGTCAAGCGCCTGAGCCCCGAACAGTTGGCCAAGGTCAAGCAGCAGATTGCGATGGCCAAGGCGGGTCTGGCCGCTTCGAGTCTGGGAGCTGGCCTGGGCATGCATTCCGGCAGTGAGCCAAAAGCTCAGAAGCCGGCTGCTGAGGGGAACGCCGAAGATGCGGATGGCAGCCACCGTGCCTCTGGCGTAACGCCGGGAGGCACTTCGAACAAGCCCGATTTGGATGATGACGATCCATGGGCCAAACCTGCCGCATCGTCTGAGGCTGTGGTCGAGCCATCTGCGTCTGCAGGTGAGCCGTCTGTTGATGGTTTTGCTCCGAGCAATCCAGACCCTGCATCTGCACAGGCGCCTGAAGAGCACCACAAGAAGCATGTCGCCGTGCCGGACATGAGCGATGACGTGGACCCATGGGCAACGCCGGCAGCACCTGTCGCACACGCACAAGATGCGACCGCCAATACCCAGGCCGGCCAAGCTGAGCAATTCACCGCGTCTACTTCCTCGAACGTGGGTGCCCCGGCTGCGGATTCTGCTGCCTCAACGGCATCCGCTGACCCGTGGAACCAGCCGGTGCCTCCGCCTGCCGAACCGATGGGTGGCCCGTGGAACCAGCCTGCTGCGTCTGCGCCGCAAGCTGCGCCGGATCCATGGAATCAACCAGCTCCTCCGCAATCGGAACCGGATCCGTGGAATCAACCGCAGGGTCAGGCTCAGCGGCAGACCCCATCACAGAGTCAGGGTATGCCGCAAAGCCAGAACTCGGGCGCTGCTGACCCGTGGAACCAGCCAATGCCACCGAGCCCTCAGCCGCAGGTTGCGGCCGAGGACGATGAGTATTCGATGAGCGACCAGTCGCTTGGCGATGCCACGGCCATGAAGATGGATGATCTCAAGAAGCTGTTCGAGGTCAAGAAGGTCGAGGAGTTTGCGGCCGATGACCCAAAGAACCCGAAGAACATCCAGCCCGCCAAGAAGCATACGGATGACTGATCGCAGCACACCATACGAAACAAAGAAAAACATGAGGAGCACACATGGCATTGGCCTATGACGGCGCCATCCAGCGGTTGATTGACGCATTCGGGCACCTGCCCGGAATCGGTCCCAAAGGAGCTCAGCGCATTGCTTTCTACATGCTGTCCGCCCCCGAAGATGAGGCCCGCGAGCTGGCCGAGGCCATCGAAGAGGTCAAGGCCAAGGTTCGGTTCTGTGAGATTTGTGGCAACGTGTGCGAGACGAGCCCTTGCCCGGTGTGCGCGGACCCTCGCCGCGACCGCAGCGTGATCTGCGTGGTCGAGGAGCCTAAGGACGTGATGAGCATCGAGCGCACCCGCGAATACCGCGGCCTCTACCATGTGCTCGGCGGCGCCATCAACCCGATGGCCAACGTTGGCCCTGCGGATTTGCGCATCCCCGGCCTGCTCAAGCGTTTGGAAGGCGATGAGGTCAAAGAGGTGATCATGGCGCTTGACCCGAACATCGAAGGCGAAGCCACCACCAGTTACCTGACCCAGTTGCTGCGTCCGGTAGGCGTCAAGATTACGCGTCTTGCCAGCGGTCTGCCGGTCGGCTCCGACCTCGAATACGCCGACGAAATCACCCTCGGCCGAGCCCTAGCCGGCCGCCGCGAAGCTTAAGCGGCATCTCTCTCCTTGAGAGTATCGTATTTACAGGGAATTTCCATATGCGGCAATTGCCGAACCGTCGTTGCCGTCCGCTCTGCAGATTGCCGTTGATCATGGGTTGCTTGCGACTAATATGACGATTATTTTGGCCGGCAGTAATGAAGGGTTCATGGAGAGCGAGGTGCTTGGCCGTAAAAGCCGATTGTATGGCCGACGCACTGCCCAAATCAGGTTGTTGCCGTTCGATTACGCTGACGCAGCGAAATTTCTTCCTAACACGAAGTCGCAGGATTTGGTTCGTTATTACGCGACTTTTGGCGGTACTCCGTACTATCTTGCGCGTATCAATGAATCCGATGGATTCGAAGATAACGTACTTCGACTGTTGTTCGACAACCTTTTAGCAAATGGTGGTGTAATGATCCGATTGCGCGGGAACAGACCGATATTGATGTGATTGCGGCTGATTCTCTGAGTAAGCAGATATTGATAGGCGAGTGCAAGTGGCGTAACTCATTTAATGAGACGGAAGCCGTTGAGCGGCTGCGTGGGAGGGCCGGATTAATCCGTGGTTACTTGCCGGAGACAGCTCGGTTTGTGCTGTTTTCAAAAAATGAGGTAGGTGAATCTATCCGAAATCGATACTGCGAGGATGAACGTATGTCGTTTGTGTCTGTGGACGACATGTATGCCGGATGATTATACGGATGGTGGCAACTCGCCTACTGGCTTCTTGACTGGCTCGGCAAGCACTCTCAACGTATCGTTGGCGCTTTCTCCGTCGCGGCGATGCCAGGGCCAGAAAGCGGTGTGATGCATGATGCGTGCGGGCTTGTGCCGCCGCAGTAGCCAGATGATGAACAGTCCAGCCAGCAGTATGCCGACACCGACCGCGATGCCAATGGTCCGCCCGTCGTGCACGTCGCGTGGTTCGGGGGCAGGCACAGGAATCGAGACACGGTGCCCGGAAATCAACAGTCGGTGCGTGTTCACACCGTACGGCGTACAGGTCATCAGCGTGACGCGGTCCTCGCCCGGCGCGATGCGCAACTTTGAGGTGTCGTCCGGCAGAATCACTGAGATGTTATCCACCTTGTATCCCAAGGTCTCGCCCATGACTTCGATATAGAAGAAGTCGCCCTTCTTCACCTCGTCCAGGCGGGTGAACATCATGGCCTCCACCAGACCGCGGTGTCCGGTGATTACCGAATGAGTGGACTTGCCGCCCACGGGAAGCGATGTGCCGTAGAGATGCCCGGCGCCAGAGGCAAGTGCCTCCTCGGAGGTGCCGTGGTAAATCGGCAGGTTGATGGATTGCTTGGGGACTTTGATGGTGCCCATCACGCCGTTGCCGGCATCCAGTAGCGATTGGTATTCCTTGTCTTTCTTGGAGGCTGAGTCCTCGCCGCTGGCGCGTGACCCACCCTGCGCGGCCGAGAACGGATCGACCGCCTCGCCCAGTACGGGCTGACCGGAATCGGCAAGCTTCTTGTTGTAGGCGCGTGCGACTTTCAGCTTGTCCTCTGCCTGCGGGTAGGGCCATCCGGCCACTTGCTTGGCACTGGTAGCAGCAGTGGCGGCCAGCTCCTGGCTGGATTGGAATTGCAGAGCCAGCGGGAAACAGGCTGCGCCGATGGCGGCGATGAGCAGAAGGATGGTGATGATGCGCATCGCCAGCAGATTGCGCTGGAGGCGGCGGCGTTCGGCTGCCAGATCGGAGACGTCGACGACCTCGTTGAACGGATCTTGGGTGAAAGTGTTGCTGGCTGCTGCCGCATCGGCTGCTGCTGAATTGTTTGTTGTTGTATCGACTGCTGCTGTATCGACTGATGCGTCGGCTATTGCTGCGGCGGATGCGTCGGCGGGTGCATTAGCGCGGGAACGGGCATGCTTGCTCTTCGGGCGTCTATGCAGAAAAGCCATTTTCTGTGTTCCCTCTCCCTATGCCTGCTGCCAGGGTGTGCGCATGCGTGTTTGCCTGTTGGCTGCCCCGAGTCTTGCTGTCACGTATGCCATCGAGTGTACGCCATCAATCACATAACAATTTTCGCGGTACAAGGTACTCCGGAGAACCTGATTGCGCGACTCCCCGTCATGGGCCCCGCCGACCTTTTTGGGGAACAGCACGCGGTAGGCGGCGAGCTTGTAATAGTACGTGTTCGCGCGCAGGTACTCCAGTGCCTCCTGCTCGTCGCATAGTTCGAACGCGACGCCCCTGGCCTTGAGATGCGCTATCTGCCCCTCGGTTGACAGCATCGGCTTGGGCGAGGCGCCTGAGGTGTCGTCTTCTTGCGGTGGCCCTTCCGAGTGAATGGGATGTTGGTCAGGCATGGTATGTCCTTTCTCGCTGCGTCGCCCGGCCTCGGTGCCGGGCGACGGCGTAGACGGGAGCATACCGGATTAAGTGCGTCCACCACCATGTTTTCGGACAATGTGGTTCCAGCTTCCCCGATCTTAGGGAGTTTCTCGCTGAGGATTGGACGGCAACGGTGTTGAATGTAGTTTTTGTACATTCAATGCACTAATTTTTGTACATTCAATGCGCAAAATTGATGGGTTCAGAATCGGAATCAAAAATGGGCGCAATCACTTTCGTGACTTCGCCCTACAAAAAAATGGAATTCTATGCAGCATTGGTCAGACGATACCGCTGGTACTTGCTCTTGGGCTTGTCCGGGAGCGTCAATGACAGTTTCCCGGCCTCGACCATCGGCCGAATGTACTCTCGTCGCGTATATTGCAGGCTTCGGCCTACATGATTTGCGATTTCCTGCGCCAATCGCGGTTTGGCGCAATACGCAAGAATAGTATTTTCGACGTCGGCCGGGCGCGGGCTGTTCTTGTCTTGGCCGGGCGTGGCGTCATGGTCGCTAGCATTCGTTTCCGCGCTGCTGTTGAAGAACCGTACGAGGAATGAACCTCTCTGGTCGATAAATTCCGGCTGCCGGACTCCGTGTGTCCTAGCCTCATCCCGAATAACGGGGATCCCCGAGTGGCGATTTTCCGCGATTTTCTCAATTTCCAAAATTGAAACTAACGTGGGATTTCGCGTCGGCATGTTGGCATAGCCCAAATCGTTGATGCTTTGGCCGCCGTATACGCCGCCCGGATTCCAACATTCCAGCCGATCCGAAAACATAACAAGTCGGATGGGCGTGCCGTTGCAGTATGGGCCATAATCGCGGTGCATGAGAGCATTAGTGATTATTTCTCGTACCGCGGTTTCCGGATATTCGGGGATGTCGGTGCGTTTTCCGTCGCGAATCACGACTCTCGTTTTCCCGTTGCGGGCAACGAACCCCAGTGCGCCTTCGAGCATCTCTGCGATAGTGCCCTCGTACCGCTTGTTGTCGATGAAGCGTTCTCCACCGTCATCGGGCTGCAAAACAGTGCCATTGACTGCAATAGCGGTAATGCAAAGGTTGGGGTAGATGCGTTGCGGGTAATCGCCGAGCGTCATCATTCCGGCAAGCGTCGGCTTATTGTTTTGCATGGCCCCGGTCAAAGACAGAATCTCATCGTCCGAGCGGCGGGGGAGTAGCCTCAAAGAACACCCGGCGGAATCCTGAATGTTTGCTGGTTGCGGGTTCACCGTCGTGGTGCGACAGGGCGGCATATCGGTTCAGCGGCACAGCGATTTAGCGGTGGCTATGCGGTGCCACCGAACATCGGGTGTGCGGGCGGTGTACGGCGGAAGCGCGCGGGAGCATAATCGCCAAGGCTATTACGGTGTCCATATGCCGGCGATGGTTCGCTTCGCGAACGCGGCAACTTTTATAATCGTTGCGTTTGCGTAGAATAATCGGCAAATACTCCCAAGAGAAGAACAAAGGACAGCAGTGGCTCTCATCGTGCAGAAGTACGGCGGCTCGTCGGTCGCCGATACCGAATCGATTAAACGTGTGGCCAAGCGCGTTGTCGAGACGGAGAAGAAGGGCAACAAAGTGGCCGTGGTGGTCTCCGCCATGGGCGACACCACCGACGACCTCATCGATCAGGCCCTCAGCATCGACTCCAACCCGCCCGAGCGCGAGATGGACATGCTTATGACCGCTGGCGAGCGAATTTCCATGAGCCTGCTCGCCATGGCCATTCACGCCGAAGGCAGCCGTGCGCACTCCTTCACCGGTCAGCAGGCCGGCTTCCTCACCGACGCCCGTTACGGCGCGGCCCATATCAAGGCCGTCAAGCCGGATCGTGTGAAGAACGCGCTATCGCTGGGAGACATTGCCATCGTCGCCGGCTTCCAGGGCATCAACGCCAAGGGCGATGCCACCACGCTCGGCCGTGGCGGTTCCGACACCTCCGCCGTGGCGCTCGCCGTGGCCCTTGGTGCCGACGTTTGCGAGATTTACACCGACGTGGACGGCATCTTCACCGCCGACCCGCGCATCGTGACCTCCGCTCGTCGCATTCCTTCCATCGGCTACGAAGCCATTCTGGAAATGGCCTCCTGCGGTTCCAAGGTGCTGGCGCTGCGCTGCGTGGAATACGCTCAGCGCTTCAACATGCCGCTGCACGTGCGCTCCTCGTTCTCCCGCCGCCCCGGCACGTTGGTGGTGCCTGACGGTGTGGATCCGCGCACGCTGCCGAACATCGACTGAGCGAGACCGAACCGAACCCGAATAACCGACAAAATCGTTAGCAATATCAAGCAAGACAAGGCAAGACATGACTGAAGAAGAAGCGAAATCCATGGGCGACCTGTTCCCCGACCTGGGTCCTGAAGCTCCGGTGATTTCCGGCATCGCCCACGACCGTTCTGAGGCGCTGGCCACCGTGCGCGGCGTGCCGAACGAGCCGGGCATGGCCGCCAAGGTGTTTACCGAGCTGGCCACCGCCGGCGTGAATGTGGACATGATTGTGCAGGCCGGTGCGTCCGTGGGTACTGCGGACATCTCCTTCACTGTGCCGGAGGCCGCCGTCAAGCAGGTGCAGAACACGCTGCTCGACAAGCAGGACGTGCTGGGCTACCACTCCTTCGATGTGAATACCAACGTTGGCAAGGTGGCCGTGGTGGGCGTCGGCATGAAGACTCACTCCGGTCTGGCCGCCAAGTTCTTCCAGGCCCTGAGCGATGAGGACATTAACGTGCTGATGATTTCCACTTCCGAGATTCGTATCGCCGCGCTTGTGCCGCTCGACCAGCTGAACGACGCCGTCAAGGCTCTGCACACTGCCTACGGTCTCGATGCCGACCAGATTGAAGCCGTGGTGTACGGCGGAACCGGTCGCTGAGCCGCGATACGTGCATTAAATCCGATGAAAGCCCTCCTTGTGGAGGGCTTTCTCGGTTTCGAGGGGCGGATTTGGCCTCTTCCGGACGTCTACTTCCATTTCGAGGGGCTCCTCGAATGCGAAACTCCAAGTATAAACGGCATTGCAGCAACATCATTTCGCCATTATTGAGCCACGGCTACTTGCCCATCAGCCCCTTGAAGCGGTAGTAGACGTCCGGAGAAAGCTAAATCAGCCCCTCGAAACGCGATTTGGTGCTGAAACACGATGCGAGAGACTTTTTTGGGTGGGGAAAAGTCAGGAAAGGCATATGCGATAGTTGGCTTCAACGCAAGAGCCCGTTATTTCGTCGCGCGAGCGACGAAATAACGGGCTCTTCTGCAAAGCAGTATGGCAGCTACTTCTTGGTGATGTAGCCGAGGGCCTTGAGCATTTCGGCGCACTCGAGGGCGCCGCCGGCGGCACCGCGCAGGGTGTTGTGGGCCAGACCTACGAACTTCCAATCGAAGATGGAGTCCTCGCGCAGACGGCCGATGGAAACGCCCATGCCGCCCTCGTAATCCACGTCAAGCTTGACCTGCGGGCGGTCCTCCTCAGTGAGGTACTGGATGAAGTGCTTCGGCGCGTGCGGCAGGCCGAGCTCGGACGCCTTGGAGGTGTAGTTCACCAGACGATCAATGAGCTCTTCCTTGGTGGCCTTCTTGCCGAAGTTCAGGAACACGGTGGCGGTGTGGCCGTTGAGCACGGGCACGCGGATACACTGGGACGTGATCTTGAGGTCGCCGTCGAACGGCACAATCTTGCCCTTGTCGGCGTCCACATGGCCGAACACCTTGAGCGGTTCCTTCTCGCTCTTTGCTTCCTCGCCGGAAATGAACGGGATGATGTTGCCCACCATCTCAGGCCAATCCTGGAAGGTCTTGCCCGCGCCGGAAATCGCCTGATAGGTGCTGACGACCACCTCGCGTGGCTCGAATTCCTTCCACGCGGCCAGCGCCGGAGTGTAGGCCTGAATCGAGCAGTTCGGCTTGACGGCGATGAAACCGCGTGTGGTGCCAAGGCGCTTGCGCTGGTGCTCGATCACCGCGAAGTGTTCGGGGTTGATCTCCGGCACCACCATCGGCACGTCCGGGGTCCAGCGGTGGGCGCTGTTGTTGGATACCACCGGGGTCTCGGTCTTGGCATAACGCTCTTCGATGGCGCGAATCTCGTCCTTAGGCATGTTCACCGCGGAGAACATGAAGTCCACGTTCGCGGCCACGGACTCGGCGTCGTCGCCGTCCGCAACCACCATGTGCTTGGCGTATTCGGGCATCGGCGTTTCCATCTTCCAACGGCTGCCGACGGCCTCCTCATACGTCTTGCCGGCGCTGTGTGCGGAAGCGGCAAGCGTGACCACTTCGAACCACGGGTGGTTTTCCAGCAGCGTGATGAAACGCTGGCCGACCATACCGGTGGCGCCGAGAATGCCGACCTTTATCTTTTCGGGCATGATGACCTCTATGACCTTCGGGTTTCGATGGGCTGATACGTTCAAGCGACCGTCTTGCAATGGCCGCAAACACACGGTAATTGTACGAAACATGCAGAACAACAGTGGCCGTCTTCCCATATGGTGGCTCGGCGGCGCACCCCATGGCGTACCCCGCGCCGCGCAGCTCGATATCCTCTCCATAACTGGCAAAGTGACTAGCGAAGAGACGGCAGTGTTCTACACTGGTAGCCATGTCTATCGCATCAGTAGAGGCGCAAAAGCAACTCGACCGTATCGTGGCCCTCGGCTACCCGGACGTGGCGGATATGAGTGCCGCCGCATTCCGCGCGCTTGCCGAGCCGCTCATCGGCGCGCTCGAGCATTCCGATCTCGGCTCGAACATCCTACTGGTGCCTACGCGCGAGCTAGTCTCGCCCGAATCGCTGATTGCGCGAACCTCCATCAACCGCATGGCCGGCTTTACCACCATGCCTCCGCGAGACATCGCCAGCTTCCTGCCGCAAGACGGATTCATGCCGCCCGAAGGCCCGTTCTATCTGGTGGTCGATCCGCATACCGGCACCTGCTACATCAACCGCGAGCCCGACGTGGCCCGCAAGCTGATTGATTCCGACGAGCGTCTGCCGCTCACCCTCGAAGAAGGCTTGGCCATCGCCACCCAGCACCCTGAATGGCTGTTGGAAAAGAACGGTTTCAACCTGCTCGGCTCGCGCAGCGCGGACGGGCGCGTGCCGAGCATCTGGATGAGTCAGAACGCGCCGAGGCTCGGCGCCGTGTGGCCGAATTCCAAGCACACGTGGCTCGGCAACGCGTTCTGCATGGCCCGCCGCGGGGTGTCGCTGTTCCGATAGGGCCGGTGGGGCGTTTTGCGGACATCTACTCGCCTTTCCGAGGGCAGTCGCATCGGCGCGTGGGGGCGTGCGGGGGCGCCCCGCCGTTGGAATATGGCGCAATATGAGGGGCCGATGCCCGTGGCGCGCCCGTTGAGGTGCCCTCGGAAGGCGGAGTAGATGTCCACAGCGGCGGAGATCCGCCCTCGGAAAGTCAAGTGGCGGTCGAAGCGCGGGCCGACGGAACACGCTCGTTGAGCGGCGTTAACAGATTGGACATCAGACGTCTGATGATAGTAGAATAGAAATGCTCAGGCACCGGCATTTCAAGGAGGAAACCAGCATGCCATCATTCGTCGTCGGCGCATACGCGTCATTGCCCCAGGGGCGTGAAGCCCAGGAAACCTACTACGACCTGCTCGGCGAGCAGCCGTGGATCGAGGGCACCGAGCTGCCCTTCCCCGGCGACCTCGCGGACACCACCGACCGCATCTGGCTGGCCGGCCACCTGCCCAAGCGCTGGCGCGGCAACACCGTCACCGTCATCCCCGGCACCATGCAGCACGTGTGGAAGGACCCGAACTTCGGCCTCGCCAGCCCGGACGAGGACGGGCGCAAGGCCGCGCTCGCGTTCATGAAGCAGCTGCGCGAGGCGCTCGCCGACCTCGCCCAGTGGAGGGCCAGCCAGGACGTCAAGTTCATCGAAATCCACTCCGCACCCACGAGGATCGCCAGCCGCGACGCCATGGCCGCCTCGCTCGAGGCCCTCGCGCAGCTGGATTGGTCCGGTGCCAAGCTGGTGATCGAGCACTGCGACAAGTACGTCGAGGGGCAGAAGCCGGAAAAGGGCTTCCTGTCGATTGAGGACGAGATCGCGCTGTGCGGGTCGGCCGGCATTGGGCTCACCGTCAACTGGGGACGCTCGGTGGTGGAGGGGCGCACGCCCGAAACCGCCGTGGCGCACGTGGAGGCCGCCGCGAAGGCCGGCGTGCTGAGCGGCCTCATGTTCTCCGGCGCCGGCCCGGAGGAGACCCAGTACGGCTACGGCTGGATCGACGGCCACCTGCCCATGAACCCGGACGAGCCGACCTCGCTCATGGACGCCGCCGCCATCAAGGCCGCCGTGCACGCCGCCGGGACGCAGGAGCGCCCGCTCGACTATCTGGGTGCCAAGGTGTGCGTGCCCAAGGACGCGACGGTCGAGGAGCGCCTCGACTATCTCGCGCGCATCCACGAGGCGGTCGTCGCATGAGCGCGGGGGCGGCGCCCACCTACCTCGCCTTCGACATCGGCGGCACCAAGGTCGCCTCGGGATTCGTGACGTTGCCCGCAAGCGCAAACGCAAACGCGGGCGCGAACGGCAGGCCTGAGGTGACGGCCCGCTGCGAAATCCCGACCGAGGCCGCGCGCGGCGGCGAGGACCTGAAGAACCGCATCGTCGCCTTCGCCGTCCGCCAGCTTGAGCGCGCCGAGGCCGAGGGCGTGGCGATCGCCGGCGTCGGCATCGCGGCGGCGGGCGTGCCGGACAGCGAAACCGGCGAGATCGTCTCCGCCACGGACATCCTGCCCGGCTGGCGCGGCCAGCGCATCTACGACGCGTTCGCGGCCGTGACCGACCTGCCGGTGCACATGATCGGCGACGTGGGCGCGCACGGTCTGGGCGAGGCGACGTACGGCGCCGGACGCGGCAGGGGCGTGGTGCTCTCGATCGGCGTGGGCACCGGCATCGGCGGCGCGATCGTGGTGGATGGCGCCCTGTTCACCGGCGCGCACGGCGTGGCCGGCCACGCGGGGCACGTGCCGAGCGCGCTGGGCCGCGGATTCCTATGCTCGTGCGGCACCCTCGAGGGGCACATCGAGCCGGTCGCGTCCGGCACGGGGCTGAAGGACCTCTACAATCGGCGCTGCGAGGAGGCCGGCGACGAGAACCTCCCGGCTGCGGACGGCGCCGAGGTGGCCGCCCGCGCGGCCGCGGGGGAGGAGCTAGCCCGCCGCACGCTCACCGACAGCGCCCGTGCGCTCGGCGAATGCGTCGGCGGCATGGGCAACCTCATCGACCCGGACGTGATCGTGGTCTCCGGCTCGGTCGTCAAGGCCGGTCCGATCTGGTGGGACGCCCTGCGCGCCGGGTTCGCCGATTCGGCGCTCGCGCTCGTCAAGCCGACGCCGCTCGTCGAGGGCGAGCTCGGAGGGGCGGCGCCGCTGATCGGCGCGGCGGCGGCTGTCCACCGGCGCATCGGCGCGCCGGACGACGCGCGATAGACAAGATACGACAACAGGAAGGAACCAGCATGCATCAGGCAATCGAGAAGATCAGGGGCGGCCTCGTGGTGAGCTGCCAGGCGTACCCGGGCGAGCCGCTGCGCCACCCGGAGACCATGGCGCAGATGGCCATGGCGGCCGTGGAGGGCGGGGCCGTGGGCATCCGCTGCCAGGGCCTCGCGGACATCGCGGCCATCAAGGGCCAGGTGAGCGTGCCGGTGATCGGCATCTGGAAGGACGGCGAGGAGGGCGTGTACATCACGCCGACCCTGCGCCACGCCCGCTGCTGCGCCGCCGCCGGAGCGGACATCATCGCGATCGACGCGACCGGACGCCCGCGACCGGACGGGCTGACCTACGCCGAGACCGTGCGCGCCCTGCACGACGAGGGCGTGATCGTGATGGCCGACTGTGGCAGCTTCGCCGACGCCGAGCGCGCCGTGGAGGCCGGCACCGACATCATATCCACTACGCTGTCCGGCTACACCGGCGAGCGCCCCAAGACCGACGGTCCGGACTTCGAGCTGCTCGGCCAGATGATCGAGGCGTTCCCGGACGTGCCCGTGCTGTGCGAGGGCCGCATCCACACGCCCGACCAACTGCATCAGGTCATGGCCGCCGGCGCGTGGGCCGCGGTGGTGGGCACGGCGATCACGCATCCGACGACCATCACGCGCTGGTTCGAGGCGAAGCTGTGAGCGGGGCGGGGCGCATACTCAGCTTCATTGCAGCGGGCGATCCGAATCGTCCCCTTGTCGTCCTGCTGCACGGCGTGTGCGACGCGGCGATTGCCTGGTCCGACTACATCGACTATCTCAGTCATGATTTTCGCGTGGTTGCGGTCGATATGCTGGGGCATGGCCTGTCGCCGCGATATGCCGATGCTCAACTCCGACATCCATTCGAATCCGCGTATGAGGCGTTTGAGGAGACCGTTGAATATCTTGAACACGTCCACGGTGGCAGGGCGATCATGATCGGGCATTCCATGGGAGGTGCGATTGTGACGATGCTGGTCAGGCGTCGTCCCGATCTTTGCCTCGGTGCAGTGGTCGAGGATCCCGCATGGCTGAACGATGAGCAGCGACAGCGGTATGTGGACAACGCGCCGGCCAATGCGGCGTTGCTGCACGACTGGGCATCCGACCCGGCCAACGCGATCCGTCACAATCAGACGCGTCGTCCGAATTGGCCGATGGAGGATCATATCGGCTGGGCCTATGGGCAGAACCGATGTGATCCGCGATTGGAGCTCACCGGCGTGGTCAGCTTCGCGGAGGACTGGCATCAGGTGGTGTCCTCGATAGAGGTGCCCTTGGTGGTGGTCTCGTCCGACGATCCCTCAGATCTCGTGGGTGTGCGCGGGCTGGAGGAAGTCAGGGCAATGGGGAAGCCGAACCTTGAAACGGTTTTCATTCCCGGGTGTGAGCACGGTCTGCGCAGGACTGACATTGCCGCGTTCAATCAGGCGGTTACGCCCATACTGCACCGCTGGGCCGCATGTGAATCTCATGTTTCCGGCGAAATATAAGTTGTCTGATGTCTTAACACTGTGGTTACCGCGGTTTGAGACCGTTGCATTGCAAGGAAAAAACGTGGTAGCTGCACTCATAAAACGTCTGATGAAACTTGCAATCAGACATCAGATGTCATATGATTAAGAAAGATTCGATTGGATGGAGAATCGAATCCTGATTCAGTTATCACTCAACGAAGAGGAGAAACCGATGTACTCGTGGAAGACCCGAATGGCCAAGACCGCCGCTGCGGTATTGGCCGGCGCGCTCGCCTTGAGCGGCTGCGGTGGAGGAACCGGCACGACGAACGCCAAGGGAGGTCCCTCCGTCGCGGACACCATCACCGCGCAGGTGGCGTACAGCAGCCGTGACTTCAATCCGCTGTCCACGTCCATGGCCCTGCCGATGGCCGGCAACTGGCATGTGACCGAGGCGCTGTACACGCTGCAGATGTCCGACTATTCGTTGGTCTCCGGCTTGGCCGCCGGCGAACCGGAGAAGATCTCCGACACCGAATACGTCATCACGATCCGCGATGGCGCCAAGTTCTCGGACGGTAACGCCGTGACCGCCAACGACGTCAAGACCTCGTTCGAGCGCGTCATGGCGCCCGGCGGCGTTTACGCTCCGATGCTCTCGTTCATTGACTCGATCACCGCGCAGGGCGACAACAAGATTGACTTCAAGCTCAAGTACGCGTTCACCCTGTTCAAGGAGCGCATGTCGCTGGTACACATCGTTCCGGCCAGTCAGAGCGACGCGGACCTCAAGAAGATGCCGATCGGCTCCGGTCCGTGGAAGTACGTCGAGATCACCGATCAGCAGGTGAAGTTCGACAAGAACGAATATTACAACGGCGAATTCCCCGCGCAGGTCTCCCACATGGTGTGGAACGTGAATGTGGATGACACCGCCCGCGTCACCGCCATGCAGAACGGCAAGAGCGACATCATGGAGAACGTCCCCGCCAAGGCGTTCGACACCCTGAAGGCCGCCGGCGCCGACATCGAGACGGTGGATGGCTTCAATCAGGCGTTCATCATGTTCAACACCAAGCAGAAGCCGTTCGACGACAAGCGCGTGCGTCAGGCCGTGTTCTATGCGATCGACACCGAGAGCATGATCAAGAACCAGCTGTCCGGCGAGGCCAACATGGTCACCGGCTTCATGCCCGAGAGCTTCAAGGCCTATCACAAGGCCTCCAACGTGTATACCTACAACCCTGAGAAGGCCAAGGAGCTGCTCAAGGAGGCTGGTGTGTCCGAAGGCGTGAAGTTCACGCTCTACACCACGGATCAGACTTGGATCACCCAGCTGGCGCCGCAGATCAAGAACAACCTCGACGCGATCGGCTTCAACGTGGACATTCAGTCCATGAAGTCCTCCGCCCTGTTCCCGACCATCACCGATAAGGACGACGCCGACTTCTCCATGGTGCTTGGCCCCGGCGATCCGACCGTGTTCGGCAACGATCCCGACGTGCTGCTCAACTGGTGGTTCGGCGACACCGTCTGGACCAAGCAGCGCATGTTCTGGAACGGCTCCGACGGATACAACAAGCTGCATGAACTCATGGACAAGGCCGCCCAGTCCTCCGGCGACGAACAGCAGAGCTACTGGAACGAGTGCTTCGACCTGCTCTCCGACGAGCTGCCGATGTACCCGCTGTTCCACCGCAAGCTTTCCACCGCCGTCAAGAAGAACGTGTTCAGCTCCTACACCCCGATTGGAACCACTGGCCTGTACTTCCTGAACTCCAAGCTGAACGGCTGATCCACACAAGTCATTCGCCATCACATCCCGAGGGCGCTGCTGCGCAAGCAGCGATGCTGACGCGGCGACGCCCTTATTTTGCGCAACCATCCATTTGAGGAGCATATAGAGTGGGCAATTTACTTCGTTTGTTGGGAAGACGATTGATATCCCTGCCGTTTGTGGCATTCGGCGTCGTTTTCCTCGTGTTCTTCCTGATGTCGTTCTCCCAATACGACCCCGCGGTCTCGGCTCTCGGCGAAAATGCCACGGCTGAGCAGCTTGCGGCATACCGCCACGAGATGGGCTTCGACCGATCGTGGGGCGAGCAGTTCCTGTCGTATCTCGGCGGCCTGTTCCAAGGCAACCTTGGCGTATACGGCGTGAACAAGGATTCCGTGTCTTCCCGCATCGCGACTGCTTTCCCGATCACGTTGCAGCTGACGTTCATCGCGCTGATCATCGCCGTGGTGTTTTCGGTGATTTTCGGTGTGCTCGCCGCCCTTTACCGTGACACGTGGGTCGATCAGGTCATCCGTGTGATTTCCATCATCGCCATCGCTACCCCGTCTTTCTGGCTGGGCGTGCTGCTGATCTACCTGCTGCAGATCAAGCTGGCCCTGCTGCCGGGTGCGGGCGAGCTCGTGCCGTTTAGCGTGGATCCCGGTGAATATCTGGCGCGCATGGCCATGCCCGCGTTCTCGCTGGGCTTCCCTGTCGCCGGACAGATGACCCGCATCATCCGAACCTCCATGGTCGAGGAACTGGATAAGGACTATGTACGCACCGCCATCGGCGCCGGCGTGCCCAAGCGCGTCGTCATTGCGCGCAACGTGTTCCGCAACGCCCTGATTACTCCGGTCACGGTGCTTGGTATGAAGATCGGCTACCTCATGGGCGGCGCCATCATCACCGAGATCATCTTCTCCCTGCCCGGCATGGGCACGGCGCTGTTCGAAGGCATCAACGGCAACGAGCCGATTCTCGTTCAGGGTGTGGTGCTGGTGGTGGCTCTCGCGTTCGTGATCATCAACATCATCGTTGACATGCTGTACGTGCTTATCAACCCGAGAATCAGGACGGTGTGACATGCTGTTTGGCAAACCCAAAGTCGTGGACGCGGTGTCGCGTCCCGGAGTGAAATTCAACCGTTTCAGCAAAATGACCATTGGATCCAGGCTCGCGTTGCTGTTTATCGCGCTGCTGGTCGTCGTGGCCGTCGCCGCGCCGGTGATCTCGCCGGAGGATCCTCTCGCCATTACCGTGAGCTATCAGTCTCCGACCGCCGAGCACCTGTTCGGCACCGATAACGTTGGGCGC
Organism: Bifidobacterium breve DSM 20213 = JCM 1192; assembly: GCF_001025175.1. Taxonomy (NCBI): domain Bacteria; kingdom Bacillati; phylum Actinomycetota; class Actinomycetes; order Bifidobacteriales; family Bifidobacteriaceae; genus Bifidobacterium; species Bifidobacterium breve. The sequence continues at coordinate 192,539 of NZ_AP012324.1, forward strand.
GACGTGATGACCCGCGTGTTCTACGGCGCACGGTATTCGCTCGTCATCGGCCTGCTGTCCATCCTGTTCGCCTTGGTGCTGGGTGCGCTCATCGGCGCGATCGCGGCCGTGGCCCGCACGTGGATCTCGGAAATCATCATGCGCGTCATCGACGTGTTCATGTCCGTGCCGGGCATCGCCCTCGCCGCCGTGTTCGTCTCGATTCTCGGCCAGTCCATGTTCGGCATCATCGCAGCCATCGGCATCCTGTACGTGCCGCAGATCGCCCGCATCGTGCGCGCGAACATCATCAGCGAGTACGGCAAGGACTACGTGCGCGCGGTCATCGTCTCCGGCGCCCGCGCCCCGTGGATTCTCTACAAGCATGTGATGCGCAACATAGCCGCCCCGGTTATGGTGTTCACCACACTGTGCGTCGCCGACGCGATCGTGTTCGAGGCGTCCCTGTCCTTCATTAATCTGGGCATTCCGGAGCCGACCCCGACGTGGGGCAACATCCTGTCCTCCGCCAAGGAAGGCGTGATCTTCGGCTACTGGTGGCAGGCGCTGTTCCCGGGCCTGATGATCATGATCACCGTGCTGTGCCTCAACATCCTGTCCGAGGGCATCACCGACGCCATGGTGGCCGCTCCGACCGCGCCGATCAAGGAAACCGACGAAGACAAGGAAGCCAAGCGTGAGGAGGATCGTCTGCTCGTCGATCCTGTCGCCGCCTACGCCGCCCAGCACGAGAGCCTGGAGGAATCCCTTGCCAAGCTGCGCGAGGCCGAAATGAAGCGCACCGACCGCTTCGAGCCCAAGAGCACCGAGCCGCCGGTCATCGAGGTCAAGGATTTGTGCATCAAGTTCCCGCGCCACGGCGACGTGAACGTGGTGGATCACGTGAGCTTCTCTGTGCGTCCCGGCGAGACCATGGGCCTCGTGGGCGAGTCCGGCTGCGGCAAGTCCATCACCTCGCTGGCCATCATGGGCCTGCTAGACCCGAAGGCCGAGATCAGCGGCGAGATCCTGTTCGACGGCAAGAACCTCGTCGGCATGGATCCCAAGGAGCACAACGCCCTACGCGGCCACGAGATTGCCATGATCTATCAGGACGCTCTCTCCTCGCTCAACCCGTCCATGCTCATCAAGGCGCAGATGAAGCAGCTCACCTCCCGCGGCGGCACCCGCAGCGCCGAGGAACTGCTCAAGCTCGTGGGCCTCGATCCGGAGCGCACGCTGGAGTCCTACCCGCACGAGCTGTCCGGCGGCCAGCGCCAGCGCGTGCTCATCGCCATGGCCCTGACCCGCGACCCGAAGCTGGTCGTCGCCGACGAGCCCACCACCGCCCTCGACGTGACCGTGCAGAAGCAGGTCATCGACCTGCTCAACGAGCTGCGCGAGAAGCTCGGCTTCGCGATGATCTTCGTCTCCCACGACCTCGCCCTCGTGGCCAAGGTGGCGCACTCCATCACCGTCATGTACGCTGGCCAGGTCGTCGAGCAGGGCTCCACCAAGGAGATCCTCACCGACCCCCGCCACGAGTACACCCGCGGCCTGCTCGGTGCCGTCACCTCCATCGAGGCCGGCGCCGGAAGGCTCCACCAGGTGCCCGGCACCGTGCCGTCCCCGGCGGACTTCCCGAAGGGCGACCGCTTCGCGCCGCGCTCCAGCCATCCGACGGTGGGCCTTAACACCCGCCCGATCTTCAAGCAGGTGCCCGGCACGTACCACTTCTACGCGGCCCTGCCCGACGACGCGGACGTCACGCCCGCCGTTGACGCCCCGACAGCCATCAGCAAGGAAGGAGGTGCCCGATGAGCAAGGATCCGAACGTGCCGATCATCGAGCTCAAGGACGTCGAGGTGGTCTTCACCACCCGAGCCGGCTCAATTCTGCATCCAAACAAGGTCAAGGCGGTCAACAAGGTGAATCTGCGCCTGATGCCGGGCAAGACCATCGGCATCGTTGGTGAGTCCGGCTGCGGCAAGTCCACTACGGCCAACGTGATGTGCGGCCTGCAGCAGGCCACCTCCGGCCAGGTGCTGTTCAAGGGCCAGGACGTGACCCACCGCACCGCCAAGGAGCGCATGGAGATCGGTCGCGTGGTGTCCGTGGTCTTCCAGGACCCGGCCACCGCGCTGAATGCCCGCATGAGCGTCATCGACCAGCTCATCGACCCGCTCGTCGTGCACAAGCTCGGCGACAAGGCGAGCCGAGACAAGCACGCCCACGAATTGCTGCGGATGGTGGGATTGCCGGAGTCCGCTCTGTACGCATTGCCGGGCCAGCTCTCCGGCGGCCAGCGTCAGCGCGTCGCCATCGCCCGCGCCCTGTCGCTCAATCCGGATGCGATCATCGCCGACGAGCCGACCTCCGCGCTGGACGTGTCCGTGCGCGCGCAGATCCTCAACCTGTTGTCGGATCTCAAGAAGTCGCTGGGTTTGTCCTTGGTGTTCATCAGCCATGACATCCAGACCGTCCGCTATGTGTCCGACGAAATCGTGGTGATGAACCACGGAACCATTGTGGAGCGCGGAGCGGCTTACGACGTGCTGAACAATCCGCAGGATTCGTACACCAAGCTGCTGCTGGGCGCCGCGCCCTCGCTGCTGCACCCGACCGCGGAGGAATGTCGGTAAGCCGACGATTCACCGTTTCGCCATTCCGCCGTTGGCCTCCTTCAACGGGGCCGACGGCAATGGCCGACCATTATCCGAATAACTTGATTTTGTAAAGGAACCACCATCATGACAACACAATTCCGCGGGGTCATCCCCCCGGTCGTCACCCCGCTCACCGCCGACGGCGAAGTCGACAAGGTCAGCTTCGCGCGCTCGCTCAACCGCATGATCGACGCTGGCGTCGATGGCCTGTTCACGCTCGGCTCCTCCGGCGAGGTCGCGTTCAGCACCGACGCCCGCCGCCGCGAGATCATCCAGACCGTCATGGAGATTGTCGACGGCCGCGTGCCCGTGTTCGTCGGCTGCATCGACACCGAGACCAACCGTGTGATCGAGCACGCCAAGGAGGCGAAGGAGCTCGGCGCGTCCGCGATCGTGGCCACCTGCCCGTTCTACGCGCTCGGCGGCCTGCCGGAGATCGAGCGCCACTTCCGCCTCATCCACGAGGCCGTGCCCGAGCTGCCGCTGTTCGCCTACGACATCCCCGTGTGCGTGCACACCAAGCTGCCTGGCGGCCTGCTCGTCAAGCTTGGCCAGGAGGGCGTGCTCGCCGGCGTGAAGGACTCCTCCAACGACGACGTGGCCTTCCGCTTCCTCGTGGACGACAACGCCAAGGCCGGCCACCCGCTCACGCTGCTCACCGGCCAAGAGGTCGTGGTGGACGGCGCCTACATGGCCGGCGCCGACGGCTCCGTGCCGGGACTCGCCAACGTGGAGGCCACCGGCTACGTGCGCATGTGGAAGGCCACCGAGGCCGGCGACTGGGCCACCGTCAAGAAGGAGCAGGACTGGCTGGCCGCGCTCATGCGCATCGTCACCGTGCCGCAGGGCGTCGCGGGCTTCGGCTCCGGCGTGGGCGCGTTCAAGACCGCCATGGCGCTGCTCGGCGTGTTCGACACCAACCAGATGCCCAACCCGGTCCTGCCGCTCAAGGGCGAGAACGTCAAGCGCATCGCCGCCGTGCTCGAGGAGTGCGGCATGACGCTCGCCCGCACGCCCGAGGAAGTCTCCGCCTCCACCGAGGCCTGACGTCAAGGTCTGAAAGGAAAACACCATGGCAGAAGTCATCATCGTCAAGAACCAGGAGGAGGCCGGAGAGCTGTACGGACGCTCGGTCGCGGACCTCATCAAGGCCAAGCCGAACGCGGTGCTGGGACTCGCCACCGGCTCCAGCCCGCTGGCCGCCTACCAGGCGCTTGCCGAGATCGTCAAGGAGGAGTCGATCGACGTCTCCCAGGTGCAGGGCTTCGCACTGGACGAGTACATCGGCCTGCCGCTGACCCACCCGGAGTCCTACCACGCGACCATCCACCGCACGGTCGTCGAGCCCTTGGGGCTCGACCCGGCCAAGGTCCACGTGCCCGGCGACGTGCTCAACGGCACCTCGCTCGAGGACGGCGAGAAGGTCGCGGGCGCCGGCGCCGCCTACGACGCGGCGATCGAGGCCGCGGGCGGCATCGACGTGCAGATCCTCGGCATCGGTACCGACGGCCATGTGGGCTTCAACGAGCCTGGCTCGTCGCTCGCCTCCGGCACGCGCGTCAAGACGCTCACCGAACGGACCCGCATCGACAACGCGCGCTTCTTCGACAACGACATCAACCAGGTGCCCACGCACTGCATCACGCAGGGCATCGGCACGATCATGAAGGCCCGCCACCTCGTGCTGCTCGCGTTCGGCGCGGGCAAGGCCGAGGCGGTCGCGGAGACCGTGGAGGGCGGCATCAGCTCGTTCTGCCCGGCCTCGGCGCTCCAGATGCACCCGCACGCCACGATCATCGTGGACGAGGAGGCCGCCAGCCGCCTGCGCAACAAGGACTACTACCGGTACTCGTTCGAGCACAAGCCGGCCTGGCAGACGATCTGACCGCACGTGGTCCCGGTTCCCTTCGTTGGGACCGGGACCACGGCGTTACATCTGAAGGAAGGCAATATGACCGAAACTCGTGAACAGGTCGTCGCTCGCGTGACGGCGGCCGTGGAAGGCGCGGCGGACGGCGCGTTCGACTTCGACCGGCCGAACCCGGTCACCGGCGCGCCGCTGGGCCTCGTCGCCCCCCGGCCGCGCCGCCGACCTGCTGATCACCGACCCGGGCACGCTGGCGGTGAAGCACGTCTGGTGCGCTGGCCGCCGCGTGAGCTGAGCGGGCTGGGCCGGACGGTTTGACCGGACGGTCCGCCCGCTGGATTGCTTGCAACGATGCAGGATAGTTAAACAGGAAACGTAATACGAAAGGTACTCCCATGTCGCATATTCCCAATCAAATCCACCAGACATGGAACAGTGCGCTGCTTCCGGAACAGGGGGGAACGCTGCATGCGGCGTTCCACGTCGCCACGGACGGCATGCTGCTGGAAGCGCGAAACGCCGAACGCGTCGCGCTGGCGGTCACGGTTTCCCGCGGGTCGCTGGTCGTCGAAGCGCCCGAAGACCATATTGTGCTGGACGTCGAAGACACCTACGGCGTGCAGTTCGGCGGTGTCCACGACCTTCATATCACCTTCGGCGATTTTGGCACGCGAATCTATCTGGATGGCTATCAGGCCTTCGCCTGCGCGACCAACATTTGCCCGTCGAAGTATGCGCAGGCTGGCGTCTTCCACTGCGCCAATGAAGCGCATATCGGCGTTGAGCGGCTGGAATGCTTCTCGGAGGCTTGGACTTCGGAGCGTATTCAGGGCAGCGTTCCCGTGCCGCAGCCGGATATTGAGTTTGCCGCGGCCTATTTGGCGGACAAGGATGTGAAGACGCTGCACGGCGTGACCGACGGCACGATCTACGCGCAGTTCCGCGTACGTGGCGTCGGACAGTTCGGCACGATTCTTGCGGCGCGCGATGACGATCGCCAGATCATGAACGTGGACATTGACGATGACGGCTTTGTGTACCGCGCTTTCGTCAAAGGACAGTGGTGTGAGTATCGCGCCCACGGCGATTGGAACGATGGCGGGTGGCATGATCTGGTCATCCGCGCATTCCGCGGTGCGGTGGACATCTATGTTGATGGCAACATGGAAACGCATCAGCCCGGTCAGGTGTTCTTCGGTGATCTCGAGGGGCTGAGCTACGTGTCGATCGGCGAGGACACGGCCGGTGTGCGGTTGTGCGGCGAAGTTCGCGGCGGCGGTCTGTTCCTGTATCCTCTGGGAGAAGGGCAGATTCGCAAAATCTCCGACGTGCCGCCCACCACCGATACCGCGTTGTTCGACAAAGGATATGAAGGATCCGCAAGCTACCGCATCCCGTCTTTGGTGACTACGCCCTCCGGTGTGACGATTGCCGGTGCCGACCAACGTGTGGTCATCTCCAACGATGCCCCCAATGAGATCCATTTCGTTGTCCGCCGCTCCTTGGATAGCGGACAGACGTGGCTGCCGCTGCAAACCGTCATCGCCTTTCCCGGTGATGGGCTGGATGGCGCGAGCGTCATCGACTCATGCATCGTCTGTGATCGTGAGACAGGCCGTGTGACGGTCGTCATTGACCATTTTCCGGGCGGTCGAGGCTTCGCCAACGTTGAAAAGGGCTTGGGGCTGGATGCCCGGGGGCGGCTCATCCTGCACGATGGCGAGGGGGCGGAATACCTGCTCCAACCTGATGGTGCGGTAACGTCCTTGGACGGAGAAGCCACGTCATACCGTGTGGATGAGGATGGCAATGTCACACGCGATGGTGAGTCCGCGGGCAACATCTATCTCAAGGAGGGCGTCGACCCGCATGAAAGCCTGCTGACCGCGCGTACCAGCTATCTGGTGGAAGTGCATTCGGACGATGACGGCGAAACATGGTCCAAGCCCAGGCACATCAACCATATGGTCAAGGAAGGATGGATGGGTTTTCTGGGCACGTCGCCCGGCAACGGCATCCAGCTGAGCGCCGGCAAACATCGGGGGCGACTGCTCATCCCGTACTATTGCACCGGCACGAGCCCCAAGTTCAACGCAGGCGGCGCGCTGATCTCCGATGATGGTGGCCAGACGTGGCGCAGAGGCAAAGCCATCAACGAGGGGCGCGTAGTCAACGGCAAGGTCGTGGACGAACGGGACGTGCGCGATGACGATGCCACCACGCACGAATCGGTGTTCGTGGAACGGGCCAACGGCGATGTGCTGTGCCTGTTCCGCAATCAACATCATCTGGGCAGGGTCGGCAAGGCCGTTAGCCATGATGGTGGTGATACATGGGAAACCGTTGAGTTCGATCCCGATCTGCCGGACATCTTCAGCCAGCCCAATGCGGTGACGGTCCCGTCCAAAGCCGGCGAGGAGCCCGGCTGCGCATCCGACCGGATCGTTTTCGCCAATGCCAGCCTGATGCGTCCCTACCGTGGCTGCGGTGTGCTGCGGCTGAGTGAGGATGGCGGCCGCACGTGGGCGCGCAATCGGTGCTTCAATCCCTATCACTATGTCTACCAGTGCATGTCGGTGCTGCCGGATGGGGCCATTGGCCTGTCTTGGGAGCGGGAAACGGCCGGAGTGTACTTCACGCATCTGCCGCTGAGCTGGTTCGGAGTGAAGTCGGCTGCGGAGGAGTGATCCTCGGCTATACGTGACCTGCGTACAAAGGCGTCTTCCTGGCAACTCTGGAAGACGCCTTTGTACGCAGCATTTATATTTTTTGTACATTCGATGTACATTTTTTTGTACATCGAATGTACAATAATTGCATGTCCGATTACATTGCCCGGCCTCTGGCTGAATCCATCCTGCATGCTCGACGCAAGGCCGTGATCCTGGAAGGGGCTCGCGCCGTAGGCAAGACGATGATGGCCCAGCGCCAACTCGTCGGCGTCGGCTTTTCGTATGAAACCCTTGCGGATGCCAACGCATACGAACTGGCGAAAACCGATCTGCATGGATGGCTGGAGTCCTTGAACCTACCGGTGATCATCGATGAGGCGCAGCGCATCCGCGATCTGCCGCTCGCCGTGAAGGAAATCGTCGATGCGCTGCCCGCCGGCCATACGCAGTTCATCCTCACCGGCAGCGCGCTCATCAACCGAGGTGGATTGGACGGCCAGGATCCTCTGGCCCGTCGAGCGCAGCATTTCACCATGAGCCCCCTGACTCAACGTGAGATGCACGGCGTTGACACCAGCCTGGTGGACGATTTATGGGATGGAGAGCCGGACGTCTCCTTCGACGAGCCGATCGCCCGTCAGAAGCTTTACGATCTCATGGCCGCCGGAGGCTTCCCCGAATACTCGTCGCAATATGCCGAATATGCGGATTGGGAACGAGAAAGACTTGTGGCGGATGACATCCGTGCCGTGCTCGGCGACACCATTCTGCCCGATGAGAAACTTGACGCGGCCATCGCCGAAAATATACTCACGAGGCTTCTGTGCATGCCCGGAGGCATTCTGAATGCCAGTGCTTTGGGTGAGCAGCTTGCCCTCGACCGGCGTACCGTAGACCGTTATGTGGGCATCTTCATGCGGCGGTTTCTGGTGAGCGCGTTGCCGAATCTGCGTACCGCGCCTAACCGTCAGACCTTCGCTCGTGCCAAAATCCATCCGGTGGATACGTCGCTGAGCGTACAAACCATGCTTTCCAAGGGCCGCGATCCCATGGTCAACCCGGTGGATTACGGCAATCTCCTCGAGTCGTTCGTCGTCAACCAGATTCTGCCATCTGTGCAGTGGTCCCGCATTCATCCCGATTGCTTCTATTGGCGCGAACCAGGCTCCGGTCCCAAGGAGGTCGATCTCGTCATGGTAAGCCGGGATCGCATTGTCGGCGTCGAGGTCAAGTCCTCCTCCCGGGTAACCCGTGAGGATTTCAAAGGGCTGGCGGCGTTGGCCAACGACCAGCGGTTTTACCGGGGCTACCTTGTGTATACGGGTGGCCGCGTGATGAAATGGCCGGGTAATCTTTGGGCATTGCCTGTGGCGGCGTTATGGAATACCGACGCATTTATAGCTGCGGCGGAGTGATGCGGGGCTGACGGCCTTCCGCCCGCTCCGCATCACGATTACCCAACTTCACTCGGTACCTCCCTGAATGCGTTGCTTTAGGATGGACTCGATCGGCTCGTAGTGGTCGATGACGGCTTTCCGGTATTCCTCGACATTACCGGCGAGGGCCGCGTTCAACATGCGCTTGTGGGCCTCTGCGGTACGGTCGAGCTCGCTGGACACCGGCAGACCCAGTTGGGGAAGAACCGCCATGTGCACGAGCCACAGGGAACGGACCATCTGCTTGACGATTGTGTTGTCCAGAGAATCGAGAATCCCCATATGGAAGTCAATGTCCAATGCGAGGAAGGTCTTGCCTTCCTTGGCGGTATTGGTCATGGACTCGGCAAGCTCCATGAGACGCGGTTGTTCGCTGCCGGCAAGCGATACGACCACTTCGCCGGCGCATCCCAAGTCCAGAAACCTGCGCAGCTCTACGACATCCTGCAGGTCTGTGAAATTCTTGCCGACAGACACCATGGATCGGAATGCGAGCGTTTCCACCATCGGATCCAAGGACAAAGAGCCCACGAAGGTGCCCTTGCCGTGTTCCACTTTGACGATGTTGAGCGCTTCGAGCTTGCGCACGGCCTCGCGCACGGAGGAGCGGGAGGCTCCGATCGTGTCGCACAGCTGTGTTTCAGTGGGCATCGCGTCGCCGGATTGCAGGTGCTCGCGCAGGATGTAGGACTTGATCGCGTCCATCGTCTCGTCACAGCGACTGCGAGCGGAGACTGCGGGCGTGACCTTCAACGACAGTCGGGCCAGCAAAGCCAGTTCCCGTTGGCTGTACTCTCCCTGAGGGGTGAATGATTCCGCGTTTGGTGCTTCCGTTGAAGCTGGCGGTTCAAGTACGGCCGAGTCGGATAGGTTGCTCATGATGTGCTCCTTGTCTTGTTCGTCCTCAAGTTGGTGACGCCGTTGTCGTGATCAATGATTGTGCAGTTCTCAAACGGCTTTTCTGTCTACAATAGTGCGAAACGAAAAGGCTTGTCCGGGTTTGGGTCGTTTTTTACCATAGCGCTGACTTTACCGGTATTGAGCATGGTTGAATGGTCCGGTTGGCCGTGACGCGTATGGCATGCTCCGAGGTTCCTTGACTTGTTGTTGCGATAACTCCGCATTGAGTCATCAGGCATCTGACAACTTCCATCGTATCATACGCATGGTGGCGGCATGCGGGCCGTTCGGTGGTCTTTTTCCATGCAGAGTTTCGCATGGCTGTGGCTATCTGCGGAGTGTGCAGCAGATTCGGGAAGTCGTGGATAGGTGTCCGCAAAGGCGAAAAAGTTCTGCACACTATGGAGATGGCACGGTCGGTTGTGCGCCGCGGCCGTCGTAAGGAGACGACGTCGTGCGAATTTGCGGGGAGATTCCTAGTGTCGCACTTCACGATCTGTATTTTTTGTACATGCGATGTACAAAAAATGCGCAAGCGAATGTATCACGCGGCCGCTGGTTCAGGCATTCCATATGCCCCGACGATTACGTTTCTATGGCGGCTCTGGTGTGTACCGGCCGCCACGTCGTGAAATGGCCGGAATTCCGGGCGTTTCACGACTGACATTCCTCACGCTGCCACGTTTTTCGCGGGTTCCAGGGCCATGTTCGTATCGTTTTTCCTTGTTTTCCCTGTGGATTTGTCACGTTTTGCGCGGGTTTTGCACCCGCTGCTGCCACGTTTTTCCATTTTGCGGATGCATGCGGGTTCATGTGGGTGCATATGGAGGCGTGCGGGCACTTATTGGCGCTTGCGGGCGGTCGCGGCTTTCACCGCGGAGCCCACCGCGGAGACTGCCATGCCGGCGAGCAGCGCGAGGGTGGCGAAGACGCCCGGTCGGCGCAGCTGGTCGCGCAGGGTGGGGCCGTCCACCACCAGGTGGTCGCCGATGAAGACGCGCGCCTCATTGTGGCCGTAGCGCTCCACGAGGTCGCCGTAGGTGAGCATGCGCGTGGCGTAGGCGGACGGGTCGGATTCGCGGAATTCGAACAGGCGGATGCCGCGCAGGCGCGACTTGGGGCCGTACGAGGCGAAGCCGCAGGTGGGGGCGTAGCCGAGGTCGAGCCCGTCCACGTGACCCACGAACGCGTTCTTGTGGTCGTGGCCGCAGTAGAGCGCGAAGTAGCCGCCCGCGTCGCGCAATGCCGCCACCTCGCCGCAGTTCACGTCCGCGCATCCGATCGATTCGCCGAGGATCGAACCCGGCCGGCACACCGAGCGGTCCAGCACGTAGCAGCGACCGGCGAACGTGCGCGCGCCCTCGACGGCGTTGGGCGTGAGGGGCGGCACCTCCTTGAGGCACTGGTAGAACTCCTGCGGCGGGATGTGCTGGAACGCGATCGCGGGCACGGGCCGCCCGTCGCCGTTGCGTTCGGCCAGAGAGCGCTGCACGCCGCCGAGCCACGCCAGGGCCTGCGGGGTGGGCGTGCCATAGCCGTCCGAGTCGGCCAGATCGAGCCCGCGCGGGTCGCGCGCGTATTCGGCGGGCGCGAGGTGCGACGACGGCTCGCCGAATACGGTGTCGTCGGGGGAGAGTCGCTCGGTGGCGTAGTCGCCCGAATTGACCATCACGACGCTCATGGCCACGCGGCCCGACCCGTCGGACGCCTCGACGGGCAGTGCGAACGTGCCGGGCTCGCAAACGAGCGGGTTGTCACCGTCCGCGCCGTGCTCCCCGGGGTCGCGCGGGTTGAGGCAGCCGGGGGACTCGCGGTAGATGCCGTCCTGTTCGCCGGCGAGGATGCCGCACTGGAAGTCGTGGTTGCCGTAGGTGGCGGCGAATGGGACGCCCGCGCGCACGACCGGCCCGAGGAATCCGGCGAAGCACCGGCGCACCTTGGCGCGCGCGTCGTCGAGCAGCGCGTCCACGGCGTCGTCCGGCACCTCGGACTCGGGCGGATCGGGCAGCCGCGCCCCGTCGAACGTGCGGCGCCACCACGCCTCGAACCGCGTCACCTCGCGCACGTGGTCGCCGGGCCGCTCCCCGCGCCGGCGCAGGAACGTGCGCATCCACGCCGGATCGTACCCGCGGATCTGATCGCCGGTGAACACCACCAGATCGGGTTTGGCCTCGCGGATCGCCGCCTCGATGAGCGCCACGGTGTCCGGATCCACGTCCGGCCCGTCCTGCACGTCCGCCATCTGCAGCACCCGGAAGGTGCCGTCCCCATGTCCGTCCCCACGGAAGCGCAAAGTCGTCATATGGCCCACTCTAACCCATCCGCAATCCAACCGCCCGGTATGGCGATTGGGATCTGTGACGCCGGCACGCCGCCGCGTAACCGCTATGTGGCATGGGCGCGGCGTTGGGATGCTGGAACGGTACGATGGAAGTTCGTTACGGATATGTAACGCAGTGATAGAGGAGCGCGTCGACTGCCCGGCATTCCCGCCGGCCGAAGGGGCGCGCCGATTCCAAGCAAAGGAGGAGTAATGGGTCAGGATCAATCGTCCGTGTTTGATCTCGCGGCCGTGGCCGCGGCGTCCAATGGGGGGAACAACGACCCGCTGCTGCCTCCGGCACGATTCATCGGCGATTCGCAGAAGCCCAGCCGTATGCCGTACAACAAGTACGCCTCATACAGCGAGCAGATCCCGTTTGATTACCCGGAGCGCACGTGGCCGGGTAAGCGACTGCAGCGCGCACCGCGCTGGTGCTCCGTCGATCTTCGCGACGGCAACCAGGCCCTCGTCAACCCGATGGATTCCGAGCGCAAGCTGCGCTTCTGGAACCTGCTCGTCTCCATGGGATTCAAGGAGATCGAGGTGGGCTTCCCGTCCGCATCCGAAACCGATTTCGACTTCATCCGCATGCTCATCGAGCGCGAGCTCATCCCGGACGATGTGACTATCGTGGTGCTCACCCAGTGCCGCGAGCACCTCATCCGCCGCACCTACGAGGCGCTGAAGGGCGCCAAGCGCGCCATCGTGCACTTCTACAACTCCGTGTCCGTGCTGCAGCGCGAAGTGGTGTTCAAGAAGAACAAGGAAGAGATCAAGAAGCTCGCCACCGACGCCGCTGAACTATGCAAGGACCTCGAATCCGAGGCCAAGGGCATCGACCTGTACTACGAGTACTCGCCGGAATCCTTCACCGGAACCGAGCCGGAGTACGCCGTTGAGGTGTGCAACGCCGTGATCGGCGTCATCAAGCCGACTCCCGAGCATCCGATGATCATCAATCTGCCCGCCACCGTGGAAATGACCACGCCGAACGTGTTCGCCGACGAAGTGGAGTACGTCTCCACCCACCTCGACGACCGTGATTCCGTGGTGCTCTCCCTCCACCCGCACAACGACGAAGGCATGGGCGTGGCCGCCACCGAGCTGGCCGTGCTGGCCGGCGCCGACCGCGTGGAAGGCTGCCTGCTGGGCAACGGTGAGCGCACCGGCAACGTTGACCTGGTCACGCTGGGCCTCAACTGGCTCACCCAGGGCATCGACCCGCAGCTCGACCTGTCCAACGTACCTGAGATCCGCAAGACGGTTGAGTACTGCAACCAGATCAAGATTTCCGAGCGCCATCCGTACGCCGGCAACTTCGTGTTCACCGCGTTCTCCGGCTCGCATCAGGACGCCATCAAGAAGGGTCTCGAGGCCCGTCAGGTGGCCGCCGAGCGCGCTGGCGCCGATCTCGACAGCTTCGTCTGGCTCGTGCCCTACCTGCCGATCGACCCGAAGGACATCGGTCGCACCTACGAGGCCATCATCCGCGTCAACTCGCAGTCCGGCAAGGGCGGCATGGCATACCTGCTCAAGACCAACCACAACCTTGACCTGCCGAAGCGCCTGCAGATCGAATTCGACAAGATCGTTCAGAACTTCGCCGACACCACCAAGAAGGAAGTCAAGGACGAGGACATCTGGCGCCTGTTCAAGGATGAGTACCTGCCGGTCGAACAGTCCGGCATGACCGCCGCCGGCGTGGTTGTGGGCGATACCCACGACGCTTCGCTTGCGCCTTGGGGCCGCCTGAAGCTGCTCAAGGTGTCCGTCAGCTCCGGTGAGGACGGTTCCGACACCGTGCTCAAGGCTCGCCTGCTCGACCGCGGCGTGAACGTTGGGGGCGAGCAGCCCGTGGAGCGCGAGGTGTCCGGCATCGGCAACGGTCCGATCGCCGCCTTCCTCAACGCCATCTCCAACTTCGGCGTGGACGCCTCGATTATGGACTATGTGGAGCACACCATGTCCGTGGGTACCGACGCCATGGCCGCCTCCTATGTGGAATGCCAGGTCGGTGAGGCTGACGACGCGCAGATCGTGTGGGGCGTGGGCATTGACTCGTCCATTACCACCAGCGCGCTGAAGGCGATTATCTCCGCCATCAACCGTTCCCAGCGCAACCGCTGAGGCCGCTGAGTCGCACATATAGTATTGGCTCCCCTCTCTGAGGGGAGCCAATACTATTGGGTCTCTCCCTCAGTCAGCTTCGCTAACGGCTCCCTCATCAGAGGGAGCCGTTGCTGCCATCAGAGGGAGCTGTGCTGCGGCTCCTACTGCTGCTGGGATTGCGGCTGCTGCGGGTCGGGCTTGGGCTGCGGGTCGGGCTTGGGCTGCTGCTCGACGTCGGTGTCGCCGTCCCCGCCACTGCTGGTACCCGGATAATTCGGGCATTCGGTGGAATAGCTCGGGTTGGCAAGGCACTGCTGGGCGAATTCCTGCTTCTGCTGGGCCTCGGCATCAGCCTGCTTCTTGGCTTCTTCCTCGGCCTTCCGCTTGGCTTCTTCCTCGGCCTGCTTCTTGGCCTCTTCGTCATCGGTGGTGGAAGAAGAGGAGCTCTGGCCGCCGCCCAAGCCCCACGTGCCGTCGGAGCCACCAATCTTGCCGCTGTCCTTAGGCGTGGTGAACTGCTCAACGGCGGTGCCCTGCAGCGCCTGAGTCATGTATTCCTCGAATAGGTGCGCCGGGTAGCCGGTGGAGGTGACGCCGTAGCCGCCGAATGCCGGCACAACCTGCGGGTTGCCGTCCGCATCCGGATTCCAAATGGCCCATACGTTCAACAGGCTGGGCGTGTAACCCACGAACGATGCCGCCAGCTCATCGTTGGCGGTACCGGACTTGCCGGCCACTTGGCGGCCGCCCAGCGCGCTGGACACGCCAGCGGCGGTGCCGTAGGTGGTGGTGCCCTGCATGGCCTTCTGCACCAGCGCGCAATCGTTGGCGTCAAACACCTGCTTGTTCTCGTTGGGTGCGTTATAGAGGTCCTTATTATCGGAGCTCAGCACCTTGTTCACCATGTGCAGGGTGTTCTTCACGCCATTGTTGGCGATGGTCGAATGCCCCTGCGCCAGATCCCACACGGTCAGCGCGTTGATGCCCAGCACGTTATACATGGAGCTGGTGTCGATCTCTCCCTCGATGCCCGCTTCATGCGCGATTTTCGCCGTGCGCTGCGGCGTAAGGTGTTCGTTGACGTTCATGAACACCGTGTTCACCGAGTTGGCGGTGGCCTGGTACAGGTTGATGTTGCCCCAGTTGATGTTCAGGGCGTTGTTGACCTCGGCGGTGATGCCGGAGAAATGCTGGTGCGAGTTGCCGTTGAACATCGTATCGAAGTTCACGCCGGACTGCGCGGCGCCCAGCAGCGCGAACGGCTTCATCGTGGAACCCGGCTCGAACATGGCCTGATCGGCGTTGTTGAGCTGCTGTGTGAGGTAATCCGAGCCGGCGTAGACCGAGACCACGGCGCCGGTCTTCTGTTCCACAGCGATGCCGCCCACCTGAATGCTCTCCGGCATGCCGTCCGCGCGCGTGTCTCCCACGGACTGCATCGCATCCTGCTTGACCTTGTCAATGGTGGTAACGATCTTATATCCGCCGGTGTCAAGATCTTCCTTGGTGAACGTCTTGGAAGCCACCAGCTCACGCCGCACCATATCCAGCAGGTATCCGTTGGGGCCGGCGTATTCGTTCTGCTGCGTCACGTCGGCGGTCTGCGGGAATTCGGCGGCCTTGTGATCCTTGGCGGTGATGTAGCCGTCTTCCTGCATGATGTTCAGCACGCGCTTGAATCGGGCCTTGGCCATATCGGGGTTGTCGGCCGGATCCCACGTAGAGGGGGAGGGGATGATGCCGGCGATCATCGCGGCTTCAGACAGCGTCAGATCCTTGGCGTCCTTGTTGAAATACGACTTGGCGGCGGCCTGGATGCCGTAGGAATTGCGGCCTAGGTAAATCGTATTCATGTAGTTGCACAGCACTTCATCCTTGGATTCGGTCTGCGCGATTTTGATGGCCATGATGGCCTCGCGGGCCTTGCCCACGTAGGAGGTGGTTTCGCCCATGTAGTAGCGTTCGGCATACTGCTGGGTGATGGTCGAGCCGCCCTGACGGGTGCCCTTGGTCACGTTGTTGATGAACGCGCGGGCGATGCCCTTGAGATCCAGGCCTTTATCCGTATAGAACGTGCGGTTCTCGGAGGCCACGATGGCGTTGCCTACATAGTCCGGCAGCCCCTCGCAAGAGATGATCTCGCGGTTCTGCTCGGCGTATGAGCCAATCGGCGTGGTGCCGTCGGCGTAATAGACGGTGGTCTTCTCCGCCAAGGCGAACTTCTCGGGCTGGGGCACCTCGGTGGTGGCATACAGGTATGCGAACACGCCGATACCGATTGCCAAGCCGAGTCCGATAAGGCCAAAGAATATGCCCAATACCCACTTGAGCACACGGTGGCCGCCATTCCTTTTATGGCTGGATGCGCGATGGGTGTTGGCCGGCTTGCGGCTCGTGTTATTCTTGCCGCGAGGGCCGCGGGGAGAGCTTGTTTTCGTGGTGCCTGCAGTCTTGCTCTGCGTGGCGCGAGGCTTACGGAGCGCGGGGCCGCGGTCTGACGAATGTGCACGACGTTTATATGAAGCCATGATTCCACCGTAACTGCTGGCCTTGAACAAACGTTTGACGTGAACGCTCTCAGGGCGAACACCAAGCGCGATTTTCCCGGAACTCTTACAATTGGGCACTATTCTGCGACTTGCATGGATATTGGCTGAAAGCCGTGGGCGCAGCGCCGGCCGGCACGCGGCAATGCCTAATAAAAAGGGCTTCCCGTCGCTCGTCCACCCATTTTCTTAAGCTTGACACAGCCTCCGCGTGGCGGTATGTCACCCAACTCCCCCAGGGCAGGAATGCAGCAAGGGTAAGTGGCCTCTGCCGGGTACGTGGAGGTTTTTCTTTTGTGCGGATTTGGCCCTGAGCGCGCGGCGATGCGGCGCACTGTCCGGGGCGCGGCCGTACAGTCGTGAATATGAATGACGCACAGAATCCTGTAATTCGTGATCCGCATGCGCCGGCCAGTATGGTGGGAGGCGCCTCTGATGCGCGCTCCGCCGCCGATAATGCAAGTGACCCGTTCGCCGCGTTGGGATCGGGCTCCGCTGCGGCAGGCGCGTCTTCAAACGTCATCGATCCGCTGGCCGGGCTTGGCTCGCCGGCTCGCGGACCGTCGCTTGGGCTTGATGATCTCGATCCGCTTGATTCCGGCGAGGTCGACCGTGGACTGGCCAAGCTCGACCCGTTGGCTGTGCGCCCGCGTATCTCCAGTCGCGTGCTGTGCGCCGTGTTCGGCCTGCTGCTGATCGCGGCGGGATTCGGCATCTGGTGGGTGTGCGTGTTCACCGAAGACGGCCAGTCGTATGACGAACTGGTCTGGAAGAACCTCGTGACCGGCGTGCCCGGCGCGGTCGGCGGCCTGATGTCGCTGGTCGCCCAATCATGGTTGGTCATCGCCATCAGCTGCCTGTTTGCGGTGATTGGTGTGGTTTCGGCGTTGGTGCATCGCCGTTGGTGGCTCGTCGGGCAGATCGTCGTGTTCGCCGTGGTGTGCCTGGCCGTCACTCGAATCAAGGGTGTGCTGCCGCGTCCGTTCATCATCAATACTGATTCTCCCGCAGCCAATTCCGCGCCTTCCGGGCACACGATGCTGGCCGCCGCCTGTGCGGTGATTCTGCTGCTCGCCGTGCCTCGTGTGGCGCGCGCGCTGGCGGGCATCATCGGCGTGATTTGGTCTTGGGCCGTCGGCGTATCCGTGATATACGGCCAATGGCACCGCCCCTCGGACGTGGCGATGTCAATACTGCTGGTGGCCGGTCTGGCGCTGATCGTACTGGTCTTCACCCGGACGTCCGGCATGGACGAGCCGGGCAGCCGCGTCTCTTCCGTGAGCGTGCAGATTGTTAGCAGCGTGCTGATCACCGGCGGCCTCCTACTGCTGGCATACAGCGCATACGTGATCTGGCAGGTGGTTCCGGGCCTGAATATCAGCGCGAGCTGGGCGGTGTCGGGTTCGATCGTCAGCGCCATCGTGGGCGTTGCCGGTGTTGCCGCGCTCACCTTCGGCCTGCTGCTGGCTTTGCGGCACATCACTGCCGCACCGCTGAGTCGATTGGGCCTCATCGGCGCGCCTCCAGCGCCTCCACAACGGTGATTTATGGCGCGTTGTGGCCGTAAATTTGGCAGTTGACCATGAGTCGTGAGTATTATGACGCCAGAAACACCGCGCGTTTCACACAATGAATAAGGAGTAGGGCATGGCTACCAAGCTCGTGATTGTGGAGTCCCCGACCAAGGCCCACAAAATCGGTGACTATCTGGGCAAGGGATACACCGTCATGGCATCGGTCGGCCATATTCGCGACCTTGCGCAACCCAGCCAGGTGCCCGCGGCCGATAAACCCAAGTTCGGCAAGTTCGGCGTGGACGTCAACGATGGGTTCAAGCCCTACTACATCGTGGATGGCGATAAGAAGCGCACGGTAAGCGAGCTGAAATCCGCCCTGAAGGGCGCCGACGAGCTCTATCTGGCGACTGATGAGGATCGCGAGGGCGAGGCCATCGCATGGCATCTGGTGCAGACGCTCAAGCCCAAGGTGCCGGTCAGGCGCATGGTGTTCCACGAGATCACCAAGGACGCCATCAACGCCTCGCTAAGCAAAACGCGCGATGTCGACAGCCATATGGTCGACGCTCAGGAGACCCGCCGTATTCTCGACCGACTCTACGGCTACGAGCTGTCCCCAGTGCTGTGGCGCAAGGTGGGGCCGGGCCTGTCCGCCGGCCGCGTGCAGTCCGTGGCCACCCGACTGATTGTGGAGCGCGAGCGCGAGCGTATGGCGTTCAAGCGTGCGCCTTACTGGGATGTCGTCGCCACGCTGGCCGCGCCTGACGCTTTGGGCGAGCGCACCGAGTTCGCGGCCCGCATGATCTCGTTGGGCGGCAAGCGACTCGCCGGATCCAAGGACTTCGGCTCGGATGGCCAGCTGACTCCCGATGGTTTTGCGGGCAGCGTTCGCCAGCTTGATGAGGCTTCAGCCACCGCCGTGGCCGAAGCGCTGAAGAATGCCGACTTCACCGTGATGTCGATGGAGACCAAGCCGTACCGCCGCCGCCCGCAGCCGCCGTTCACCACCTCCACCCTGCAGCAGACCGCGGGAAATCGCCTCGGGATGGGGTCTCGCGCAGTGATGCGTGCAGCACAGAGCTTGTACGAGAACGGCTACATCACATACATGCGAACCGATTCGGTGACGCTTTCGCAGGAGGCCATCACCGCCGCCCGCAACGCCGTCTCCTACCATTTCGGCGACAAGTTCCTCTCCGCCGAGCCCAAGCAGTACGCCACCAAAACCGCTGGCGCGCAGGAAGCCCACGAGTGTATTCGCCCGGCGGGATCCCGATTCCATGACCCCGATGAGCTGGCCTCCAAGCTGCCCATTGACCAACTGCGCCTGTACACGCTGATCTGGCAGCGCACGCTGGCATGCCAGATGGCCGACGCCACCGGATCGACCGCCACCGTGCGCCTGTCTGCGCCGGCTGGTCCCGCCGATGGTGAGGCTGTATTCCAGGCATCCGGCACAGTCATCGAATTTCCTGGCTTTATGAAGGCCACCGGCGAGGGCCGCAAGCCCAAACCCGCCGCAGCCGACGCGGCGGCCGCCGATAAGTCGGGTGCCAAGGCGACCAAGTCCGATGCCTCCGAATCCAATGCTTCCCTACCGCCGATGGAGGTGGGCCAGCGGGTCGAGGCTTCCGACATCGAGCCGGATGGCCACGAAACCCAGCCTCCGGCTCGATACACCGAAGCCACGCTGGTCAAGACGTTGGAAGCCAAGGAGATCGGCCGCCCGTCCACCTATGCCAGCATCATCTCCACGATTATGGATCGCGGCTATGTGTATGAGCGTGGCCGTGCGCTGATCCCCAGCTGGCTGGCATTCTCCGTGACCAAGCTGCTGGAAACGAACTTCCCCAAGCTGGTCGATTACACGTTCACCGCTGAGATGGAAAACGGCCTCGATCGCATTGCTCACGGCGAGGAGACTGGCCGGGATTGGCTGACCCACTTCTACTTCGGCTCCGGCGAGGGCGCGGCCCGCAATGCCGACGAAGCGCATGAAGGCCTGCAGCAGCAGGTGGCCCAGCTTGGCGAGATCGACGCCCGAGCCATCAACACCATTGACATCGGCGACGGCCTGCATGTGCGCGTTGGCCGGTACGGCCCGTATCTGGAAGATATGGAGCATCTGGATGCCGAAGGCAACCCGAAGCGTGCCTCCCTGCCGGACACCATCGCGCCGGACGAGCTGACCGTCGAAGTGGCTCATGATCTGACCGACAACCATTCCGGTGGCCCGCGCGAGCTGGGCAAGGACCCGGTTTCCGGCGGCACCGTGGAAGTGCGCAATGGTCGGTTCGGGCCGTATGTGGCGTTGGTGCCGCCTGAGGGTGCCGCCGATTCCGCCGCCGCTGCGCCGGCCGGCAAGAAGAGCTCCAAGAAGGCCGCGGCCGCTGCGTCGCGTCCGAGGATGGCCTCGCTGTTCAAGACCATGAGCCCCGAATCGCTCTCGTTGGAAGATGCGTTGAAGCTGCTGAGCCTGCCGCGCGAGGTGGGCAAGTATGAAGAAACCAACGCCGAGACCGGTGAGGTTTCCGAATGCACGGTGGCCGCCAACAACGGTCGCTATGGTCCGTATCTGACCAAGACGAGCGCCGACGGCAGGTCGGATACCCGTTCGTTGGGCTCCGAAGATGAGATCTTCACCGTGGACATTGACAAGGCCAAGGAGCTGTTCGCCCAGCCCAAGTACGGGCGTGGCCGCGGACGTGGCGCCGCCAAGCCGCCGCTGCGTGATTTGGGCAACGACCCGAACACCGGCAAGCATGTGACCATCAAGGATGGCCGCTTTGGCGCTTACATCACCGATGGCGAGACCAATCGCACGGTGCCGCGCCAATACACGCCGGAGTCGATTGCGCCGGAGGATGCGTTCCGTCTGCTTGCCGAAAAGCGCGCGGCTGGACCCTCCACCCGTGGCCGCCGCGGCCGTGAGCGTGCCGGTGCCGCGAAGTCGGGAGCCAGGGGAGCCAAGAAGGGCGCTGCTTCGGCTGCGACCAATGCCGCCGAGGCCAAGCGCGCCGGACGCCGTGCCGAGGTGAAGAAGCTGGCGAACAAGGGCTGGTCCAACCAGCGCATTGCCGAAAAGCTCAGCTCCACCGCCGCCACCGTGAAGAAGGATGTCGACTGGCTGACCGCCAACGAGGGCTACGAGCGCCCCGCCGTAATTCCCAAGCGTGGCTGAGCGGAATTATTGCTCTACTTGCGTTTCAAGGGGCTGATTTCTCGTTTTGAGAATATCTACTTCCGCTTCAAGGGGCTGGTCATCTGCTGAACCACGAGTATGAACGGCTCCGCGCCAACGTCATTCCGCCGTTTTGGAACGTTGTCTACTTGGACAACAGCCCCTTGAAACGGAAGTAGACCTCCGGGAAAGGCCTAATCAGCCCCTTGAAACAGGAATAGACGTTCTTTAAAGCAAAAATCAGCCACTCCGAACGGAGAAGGGCCCGTGAATCGGGGCAGTAGCCGCAACTCTGCGCCTAACGCTAAGGTCGATAGCATGAGCGGTCTGTTTGTTTCATTTGAAGGCGTCGATGGCGTGGGCAAGACCACGCAGGTCGAGCGGCTGCGTGCGTATCTTGAGGCTCAAGGGCGCACGGTAGTCGTCACCCGCGAGCCGGGAGGCACTGCGTTAGGCAAGGCCGTTCGCCAGTTGCTGTTGCACGGCGTGAACGAGGGGGCCGCCGACATCGCGCCACGCGCCGAGGCGCTGCTGTTCGCCGCAGACCGCGCGCAGCACGTCGCCGAAACCATTCGTCCGGCGCTGGAACGCGGCGAAGTGGTCATTACCGACCGCTATCTCGATTCGTCCCTGGCCTATCAGGCCGGTGGCCGCGAGCTCACGTCAGAGGAGATTCGATCCTTAAGCATGTGGGCCACCAACAACTTGCTGCCGGACCGCACGTATCTGCTGGACATGGATCCGACACTCTCCCACAACCGTCTTGAACATGCCGAAGACCGTATGGAATCGGCCGGCGATGACTTCCAGTCCCGCACCCGCCAGGCGTTCCTTGATTTGGCCGCGGTCGAACCGAATCGTTTCCGCGTCATCGATGCCAGCCAGTCCATCGAGCAGGTGTGGGCCGCCATCGAAGCGGATATCAAGGAGCTGGCATGAGCGTATGGGATTCGTTGGTAGGCCAGCAGCCGGTAATCGACATGCTCAGCCGCATCGCGCAGGGAGACCCGAGCCAGATCGCCCAGTCGTGGCTGATTTGCGGCCCTCCCGGCTCCGGGCGTTCCAACATGGCCCGTGCGTTCGCGGCGGCGCTGGAAAGCCCCGACCATGGCATGAGCGATGAGCCCACGCGCATCACACAGCAGGTACTCGCCGGCACTCACCCGGATGTCACAGTGCTGGCCACCAACAAAGTGACCATCGGCATCGACCAGGTGCGCGAGATCATCACCACCTCCGAGCAAATGCCGGCCACAGCACCATGGCGCATCATCGTCATTGAGGATGTGGACCGCATGCTGGAGCGCACCACCAACGTGCTGCTGAAGGAGATCGAAGAGCCGGCCGAACACTGCATCTGGCTGCTATGCGCGCCGAGCGCCCAGGACGTGCTGCCCACCATCCGCTCGCGCACGCGCATTGTGAATCTCGCCGTGCCCTCCGCCTCGGCAGTGGCCGGATTCCTGACTGCCACCACGGGCGTCGAGCCGAAAGTCGCCCAGCGGGCGGCCCGTCTGGCCGAGGGACACATCGGCATCGCCAAGTTGTACGCCACTGACGAGCAGGTGATGACGGATCGCGACGAATTGGTGGTGGGCGTACTGAACCTCGCTCGCGCCTCGGACGCGGTGCTGCTGGCCGGCAACCTCATCGACAATGCCAAGGCCCAGGCCGAGGTGGACGCAAGTCGCACCGCGGCCGATCAAGAGGCGGAATTTCGCCGTATCAACGGTCTTGAGCCGGGGGAGCGGATTCCGCCGAAACTGCGCGGCGCGTTCAATCAGATCACCAAGAAGGACGATTTGAAGCGGCTGACCACACGACGCACGCGCGATGTGCTGGACCGCGCGCTCAACTCCATCGCCTCCATTTACCGTGATGTGGCGGTCCTGCAGAACAATGCGGAGGATTCGGTCGGGCTTATCAACCTGGAGAATCGGTCGGCCATCACCGAGCTGTCCGTGCGGCTGAACCGCGCCGGCGCGGTGGCCCGACTGGACGAAGTGGCTTACGCCCGCAAGCGACTTGCCGGTAATGGCAATCCGCTGCTGGTGTTTGAATCGCTCTTTTGCGCGTTGATTCCGTGAGATTGCGCCCTTGGCGCTAGCGCAGGTGAGGTGCCGACGCAGTATGAGATGGCGCTTGCGATGCGCCCTGATGTTTGTGCGCTTGGCGGTGTAATGCAGCGCAGTGTGGTTCCGGCGCAATGCAAGGCGGCCGTAATGAGGGCCGCCCAATTTATTCGGCGTCTTGCGATCCCGGAGCGATAAGCCGCGAAGGCAGATTGACATGCACCGGTGTATTGGATTGATCGGCGAGCAGCCGCAGTATCTCGTCGGCGATCTGCTGCAGCGCTGGCTGAATCGGAGCGGGGTCGGACGTGAACGCGGTGTGCTGCAACCCTCCGATTTGCACGGCGGGAATCTCCTGCGCATATTGCGCCAGCACGTCGCCCAGATCAATGCCAGGCAGTGGTACGACAATCAGCCCATCCACATGGCGCGCGGCCATCAACACGATGCGTTCCTTCTGCACTTCCGGCGTCCGCCCGACACTCAGCGCCAGCTGCCGGCCGCTCTGGTTGACCAACGGCTCAAGTGTGTCGATAAGCCGTGCGCTGAACGGATCCTGAACGCTCGGCACAATCAGGCCGATGGTTCTCGTCACGGTGGAACGCAGCGCGCTGGCCGCAAAATTCACCGAATAGTTAAGGCTGTGGGCCGCGGCTCGCACGCGGCGGGCGATGTCGTCGTCCTTGGTGCGTTTGCCGGAAAGCACACGGGACACCGTGGCCGTGGAGACGTTGGCGATGGCGGCAACATTGACGATTGAGGCGGATGATGATTCCGCTGGCTCGTTCGCGGTCATGTGTGCCTCCTCTCCCAGAAAGCATGCCGGCTCGGTGAAATTACCGGCAATCACTATAAAACAAAAGACGGCCGCCCGGACAGGCGGGGCGGCCGTTTGGCAAGTGAGAGAAGTTTCGCCCGTTTACTCGGCGGCGAGCAGGGTCTCGGTCAGGGAGTCGGCAACGGTCTCGGCGTTGTCTCCCTCAACGGTGATCTGCACGGTGTCACCCTGCTGAACGCCCAGTCCCATGATGGACAGAATCGAGCCGGCGGGGACGGCTGCGCCGCCTTCCTTGGCGATGGTGACGTTGCAGCCGGAGGCCGCCACGGCCTGAGCAAACTGTGCTGCAGGACGAGCGTGAATGCCGACGGGATCAGTGATGGTGATGTTGCGGGTAACCATAAAGGACACTCCTTTGCGTCTGTCTGAAATGGAAGTCATGCGGCCAATTGCGGCAGCTGCTTGATATCGAGTATACCGAGACGTAGAATAAAATCCAGAAAACGATTACCGTTGGCGTGTTGCAGATAATAAACCACCATAATAAGGGAACTAACAAAGAAGAACTTGCCGGCAATGGCTGCGGCTGCATACTCCGAAGTAGGCATCGAGGCCACTGCTCCAAAGAACTACTACCCTACGAACAAAGGAGAACCATTATGGAAATCAAGGGTGTTGGCATTGGCCGTGGCGTGGCGGTCGGCTCGGTTATTCGTATGGCGGCCCCGCTGCCGGAGCCTTCCGACGCGCCCCGTGCCGATACCGTGCCGGCGCAGGGAGAGATCGACCGCGTCACTAAGTCGCTGGCCGTGGTGAATGCCGACCTGAGCCGTCGTGCCGAAGAAGCGGCTAACGGCGACGAAGGCGCCAAGAAGGCCGCCCCGATTCTGCAGGCCATCTCCATGTTCGCGTCCGACCCCTCGCTGGCGGCCAGCATCACCTCGCTGATCAACGGCGGCAAAACCGCAGAGCGCGCCGTGCTGGAAGGCTTCGCCGCAGTTGAGGATATGTTCCGCGCCATCGGCGGATACCAGGCCGAGCGCGCCGCCGATTTGCACGATGTGGGCCAGCGCGTGATCGCCGACCTGATGGGTGTGCCTGCTCCCGGCATTCCGGAAAGCGAGACCCCGTTCGTGTTGGTGGCTGAGGATCTTTCCCCCGCGGACACCGCCGCAATCGACCTGAACAAGGTGCTGGCCATCGTCACTTCGCAGGGTGGCCCCACCTCGCACACCGCCATTCTGGCCCGCGCTCGCGGCATCGTGGCCGTGGTCTCCGCCGCCGAAGCCGAGAACCTGACCAATGGTGAGCAGGTCATCGTCAATGCCGCCAAGGGCGTGGTGGTTGCCAACCCGACCGCTGCTGAGATCGAGGATGCCGAGGCCGCCAAGGCTCACGCCGCCAAGGCCAAGGAGCTGCGCGGCAAGCCGGGCGCCACCAAGGACGGCCACCACATTCCGCTGCTCGCCAACGTGGGTAAGCCCGCCGACGCCGATCCGGCCCTGGAGTATGGCGCCGAAGGCGTGGGCCTGTTCCGTTCCGAGTTCCTGTTTATCGGCAACTCCGAGCCGCCGAGTGTGGAAGAGCAGACCAAGGCCTACGCCGAGCTGCTGAGCCGCTTCCCCGGCAAGAAGGTCGTGATCCGTATGCTGGACGCCGGCGCAGATAAACCGCTGCCGTTCCTCACCCCGGAAGACGAGCCGAACCCCGCCCTCGGCCTGCGTGGTCTGCGCACGCTGAAGGCTCACATGAACGTGCTCGAAGGTCAGCTCAAGGCGCTCGCCGCCGCCGATGCCCAGACCGAGGCCGACCTGTGGGTCATGGCCCCGATGGTCGCTGACGAGCATGAGGCCGATTACTTCGTCAAGCTCGGCAAGTCCTTTGGTCTGAAGAAGGTCGGTGTGATGGCCGAGGTGCCGTCCATCGCGCTTATGGCAGACAAGGTGGCCGAGGTGGCCGACTTCGTTTCGATCGGCACCAACGATCTGACCCAGTACACGCTGGCCGCCGACCGTACGCTCGGCTCGGTCGCCAACTACCAGACCGCATGGCACCCGGCGGTGCTGCGCGCCATCAAGCTCATCGCCGACGCCGGCAACGCGCACGGCATGCCGGTGGGCGTGTGCGGTGAGGCTGCCGCCGATCCGGATTTGGCCGTGGTGCTTGCAGGCATCGGCGTCAACTCGCTGTCCATGACCCCGGTGGCTCTGGACGATGTGCGCGCCGAGCTCGCCAACTGGACGTTGGAGGAAGCGCAGGAGAAGGCCGCCAAGGCCCTCAACGGCGACTTCTACACTCCGGCCGAGTGACCGTGGCCGAGCAATCGGCTAAATAATCGGGAAAATGCCTTGTTTTCTATCTCTTTGAGGATAGGGAGCAAGGCATTTTCGGTATTCCGACTTGCAAAAACCATGCGGGGGCCCTTAGAGATTATTTGCGTTTTCACGCATTCTCGAAGGGAAACATATGAAGAAGATGAGCAAAGTTGCCGCCGTCCTCGTGGCTGCGGGCATGCTGTTTACTGGCGTAGGAACCGCCTACGCTGCTGACGCTACCACAACTGGCACGGCGACACCGCAAACCGCTGAAACCGCACCGACCAATGGCTCTGACGGCACCAAGGCCGCTACGAACGCTGCTCCGCAGTCGGATGCCGATGCAAAAGCTAACGCAAAGACCGAGGCAAAGCCGGAAGCCGCGCCGAAGGCTGATGCAAAGGCCAACGCCGCTGCTCCGCAAGGTAATGGGCCGGCTATCACCAAGATTGAAAAGCCAGAAGGTGTTCTGAAGGTTGGTGCATATTATGCTTCGGGTACCGCCAAGCCGGTATTCAAAGTGACTCTTTCCGGTCTGACCGTGGGTAAGGGCTACGGCATCCTCACTAACCTGAATGATGCTTCCGCGACGAAACCCGCTGTTGGTGATGCGGGGGCCGTATTTGTTATATACGGTGATGGATTTGCCGCCACTACGGCGACCCAGACCGTGAGTATGGAGTATAGAGGTACTTCTGCGGACATCGAGGATGTGTGGTTTGCCTTGGTGGAAGGCGACGCCCCAAATAGCGATTATGTACGCGGGAAGGTCGTCAGCATTTCCGATGTTCAGGTTGATCCCGTGAATGTGAGCCGTAGCATCACCTTCTCCGACCAGAAGGTCGAAAATGTCGGCACGCATTCCGCCGGCCTCAAGGCGCACTACACCATCGACGAGAAGCTGCTGCCTGACGTGGCCAATGTGCTACAGCACGGCCCTGTTGCGCGTGTTCTCCGTGCAGGGCAAGGCAACGAACAGTGATTGGCAGGTCTACCTGGGGTCTCCTTTGTGGGATTGCACCACTGGACGCGTGGATGATGATGATCCCAGCGGCGCAAGTACATATGCCAAAATACGTAACCTTGCTAACGGTTATGCCAAGGACCAGCAGATTGTCGGTCAACGGTTCGATCGTGGTTATGATGTGGAGGCCGCTGATCTCAAGACATCTGGCGACATCACCAACGTCTTGGTCGGATTGCAGCCTGATACGAAGTACGGTAACTGGAATTATGACTCCAACGGCTGGTGGACTCCGCTGAAGTTGCTGGTTAATCTGGCTCGTAAGGACAATCCGGGGCCTGATCCGTTGTCGGCTCTGTACTCCGGTCTGCATGTGACATTCAAGGATGGGTCCACCTACGATACCGATTTGCTGGGTTGGACTCCGGTGACTGTCGGGAAGCCTGGCGACGACAATGGCAACAACGGTAACTCCGGAAACAACGGTAACTCCGGCAATAATAACGGTGGCGCCGCTTCCTCCGGCAATTCCAACAACTCCAACAAGACGAATACCGCGAACAAGGGCAACAAGAAGAACGTTAAGACGCCGTCCAACACGGGTAGCGCTGTTCTGGTGGTTGCGTTTACCGGTGCTGCTTTGTTGATTGCTGGTGTGAGCATGGTGGTGTATCGTCGCCGTCAGGCGTGACACCGGCCTATGCAGGATAGATAATTGAGGGCTTCCTTTCCGTCGAGGGGAGGCCCTCAGTCGTGTTTGGCTATCACCATGTATTGTGATGGCGTTTTGAGTTGCCGCAGACTGAAATCTGCAACATGGCTCGCGATACACTGGTGGGTATGAAGATTTCCGCCGATTTCACCGTCATTCCGGACGATTTCGCCAAGGCCGCGGCCCCTGAATATTGCAATGGTGGCGTGCCTGTGGTCTCCTTCCCGTTCTACATCGATGATGTGAACCCCGAAGCCTGTTACCTGCACTGGGAGTTCGTGGATCCGGATTCGATTCCGGTCTGCGGTTTCGAGTGGATTCACTGGTCTGTGGCCAATCTGCCCATCGATGCGCTGATGTACGACTTCAACGACTCGCATGCGCTGGCCATTCCGCCGGACTTCTCCCGTCAGCTGCCGGCCATGATTCCGGAGACCGTGCAGGGGCGCAACTCCTCGGCCTCCAAGTTCCTGGGTCGTAGCACTGACCCGTCGGTGATTATGCGGTACAACGGACCGCAGCCGCCGGACAAGGATCATGAGTATTATCTGCAGGTGTGGGCCACCAAGAAGCCGCTTCCCGGATTGAATCAGGGATTCTGGCTCAACGAACTGCTGCACGCGCTGCGTGCCAGCGGCGAGACTCCCGACACCGACGGCATCTTCCTGACCGGCAAGGCGTGAGCCGCATGAGCTCCCGCAGGCGGGGGCTGTCAGCATAGCTGACTGGGGGTGGCTCAGCACAAAACCACCCTCAGTCCGACTTCGTCGTCCAGCTCCCGCCAGCGGGAGCGTGACCACAAACAAAGAAAGGACACCATCACACTATGGCCTGCACCACGATTCTGGTAGGCAAAGACGCGAGCTATGACGGCTCGACCATCATCGCCCGTAATGAGGATTCCGCAAACGGCGAGTTCAATCCCAAGCGATTCATCGTCGTCAAACCAAGCGAACAGCCGCGTGAGTATAAGTCGGTGATCTCTCACCTGACTATCACCCTGCCGGACGACCCGCTGCAGTACACCGCCGTGCCGAATGCGGACCTGAAGGAAGGTATTTGGGGCGAGGCCGGCGTCAACGAGGCGAACGTGGCGATGAGCGCCACCGAGACCCTGACCACCAACGAGCGCGTGCTCGGCGCCGACCCGTTCGTGGAATATGTGCCGGCCAAGGGCAACGAGCCCGAGGTTCCCGGCGGCATCGGTGAAGAGGACTTCCTGACCATCGTGCTGCCGTACGTCAAGACCGCGCGCGAGGGCGTGGCCCGCCTCGGCTCACTGCTCGAGGAGTTCGGCACTTACGAGATGAACGGCGTCGCCTTCTCCGATTCCAACGAGATCTGGTGGCTGGAAACCGTGGGCGGCCATCATTGGATCGCCAAGCGCGTGCCGGACGAGGCCTACGTGACCATGCCGAACCAGCTCGGTATCGACGAATTCGACCTTGAGGACGCTTTGGGCGAGCAGAACGAGCACATGTGCTCCGCCGACTTGGCCGAATTCATCGAGACCAACCATCTCGACCTCGCCGTGGAGAACACCACGCCGTTCAACCCGCGCGACGCCTTCGGCTCCCATTCCGACTCCGACCACGTGTACAACACCCCGCGCGCCTGGTACATGCAGCGTTTCCTCAACCCGTATGACGAGGTGTGGGACGGCCCGGACGCCGATCACAAGCCCACTTCCGATGACATCCCGTGGGCTCGCCAGCCTGAGCGCAAGGTGACCATCGAGGACATCAAGTACGTGCTGAGCTCGCACTATCAGGGCACGCCGTTCGACCCGTATGGTCAGCTTGGTGATGAGCGCACACGCCACATGTACCGTCCGATCGGCATCAACCGCCAGAGCCAGCTCGCGGTGATGCAGATTCGTCCGTACCGTCCGCAGGCCTCCCGCGCCGTGCAGTGGATCGCTTACGGTTCCAACCCGTTCAATACGCTGGTGCCGTTCTTCCCGAACGTGGATGTGACGCCGGCCTACCTCGAAGACACCACCACCCGCGTGACCTCCGAGAACTTCTACTGGGTCAACCGCATCATCGCCGCCCTGTGCGACGGTGCCTTCCGATCCACCTCCAACGCCGTCGAGCGTTACCAGGAGAAGACCGGTGCGATGGGTCACCGTCTGATGGCCGCCACCGATGAGCAGATTGCGCGCCTTGGCCTGACCGCGGCCGAGGAAGCCGCCCAGTCCGCCGCGGAGGAGGAGTTCGAGGCCGACAACGTGGATGGTGACGTGCAGCCGATGGAGCCGGATGAGATCATCGCCGCACTGCGCAACCCCGAGGTGCGCGAGATCCTTGCCGCCGCCAACCAGACCATGGCCGACCAGCTCAAGGAAGAAACCGACAAGTTGCTTGACTCCGTGCTGTACACTCGCAGCATGGAGATGAAGAACGGCTTCCACATGTCCGACTTTTAGTCTTGACTTGTCTCCCGCTGTGGGAGGCTGAGCCGTTAAGAAAACAGCCCAGTGGGCTGTTTTTAGGCGAAGAGGCGGTGACAGCCGCCCCACCACACACAGAAAGGTTTTATATGACCACCATCGAAGACTTCACCAGCCAGTACGGCTTGGTCCAGAAAATCGACGCATTCGGCTACATGAAGTACCTGGCCGAGAACCCTGATGCGCCGCGCAAGCACGGCAAGGTGATCCTTGTCACCGCCGATACGCCGCTCAAGGCCTCGCGCGGTGAGGGCAAGACCACCACGACCATCGCCCTGATTGACGCCCTGAACAAGCGCGGCATCGACGCGACCGCCGTGCTGCGCCAGCCGAGTATGGGCATCACCGCAGCCGGTTCCAAGGGCGGTGCCTCCGGTGGCGGCAAGGCCTCCCTGACCCACCCCGAGCTCATCGACTGGGGTCTGTGCGGTGAGATGGGCGCCATCGAGGCGGCCCAGAACTTGCTCGTCTCCTTTGCCGAGAAGGCCGTGGATGAGGGCAAGCTCGACACGATTCTCGTGCCGCGCGTCTCCGAAGTGCCGAGCCGTTCCCTGCGTTCCATCGCTGTGGATTACGGCAAGGGCAACGTGGCGGAGAAGACGGTGCTCACCCCCACCTCCGAGCTCATGCAGATTGTGGTGCTCTCCCGTTCCATGGACGAGATTGCTGAGCGCGTGTCCAAGATGATCGCCGGCACCAAGGACGGCCAGGCCGTGACCTTCGGCGAGTTCGTGGACCTGTGGCGCATCACCGGCATTCTGGCCGATGCGGTCAAGCCCGCCAAGACCGAGACCGTGAACGGTTCCCCGGTGTACGTGCACGGCGGCCCGTTTGCCAATGTGTCCATCGGCATTCCGACGTTGGTCTCCGTGGAGATGGCTTGCGCCCTGCATGATGTGGTCGTCGTTGAGGCCGGTTACGGCACCGACGCCGGCGCCCAGAAGTGGCTGGATATCGCGTGCCGTGAATTCGGTGCGCAGTGGCCGTCCGCCGCGATTGTGGTGACTCGTGCCTCCACCTGGCGCGATGATCCCGAGCTGGCTTGGCGCTACCCGTTCCACGTGCAGCGCCTGGAGAACCTGGACATTCCGACCTTCCCGCTCATCAACCTGTGGGAAGGCGAGGACGATCAGGTTCCGTCCCTGAAGGCCACCGCCGACGAGCTGGGCTTCCGCACGCCGATCATCGGCAACCTGTTCCGCGATGGCGGCGAGGCGCTGGTTCCGCAGCTTGATGGTTTTGTCGATGCGCTTGAGAACGGCTCCATGCCGGCTGAGCCGCACTCGCATAAGGGCATGACCCTGACGGAGAACGCCAAGTGGGTAGCCGAGAACGCCTATGGTGTTCCGGCCGATCGCGTGATCTACAAGCCGGGCTTCACCGAGTCCGCGGCCGAGGCCATGGAACTGTGCCAGTCTGCTGGTATCTCGCTGTATGATTTGGCCTTCGTGGCGGTCAAGTCCCCTGCGACCATGACCGACAACGACCGCGCTCCGGAGGCCGAGCGCACCGTGACCCTGAAGAAGGTCGAAGTGCACGCCGGCGCCGGTCTGGTCCACGTCAACCTGACCACCAGCCTCACCACCCCCATGCCCAAGATCGTGTGATTGCGTGTATGAGGTGAGGTAACTCGCTTTCGAGGGGCTGATTTCCGGTTCTCCGGAGGTCTATCTGCGCTTCGAGGGGCTCTTTGATTGCGAAACCTGGAGTATGACCGTTGCAATTTCAATGGTCATACTCCAGGTTTCTTGTATTAGCAGCCCCTTGAAGCGCTAGTAGAGTTTCTGAATGTTGGAAATCAGCCCCTTGAAATGCAGAAAGCCCGCTAGCGGCGGGCTTTTCATGTCTCGAATCCTCGCTTTGAGGTTGAGACGTTAAGCAAACAGCCTGGTGGGGCTGTTTGTAGCAGAAAGGCAAACGACAGTGAGCCAGTAATCTGCGGACGAGTTGGCAGTGAAGCTGACTGGGGGGGGGAGTGCCATGGCAAACCACTCCCCCCCCCCCCCAGTCTCACTGTGTTCGACAACTCCCCCTCCGGGGGCAAGATACAACAACTAGAAGTTGCCGCCGTTCCAGCCCCAGTCGGTGGTGGCGGTGTAACGGATGTAAGTGCGGTCCTCGGGGACGCCAAGCGTAGAGTTCAATGCGGCCATGATGTTTTGTGTCAGCTTCTCCCAGGCAGAGCTCGGCACGGAACGGCCAAACACGTTGACCTCCACGTAGGCGGCCGGCTGGTCGTCGCTGCCGCCAAAGTAAATCGGCATATTGTCCTCAAACGGGCACATCAGCCAGCCCTCGGACTTGCCCGGCACAGCGGTGATTGCCCTGCCATATGCGGCCTTCAGTGCCTCGCGCTGCTCAGGCGTGGTGGATACGGACACGTGAGTGTGAATAACAGGCATGGATTCCTCCTTGATTTGGTTCGTCTCCAGTCTAGCTTTGGCGCCCGTCGTTATGCACTGCCTTGATTTCCTCCATAAGATTGCCTGCACCTCGTATCGGTTCCATGTTGCTTATGATTGACTCTCCTCTCTGAGGGGGAGCATCTCCAATTGCGGAGATTATTGGACTTTCTGGCCAATTCGCACCCCACGGTCAGACCAATAGTGTTGAATACCCTCTGTGAGAAAACTGATTGAACAGCTGATGAAGTTCGGCATTGTAGGCGTTATCGCCTTTGTGATTGACTGGGGTATCCTCAACCTGCTGGTGGGCGTATTCCACATGCACAACGTGTTGGCTGCCACCATCTCTTTCATCATCTCCCTGATTTTCAACTATCTGGCGAGTATGAAGTTCGTGTTCAAGCATCGTGACGATATGGCGCGATGGATGGAGATCGTTATCTTCGTGGCGGGTGCCGTGGTCGGTCTGTTCATGAATGACGCCATCATCTGGATTTCCACCTACGGTATGAACCACGACGCTTTCGTCTCGCAGCACGCCGAATACCTGCTGCGCACCAACGTGGGCAAGCTGGTGGCCACCGCCGTGGTGATGGTGTGGAACTTCCTGATTCGTAAATGGCTGC
This sequence comes from Bifidobacterium breve DSM 20213 = JCM 1192, assembly GCF_001025175.1. Lineage (NCBI taxonomy): Bacteria > Bacillati > Actinomycetota > Actinomycetes > Bifidobacteriales > Bifidobacteriaceae > Bifidobacterium > Bifidobacterium breve. The sequence continues at coordinate 226,059 of NZ_AP012324.1, forward strand.
TTGACGATACACACACCAACGCGATGAATCGTCTGAAGTCCGCCGAAAACCGTCTGACCGCCGAGGAGCTGGAAGCCAAGTGGCAGAGCAGCTTCTCCCACAAGCTTGGCGAGTGGTCCTTGGAACACACCCCCAGAGGCTGGCCGAAGTAAGGCGTATTTTCGTCTCTTTCCGTGGTTCAACTGCTAATGGGCAGTGATTAAGCCACATCTCAGCGTCAGAATTTCAGGAAAAGAATGGCTTCGTCCTGAAATTCTGACGCTGAGTCGTTGTTATCGTCGGTATTTTAGGAAATCACCCCTAATTTCCTAGATTTCTGTCGCTGAGTTCGGGCCAGTGACAGAAATCTAGGACGAGTGGGCAAATTCCCTGAATTTCTGACGCTCTGGTAGTTAGGGTGTTACTGGGAGCTGATGAAGCTGATTGGGATTGGGATTGGGATGAAATCATCTCAATCGTCAGAGGGGACTTGGCTATATGTCACACACTCACTTCGGTGAGGGTTGGCTGCTCGGTGGAGCCCTTGATCTGCTTGAAGCCGATCAAGGCAATCACCAGCGAAGCCAAGGCCAAAGTGGTGACCACCATAAAGCCGCCGTGCGAACCCATGCGGTCGATGAACTGGCCGGCAATGGCCGACCCGGCGGAGGAGCCGATGGAATTCATCGCGCCCATCCACGCCATACCCTCGGTCAAACGCGAGGGCGGCACCAAGTGCAGCATGAGCTGGTTGCCATTAATCCACGTTGGAGCCTGACATACACCGATGATCAGGTAGATGATCATGATGACCCACAAATGCTTGGCGAACAGGAACGTGCTGATACCGATGTTCACCACGGCCAGGCAGAAGTAGAAACGCTTCCATAGGGCAATCGACCAGTTTTTCGCGCCGTACACCAGAGCACCCATCAGCGAGCTTATGGAGAAGCAGGCGAACACAAAGCCCGTGTACTGCTTCATGTTCGACTCGGTGGCAAACGCGATAATGGAAATACCGGTGGCCGACTGGAACGCGCCCAATCCAAACCATGTGACGCACACGGCAATCAAGCCCGGCCCCCAGATGGACGCCTTCTTGCCGGAACGCGCATCGGCGACCGCCTGCGCGATCTCCTTGTCGATCACGGCTTGGTCGGTTACGCCTTCGCGCTCAAGACGACGACGGGTTTCTTCGGCCGCGGTCTCCGCTTTCAATGCTTCGGCTCGAGCGGCCTCGCGCTCGCGGTATTCCTTACGGGAAATACCCTCAGCCCGTGCCAATGCAGTCTGCGACGGCGGCTCGGTGGTCAGCTCGGTGAGGAACATCAGCGCGCCCACCACCACGCACATGCCGGTGAACGAGAAAGCCAGCAGACCGGAAATCACGGCCAGCGTGGATGCCAGCGGATTGCCGATCACCCACATGCACTCGTCCAGCACACCGCACAGAGAAAGCGCTCGGTTGGTGCGCTCCTGATCACCCTTCAAGATTTTGGTCCAACGCGCGCGGCTCATCGCGCCCCACGGCGGGATGGCAGCCAGGAACGGCGTCAGGCAGTACAGCACCCATTCAGGCGCCCGATTGGTGATCGCCGTGGTCAGCGCGATGGCGGCCACGATCCACACGATGATCGTCGGAATCGAAACCTGCCGCTGGCCGAACTTATCGGTGAGCTTGCCGAGCAGTGGCGTGGAGATGGCCAGTGCGATCGCCTGGATGGCGGTGAGCATGCCGGCCAGCGAATAGTTGCCGTAGTAATGCTGTACGGAAATGGTGATGGTCATGCCGACCATCGGGAACGGCATGCAGGCGATGACCGAGCCAATCGAATAGCGGGCGGTGTGGGGAATGCGCAGCAACTCCGCATATCCACCAAAAACTTTGTGGCCTACTTCCTTGATGCCGGCCATAACGGTATTCGTGTTCGAGTTGGACGAGTTATTGGACATAACAGCACTACGCTCCTTTCCGCTCCCGATTGGATGTCCCTCGCTGGCGTGGCGTTGCCAGCGAAGCCCTCATCGAATGATGTGTTGTCCATGGTCGCGCAAAGTTTGCGTCGCGTGTTCCACGCGCATATTTGCGTCACGGACAATTTAATCGTTTGATGGGGTGCGACACGCGGTAGATTGGAGATATCAGAACAACGTTTTCACGCCCATTGGGGCAAGGACAAGAAAGACGGCTCATGAGCGCAACCACCATTCATTTCGTCCGGCACGGCAAGGTGTACAATCCCGACCATCTGCTCTATGAGCGTCTCCCCGATTTCCATCTTTCCGATCTTGGCCGGCGCATGGCCCAGGCCACTGCCGCCTATCTGGCCAAGAACCCCCAAACCAATACGATTGCCGCCGTGTATTCATCGCCGCTCGACCGCACACGTGAGACCGCCGGCGCGATTCTCGATGCCCTGAACCCGGTGCGCGAAGCTCGCGGCGAAGCTCCGCTCACCCTCGCCACCGATGAACGGGTGATTGAAGCGGGTAACGAGTTCCGCGGCAAGCGGATCGGCCATGGCGAGGGTGCCTTGTGGAAGAACGGCAACTGGAAGCTCGTCACCAACCTGTACAAGCCCAGCTGGGGCGAGTCATACCAGCACATCGCCCAGCGCATGGATGACTTCGCGCGCGAGAAGGTCGCCCAGCACCCCGGCGAGCAGATCGTGGTGGTCAGCCACGAGTCGCCGATTTTCAGCTACCGACACTATCTGGAGACTGGCCACCCGGAGCACTGGATGTTCCTGCGCCACACGGCGCTTGCCTCCGTGACCTCGGTGACATACGACGACGAAACCGGCCGTGTGATGTCAATCACGTATGTTGACCCAGCGGCCAACGTCAAGTAACGGCAGACTGGTGTCATACAACCTTGGCTTCCTTCTCTGAGACTGAGCCGTGAAGCAAACAGTCCGGTGGACTGTTTGTAGGCGAGCTATTGAGGCGCGGGCGGAGCCCGTCCACAATTGCTGTCGAGTTGGCTCGCGAAGCGAGACTGAGGGGAGCCTGAGTCGCGCAACCGAACTTCTCTCAGACGGCTTCGCCGCCAGCTCCCCTCGAGGAGGGAGCCAAGTAAGCGCGTACAATCGAGTGGTGGACGCAAAGGAGCACGGATGACTATCGAACTGAATCGTGAGGCAATCGCGCAGGTCGCAGCATTGCCGGCGGTGGCCAAGGCCGCTGAAGTGGGCTCGGGGCTGATTGCTTTATGGCCGTTGATCGAGGCTATGCAGATGGACAACGACGCCAAGTATGCGGAGAATCTGCAGGTGCGCATCACCCGTGCGTTCGCGCGAATTCTGACCGGTGAAGACGTCACTGTGCCGGACGCTGAGTTCGTCTATGAGGGCGCCGATGAGATTCCTGGCCGCCCGCAGAATATCGTCGACGCCCTACTCGCTGCCAATGACGCCTACGATACGATGACCGGTTACGCCGAATCCGGCGATGCAGAGCTGATTATCGATGCGGCCAACGCCTTGGGTATTGATTGGGATTCCGAAACGGCGGAATCAGTGAAGGAAGCGATTGCCGCTGTGGAAGCACAGGTTGAGGCTGACGCTGAGGCCGATGGTCGCCTGGCCACGTCCGCCGAGCCTGCTGATGTGGCTGTTCGATTCGCCACCGCGCTCGCCGTGTGCGATGCGTTGCTGGGTGTGGTGGCTGGGGATGCCGCCGATACTTCCGGTTCCGCTGATGGTGTTTCGGTCGATGATTCAGCAGACGTCGCAGACAGTGTTGCCGCCAGTGCAGCCGCCAAGGTTCTGCCGATTCTGCTCTACGTCAACGAACTGCGCGAGCAGTGCTCGGTGCCGCGCATCTGCTTGACTGACAAGCAGATTCTTGATCTGATTGAAGCCCGTGCCAATACCTCCGGCGCCGACTCTTTGGCCGCCACCGCCGAGTTCATCGCCCCGCTGGCTCAAGCCGAATGGGACAAGCACCGCGAAGACGTGCTCTGGAACCCGGACGAGGCCAAGCGCCAAGCCAAGGAAGAGGATGAAAAGCGCAACAAGGAGGCCCTGGCCGCCAAGTTCGCACACATCAAGGACGACCCCAACAAGGAAACCGTGGAGTTGTAAGCGGTATTTCCCAGCTCTTTGGGGAAATCTTCGCGTTGGCGATGCCTTAGCACAACGATTTCTCGAGATCAAGGATTACTGCGAGAAATCTTTGCGCTGGTAACCGTTATGGGTGAACTATTCGTTGTCGAATCGTTTCTTCATGTCCAATCGGCGTCGCAAGATGCCGTGAACCCTTATAAATCAGGGGGGATTATATGGATATTGTGGTTGGTGGGTTCGGCGAGTTGCGCAATGCGGCATGCCCGGGCATCGAACAATTGATATTAAAAGCCGGCGGCAATGCCAGCAATGACAGCGACGATGCCGCACTGCTTAGCCGTGGAAGGCTGCTTGCTGACGTGCCATCGCCCACATGGATGGAGCTTCATACCGCTGCGGACGGCAGCCAGGTGCTGTATGCGGTGTTGGAAGACACCAATGAGATAGCGTCATTTCGCGTCGAAGGGGCGGGCGACTCATTGCGGCTTGTGGAGCTGTCCCGCGTACCCACGCCGGGTCATGCCGTCACTCATGTGGTGTTTGTGCGCGACGACGAAGGTCAGGGTCGCCTCATCACCGCCGACTACGCCGACGGGTACGTTTGCGTGCATCCGGTAACGGAATCCGGTGTAATCCTCGAAGTCGCACAGATGCTACGCGGCGAGGGGCATGGGCCGCTGCCGGCTCAGGAATGTCCTCACGCTCATTGGGTGCAGCCATTGCCTGATGGCCGAGTGCTGACCAGTGATCTGGGCGCGGATCGCATCTATGTGCATCATTGGGAGCACGGCGAGCTGATTCGTGAGGGCGCGGTGACCCTCGCGCCGGGCACCGGTCCGCGCGACCAACATCTACTGCCGGTCGATTCCGATGACCCTGCGTACGATTGGCGTGTGGTGGTGGCCGGTGAATGGGGTGGCACGGTAACGCTGATTGGCCCTGAGCCCGGCCATGATGCCAAACATTCCGACAATGGGACAATCCGTGTGCTGCAAACGGTCAGTCTTGGTCCTGATGCGCTGCCGAAGCCGGATCAGGCGGCTTCGCTGGCGTTTGTGCCATGGAATGCACTGCAGGGGAACGCGGGTGCCGCGGTAGCCAGCGAGGGCATAGCTGGGTTGGCGTATGTGGGGCTGCGTGGTTCCGAACGCATCGTGACGTTGTTGTGGGATGGCAAGCGGCTTACCCGGCTTGACGAGCCGGATGTTCCTGGTTGGCGTGGCCGTGGCATTGATTGTGCCGGGAGCCGTCCGCGTCACTTATTGGCGATTGGCAATCTACTGCTTGCCGCCAATGAGGCCTCAAATAATGTGGCCATTTTCCGTCTCTCCGCCGATGGCGAACCGAACCTTGCCGCCACGCTGCCTTCTGGAGCTCCGACCGTGTTCGTGCGGTTGTAAAGCAATGCATACGAGAAAACCGCATCCTCAATCGTGATATCTGTTTTTCAGCCTAACGATTGGGGGTGCGGTTTTTTCAGTGGGAAGACCGGTTTGACCGGGCTGCCTTATCGTAATGTCACTGACCTTGCCACGGCTTCTGGCCGTCGTCCTCGTTGTCGGAAGCCGGGATGGTTGAATCATCCGGTGCGACAGCCGGCTCGGCGGTAGGAGCTGGCGTGGCGGGCTGTCCGTAGTTAGAAGCGGGAGCCGCCGGCTGACCATAGTCAGGGGTTTGTGCGGCAGTGGGCTGCGTGTAGGTGGCAGGTGTCGCGGGCTGGCTGTAGTCGGGCGCAGTGGGAGCCGGCTGACCGTAAGCGGTAGGTGCGGCCGGTGCAGTCGACTGCGCGTACGGGTCGTGGCCCGGTACAGGCCGAGCAGTCTGCTGGGCATACGGATTATAAGCCGGTGCGGTCGGTGCGGCCTGCCCGTAAGGCGCGGCATTCGGGTCGCCATAGCCCGGCGCGGCCTGAGCGTAGCCGTTCGGAGCGCCATAAGGGACGGCTGCGGCGAAATCGTCGTCAAAACGCGCGCCTTCCGGCTTGCTGGGTAGCGTCATGAACACAATGTAGACAATGCCCGCTGCGGCCGCGATTATCGCGCCGATGAACAGGATGCCAAGGCTACCCGCTGCGGCTGTGGCATAGTAGCCGCTGTCAGAGGGGCTTCCCCAGACTCTGAGGACGCCGAAGAGTGCAGCGCCGCCGCCAACAATCATGAGGATTGCGCCAGCAAACACGGCTCCATAGAAGATGGCAAGCCACCAGCCGGGCTTGTTGATGTCGTGGAGACGGCGAACGGATAGTGCGATGCTCGGGACGAGTATGGCCAGGCTCCACAGCGAAGAGAGGAATGACAGGTGGTCATTGGAGGCATCCACGAGGGTTGACAGCACGACTTGAATGGCAAAGCTGGCCAGCATCCACCACCAGAATTCGCTGCGGGATGCGCGGCCCCTGAACACCACGTACTTCTTCCAAAAACGCAGGAATGCCTCCTGGAAGGAGCATCCGTAGTAGGGCTTGTTCAGCGGAACCGCGTTGGTGCCTGTGGCGGCTGCGGGCGCGGGGTAAGCGTTGTAGGTGGGCGGCACTTGGCCGTATGCGCCATCGGGCTGACCGTAGGGATTGCCATTGGGCTGGCCATACGCAGGCTGGCCGTAGGCGGGAGCCGATTGCGCGCCGGCTGGTTGGCCGTAAGGCTGGCTGTATGCCGGGTTGGGTTGCGTCGGCTGCTCCTGTCCATATGCGGGCTGTTCGTAAGGGTTGCCGGAGAGCTGTCCATATGCGGGTGCGGGAGCTCCGTACTGCGGCGCCACGGTATTCGGCTCGGCTGGATTATTGGTGTCAGGCGTGCCGTTGGACGCAGGATACTGCGGCGCGGGCGCACCATTGTTGGGATCGGTCATTGATACTCCTTTCACAAGATGAGACTCATCGTCTCTCATTTTTCCAGTTTTTTATGAAAAACCCAACAGGAACAATGAATGTTGTCTGAGTGTGGACAGTCTTGGCGATATAGCGTGATTTGTTATCAAATTGATGTCGAATGATGATGACCGTTTCTGTTTGGTCGTGTTACTTTAAGACAAGATTTGCGTACGGCTGCAGGGACGGAGCTGGCGGGCAAGCGAAATTCTCGGCGCAATGAATACCAACAATAAGACGTAAGGAACACCGATGAACCGCGATTACGCTGACACTGACGTCAACGTCGACCTTCACGAATCCCGTGAGAGCGAGTCCCAAGACTGGGATCTGCTCTTCGTGAGTCTGTCCTGCTGATTCCAAGGGTGGCGCGTCCGGCGCGCGCGGCACAATAGGGGACTATGACTGATGCTGCAAACACCAAACCCGAACTGCCCGCGAACGTTCGCGTCCGCTTCTGCCCCTCGCCGACCGGAACCCCGCATGTCGGCATGATTCGTACCGCCCTGTTCAACTGGGCGGAAGCTCGCGCCACCGGCGGCACGCTGATCTTCCGTATCGAAGACACCGACGCCGTGCGCGACTCCGAAGAAAGCTATAACCAGATTCTCGAATCCCTGCGTTGGCTGGGCATCGACTGGGACGAAGGCATCGACGTGGGTGGCCCTCATGGCCCGTACCGCCAGTCCGAACGCACCGACATCTACAAGGATGTTGCCGCCAAGCTGCTCGAAGCCGGCTACGCCTACGAGTCCTTCTCCACCCCCGAGGAGATCAAGGAACGCAATCTCGCCGCGGGCCGTCCCGCCGAGTTCGGCTACGACGGCTACGACCGTACGTTGACCGACGAGCAGAAGGAGGCTTTCCGTGCGGAAGGCCGCAAGCCTGCACTGCGTTTGCGCATGCCCGATGAAGACATCGCCTTCGACGATCTGATTCGTGGCACCATCGAGTTCAAGGCCGGCTCCGTGCCGGACTACGTGATCGTGCGCCCGAACGGCGACCCCCTGTACACGCTGACCAACCCGGTCGACGACGCGATGATGGAAATCAACGTCGTGCTGCGTGGAGAGGACCTCCTGAGCTCCACCCCGCGCCAGATCGTGCTGTACCGTTACCTGATGGAACTTGGCATCGCCAAAGAAATGCCGCTGTTCGGCCACATGCCGTACGTGATGGGCCAGGGCAACAAGAAGCTCTCCAAGCGCGATCCGGAATCCAACCTGTTCAACCACCGCGACAACGGCTTCATCCGCGAGGGCCTGCTCAACTACTTGGCCCTGCTCGGCTGGTCGATTGCGCCGGATCGCGACGTGTTCTCCATGGATGAGATGATCGCCAAGTTCGACGTGCGCGACGTGAAGGCCAACCCGGCTCGCTTCGACATCGACAAGGCCATCTCCATCAACGCTGAGCACATCCGCATGCTTGAGCCCGAGGACTTCCTGCGCCGCTCTGTGCCGTACCTGCACCGTGATGGTGTGGTTTCCGCGGATAACTGGGACGCGCTGACTGCCCGCGAGCAAGAGATTCTGACCGCCGCTGCTCCGCTGGTTCAGCCGCGCGTGCGTCTGCTGGGCGAGGTCGCTGGTATGGTCGGCTCCCTGCTGTCCACCGAGGAATATCTGGAGCCTGCGGATGACGCCAAGAAGCAGCTCAAGGATTCCGCCGGAGAAGTGCTGGACGCCGCCATCGCCGCGCTGGAAGGTGTGGATGAGGCCGATTGGAAGACCGATTCCCTGCACGAGCTGCTCAACAAGACGCTGGTTGAGGACGGCGGATACAAGCCGCGCCTGGCCTTCGGCCCGGTCCGTGTGGCCATGTCCGGCCGCCGAGTCTCCCCGCCGCTTTTCGAGTCCATGGAGATCGTCGGCAAGCCGCTGACCATCGCCCGCCTGAAGGGCCTGCGCGCGCATCTGTGATTTCTCTTCCCGAGGGGAAGCTAAAGGCGGGCATCTGTTCACGCAGATGCCCGCCTTCGCATACTCCAAGCAATGCCTGTGCTGCCGTTGTGACTCGAAATGCCGAGCGCATGCATTCATTAGGTAGATTGGCCATTCATTTGGTAGGTACTCCGTCACGCCGGTCATTGGAATGGCGGGTTTCTGTGGATGCGGCTTGAGCGCCACCTACCAAATGAATGGCCAATCTACCTAAGAATGAGCTGAGAGACCTCTGCTGTGCATTTTGGCCGATGATGATGTAACTAGATGCGGGTGGGTTCGGCTAATGCATAGTGCGACACGCCGGGAGTTGCGGTGATCTGTATCCTCGCGTACAGTATTCATCTGTTGCGCGGTTCGCTTCGCAACCAGTGAAAACTGAATATGCCCCCATCGTCTAGCGGTCTAGGACTACGCCCTCTCACGGCGCCAACACCGGTTCAAATCCGGTTGGGGGTACGACGAACAACTCTTCGGAGTTGCTACGCCAAGCCAAATTGGGGTGTGGTGTAATTGGCAACACAGCTGATTCTGGTTCAGCCATTCTTGGTTCGAGTCCAGGCACCCCAGCCAATGACCCTCGCGGATTCGCGAGGGTTTTTTGTTTTCCCCGGTCGAATCTCGGCGGTGCGAATTATGCCGACGTGCGGAGTGCCAGTCGGAGACGGGCAGAAGCGGACGCGAACGTTCTCGGGGAGTTCGGGTTTGGTGTTTTCAGCATCAGTCATAATCCCCTATTGTGCCGCGAGTGCGGACGCCGGTGAACAGCAGTGCGGTCGGTTTCTTGTCCACATAGGTGGCGAGATGTTCTCGAATCTTGCCGGCCAAGGGCGCGGACACTTCGATATCGCGCTTGCTACTGGGCGTTTTCGTCTCCCCGAGGATTGACACCTTGTGCCCGTTCTCGCTGACTTCCTTGGCGCTACGGCGCACATGCAACAGCGCAGGGCTTGCATCCAGCTCTATATCACGATGTTGCAAGCCAAGCACCTCGCCTTGACGCAAACCCAGCGTGCCGGCCAGCAGGACGCCAAGGGCGAGATTGGGCGGCATGGCGTCGGTGAGCGCCTGAACCTGCTCGCGGGTGGCTATCACATACACATGCTTCGTCGCCGGGCGCGGCACCTTGAACTGCGCCGGGTTCACCTTGATGAGCGTCGAGCCCTGATCGTCCAGCGGCTTTGTGGCGGCGGTTCTTTGTCGGCTTCGCCATGACACGCCTCTCTGATCGTCGGCAAGCACTAAGAGCGGTTAGGCGGTAAGCCCTAAAGCGGTACCGCTCAATTTACCGACTTTTCTACCCCAGAAAACGGTTCAGAACGTGCCGGGACGGAAAGCGGCCAGAATGCCGTAATGCCTCAAAAAGCCCGGAATACCGCCGTTTTGGCAATGAAAAAGCCCTTTTCCTATGGGTGGGAAAAGGGCATGAGCGGAGGATACGAGATTCGAACTCGTGAGGCTGTTACACCAACACGCTTTCCAAGCGTGCGCCATAGACCACTAGGCGAATCCTCCATGCCGTACTATGCTCGGTGAAACCATGCTCAGTAGGCAACTCGAATAAACTACCACAGGTCTCGGATAAGTGCATACTCGGCGTGGCGTGAGTTCGAATCTTGTATCCTCCGCCTCCGATTTTTGGTGCGCGGACAGCTTTGTCGCTCGCGTCTCTCGTCTTTTGGCTGTGCAAATGCATCGTGGATGAGAAGTCTGCCTCATGCTGAGCTGCGCAGTCGCGCAACAGTACAGCCGTGCAGTCAAAAAACACACAGCCGCATAGCCGCACAATATGAGGGGATGTTACCACTCGCATGCTGGAATCGCAGTCAGCATTGAGCGCCAATCTTTCAAATAGTGAGACATTTTAATGGCTCTTGAATGACGAAACCAGCTCTAAATACCGCACATCTACTAGAAAATCAAGACTGTTGTTGAAGAATTTTTTTCTATAGAGTTCATAGTTGGTCTTGAGCTATTGAGGTATTTGCAGTGAGAGAGGGTTTAGCATGGTTCGTCGCGCCTGTGCGCAGTCCGCTGAACTGAACACAATTCGAGAACACGATACGCACGTTGTCGATTCCTTCGCGCGCGCGATGCAGGTGGACGCTGCCCATCAGCAGTCGTCCCCGATTTCGGCGCGTGCAATGGCTGCCGTCGTGTTCCTGTTCGCATTGATTGCCGCGACCTTCCTTCCCGCCGCAGTCATCCCGCAGTCTGCCTTCGCGGATACGCCAACGGCCACGATGGTTACCGCAGCCGATAAGACGGACACCAGCGGCGTTGAGTACACGACCTGGGCCGACGTGTCCAAGGCCATCGAGGCGCAGCTGCAAGAAGGCGCCAAAGAATATAAGTCCGGCAACACTGCCGGCTCCACGTCCGCGTTTATGTCCGCGTACAACACTATCTACATCGCCTCCAACTTCACCGCCGTGGTGCGTGACACCATTAGCTCGGATAAGCAGACCGCCCAGCAGCAGGCTTTCCAAGACATACAGAACCTCTCTTACACGGCCGGCAACGATGATCAGCTCACCCAAAAAATCGACGCCCTGAGCGCCGACCTCGACGCCACTGCCCGGCAGCTCGATGCCAATACCCAGCTCGCTAACCCGAAACAGTATGCCGAAGACCTCCAGAAGCAGATTGCCAAGGAGCGCAAGGAACTCGATTCCAAGAAGAAGCGCACCAAGAACACGGCCAAGACTTGGAAAGACGTCGCAGACGCGATGCTTCCGATTCTGGACAATGCATACAAGGCCTATGAAGGCGGCGACGCTGCCAAGGGCGCCACGCTTGTGAATGACGCCTACTACCAGCACTACGAAAAGCTCGGTTTCGAGAAGACCGTGCTGAGCGCCATCAGTGGCAACCGCGTCTCCCAGGTGGAATACCAGTTCAAGCTGTGCCGCTCCTCGATGAACACCGGCAAGTCGACCTCCGAAGTCAAGAAGTACGTCGAAGACCTGAAGAACATGCTGACCACCGATGCCGCCAAGCTCGACGGTGGCGCTGCCGATCAGGAGGGCGGATTCCTCAAGTTCATCACCAGCTCGGTCGGCCAAGCATTCCTGATTCTTATCCGTGAGGGTCTCGAAGCCCTGCTCGTGGTCGCCGCCGTGGTGGCCTACCTCGTCAAGTCCGGCAACAAGCGCTTCACCAAGTGGATCTACGTGGGCGTGCTCGCCGGTCTGGCCGGCGCAGGCGTGGTGGCAATCATCTTCATGGTCGCGTTCGGTGGCTCCGGCCCGCTGCAGGAGATCATGGAGGGCGTGTGCGCGCTCATCGCCATGTGCATGCTGCTGTGGACCAGCAACTGGATGCTCAACAAGTCCTCGGTCGAGGCCTGGAACCGCTACATCAAGGGAAAGACCGAAGCCGCAGTGGCGTCCGTCTCCTCGCAGGTCGAGGCCGGCGAGAAGGTGGCTTTCCGTACGGTGGTCTCGCTCGCCATGTTGAGCTTCCTCGCCGTGTTCCGCGAGGGCGCCGAAACCGTGATCTTCTACCAGTCCATCTACACGATGAGCCAGGATACGCACGGCATGGTGGTCGGTGCACTCGCCGCCGCCGTGGTTCTCGTGATTATCTTCCTGGTGATTCGCTTCACCTCCGTGAAGATTCCGATTGGCCCGTTCTTCTTGGTCACTTCGATCTTGATGTCCGTGCTGGTGATCGTCTTCGCCGGCGGCGGTGTGCATGCGCTGATCGAGGGTGACCTGCTGCCCGCCAACTACTTGCCGGGCATGCCCACCAACGATTGGCTTGGCTTCTACCCGTACGTTGAATGCATCATCGCTCAGGTGTTGGCGGCCATCGCCGTCATCGCGCTGTTCGCGGTCGGATTCATCAAACAGCGCAAAGCCAAGGCCCAGCTCGCCGTCGCCTCGGATGCGAAGGCCAGCGAGGCTGTCGCTCAGGCGTAACGCAACACAAACTTGCGGCATGGAGACGGAAGCGATTCCGCCCCGCGCCGTCACAACTAAAAACAAAAAAGAAGTCGTGAATAATCCATTCACCACAACAAAAGGAATATAGAGAAATGATGAAGAACAAGAAGCTTGCCGCTCTGCTCGGCGTGCTGCTCGCCGGCTCCATGGCTGTTTCGATGGCTGCTTGCGGTTCGTCCAACAACGCCTCCGACACCAAGGCGTCTACCAGCTCCTCCGACACCGCCAAGAAGGACGATTCAGCCAAGGCTGATGCCCCGAGCGATACCGCTGGCTTTGAAGAGGTCCCGGTTGGTCCTTCCGGCACCGCTGAGGAGCAGGATAAGCCTGCCGGCCCGCTGACCGTGGGCGCTGTCTACTTCCAGCCGATCGACATGGAGCCCGCCTCCTCCGGTCTGAAGGCCGCCGATGCGAGCTTCCACCTGGAAGCCGACATCCACGCCTCCCAGGAAGGCACCGACTACGGCTACGGCAAGGGCGACTTCGTTCCTGACCTGACCGTGAACTACACCATCATCGACAAGTCCACCGGCAAGGAGGTCGAGGGCGGCAAGGCCACCTCCGGTACCTTCATGCAGATGAACGCCTCCGACGGCCCGCACTACGGCGCCAACGTCAAGCTCGACAAGGCTGGCACCTACCAGCTCAAGCTCTCCATCGAGTCCCCGGCCGCCAAGGGCTGGATGCTGCACGTCGACCCGGAGACCGGTGTGAAGAACCACCAGTTCTGGACCGAGCCGATCGAGGTCACCTTCGACAACTGGGACTACACCCCGCGTCAGTGGTGACGGCGTAAGCCCGGTGGGCTGTTTGTAACCGTCACGAGCGATGCGACAGCATCGCGAGCAGCATTGAGCCGGCCGCAGGCCGTCCATAATTGCTGGTGATTTATTAAGCTCCCTCTGATGAGGGATCTGGACGCCGAAGGCGGACTGAGGGAGAGAAGAACAGTAAAACAATACGTGGAGTCTCTCCCCCAGTCTGCTACGCAGACAGCCCCCTCGTCAGAGGGGGCTTATATTACTTTTAGCGCCAATGCAAAGAAAGGACGCGAATGCTTGAACAATTCGTGGCAGTGATGCCGGGAACATTGGCCCCCGCATTACTGGTGATGTGCCTGAGCGTGATGCTCGCGGTCGGCGAAGGGCGAGACAAGCCCGCCAGCGCGCATTGGCGTCTCATCGGCTTGATCGTTGGCCTGATCGCCGCCATCGTGTTCGCGAGCCTGCGCGCCTCGGCCGTGATCAACCAGCGCACATTCGTCAACTATCCGGTGCTGTGGTGCGCGATCATTGCCGACATCCTCGCCATCATCGTCGTAGTGTTCGCACGTCGCATCACCACCAATTGGCAGCGGCACAAGGCCATCATGCACATCGCGAACGCCATCGCCGCCATCGACATCGCGCTCACCCTGTTCTACGCACTGCCGGACGTTATTCTGCAGCTGACCATCTGGGTGGAGCCCGGCGATCCGATCTTCACCTCCGACATGCTGTTGCGCGCGCTCGGCTTCGCGCTGGGCCTGGCCATGTCGATTATCGTGGCCGCCATCTTCCGCACGCTGCGCTCCACCGCAGTGCGCGCCTCGTTCACCGCCGCGGTCCTCGCGGTGATGGTGATTCTCTTCATCCAGCACCTGACCGGTGTCATGCAGATTCTGCAGGCGCGCGGTTTCCCGATGGGCCACACGGCCTTTGTGGCCCTCGCATGGTCGATCAACCACAACAGCTGGATGATCATGGCGCAGGCATTCGTGTTCCTGATTCCGGCCGTTGCCTCCGTGGTGGCCGGCTTCCGCATGCCGCTGACCGGTGCGAACGAAGCCATCGGACGCAAACACAAGGCATTCCGCCGCCGTGCCGTGGCCTCCGCCGTATGGAGCCTCGTGGCGATGATTGGTGTCACGCTGACCCTCACCGTCGGCGTCGCCGCAACCCAGCAGACCATCACCCTTTCGCCACCGGAGGCCTACTCACTCAAGGACGGCGTGGCCACCATCCCATTCAGCCAAGTTGAGGACGGCCATCTGCACCGCTTTGAATACAAGGCCAAGGACGGCACCGTCATGCGCTTCATCATCATCAAGAAGAACGGTGGTGCGTATGGCATCGGTCTGGACGCCTGCGAGAACTGTGGCGACGCCGGCTATTACGAAAAGGATGGCAAGATCATCTGCAAGAAGTGCGAGGTGGCCATCAACCTGGCGACCATCGGCTTCAAGGGTGGCTGCAACCCGATTCCGTTCCCGTACAAGACCGGCAACGGCAAGATCACCATTCAAACCACCGATCTGGACGCGCTGAGCGCCCACTTCCAGTGAGTGAAGGCAGGAGGCAAAAACCATGTTCTTTCTGCGTATGATCGCTCGATCGTTCACCCGCCAGCTGCGCCGGCGCCTGCTCATCGCGCTTACCGTATGTCTTTCGGCGACGGTGTCTGTGTCGATGCTGGGCGTCGTGTTCGACGTGGGCGACAAGCTCAACGCCGAGCTGTCCACCTACGGTTCGAACATCACCGTGCAGCCCAAGGCGGATGCGGTCGTCTCCGACCTGTACAACACCGAGGCAGGCGGTGTGGCGTCCACTAGCGATCCGACCGCCTTTCTGAAGGAATCGGACGCGGCCAAGATCAAAACAATTTTCTGGGCGTTCAACATCACCAACTTCGCGCCGCAGCTCAACATTCACGCCACCGTAAACGGCACCAATGCGTCGATCGTCGGCACCTGGTTCAACAAGAACCTGAAGCTCTCCACCGGCGAGACCACCGTGGTGGGCGTCGAGGGCATGCGTTCGTGGTGGCAGCTTGACGGCAAGTGGCCCAAGGACGATTCCGACCAGGGCATTATCGGCAAGACGCTGGCCACCGAACTCGGCGTAACAACCGGCGACACCGTGACCCTCAACAAAACCACCGCCTCGGGCAAGAAGAACGAGCAGAAAATCACGCTCACCGGCGTCTACGATTCCGGTGACGAGGATAACGGCTCGCTATACATCGCATCCTCCATCGCTCAGGTGCTGGCCGATTTGCCCGATTCGGTGGACAAGATCGAGGTCAAGGCCCTGACCACGCCGGAGAACGACCTGGCCCGTAAAGCCGCGCAGAACCCGTCCGTGCTGAGCCAGGACGAGTGGGAGACCTGGTACTGCACCGCCTACCCAAGCTCAATCGCCTACCAAATTGAAGAGGTGATTCCGGGCGCTGTGGCCAAGCAGGTGCGTCAGGTGGCCGCTTTGCAGGGCAATGTGCTGCAAAAGACGCAGGCCGTGATGATTTTGATGACCGTGCTGAGTCTGATTGCCGCCACCGTGGCCGTGGCCAACCTGATGGTCGCCTCGATCGGCGAACGGTCCGGTGAGCTGGCGTTGCTCAAGGCGCTCGGTGCCACCGATGCCGCAGTGTCCCGCCTGATGATGGCTGAAACGGCGACGATTTCGTTGCTGGGCGCGATTGTGGGTGCGCTGCTTGGTTCGGGTGTGGCGCAGCTGATTGGGCAGGTGGTGTTCAGCTCCGGCATCACCATGCGGCCCATGGTGTTCGTGCTGGTGTTCGTGCTGCTGGCCGTCACCGTGCTGTTGGCATCCGCCTCTTCGATTCGTTCGATTCTGAACCTCAAGCCCGCGGAGGTGCTCCATGGCCGCTGAGTTTGCCCACATAACTGGGAAGGAGGAAACCGATGACTAACACCGGCATGTTCTTCAGGATGCTGTTCAGCGCCGTGTTCCGCCGTCGTTCGCGCGCGATGATGGCGGTAGTGGCGTCTCTGGTCGGCGCGGCCACACTGTTCTGCTTGGCGATGATTTGCATCGCCGTGCCGCAGCAGATGAATGAGGAGATGCGTGCGTATGGCGCAAATCTGATTGTCACGCCTACCGAATCCACTGGGGATAAGGCCGGCATAGATGAGTCGATGGTCCAGCACACCACTGAAATGGTCAAAGCCAAGGGTTCTGCGAAATACGCCACCTATCGCTACGAAAACGTGCGTGTGAACGCGTCTCCGTATGTGATGGCCGGTGTCGATGCGGCGCAGGTAAAGAACCTCAATCATCACTGGGTGGTCGACGGTAAGTGGCCGTCCTCCGGCAAGGTGCTGGTCGGCCGTGACATCGCCGATGCTATCGGTCTCAAGGTGGGCTCCGCCATCACTATCGGTTACCGTGCGTCCGATAATGCCAGCTCTACTGGTACTTCGGCCTCCTCTAACGAGGGGACCGGCTCGGCGAATGACGAGACCTCCTCAAGCAGCTCCCAAAACTCGTCCAACGACATGCAAGGCATGGATATGTCTGGCGACATGGCTGGTATGGATATGTCAGGCTCGTCATCCTCGGACCAGTCGTCCTCAAGCCAAACCTCTAATGGCCAATCAGGCCAATCCCCATCCGATCAGCCAACTCAAGACGGCCGCGTCTCCAGCGACATCATGGATACCTCCGGCACCGAATTCCGTGTGGCCGGCATCGTGGACACCGGCGGCAGCGAGGATTCGATCATCTACGCCACCAACGCCGACGTCAACAAGCTCACCGGCGTGACGCGCGGCGTGGACGTTATTGAATATTCGGCCGGAACCAGCGACCTCGCAGGGCTGGTTTCCAGTATCAATGAGATGACTTCCATGCACGTCAAGGCGCAGAAGGTCACTAAGATCACCGCCTCTGACACCCGCATCATCACCATGTTGCAGACGCTGTTCTGGGTCGTCTCGCTCGTGGTGCTGGTGCTTACGCTCGTCGGCGTTGGCACCACAATCAGCTCGATCGTCTCGCAGCGACGCAACGAAATCGGCCTGCGTAAGGCCCTCGGTGCCAGCTCACGCGCAATCGGCATTGAGTTTTATGTCGAATCGGCGTTTTACGGCCTCATCGGTGGTCTGATTGGCACTGCAATCGGCTACGGCCTCGCCAGCTGGCTGTGCGTGGCGGTGTTCGAGCGCTCCATCGGATTCAACTGGTGGCTGGCGCTGATTTCCGTGGTGTTCAGCGCGTTGGTCGCCGTAGTCGCCTCCATCCCGCCCGTCCACCGCGCCACCCGTATTGACCCTGCCGTTGTGCTTCGCGAAGAATAAAGAAAGAGAATCGTCATGCTACTTGAACTCGACCACATCTCGAAGATCTACGGCGACCTGCACGCCGTAGACGACCTCAATCTGACCGTGCCGGAAGGCGAATGGCTGGCCATCGTCGGTTCCTCCGGTTCGGGCAAGACCACGCTGATGAACATGATTGGCTGCATGGACACGCCCTCCAAGGGTTCCGTGAAGCTCGAGGGCCGCAAGCTGGAGGATCTGAACGCCACGCAGCTGGCCGACGTGCGTAAGAACCTCATCGGCCTGGTATTCCAGAAGTTTTATCTGGTGCCGCACCTGACCGCTGTGGAAAACGTGATGGTGGCGCAGTACTACCATTCGGTGGTCGATGAGAAGCAGGCCATGGAAGCGCTGGAGAAAGTTGGTCTGAAGGATCGCGCCTACCACCTGCCCGGCCAGCTCTCCGGCGGCGAGCAGCAGCGCGTGTGCGTGGCTCGTGCGCTAATCAACGATCCGAAGCTAATTCTGGCCGACGAGCCCACCGGTAACCTTGACGAGAAGAACGAGAAGATCGTGCTCGACCTGTTCCGCAAGCTGCATGAACAGGGCACCACAATCATTGTGGTTACGCACGATGCGCTGGTCGCCAGCTGCGCGCAGCGCGAGATCATGCTCAACCACGGCGTGCTCGTCGGCGAGAAGTGGAATGACGAGGATGCGCGCAAGGTGTATGAGGCGGTCGGTGGAAAGCCCGCTTCCACGGGTGCGCAGGTGGAAGGCGCACAAAACGGCGAAACCGCCATCGGATTCGCCGACCCCACCAAGGCCGCAAAAACCGGCGGCGAAGAGTAGGGCCGTATATTGGCTTCCCCCGGGCACGAGGGGAGCCAGTGTGAGGTGCGAATAGGATATTGGATATGACTGAAAAGAACACGTTGAAGAAGTCCGCGACGCTGGCGGCGGCTGGACTGGTCGTGGCCGGTGCGCTGCTGGCCGGGTGTGGCGAATCCAAGGCCACGCCGATGGATGACGCGTATGCCGGTAATTCGGGCGAGACCCAGAAATCGCAGGAAGAGCAGTCGCAATCCCAGTCGGATAGCTCGAATGGTTCCGATTCCAGCTCGTCTCAGAACGACCCGTCCACCACCACATCCGACAAAAAGGACACCGGCAACTACAAGGACGGCGACTACTCCATCAACGGTCAGTATGGCCCGGTCGGCGAGGATTCCATCGATGTTCATCTGACCATCAAGGACGGCAACGTTGAGAACGTGGAAATCGTGGGTCACCCGTTCACCAAGATTTCCAAGGGCCACCAAGATGACTTCGCCAAAGCCATCAACGGCGTGGTGGACGGCAAGCCCCTGAAGGGCCTCAAGGTGGATAAGGTCGCCGGCGCCAGCTGGACTTCCGACGCCTTTAACAAAGCCCTCGAAGTCGCCCGCCAAGAGGCGTCCATTCAGTAGTAGGTAGACATCTGCAGATTTTTCAACCGCGGGAATGGGCATTCTCCGCTTCAAGGGGCTGATTTGGCCTTTCCGGAACCTCTACTTGCGCTTCGAGGGGCTGCTTGAGGGCGAGATCTCAACTATCAGACGCATATTGGTTACGTTATTCTGCCGTTTTTAGTGCCTGTCTACTTTGCCATCAGCCCCTTGAAGCGGAGATAGATGTTCTGAAAAGACCAAATCAGCCCCTCGAAGGCGAAGTGCACGTGTAGTCCGTTACTTCAGTAACGCCGGCCAGAGTAGATCAGACATACGGGCGGCCCAGGCGGTGTCGTCATCCATCGCTTTGCCTTCGATGGCCTCATACGCCACCAAAGACCCGATGATGGTGGATAACAGCAGTTTCTCGTCAACACTTTCGCGGAATACACCTTGCGTCACGCCCTGCTTCAAGAATGCGGCAACTCGACTCAGCCACGGCGTAATCACCTGATTGACAATGTGCTGGAAAAATTCGGCCTCGCTGGATAGCACAATGCCTACGCGCTTGACATCGATGTTGTTATTGCGCACCCAGTCCACCAGTCGTTGCAACAACTGAGTGAAATGCTCCCGCGTGGGGCTGGGTACTGGGCCGGCGTCCGGGTTGACCAGATACATGGCACTGATCTCGCGCAGCAGCTCGTCAGCATTATGGTAACGGCGGTAAATCGTGGTTTTGGCCACGCCGGAACGACGAGCCACCTCTTCGATGGTCACGCCGCTGATGCCGCGATCCACGGCGATCTGCAGCGTGGCCTGCATCAGCTTGCGATCCGTCGCCTCGCGGGTGCGCTCGCCTCGGAGCATCGTGTCCGTTGTCCTCTCCATCATCTCTTCTCTTCAACATGTGCTCCCGCTGGCGGGAGCTGGCCGGCGGAGCCGGACTGAGGGTGGTTCATGTCGTCGGCTCGGGTCATATTCCCTAGCTCAGTACCTTAGTGCTCTCGACCTGCGCCACATACCACTGGTTGAACTTCACCAGTGGCTTGCGCAGCAGCAGTCCCAACAGCAACAGCGGCGGTATGAACGCCAGCAGCAGTCCGGCAGCCCTCCAATAGTCCATGTCGTAGATGCCGGCAATAGCCGCGCGCATCATCGTCACTGCGTGGGTGAGTGGCAGGAACGGGCTGACTTTCGCGATGAAATCAGGCAGCATTTGCATCGGGTAGGCGGCGTTTGCGCCCGATATCTGCACGATGAGCATCAGCACGCCGATTGCCTTGCCCACATTGCCGAAGCTCGCCACCATGGTGTAGGCGAAGAACGAGAACACCAGCGAAGCCAGCCATCCTGTCAGCATGAACAGCAGCGGATGCACGGCCTGCACGTGCAGGAACAGCAAATCGCCGCCCAAGGACACAGTGGACTGCAGCAACGCAATCAGCGCGAACACCCCGTAATGGCCTAGGAATAGCTGATGTGGGCGCGGGTTGCCCAGTGATTCGCGGGTGCGCCGCGACACGGAGGTTTTGAGCGTGACCGCCATCAGTAGCGATCCGACCCACAGCGGAATCAGCGTATAGAACGGGGCCATTGAGGAGCCGAAATTCGCCACAGGGAACACGGCCTTGCGTTTGAGCTGCACTGGAGCGGCCAAGGTGCTGGCCAACGTTTCGGGGTCGTTGCCCAACACCTCCTTGACCATGCTCATGTCGCCGCTGTTCAGTGCCTCGCTCAGCTTGCCGTTGAACGACGTCAGTTCGGAGCTTGCGGAGCGTAGTTTGTTGGCCACTTTGTCCAATGTGGCGTGGGCATCGGCAAGCATGCTGTCGGCATCGCTTGATGTGCTTCGCAGATCGCCGAGTGTGGTGTTCAACTTGGCCGCGCTGGTGTCCAGAACACTGGAAGCATCGGCAACCGTGGCCGACAAGGACTCGATTTGTGGCTGCACGTTACTGGCGTAATCCGCGGTGATGCTGGCAATGCTGTTTTGCGCCTGCTTGGCCAGATCCTTGACCTGCGCCCGCTGGTTCTGCGCGTCTTGGTTGCCCTGGCGGATATCGCTGGCTGTCGTGTTCAGCGCCTGCTGCAACCTGGTCTGCCGTGTGATTGAGCGGTCCAATGCCTTGACGATGGACGAATCGTCGCCCAGTAGTCCGGCCAGCGTATTGCGGATTTCGGTATATTGCGCGGTCTGCTTGCCCACGGCTGTGGCCTGGTGTTCCAGCTCGTCGGCGGTCGTGGTGGCTCCGCTGTTCGCGTCGGCATAGAGCTTGTCGATGGAATCGGACACCGCGCCGAAGCTGGAGGCGCTCGTGTCCAGCGCGTTGCTCATTGCCTCGGTGGTGGTGCTGAGTGCGCCGGCCACATCGCTGACGCCTTGTTTGGCGCCTTTGAGATCTGTGCTGCCTTGTTGCGCGGCGCTGGAAGCCTGCGTGATGAGCGCGTTCGCGGTGTCCAGCAGAGCGCCGGCGGAATCGGTGAGTGAGCCATAGGTGCCGAGGAGATCGGCGGTGCTCTCGAGCTGGGTGGCAAATCCGGCGATATTCGTATTGAAGGTGTTCAGTTGCTCTTTCACTGCGGGCGTGGAGAGTTGGTCAGCCAGCGATGACGCAATCTCCAGCCCGGCTGAGGTGATGGTTTTGGCAAAGACGGTGTTGATTTCCGCCGCCACCTCGTCGGTGCCCTCGTTGAGTAGGTTCGGAGCCAGCGCGTTCTTCTTCTCGTTGCGGTAGTAGGTCAGCTCGGCGTGCTGCACATCGTCGGAGAAGAAGGTCATCATGTCTTTGCTGAACTGCTTCGGAATCACGATGGCCGCATAGTATTTACCGGATTTCGCGCCTTCGATGGCGTCGGACTTGGAGGTGATGGTCCAGTCGAGTTCGCTGTTGGCGCGCAGGGCGTTGACCACTTGGTCGCCCACGGTGACTTTAACCGGAATCAGATCGGATCGATAGCCCTCATCCACATTGGCTACGGCGAACTTCAGGTTCTTCATGTTAGAGAACGGATCCCAGCAAGCGGCCACATTGAACCAGGTGAACAGGCCGGGAATCATGACCAAGCCAATCACGATGATGATGGACACCACATTGCTGGTCAAGCGCTTGATGTCGCCGGTAAAGAGCTTCCAGATTGTGCTCATCGTGCGTGCTTGCCTTCCTTGGTCGGCGGTGTTGAGGGAATGGTAAGGGTGTCTGCGCTGTGGTCGGGCCGTGCCTCGACGTTGGCCGGCGGCCGGTGACCGGTTTTATGCCTGTACAGCATGGTGCGAATCGATTCGTCGGAGAGGTTGCCGAGTTCGGTTTGGCGGCGGATGGAATCGCGCATATATTCCACGACCATCAGGAAGCCGACGATGATGAGCACCCATGCCAGCCACGTGCCCATCACCACGATCTTCTCGCTGGTGGTCAGCGAGAAGACGATGATGAGCGCTGCCGGCACCACGAATCCGGCAATCAACGCGCCCAGCAAGAGGCGTGGGTAGTGGTAGGCGAATTTGGCGGCGCGGCGCTCGATGGCGTGGCGGTATTCCTCGCGGTCGGCCAGTGCGGCGATAGCCTGGGTGACGCGGTATTCGTTGCTGGTGATGTGCACCGGCTCGCCGATAATCATGTCGCTTTCCTTGATTTCGCGGGCGAACAGACGGTTGAGATTCGCCAGCTTGGGGCGGGCGCCGAGGCCGAGCAGGAAGGCGAGCGTGGCGAAAATTAGCATTTTGCCGATGTAGCCAAACCAGTGACCGTCATAGAAACCGCCGATGGTCTCGCGCAAGGCGTCGATGGAATAGGTGAACGGCAGCAATGGGTAAAGCGTGCGGAAGAATCCCGGCATCATTTCGATCGGGTACAGGCCGGAGGCGCCGGGCACCTGCAGGATGACCAGCGCCACGCACACGCCTTTGCCCACGTGCATGAAGGTGGTGGAGAGGGCGAAAATCACTGACATGTACACCAGTGAAGTGATGACGCAGGTGAGCAGGAACACGGGCGCGCTCGCGCATTGAATGCCGATGATGAGGTCGCCGATGCCAGTGACAAGGCCCTGGGTTGCGGCCAGCGTGGCCAGCAGCAGGAAACGGCCAAGATAGCCCTGGGAAGGGGTGAGGTTATCGATGTCTTCATCGTCGGTCTCGAGCTTGGGAATCACTACAAGCACGAATGCGCCCACCCACAGAGACAGGGTGGTGAACAGCGGTGCCATGCCGGAACCATAAGCGGCGACCGGATAGATGGCCTTCTCGCTAATGACGGTGGGAGAGAGCATGAAGTCGGATATTGTGCTGGCGTCGAGTTTGCCGTCGGTGCCGATAAGCGCGTTTAGCGAACTGGAGATGCTCAGGGCCTTGATATCCGTGGCGAGTGTGCTGAGTTTGGCCTGCACGCCGGCCAGAGCCTGGTCGGTGCTGTTCAACGCGGTTGTGGTGGAGGAGACCGCTTTGTCGAGCTGGTCGAGGGTCTGCTCCGATTGATCGATGAGCGAGCTTTGCGAGGTGATGCCGTTGGACAGCGTACTGGCTGTGGAACTCAACGTGTTCAGGCCGGTGTTGAGTTGGGGAAGCGCGCCGGAAACCAGTGTACTGCGTGCGGTGTTGGTGGCATCCAGTGTGGTCTGGGTAGCGGTGTTGAGGCTGCTGGCCAGACCTGCGGTATCGGTGTAGGCGTTACCGATGGTGGTGTTGAGACTGCTGAGATTATTCAGGGTTTCGGCGAGGTTGCTATTGCGGTTGTCCAGCTTGCTGATGGCGGATTTGAGCGGTTCCTGATTGGCGTTCGGCAGTTCCTTGAGCTGGGCGATGACATCGGCGTTGGCCTGATTGATGTCTGCGGCGGTATTGATCATGCCGCCTACCTGCTGGTTGGCGGAGTTCAGCATGCCGGTTACTGTGCCGATGCTCTGATTGGCTCGAGAGGAAGCCTGGCTCAGCAGGCTTGACCCTTGGTCGAGGGAGCCGGATGTGGCGGTGACGAAAGTATTCAGACTGGTCTGTGTGGTGCCGATGAGTTTGGACGCGCCGGCCAGTCCCTGTGCGGTGTCGATGCCGAGTTCTCGTGCGTCTTCCAGCGCTTGGCGGGCCGTCCGTGTTTGTTCAGGCGTGCCGGCGAGCTTGGTGTTGAGTTTGGCGATGGTGTCTCGAGTGTGCTGCACGTCACTGGAGGCTTCATTGAGTGTAGCGATCGTTTTGGCTTTGGTCTGGTCTTCGGCAGCGATGGCTTTGTCTCCGACCGTGTTGATGACTTCGGTAAGCACCTCGGACACGGTGGACACAAAAGTGGAGTTGACCGTGCGGTCCACGGTGGATGCGCCGACGTCGGTGACTTTGGGCGCGATGGCGCTGGCTTTCTCGTTGACGTAGTACTGGAGGGTGGGTTTGTCTTTGCCGCCGGTCACCACACCGGCAAGGTCATTGGAGAAATCCTTGGGAATCACGATGGCGGCATAGGCTTTGCCGGATTCGACCTGGCTCATTGCTTCGGCCTCGGTAACGAAGGTCCAGCCGAGCTGGTCGTTGTCTTTAAGCTGGTTGACGATTTGGCCGCCAAGATTTTGTTTGCCGATCAGGGCGTTGTCGATGCCGGTGTCGTTGTTGGCCACGGCGACGGTGATGCCGTTGGTGTTGCCGTATGGATCCCAGAAGCCGACGATATTGTACCAGGAATACAGCGGCGGAATGAACACCATGCCGAACATGATCACCCAAGCTGCCGGCACTGTGAACAGGCGCGCGAAGTCGCGCTTGAGAACTTTCAGGATGTTGCCCACTGATACCCCCGGAGCCTGCTGCTGGATTACTGCGTTTCTCGTAGCGATACGGTAAGCGTAGCGCTACGGTTTAAGTAGCGTAATACCGCCGGGGGAGATTGATGGGTGATTTCGTCCGAATATGCGACTGCCCGGCGGCTTATCGTGCGCCGTTGGGCAGTGTGTCTGGTTTTGGTGTTTGTGGGGCGTTGAAAAGAGTCGTTTTGGGCGGTATCCTCTCCCTGCCGGGAAAGCCCACCGCGTGGTTAACTTTTCACCGCGATGTGTTCGTCCCACCACGTAGTGACTGTTCCACGGCGAGGTGTCGCAAAATGGCTTTATTCAGCCAAAACCAAAATCCTGCTGACAACGTGGTGGGGTGTTCGCCGCGTGGTGGAGGTGGCTGTAAGGGTGTCAAACTGTTTTGATGCTCCTAAGTTTGGCAAACCCCCGATTGGGGTGATAGCGTGAGATGACGCTACGCGGAGGGAAATCATGCTCAGAAACGACGATGCGGCCGCAAGCCCCGGGAATGCGCGGGAGCGCCGCAGCGGCATGGATATGCCGGGCACACATGCGGATTCCGAGGATAGGACTGCCGCGGACAACATTATCCACGTTGCCGATGGTGCCAAGTCCGCCGTCGTGGCTGATTTGGTGGCCGACGAGTTGGACGTTGTCGGTCTGAATCCCGATGCCAGGCGTCTGCCGATTCTGGCGCGTATCTATGGTGTGCTGGTGCTGCTCGACGGTCTGGCCGTGCTGCCGTTGGTGGTGCTGACCTGCATCTACTCCGTGCGTGAGATTCTGAATGGCCGTGTGCACGTCGATGCGATGAGTCTGACCTTCATTCTTTCCGTGGTCTACGCGTTGGTACTGATCGTCAGTGCCGTATGCCTCATCGTGTTCGGTGTTCTGCTATTGCGTAATCACCGCCGTTATGCCGCGCGATGGACGTATGTGCTGATGCCTCTCACCTTGGCCGACGGCATGCTGTCTCTGGCGCTGACCGGCCTCGGGTTCAACCTGTTGCTGCCGATTATCCAGATGATCATCCTCATCGTGATTTCGGTGACTGCCGATCCCTCCCTGATAGAGGAGAGACGCTTGCAACGCGCGCTCAAGCGTATGGATGAGCGCGATGAGTACGAGTCCGCCGTTGCTGTCGGCATGCTCGGGCGTGACCAGTCCGGCAAAGGCTATATCGCACTGGACTTCTTCAATATCTTCTGGCTGTTCACCATCGCTTCAGTGGGCGGCTTGATTGTGGAGACGATATATCATTTTGCGCTCTATAACGGTGAGCTGCAGGACCGCGCGGGTCTGCTGTGGGGGCCGTTCTCGCCGATTTACGGCTGCGGTGCGGTTTTGGTCACCGTGTGTTTGAACCGCCTGTGGAAGGCGAATCCGTTTCTGATTTTCTGCGCGTCGGCGGTGATTGGCGGTGCGTTCGAATACTGCACGAGTTGGTTCATGGAAGTGGCATTCGGCATCACCGCATGGGACTACACCGGTCGCTGGCTGTCCATTGACGGGCGTACGTCGGGCCAGTTCATGTTCTTCTGGGGTCTGATTGGCGTGGTGTGGGTCCGCTGGCTGTTGCCTCGCCTGCTCGCGCTCATCAATCGGATCCCCTGGAAAGTGCGGTATTCGTTGACTGCGGTGTGTGCGGTGCTGATGGTGATCGACATCGCCTTCACCCTGATGGCCCTAGATTGCTGGTATGGGCGCATGGCCGGTCAGCCGCAGACTTCGCCGGTTGCGATGTGGTTCAGCGAGCGTTATAGCGATGCCTATATGGCCAATCGTTTCCAGACCATGCACCTCGATCCCTCCAAGGCCGGGCGAATGTGACGAATCTCTTATGCGAGAGGCGTAAGACAGCTCGTGCGTGGTGACCGGCCGGGCGATAGACTGGAGCATGTTGTGATAATTTGGGGTCTCTGACAGGGAGGCCGCCGGTCGCGCCACTGCCGGGGTCTTGGTCTCGGTTGCCGACGAACCGGTTGAGCGGGCAATCACATATTGCCCACCTGTAAGGAAAGGCAAGGCACATGGCCGAAGCTACGGCAAACATCGGTGTGATCGGACTGGCTGCGATGGGTTCCAACCTGGCGCGCAACCTGGCACACCACGGCAACACGGTGGCATTGTTCAACCGCCACTACTCCCGCACCGAAAAGCTGATGAATGAGCATGGCACCGAAGGCAACTTCGTGCCGGCCGAAACACTCAAGGAGTTCGCCGCATCCCTGAAGCGCCCGCGTACCGCGATTATCATGGTCAAGGCCGGTGCACCGACCGACGCGACTATCGAACAGCTGGAAAAGGTGTTCGAACCGGGCGACATCATCGTCGACGGCGGCAACTCCTTCTTCAAGGACACCATCAAGCGTGAGAAGGAAGTGCGCGCCAAGGGCTTCCACTTCGTGGGCTGCGGCGTGTCCGGTGGTGAGGAGGGCGCGCTCAACGGCCCGTCCCTGATGCCTGGTGGCACTGCGGAATCCTGGAAGACCCTGGGCCCGATCCTCGAGTCCATCGCCGCCAAGGTGAACGGTGAGCCGTGCGTGACCCACATCGGCACCGATGGTGCCGGCCACTTCGTCAAGATGGTGCACAACGGCATCGAATACGCCGATATGCAGGTGATTGGCGAGGCTTACGACATTCTGCGCCGTGGACTCGGCATGGACGCCGAGGAGATCGGCGATGTGTTCGAGGAGTGGAACAAGGGCGACCTTGACTCCTACCTCATCGAGATCACCGCTGAGATTCTGCACCATAAGGACGCCGAGACCGGCAAGCCGTTCGTGGACGTGGTCGTGGATCACGCCGGCATGAAGGGCACCGGTACCTGGACTGTGCAGACCGGTCTGGAGTTCGGTTCTCCGGTGGCCGCAATCGGCGAGGCAGTGTTCGCTCGTGCGCTTTCCTCCCATGGCGAGCTGCGTGAGGACGCTCAGAAGGAAGGACTGGCCGGCCCGAACAAGACCATCGATTTGGCTGGCGAAGACAAGGCCGCGTTCATTGAGGACGTGCGCAAGGCGCTGTTCGCCTCCAAGGTGGTGGCCTACGCGCAGGGTCTGAACGAGATTCAGGATGGAGCCAAGGAATACGGCTGGGATATCAACCTGTCCGAGGTGGCCCGTATTTGGCGTGGCGGCTGCATTATTCGTGCCCAGTTCCTGCTCGACCGTATCACCGAGGCCTTCAAGGGCGATAACCCGCCGGCCTCCCTGCTGTTCGACCCGTACTTCGAGAAGATTATCGGCGAATCGCAGGATGCATGGCGTCGCGTGATCGTGCGCGCTGTGGAAGCCGGTATCCCGACCCCAGTGTTCTCCAGCTCCCTGGCCTACTACGATGGGCTGCGCTCCAAGCGTCTGCCCACCGCCCTGACCCAGTCCCAGCGCGACCTCTTCGGCGCCCACACCTACGGCCGCGTAGACAAGCCCGGCGTGTTTCACACTTTGTGGGCCGAAGAGGGCAAGCCGGAAATCGAAGCGTAGCTTCGGAATTTCCGGCTTAGGGGAGCCTGGTGGGCTCCCCGGCCCTCTTCGGAGCGAGGCGGCTATGCCGCCGAGCCAACACTGAGCCTCGCCGCAGGCAAGTCCCTAATTGCAGGGCTGGAGGCGAAGAGGGCAAGCCGGAAACCGAGGCGTGACGATATAGCTAGGCTCCCCTCAGAGAGGGGAGCCTAGCTACAGCTTTACAGCTTAGTGACGGTTTCTTCCGTGGAGAACCAGATGAATTCGTCCACTCCGTTGGCGTAGGACGACGGATAATTCGGATTATTCGGCTTCGAAAATACGTGTGCCAGCGAATCGACCTTACTGGCACCGGCAGCGAAGAACCACGTGCGGCGCGAACTCGCAATCATCGGAGCCGTCAAAGAAACACGCAACGGCGGCATCTTGGGGGAGTGATTCACACCCACAGCCAGCCGGTCGGTGACTTTAACCTCATCATGGCCGGGGAACAGCGAAGCGTAATGGCCATCTGGTCCCATACCCAGAATCATCAGGTCGATGGTCGGCTTCGGGCCAAGCTCACGGATGAGCTCGGCCTCGTAATCGCGTGCAGCGGCGTCAAGCAACGCGTCGTTGGCAGCGTCAGCGGCGGCACGAACGGCGTCGTCATCGCTTTCGGCATTGGCCATGGCGTCGGCAATCTCGTCGGTGGAACGCACGTCGGCTGCCATCTCATGAATATTCGACTCGGGCAGCTTGCCGTCGGCCACCAGTTTGTCCAGTAACAGTCGGCGGGCTTCCAGCGCATTGCGGTCGGTATCGTACGCCGGCACAAACCGTTCGTCACTCCACCAGAAATGCACGCGAGACCAGTCAATCGCCTCGGCCAGAGGATCATCCAGTACCAATCCCAGTGGTTGCGCGGCCGAGCCGCCGGACAGCGCCACATCCACGCGCGTGCGATGCGTACTATCCGGCAGCCTTTCAGCAAGCAGATCAAGCAATGCCAGCGCAAACCGCTGCGCGCCGGCCTGAATCATCAGATCCTTGTCTGGATAGACGACAAGTTTACGAGTTGCCATAAGTGTTCCTTCACGTAAAAAAGACCACCCTCAGTCAGCTCCCGTCAGCGGGAGCCAATATGCTCCTCCCGCTGACGGGAGGTGGTACGAAGTGCTGGAGGGTGGTCAAATGAATATGCTCATCAGTGACGAATCAGATCCCAGCCCTTATTGATGACATCGGCGTAAATCTCATCCGGATCGATGCGACGCAACTCTTCGGTGAGGCAGTCCTCAATCGTGCGTACGGGAACGGAAATCGTCTGCGGAGCCTGCCCCGGCATGGAAATCAGTGCCTGATCCTCATACGGGCGTTCCAGTGACACCACGCCGTCATCGCGAGTCAGGTACACGCCGGTCACAGCCTCGGCATCGGGTACGAATTCGGTTTCGACTGGTACTCCGAGCTTGAGGTGCAGCCATGCGCACAGCAGTTCCATCGGCAGGAAGTCGGCCTTGCCGGTCACCTTGGCAGCAGTGATGGGCAGGTGCGGCGGCTGATCCAGCATGGAGGCGAGCATCGCGCGCCATACGGTCAATCGGGTCCAGGAAAGATCGATGTCTTCTGGAGTCCAGTTGCGGCGCAGGCGTTCGATCGTTGCCTCGGGATTGTTGGAGTTCAGGGCGTCGGTGATACGGCTGCGGGCCATCGCACCCAACAGATCCTTGGAAGGATTCGACGGTGGCGTGGTCGGCCACCAAGCCACTACTGGTACATCCGGCACCAGCAGAGGAATGACCAGAGTATCCGGGTGATTGATCAGGCCGTTGCGCGGGCGCAGAATAATAATCTCGCCGGCACCGGCATCCGCGCCGAAGCGCACCTGGGCGTTCAGATTGGAGTCATTCGGGTCGGCCGAGCCGTCCGTCAGGTCGACTGCCGGATTATCGCGGTTGGCGCTGACCTCGGCGGCGACTTCACTGGCATTCGGCTCGTCGTTGGATTCGCTGCTGTGCGCGGTATCGGGCACAACGGCGATCACGCGGCAAGGATGCTCGCGGCTGGCCGAATTGGCCACCTCAAGCGCGTGCTCCAGGTTGGTGTCGTCGGTGGCGATCAGCAGCGTCAATACACGGCCGGTCGCCGATTCGCCGCGCTCCTCGTGCAGTTGCTCGATTTTGTGCGCAATCTCGCGGGTGCGAGTGTTCGGCATATCGATGATCATGGCATCCTCCAGTGGCGGCCGTCGCGTTCCAGCATCTCATCGGCCTGTGCCGGTCCCCACGTACCAGCGCGGTAGGCCTGCGGCTGGCCGAGCGTGGCCCAGAATTGTTCAATCGGATCGAGGATTTCCCAGCTCAGGTTCACCTCTTCGGTGGTCGGGAACAGAGGCGGATCGCCGAGCAGCACGTCCAGAATCAGTCGCTCATAGGCTTCCGGCGAGTTTTCGGTGAAGGAGCGGCCATAGCTGAAGTCCATGTTCACGTCACGGACCTCCATGGTGGAGCCGCCCGGCACCTTGGCGCCGAAGCGCATGGTGACGCCTTCATCGGGCTGCACGCGAATCACGATGGCGTTCTTGCCGAGTTCGCGCACGGCGGTCTGCTCGAACGGCAGGTGCGGGGCGCGCTTGAACACCACAGCGATTTCGGTCACGCGCTTGCCCAGGCGCTTGCCGCAGCGCAGGTAGAACGGCACGCCGGCCCAACGGCGGGTGTCGATGTCAAGGCGGATGGCCGCATAGGTTTCGGTAGTGCTGGAGGGGTCGATGCCCTTCTCCTCGAGGTATCCGACCACTTCGTGCGAACCCTGCCATCCCTTGGCGTACTGGCCGCGTGCGGTATTGGCGGCAAGATCCTTGGGCAGACGTACAGCGGAGAGCACCTTGGTTTTCTCGGCGGTCAGATCCTTGGCGGTGAAGCTCACCGGCTCTTCCATGGCGGTAAGGGCCATGAGCTGAAGCAGATGGTTCTGGATCACGTCTCGTGCGGCGCCGATGCCGTCGTAGTAGCCGGCGCGGCCGCCGATGCCGATGTCTTCGGCCATCGTGATTTGCACGTGATCCACATAATTGGCGTTCCAGATCGGCTCGTACATGGCGTTGGCAAAGCGCAGAGCCAGCAGGTTCTGCACGGTTTCCTTGCCGAGGTAGTGATCGATGCGGAACACGGAGTTCGGGTCGAATACTTCGGAGACCACGCTGTCGAGTTCCTTGGCGCTGGCCAAGTCATGGCCGAACGGCTTCTCGATAATCACGCGGCGCCATGCACCTTCGGACGAACGAGACAGGCCGGACGTGGCCAGCTGCTTGGCCACTTGCGGGAATGCGCGCGGCGGCACCGACATGTAAAAGGCATGATTGCCGCGCGTACCGCGGTCGCGATCAAGCTCCTGCACAGTGGCGCTTAGACGCTCAAAAGCCTCGGGGTCGTCGAACGTGCCCTGCACAAAACGGATGCCGGCGGCCAGATTGAGCCAGGTCGATTCTTTGAACGGGGTGCGGCAATGTGCCTGAACCGCGGTCTTGACGAATTCGATGAACCGTTCCTGGGTCCAATCGCGGCGTGCAAAACCGGTCAGGCCGAAGCTCGGCGGCAATAGGCCACGGTTTGCCAAGTCATAAACGGCCGGCAATAGTTTCTTTTGTGCCAGATCACCCGTGACACCGAAAATAACGAGGCTGCACGGGCCGGCGATGCGGGGCAATCGGAGGTCGCGCGAGTCGCGCAGGGGATTGCTCCAGTTGGGGGATTCACTCATGATTATTAAGGGTAGTCGCCGGAGGCTATCTATCGCTAGAGGCGATATACGATGTGGGCTGCGATTTATCGCACGTTTGTGAAGTGCGGGCGGGGTAGGAACGGGGTGAAGGCGGGAGTCCAAGCGATGACGCGGTTCGAGATGTGCGCGTGAACACCGTGCAGGCATATCAGCGTGCTGCCAGCATTTTTTCCAGTGTTCGTGCGAGTGTTCCAAAGATTGGAATCAGGGCTTTTCCATGTCAGCCCATTGGGAGAAAATGCATATGAATTAGTAACACAGTGTCAACTTTAGATGTGAAGTAATTATTATCATGCCTCGATCAGTGTCTTCGTCGTCGTATCCTCATGAGTCTTCGAGGCATGCCTCCCACGCTGCAAAGCCGCATCGCCCACATCCACAGCCGTGTAAGCCTCGCCAGCTGCGCCTTGATTGGCAGGCCCTGCTGCGCTTCTTCCAGAATCTGAGTGAGCGGTTGCCGCAACGTCATCACGGCAAGGTCAAGATACTTAAAGGTTCCGTATACACACGGCGTCGCATTGTGGTGGGCTGCTTGGGCGTGCTGCTGTTGGTCGAATTGTTCCAGCTGCTCTGGCCGTCCGACAAATTCTTCCCGCTCGCCACACTTGACGGTCATGCCGTGGGTGGGCAGAGTTCGCAGCAGGCTGCTGAGACGCTTAACGCCGCAACATTGAAACGCACAGTAAAGCTGACCGATAAAACCACAGGCACTACGGTGTCGCTTACTGCCAAGCAGGCCGGCATCACGGTGGATTACACGGACCGGGCCAAGGCGGCGGCCAAGCATTCCGTGGTCAAGCGCATTGTTCCGTTCTCCTGGCTGTTCGTGCACAGCACCACATCCGATTCCCTGCCCGATGCGCTGGGAACGTCCGACAAGCAGGCGCATGAGGATATGCGCAATGCTTCGGTGCAAGGAACAAAGGGCGAGCTCAAGATAGTCAGCGCGGCACCCGGCTACACCTTTACTCCTGCGGATATTCGTTCTGCCGCTGGATCGAGTTTTTCCAGCAGCGCTACCGGCGACTTGGCCGCGGCAACCATCGAGATGGGCATCGTGAGCCCCACAGTCTCTGACGACACCGCCAAGCAACTGCTTGACACTTTGAATAAGGCGCTGAGCAAGGATGTCACGTTCACCTATGAAGACGGCACATGGACAGTGCCGGCCAAGAAAATCATCAATACTGTCAGTACGACAGTGAATGCGCAAGACAACACCAAGCTGGACGTTACCATCAGCGAATCCAAATTAATGCGGCAGCTCAAATCCAAAGGAATCGCTCTCAAGGTGGCAAAGAAAGCCGCTGACGCCGGTGTCACACCTGCGACGATTGCGGTGAAAGGAAGCGCCTATCAAGTCATAGACGCGAGTGCCACGGCGGCATCGCTGTCAGGCATGCTGGCCAGCGGGCAGAATGCGCCGGTTGCCATTTCAACCAAGGACTTCAGCAACGTTGAGTTGTATGAAGGTCTGCCCGCCAGCGGCACCATTGAGGAAAAGCTCCAGCAATTGTTCGGCGATGCCGATTATGAGGTCGCCGTCTACGACCTGAAAACCGGCAAATCCAAGATCCAGATTGACGCGGATACCGCGATGACCTCTGCCAGCACGTACAAGCTGTTCATCGCTTATTCGATGATCCATGCTGTGGAAACCGGCCAAGTCACGTGGGATAGCGCGCTCAATGGCATGACGCTGAGTTCCTGCATGGCCACAATGATCATTAATTCCGACAACAGCTGCCCGGAAGCGTGGCTGGCCCGTTACGGCTTCAGTACTGTCGCCCAACAGGCGCATGATATCGGAGCCGCCAACACCAACTTCGTGCCGTACGGCATGACCACCACCGCCAACGATTTGGCCACAGTGCTCAAGGGCTTCTACAGCAACTCGATTGCCTCTCCGGATTCCACGGACCAGCTGTTCTCACTGATGGAAACGCAGGTGTACCGCGAAGGTATTCCTGCGGGCATAGGCTCGGACGGCGTGGTGCAGGACAAGGTCGGCTTCATGGACGGTTTGCTACACGATGCCGCAATCGTGCGCTCCGATAAAGGCGACTACGCGATGGTCATTATGACCGACGGCTCGAGTTGGAACAAAATCGCCCAAGCCAGTCTGCTGATTTACGAGTCTTTGTGAGTTCTGAAGGCCTGCGGCTGCTGCTGGTTTTCGCAACGCCGTAGTTGAAATATCCCAAGACGGTGTGTAGTTTAGTAGAGTTGCCCCTCTAGCTCAACGGTTAGAGCAGCGTCCTTTTAAGTCGTGGGTTGTGGGTTCGAATCCCACGGGGGGCACGAGTGAATCCTTAGAATCGCAATGGTTCCAAGGATTTTTGGTTCGACCAGCCCGGCTCCTAGAGTGGTACTCCATGTCATGCACCACGATTCTTGTCGGCAAAAACGCCAGCTACGACGGTTCCACCATCATCGCCCGCGACGACGATTCAGGCTCCGGCCGTTACGATCCCAAGCGTTTCGTCGCCGTCGCCCCTGAAGACCAGCCGCGCCACTACCGCAGTGTGCTCAGTCACGTCGAAATCGACCTGCCGGACAATCCCTGCCGTTACACCATCGCTCCCAATGTGCTGAACAATCGTGGTGTGCTGGCCGAGGCCGGTGCCAATGAACACAATGTGGCAATGAGCGCCACCGAAACCATCGCCGTCAACGAGCGCGTGCTTGGAGCGGACCCGATGGTCGAGCTCAAGCCGGCCGTTAGCGAGCCCAACAGCCCCGATTATCAAGCCGAACAGCCGGGCGGCATCGGCGAAGAGGACATCATCACCCTCGTGCTGCCATATGTCGCCACCGCTCGTGAAGGCGTCGCTCGGTTGGGCGAGCTGCTTGGAACTTATGGCACCTACGAATCGAACGGCGTAATCATTTCTGACGTAGACGAGATTTGGTACGTCGAAACTATCGGCGGCCACCATTGGATCGCCCGCCGCGTGCCCGATGATTGCTACGCCACCATCCCCAACCAGCTCGGTATCGATGATTTCGACCTCGCGGACGCATTCGGCGAACGGCGTGAATACATGTGCAGCGCCGACCTGCGCGAGTTCATGGCGGTGCATCACCTCGACCGCACGATGGGTGCGACGTCGGGCCGTTTCAACCCGCGTAAGGCCTTCGGCGCCGCCACTGCCAAAGACCATATTTACAACACGCCTCGCGCTTGGTACATGCAGCGTCATCTCAACCCGAGCGAGGACTGGGATTCGCCGTCCGCCCGCTATACGCCTGAATCCGATGACATTCCGTGGTGTCGCGTACCGGAAGACAAGGTGAGCCTTGAGGACGTCGATTTCCTGCTGTCCTCACACTTCGAAGGCACGCCATACGACCCGTATGGTACGACCGGTACGTCGGAATCGCGCCACCGGTACCGTCCGATTGGTGTGAACCGCACCGGCCATATGGTGGCGATTCAGATTCGTCCGTATGTGTCGGCTGCCAATCGCACGGTGATGTGGGTGTCGTTCGGTTCCGGCCCGTTCACTGCTGCTGCGCCGTTCTACGCAAACGTCAACGATACGCCTGCCTACCTGCGTGACACCACGCCCGAAGTCTCCACTGGCAACCTGTATTGGACGAACCGCCTGATCGCCGTTGTGGCCGACGCGCACTGGTATGAGACGAACCGGTTCATCGAGGGCTATGCCGAGGGTGTGCGCGCGTTCGGTCACCAGCTTGTCGAACGTACGGATGCTTCGTTGGCCGCTGGCGGTGAGGTCGCGCACGATGTGCCGACCGTGTTGGAGCAGGCCAACGACGACATGGCCGACTACCTGCGCGAACACACGACCAAGCTGCTGAACGACGTGCTGTACACCTCCAGCAACTTGATGCACAACAGTTTTGCAATGTCCGACCGCTGGGCCGAGTAGCAAAACATCGGTTGGTAATAGTTATGCCCCCTGCTTGGTGTGTCAGCGGGGGGCAAACCTTGGCCTAGTTGAAGCCGACGATCCGCTCGGCGATGAGATAGCCGTTGCGCACGATCCAACGGCCGGGTTTGCCGGGCAAATTGAGCGCGCGGGACATCAGTTTGGCGCGCACATCCTTGCCGATGGCCGGTGAATAGGCGTCAATCGCGTCCCACAGCTCGGTTTTCTTAACATAATTGGCCGGATCGCGCGAAAGGATCAGGAACGCCGAGGTCACGCATGACTCGATTGCCAGGAAGTGAATCATGTACCGGTACAGGCCTTCCGGCACTGTGCCGCGTTCGGGCGTGGCCTCGGTCATCAACCGGTTGACGAGCCGCAGCTGGTCCACGCGGCGAATCATCACGTCGGTCTGCACGCTCTGGCCCTCACGCCCGATGAAGTAGTGATAGAACGGCACATCGAGATACTGGATGCGCTTCACCCACGGGAACGGCTGGTACGAGTAATAGAAATCGACGTAGAACGTGTGCTCGGGCAACTGCAGCCCGGAATCGCGCACCACCTGCGTGCGGAAAGTGAGCGCATGCATGATGATGTACTGAGCCAGGCCGAACTTGCCCAGATCATCCCAGCCGAGCACGCGGCCGGTCTCCATCACATGACGGAAATTCACCACGATCTTGTGGCGCTTGGTCACTTTGTCATACACATAGTTGGTCACCAGCATGTCGATCGGCTCGCTGGCCTCACGTTGCGCGCGCAACGTGGCCAGAACCGTGTCGATGGCCTGCGGGTCGACCCAATCGTCCGCATCCACCACCTTGACATACATGCCTGTCGCCGCCGCGATACCGGTGTTCACCGCGCCGCCGTGACCCTTGTTCTCCTGATGAATCGCCCGCACGACGCCTGGATTGGTGCGTTCCAGCTTACGCGCGTACTCCAGCGTGCCGTCTTTCGAACCGTCGTCCACAATCAGCACTTCGAGGTCGCGGGTGTCGCTCGCCGAAAGCAGCGAGTTCACGCAACGGTCGAGATAGGACTCCATATTGTATGCGGGGATTACAAAGGTGAGCGTCTTTGCCGTGTTGGTCATGAAAGCCTTACGTCCTCACATATTTAGTCGTTCTGTTCAGTTTCCTGTTCAAACCGTAGCACTTCGGCTTCCGGCTCGGCAGAGTGTTGCGCAACCTGCTTCCCTGAACTCACATTCTGCAACCCTGAATCTTCCCTGAGCGTGTGGTCGAGGTCCGTCTGCTTTAAGGGCGATGATGCCTCGCCGTCCGGGACCGGTGTTTCGGCATCGATCCCGCGTTTGGCCCGGCGCTCGGCCTCCTTCCGGGCCTTGACGCCTTCAAACAACAGCTGCGGCTTGGAATCGAGCCGGCTCAGGCCATGCCATGCCAGGTCCACGATGTACGCGGCCAGCTGCTCCTTGCTCACCTTGGGCCGGTCGGCCCAGTACTGGCCGGTGAACACGGTCATGCCCACCAGCATCTGTGCGTAGTATGGCACGCCCTTAACGGAGAGCTTCTGCCGTTTGAATGTTTCGGAAAGAATATCTTCAACGCGCACGGCGATATCGCCCAACAGCGAGCTGAACGAGCCGGACGGATCGGTGCTGGGCGAGTCGCGTACCAGCACCTGGAATCCTTCGGCGTTCTCTTCGATATAGGTGAGCAATGCCAGTGCCGTACGTTCCACAATCTGGCGCGGATTTACGGTCGGGTCATCCAATGCGGCTTCCAGCACACTGGTCAGCGCTCGCATCTCACGATCCACGATTACGGCGTACAGGCCTTCCTTGCCGCCGAAGTGCTCGTACACAATCGGTTTGGACACCTTGGCGTGTGCCGCAATCTCCTCGACGCTCACTGCCTCGAAGCCTTTGGCGGCAAATAATGCCCGCCCGATTTCAATCAGCTGTTCGCGCCGCTGCAGCGATGTCATGCGTGAAGAATGTGCCATAAAACTCCAGCTTAGTCGGCGGCTGGAATCGGCGGGGATTCCGTCTGCGGGCTAGACTTGGCAGATATGGATATGAATACTGTGCTCGCCATTGCTGGCGTGATTGTGGTGGCGATTGTCGTAATCGCCCTGAGTGTGTGGCCGGGCAAGTCCCGCAAGCGCGATTTGGATCGTGCGATGGGCAAGACTGCTCCCGATGATAAGCGCACCCGCGATGCCAAGGCCGCTGCCGATGCGCGACTGACAGCGGAAGCTGAGGCTGCCAAAGAGAGCGAGAAAGCCGGAGGTGCTGCGGCCGGTACCGCTGCGACGGGCAAGTCCGCTGCGGACGCCGAATCCGTTAGCCCTGCTGCCAAGCCGGCTGCGGCCGAGTCCACACCCGAACCCGCCAAGACGGAAACTCCGGAATCAGTCGGCTCCCGCCTGACCCGGCTCAAGGCCAAGCTCGCCAAATCCGGCAATCCCTTTGGCAAAGCGCTGTTCGACATTTTGGCCAAGGACAACCTGTCTGAGTCTGATTGGGAGGATGTCGAAGACACACTGCTGCTGGCGGACGTCGGCGCCGAGGCCTCCGCGCAACTGGTCGACGATCTGAAAACCGATGCCCGCATCACGGGTAAGGCCGACCCCGCCGAGGTGCGAGCCACGTTGAAGGACAAGTTGCTTGACCTGGTTGGCCGTGACACGGATCGTCGCCTCAATGTTGAGAAGCCGGGTGCCAACAAGCCCGGTGTCATCATCATGGTCGGTGTTAATGGCACTGGTAAAACCACCACGGCTGGCAAGTTGGCACGACTGTTCGTATCTGAAGACAAGCAGGTTATCATGGGCGCCGCCGACACCTTCCGTGCCGCTGCCGCCGATCAGCTTGAGACATGGGGCGCGCGCGTCAACGTACCGGTAGTCCGCGCCGACAAGGACGGTGCCGATCCGGCGTCCGTCGCGTTTGAGGCATCCGCCAAAGCCAAGGAAGCGAATGCGGATGTGCTCATCATCGACACTGCAGGCCGTCTGCAGAACAAGGCGAACCTGATGGACGAGCTCGGCAAAATCCGTCGTGTCACTGAGAAGAACCTGCCGGTGGACGAGGTGCTGCTTGTGCTTGATGCCACCACCGGTCAGAACGGTATGGCCCAGGCCAAGGTGTTCGCTGAAGCCATCGGTATCACCGGTGTGGTGCTTTCCAAGCTTGACGGTTCCGCCAAGGGCGGCATTGTGATCAGCGTGCAGAAGGAGCTCGGCGTGCCGGTCAAGCTTGTGGGTCTTGGCGAGGGCCCGGACGATCTGGCGCCGTTCGATCCCGAAGGCTTCGTAGACGGCATTCTCGCGTAAGCCAACGTCCACGTTGTGAGAGCGCAAAACGCGCGACTTACCTATAAACCAAGCCCCGAATCATGCTCGAAACATGGTCGGGGCTTCGTCATATCCGTTGGAATCGCGCCAAAATTTCCCCGAGCGGTCGCACGTACGCTTCCAGCCACGCTTAACAATCGCGTAACTTGTCGTAACGAAACCAAAACGCGACCGGCTTTAACTGACGAACTGTTAGCCCCCATAAGGGGGACGGCATTGTAGAGACAAAGTCGACGCCGGCTGCGCAAAGCCCCCGGTGCCCTGAACGAAAGAGAGGGAGGTAGACATGGGAGCGATTGATTCCGGCAACACCGCATGGATCCTGACATCCGCGTCCTTGGTTTTCCTCATGACGCCTGGTGTGGCGTTCTTCTACGGCGGTATGGTTCGTGCTAAGGCCGTCCTGAACATGCTGATGCTTGAGGCGGCTGCCTTGTCAGTCACCATGATTATCTGGACCCTGTGGGGTTGGTCGATTGCTTACGCCGGTTCCGACATCGGCGGCATCTTCGGCGATCCGGCCAGCGGCTTCCTGCTGAAGGACTCCATGGTGGCTCAGGATGGCGTGTTTACCGCCACCGGTCTGAACGGCAACAACTACCCGGTTTCCGTGGACGTTGCCTTCCAGGTCGCTTTCGCGATGATTACCGTCGGCCTGATCTGCGGCGCCATCGCCGAGCGTGTGAAGTACAGCACCTGGATGATCTTCGTGGCGCTGTGGGTCACTTTCGACTACGCTCCGATGGCCCACATGGTCTGGAACGGCGGTCTGCTGTCTGCTGACGGCGCCATCTCCAAGGCCATCGGCGCCGCCGCCCACGATTTCGCAGGTGGTACGGTCGTCCACATCAACGCCGCAGTTGCCGCCCTGATTATCGTGCTCATCATCGGCAAGCGTAAGGGCTTCGGCACTCAGCCGTTCCGTCCGCATAACGTGCCGTTCGTGATGCTCGGTGCCTTCCTGCTGTGGTTCGGCTGGTTCGGCTTCAACGCCGGTTCCGCCTTCGCCGCCAACGGTACGGCTGGTTACGCTTGGGTTTCCACTTCCGCTGCTACCGCCGCCGCAATGCTTTCGTGGGGCTTCACCGAGAAGATTCGCTCCGGTCACTACACCGCTATGGGTGCCGCCTCGGGTATGGTCGCCGGTCTGGTTGCCATCACCCCAGCCGCCGATGTGGTTTCCCCGCTGTGGGCCATCGTGATGGGCGCCATCGCTGGTGTTCTGACCTGCCTGGCCTGCGGTCTCAAGTTCAAGTTCGGTTACGATGACTCCCTCGACGTCGTCGGCGTGCATGGCGTTGGTGGTTTCACCGGCACTATCCTCATCGGCTTCTTCGGTGAAGGCACTGGTCTGCTGGCTGGTGGCGACTGGAAGCAGCTCGTCGTTCAGCTGGTCATCGCTCTTGTCGCCATCCTCTACTCCGCAGTGATCACCGCGATCATCGCCTTCGCTCTGGAGAAGACCATCGGCTGGCGCGTCACCGAAGCCCAGGAAGTCGGCGGCATCGACCTTGCCGACCAGGGTGAACGTGCTTACGATTTTGCTGGTACTGCCAGCTCCGTTCTCAAGGAGGTGAAGTGAAATGAAGCTGATCACCGCTATCATTCAGCCTCATAAGCTCGATGACGTCAAGGAGGCCCTCGCGGCCGCCGGTGTGCACGGTCTGACCGTGTCCGAGGCTAACGGCTACGGCCGTCAGCGCGGTCACACTGAGGTCTACCGTGGCGCCGAATACACCGTGGATTTGATTCCGAAGATTCGCATTGAGGTGCTGGCCGATGACGCCGACGCCGAGACGCTGGTCGGTGTGATCGTTAAGTCCGCTGGCTCCGGCACCATCGGAGACGGCAAGGTGTGGGTCGCTCCGCTTGACTCCGTGACCCGCGTGCGTACCGGCGAGACCGGTTCCGCCGCAATCTGATAAGGCGTCCGTTCCCCGGAGAGAGGTTCGGGTTATCAAATAGACAGATCCCCGCACGCTGCCGTATGGCCGTGCGGGGATTTTTGTGGTGGTTGGGGTACTTGGGCTTCAAGGGGCTGATTCATCCTGTTCCGGAGGTCTACTTCCGTTTCAAGGGGCTGTTGGTGAAGTATCCGCGCTCTGAGAATGGCGGAATGACGTAGAGCTCGATCTCCGAATAAGCTGTATACGAATTGGTGGCAGCCCCTTGAAGCGGAGATAGACCTCCGGGAAACGACAAATCAGCCCCTTGAAACGCGAAATGACATCATCATCGATGAAAGATGGAGCGATGGCGTCAGCAGTAGATGGCTTGAAGCAACGATTCATGGATATGAGCCAGCCGGATGACGCTGGCATCTACCGGAATGGTTCAGCCAAGCGTAAGGCCCGCACGGAATTGGCCATGCAGTGCCTCACCGAGTTATGGCAAGAAGCCTGCAAAGGTGTTTCATTCAGCGTGCCCGATTCCGGTATCGGCTTCGCTTCGGTCGGTTCCCTCGCCCGAGGGCAGCTCGGCCCCAGCTCGGACCTTGACCTGGTCATCATCTATGAGCCCCGCGCCCTCAACGACCAGCAACTCAATGAACTGGCCAATAAACTTTGGTACCCCCTGTGGGATAGCGGCTTGGACCTCGACCATTCGATTCGCACCCGCGCCCAGTGCGAGGAGGTCACTGATCATGACCTGCCCGCCGCCATGGGGTGGCTTGATGTCAAACCTATCGCCGGAGATACGGAACTGATACAGACCACTGCCACCTCCATCTTGGAACGATGGCGCAAGGCCGCGCGCAAGAGGCTGCCCGAGCTGCTCGACTCGGCTAAATCTCGACTGGACGAGTTCGGTCGTCTTCAATACATCAATCAGCCCGATATCAAAGAGGCCCGCGGAGGCTTGCGTGATTCGGTGCTGGTCTCCGCGCTTGCCGCTTCATGGCTGGCCGACCGCCCGCATGGCAGCTACGATGAGGCCGTTGAACGCTTGCTTGACGTTCGCGATTGCATTCATCTGGCGGCCGGGAAAGACACCAATCTGCTGCTTACGCCGTATCAGGCCAAGGTGGCTGCCATGTTGGGTCTT
This sequence comes from Bifidobacterium breve DSM 20213 = JCM 1192, assembly GCF_001025175.1. NCBI lineage: Bacteria > Bacillati > Actinomycetota > Actinomycetes > Bifidobacteriales > Bifidobacteriaceae > Bifidobacterium > Bifidobacterium breve. Next base: position 268,595 of record NZ_AP012324.1, read on the forward strand.
GCCGATCCGACGTGGCCGGAGAACGAGCGTGCCGCCTATTCCATTGACGATCTGCAGACGCTGCTCGCCCGCATAGGCCGGCGCATTTCCTTTTCGCTGGATTCCACCGCTTCGCGTGCCGAACATTCGCTCACCCATGAAAAGCCGCGATTCGCGTTCTTCCAGATGTTTTCGCAGCGCGCAGGCGGCAGACGCGAGGCTCCGCAATTCGATGTGGTGGCTCCCGGTGTGGCCAAACATGAGGGCGAACTGGTGTTGGCCCCCGGCGTCGATCCTGCCAAGAATGCGACATTGGCGCTGCGCGCGGCTGTGGCGTCCGGAGAATTTGGGCTGCCCATCAACCCGTCCACACTCGTCAACCTCAAAAACTGTCCGATTCATGACAACCAATGGGATGATGAGTCGCGCGAACTGTTCGTCCGGCTGCTGGCCTGTGGGCCTGAGTTGTTGGATGTGTGGGAGAGCATTGACTTTGTGGATATTCCCGGCCGGTGGATGCCCGAATGGCTCGGCATCCGCAATCGTCCGTCCGCTTCGGCCGCCCACCGGTACACCATCGACCGGCATATGGTGGAGGTCGCGTCGCGGCTGACCCGCGAGACGCCGTCCGGCGGCCGATATGACGACGACCATTTCAAGGCATTGCTTCTGGCGGGCATCACCCACGATATCGGCAAGCGAGCATTCGTGCGCGATCATGCCGCCGAAGGAGCTCGCCATGTACCGGTGATTCTCAAACGTATGGGGTATGCGTCGGAGATTATCGATTGGGTCACCGTGCTGGTACGTGAGCATCTGACACTATCCGAATATGCCACAGGCAAGGATCCCAACGACCCGGCCGTGGCTGAGGAACTGGCCGACCGTCTGCACCATAACAAGCTCTTGCTTGATATGCTGTTCGATCTGACCCGTGCTGATGGCTCGTCGTTGGGTGCCACCGCCGGCGAGAGCATCACCAAACAATACGGCTGGTCCAAGTGGCGTGAACAGATTGTGCATGGCATGTACGCAGCCGTGCGCGCCGTGATGTAGCAATCCAAGTCCCCTCTGACGAGGGGACTCCCGGCGCAGCCGGGTGGGGGAGAGAAGTGCGGCCGTGATTGTTGTGAACTACTTCATCCAGACGTCCGACCGCACGCGCAGTCCGTTGAACAGGCCTCGTCCGCCCATCAGCACCACGTTGAACGCTGCCCAGAGCATCGCGGTCCGTGACAGATCATTAGGCATTATCGGTGTCACGATACTGGCCAACACCAGTATCAGGGCAATATAGACCACAGCAGTCAATGTGCAGGTGCCGGCCAGATAGCGGTAATCGCGCGCACCAATCAGAATGCCGTCAATCGCCATCATCCAGCCTTGTAAGGGGAAGAACACGCCCGTAGTCACCATGCCAACGGCAATCAGTATCTGAACATGCGGCGTGGGGGAGAACAGGTGTCCGGCAAATAGTCCGACTATTGCAAAGACCACACCGATGATTGCGCCGGTCACCAGTCCTGCACGCCCGGTTGCTCGGGTCAATTGACGGGCTCGGCTTACGCTGCCCGCACCCAATGCGGTGGCCACAAGCGTTTGCCCGGCAATACCCACTGAATCCAGCATGTTCATCGCGAAATTCCAAGAGGAGTTCACCGCTTGAAAACCGGCGAGCACAGAGGTACCCATGCGCGCCGCGCAGGCGACGGTAGCCACCATCGCCGCGCGAATCGCCAGCGTGCGGATGAACAATGGTAGTCCGTCGCCGCCTGCTGCAGCGATGCCGGCAATCCGCGGTCTGAGGCTCGCTCCGTCCGCGCGCGCCCAGAGAATGGCCGGCGTGACCAGAAACAGTCCCATATACCATTGCGCTATCAGGGTCGCTATGCCCGAGCCGGCAATACCCCAGTGCAGCACGATTACGAACAGCACATCAAGTACCGCGTTCATTACGGCGCCACTCACCGCCGCAATCAGGGTGATGCGCACTTTCTGCAATCCGCGGAAGATGCCGTTCGCTGCGTATACCAGCAACATGCCAGGGGCACCCAGCACAATGGCGCGTGTATAGGCGACTGCCTGATCCAAAACGGCACCTTGTCCGCCCAGCGCCCGGCACAGCGGCTCGGCGCCGGCGAATAGGCCAAGACTCAGCACGATGCCGATGCCCAAAGCCAGCCAAAGTCCGTCGATACCGGCCTGCAAACCTTCGCGGCGGTGCCCCGCACCGAGCAGATGTGCCACTTGTGCTGTGGTTGAGTAGGCCAGAAAAACACATAGCCCAACGGCGGTCAGAATGATGGTGGAACCGATGGAGAGACCCCCAAGCGCCGTGTCTCCAATATGGCCAACGATGGCCGTGTCGATAAGCACAAAGGTCGGCTCGGCGATGAGCTGACCAAAGGTAGGCAATGCCAGCGCGATGATGCGGCGATTGACGGTTCGGCTATTGCCGTCGGCGGAGGAAGGATCTATGTGCACGCTCACACGCATACCATGCATTGTTTCATCGCGCAAGCAGCTTTAAGGACTACATCAAGTTATCCCCCCTTTGTCCACCAAGTTATCCCCCATGTGTGGATAACTCAGTGGATTATCCCCAAAGTTATCCCCCAAATGTGGATAACTTTTTTCTCTATCCACATTTCAGCTTCCGCGTGTTGCCGCGATGTCTCATTGATGAATAACTGCTGAATTGGTTGTGCATAAAAACGCATAAGCACATACCAATATGTAAGTCATCGCATCTTCCCTTTTTGCGGTGGCGAAATACGGAGTGGAGGCTTCTAGGGGCGGTATCTTCTGGCGCTCGCATATTCACGTAATTACTTCGTTACCGTACGATATCTTCCGTCGGGCGCTGCTCTCTCTATACTTGGTGGCTATGGCAGAAGGAAACGACACTTCATATCAAGGCGGTTACTCGGGCGGCGCCAGCTATCAGGGCGGCGCCGATCGTGGCAGCCGTAGCGGGGCATCCGGGGCGACAGCTGCTGGCGACCCGATTTTTGACCGCGTGCCGCCGCATGACGACGACGCGGAAATGGCCGTGCTCGGCGGCATGCTGATGAGCAAGGATGCCATCGGCGAGGTGTCGCAGACCATCGACGTGACCGACTTCTACCAGCCGAAGCATCAGACGATATATAACGCCATCATTGATCTGTTCTCCGCCAGCCAGCCGGTGGATGTGGTGCTTGTGGCCAACCAGCTGCTTGCCGATGGCAATCTTGAGAAAGTTGGCGGCGCGGATTATCTGCATAGTCTGGTGGCCTCCGTCCCTACCGCTGCTAACGCCATGTATTACGCCGAAATCGTCCACCAAAGGGCGATTCTGCGTAACGTGATTGCTGCCGGCACCAAGATTGCACAGCTCGGCTACTCTGCCGAAGGCTCACAGGCCGAGGATGTGGTCAATCTTGCCCAGTCCGAAATCTATGAGATGTCCATGGGCAAGGTCCGTCAGGACTATGCCGCCATCGGCCCGGTGGTGCATGACGCGCTCGACCAGTTGGACAAACTGCAGAACGGTCTGGTCCAGAAGGGCGTGCCGACCGGCTTCCGAGACATTGATGACGTAACCCAAGGTCTGCAGCCCGGACAGATGATCGTCGTCGCAGGACGTCCGGCCATGGGCAAATCCACGCTTGGCATCGACTTCGCCCGTGCCGCAGCGCTGCATCACAACATGACTTCCGTGGTATTCAGCCTCGAGATGAGCAAGGTGGAGCTTGCTCAGCGCATTATCTCCGCCGAGACCAATATTCCGATGGCCGCCTTGCGTCGCGCGGACGATATCACGCCCGAACGCTGGAACACGTTGAACAATTTCTGGAACAAGATGCAAAACGCGCCGTTCTTCATTGACGACAGCCCGAACATGAGCCTCATGGAGATCCGTGCGAAGTGCCGCCGACTCAAGCAGACCAATGACCTGAAGCTCGTGGTCATCGACTACCTGCAGCTCATGACCTCGGGTAAAGCCGTGGAATCCCGCCAGCAGGAGGTTTCCGAATTTTCCCGTGCCCTGAAGCTCTTGGCCAAGGAACTCGAAGTGCCGGTTGTGGCCTTGTCCCAGCTGAACCGTGGCCCGGAAATGCGTAACGACAAGAAGCCGCAGCTCTCCGATTTGCGTGAATCCGGTTCGATCGAACAGGACGCCGACGTGGTGTTCCTGGTGCACCGCCCGGACTTCTACGACAAGGAAGACCGCCCAGGTGAGGCCGACATCATCATGGCCAAGCACCGTAACGGTCCGACCGAGACCTTCCACCTCGCCTTCCTTGGCGCCACGTCCAAGTTCAAGGACATGCCGCAGGATTACAACGCCAATCAGGGGGTGTGATCATGTTTGCCACCGTGGCTGTAGGCCGATTGATTCGCTTCGCTTCCCGCATCACCAGACATGGTGGTTCGGCGTTGCCAGGCAAGGTCGTGGAGAAAATCGACCCCGGATTCTTGTCTCGCACACTGGATCAGCTGCCGCTCGGCGTGGTACTGGTTTCTGGCACGAACGGCAAGACCACCACCACCCGCATGGTCGCTTCGATGCTTTCTGATTTGGGATTGAAGGTATTCACCAATCCCACCGGCTCGAACTTCGTGCGTGGCGTGGTCTCCGCGTTGCTCACCGAGGTGAATCTTGCCGGCAAACTGGACGCCGACATCGCCGTGCTGGAATTGGATGAGGCGTATGCCGTGCATTTCGTGAAGCAGGTCAAGCCCCGTTATGCCCTATTGCTCAATGTGATGCGCGACCAGCTTGACCGCTTCGGCGAAATCGACACGACTGCCCACCTGTTAAGCCATGTGGCTGAAGCTACCACCGGAACCGTGGTGCTCAACCGCGAGGATCCGCGTATTGCAGCGCTCGCTGCCAAAGTGCCGGCCGGCACTGCGGTGTGCTACTTCGGTCTTACGGACGATTTGAAGCACTTCTTCCCGTCCGATGACGATATGGCCACGACGGTAAGTGCGGAAACGACAACCACCCCCAGTCCGACTGTGTCGGACAGCCCCCGCCAGCGGGGGCGGGAAGATGGCCTCCCGCCCGCGGGAGGTGGCGCGTCAGCGCCGGAGGGTGGTCAGCATGACCTTCCCGCCGACGTGACCCTCACCGCGGTTGGTGACCACCATGCCGCCTTCCACATGGACGGCCAAGACTACGCCACCGATGTCAAACTCGAAGGCGTCTACAACCTCTACAACGCCGCAGCCGCACTGGCTGTGGCCCGTGCGGTAATGCAAGACAACACTGCTGCCGCCAAAACCGTAGCCTCAACCAATGCCTGTGCCGTATCCGCAGACGATCTCATCGCCGCGGTTTCCCGCGTCACCCCGGCGTTCGGGCGCGGCGAGGTCATCGATGTGAACGGATCCCCGGTCGAGCTACTGCTGGTCAAAAATCCAATGGGCTTCCGTCTCTCGCTGGCCAGCTTCAGTCCGGCCGGCGCGGACACCATGATCGCCATCAACGACGAATATGCGGACGGACGCGACATGAGCTGGCTGTGGGATGTGGACTTTACCTCACTGCGCGAGTCCGGTGTAAACATGGTCTCCGGCGTGCGCGCTTGGGATATGGCATTGCGACTGGGCTACGACCAAGTGCCGGTCGCCAATACGAACACCGACCTCGAGCAGGCGGTCACCGCATTCGTGAACACCAACCCCGGCAAACGCAAACACGTCTACTGCACGTACACTGCCATGCTCAAGACCCGAGCAGTACTGGGCCGCATCACCGAAGTGCGAGACGCAGGCGTAGGCAAGTAACCACCCTCCGGCGCTTCGCGCCACCTCCCGCCAGCGGGAGAGTAGAAATAGCCCGGATCGGGAACTCTCCACTTCCCACCGGCGGGGATATCGACAAGGAGAACGTGACATGAGCAAGATAATCGACATCATGTCCCTGTACCCGAAGGACATGAACATCTACGGTGACTCGGGCAATGTGCTGACTGTCAGCCGTCGACTGAGCCTGTATGGTTATGAGCCGGTTATTCACCAATACAATCAGGGTGATGACTGGCCGGAGCATGTCGATCTCATTCTGGGCGGTGGTGGTCAGGACACCGGTCAAAAGAAGATTATTGATGACTTCTACATGCGTGCCGACCTGCTGCGCTCGCTGGCCGCAGACGGTACCCCTATGCTTATGATTTGCGGCCTGTACCAGCTGTTCGGCGAATACTTCGAAACCGTGGACGGTACCCGACTGGACGGCATCGGCGTCATCGGTGCCTACACCGTAGGCCAGGACGTGCGCATGATTGGCAATCTGGTTGAGCACTCTGATCAATTCGGCGATGTGATTGGTTACGAAAACCACTCCGGCCAGACATTCCTGCGCGACGGCGTACAGCCGCTCGGCATGGTCGATCAGGATGGCCGTGGCAACAACGGCGAAGACCATACCGAGGGCGCGCGCGTGCACAACGTGATCGGCACCTACATGCACGGCTCGTTGCTGCCTAAAAACCCCGCCATCAGCGATTTCCTTATCGAAACCGCCGTGACTCGTCGTTACGGTACGTTCGATACGTCCGATCAGACCCCCGAACAGGCCAAGGAACTCGCCCGGCTCGATCAAGTGGCCACCAACGCGCGCAAGGCTGCCGCCGAACGTCCTCGGTGAATTCTCGGTGAGTCCTCGGTAAGTACCAATCAGCGAAAAACCAGCCGAAATCAGTCTGAGGGTCTAGTACATTGCCCTGCTTTTTGCGCTAGGCTTGGTGGTACGAGACATGGCACCAGGCCATGTCGGACCTCGAAGGAGGGGTATCATGGCTGATTTTGATTTGGGCGATGGCCTGCGCAAGGTCCTGCTGGCGGGCATCGGTGCCCTTGCCACCGGATACGAGAAGAGCAGCGAGCTTGTCGATGAGCTCGTCAAGAAGGGCGAGATCACCGTTGAGCAGGGCAAGGCCCTGAACACCGAGCTCAAGCGCAAGGTGAGCGAGACGGTGGATGACGTCAAGAAGGCCGCTGCCGAAGCCGGCGACAAAGCTGCTGCCGCAGCCGACACCAGCGCCGCCGACAAGCCCGCTGACGAGGGCAAGGAGTGACCAAGCCCACACGCACTACGCCGGAATCAGAGTCGACCCCGATTTCCAGCAGGGTCGACCCTATTCTGACGCCTGCGAAAGTCGAACGTGAGGCGGCAGCGAACCGATCCGCCGACACGTCGGACACGCTCAAGCGGACCGTTGACAAGGCGACCCCCAGCGTATCCGACGAAACGCTGGCATTGTTCGGACGCAGGAACGATTTCGCCACGCGCTACCATCTGACGCGCCGTGGCAAGATCAAACGACTCGGGCAGATCACCAGAATCGTCGAGCAATTTGACGTGCTGCACGGCCTGACTCCGGTCAAAATGCGCCTCATGTTCGAGGCGCTCGGCCCCACGTTCGTCAAAGTGGGCCAGATTCTGTCGATGCGCTCCGAGATTCTGCCGCAAAGCTTCTGCGACGAACTCGCCAAACTGCGCGCCGACGCCGACCCAATGCCGTATTCCACGGTGTTGGATGTGCTTGCCGCCGAATACGGGCGTCCCGCCGACGAGATGTTCGCGCATATCGACCCCAAGCCGTTGGGCTCTGCTTCACTGGCGCAAGTACATCGCGCCACGCTGAAAACCGGTGAAGATGTGGCCATTAAAGTGCAGCGCCCGGGTGTGCGCGAAATCATGGCCCAGGACGTCTCCATCATGCGCTCCATAGCCAAGGCCGCCACTAAGGTGATTCGCACCTCACAGATCGTGGACCTGAAGGGCGTGGTCGAGGAGCTGTGGGACACCTTCGAATCGGAGACTGACTTTCTGATCGAGGCCCGCAATCTCGCCGAATTCAAGCGTTTCGCCGCCCGATTCAAATACATGGACTGCCCGACGGTGTACGCCGAACTGTGCACCGAGCATGTGGTGGTCATGGAGTACATCGACGGCATCTCCGTCTCCCACCCGGGCCAGCTCATCGACGCCGGTTATGACTTGAAGGAGATCGGCACCAAGCTCGTCGACAATTACGCCACACAGATTCTCGACGACGGCTTCTTCCACGCCGACCCACATCCCGGCAATATCCTCATCCGGGGCGGCCAGATCGTACTTATCGACCTCGGTATGACCGGTCGGCTCGACCAGCGCACCCGTGCAGTCCTCAAAGAAATGATTTTCGCCGTCGCCAAACAGGATTCGCCCGCTCTGGCCGAGGGGCTGCTGCGATTTGCCGGCACCGAGGCCGATCCGGAGGACTATCCCGCGCTATTGGCCGATCTGGACGTGATCGTCAAGGAATTCGGCACCGTGGATCTGGCCGAACTGGACATTGCCGCTTTCCTGACCGCACTGACGCAGATGGCCGGCCGCCACAACATCGAGGTGCCCAGTACGGTGACCACCGTCGGCCGCGCGTTGGTTACGCTCGAAGGCTTACTGGACGAGTTCATTCCTGATGTGAATATGATCGAAATCATTTCCGACCATATCGCCACGTCGAAATCGCTGAAGAACGCCACCAAAGACGAGATCAAGTCGCTGGGCGTTGAGGGGCATCAGGCTTTGCATGCCACGCTCAGCACCATGACCGAACTCAAGACCGTGGCCCGTATGCTGACCCGTGGTCAGTTGCGTGTCAACATGGAACTGGTCGGCTCCGAAGAGCCGTTCCAGCTGCTTTCGGATATGGTGAATCGTCTGACGATGGCCCTGATTGTGGTCGGTTTGTTCGTTGGCTCGTCGATTGTCTACTACGCCGGCATGAAGCCGATTATCTTCGGCATTCCGGTCATCGGCTTCATGGGCTACGTCGTGGCCTTCGCCCTCGGCGTATGGATCGTCATCGACATCTACTTAAAGGGCCGCAAAACCAAGAAGCGGTAGGGTATCGATTGATATCAGTCCAGCGGGAGGGTGGATTCGCGCTGGATAAGGCGGCAGGGTACGTAGTCGACACCGTGATGCGGGTTGCCGTCGATGGCATCGACCAAGTATCATGCCGCACGCCGTCCGATGGAACGCGCTGCTTGGTTTCTTCGCTAATGCGGGGCTTGTTGTGCAGTGCCTTGGACGCAGTGGCCAAAGAGACTCCCGCCAAGGCGGCAACGTCTTCGAGCTGTGCCGCGCGTCCGGTCAATGTCTGGGCCATCATGCCTCGATTCCTCGTGTGATCAACGGTGCCCCGAGGCTGGCGTCGTGGTTCTCCTGATCCCCTGCGCCATCCTGTTCCTCGCCTTGCGGAAGTACTACGTCAAGGGCTTTATGGCTGGGAGCCCGGTGGGCTCCCAACAAGCTCCAGGCTGAGACGCGACAGCGTCGAAGCCAATATTGAGCCCGGCTGAAAGCCGGTCCTTAATTGCAGGGCCGGAGGCGGTGCAGTGAAGGGCCTTAAGAACAAGGACAATCATGAACGTTACAATCACTTCCCCGTTCTGGAAGCGGCGTCGCGACCAGATCGTCGAATCCGTCATCCCCTACCAGTGGTGAGTGATGAACGACGAAATCGACACCACAGTGCCCGACGACCCGGCCGGCAACCAGCTGGCTGACAACAAAAGCCACGCGGTCGCCAATCTGAAGGTTGTCGCCGGCGAATTGGACGACGAATTCCACGGCATGGTGTTCCAGGATTCCGACGTCTACAAGTGGCTTGAGGAAGCCGCTTATGCGCTGGCCTACCATCCGGATCCCGAACTCAAGGCGCTGTGCGATCGCACGGTCAATCTCATCGCCCGCGCTCAGCAGCCGGACGGCTACTTGGACACTCCGTATCAGGTCAAGTCCGGCGTATGGGCCGACCGCCCGCGCTTCAGCCTGATTCAGCAGAGCCACAAGATGTATGTGATGGGTCACTACATCGAGGCCGCCGTCGCCTACCATCAGGTGACCGGCAATGAGCAGGCCCTTGAGGTCGCCAAGAAGATGGCCGACTGTCTGGACGCCAACTTCGGCCCCGAAGAAGGCAAGATTCACGGTGCCGACGGCCACCCGGAGATTGAGCTCGCCCTCGCCAAGCTGTATGAGGAGCCCGGCGAGAAGCGTTACCTGACGCTTTCCCGGTACCTCATCGACGTGCGCGGCCAGGATCCGCAGTTCTACGCCAAGCAGCTCAAGGCGTTGAACGGCGACAACATCTTCCCTGACCTCGGCTTCTACAAGCCCACCTACTTCCAGGCTGCCGAACCCGTGCGCGACCAGCAGACCGCGGACGGCCACGCCGTGCGCGTCGGCTACCTGTGCACCGGCGTGGCCCATGTAGGTCGGTTGCTCGGCGATCAGGGGCTGATCGACACCGCCAAGCGTTTCTGGAAGAACATCGTCACCCGTCGTATGTATGTCACCGGTGCAATCGGTTCCACCCACGTGGGCGAGTCGTTCACCTACGACTACGATCTGCCGAACGACACGATGTACGGTGAGACCTGTGCTTCCGTGGCTATGAGCATGTTCGCCCAGCAGATGCTCGACCTCGAGCCCAAGGGCGAATATGCCGACGTGCTGGAGAAGAAACTGTTCAACGGTTCCATTGCCGGCATCTCGCTTGACGGCAAGCAGTACTACTACGTCAACGCGCTGGAGACCACGCCTGACGGACTGGCCAACCCGGATCGCCACCACGTGCTGTCCCACCGCGTCGACTGGTTCGGCTGCGCCTGCTGCCCGACCAATATCGCCCAACTCATCGCTTCCGTGGACCGCTACATCTACACCGAGCGCGACGGTGGCAAGACCGTGCTCAGTCACCAGTTCATCACCAATAAGGCCGAGTTCGCTTCCGGACTCACGGTTGAACAGCGTTCGGACTTCCCATGGAACGGTCACGTGGAATACACGGTGAGCCTGCCCGCCAGCGCTACGGACAGCTCGGTCCGATTCGGACTGCGTATCCCCGGTTGGTCCTTGGGCTCTTATGCACTGACCGTCAATGGCAAGTCTGCCGTGGCTCAGCCTGAAGATGGCTTTGTGTATCTGATGGTCAACGCGGGCGATACGTTGGAGCTTGATATGTCCGTCAAGTTCGTGCGTGCCAACTCCCGAGTGCGTTCCGACGCCGGCCAGGTGGCCGTCATGCGCGGCCTGCTGGTCTACTGCGTCGAGCAGGCCGACAACCCCGGTGATCTGTGGAACTACCGTTTGGCCGATGGTGTTGATGCCGCTGCCGCTAAGACCGAGTTCCAGTCTGATTTGCTGGGCGGTGTGGATACCGTCTCGTTGCCGGCTGTGCGTGAGCAGGCTGATAGCGATGACGCCGCGCTATATGTGTCCGCCGACGTTGCGCCAGCCACTGAAGCAGTCATACTGACACTGGTGCCGTACTACTCATGGGCCAACCGCGAGGTCGGCCAGATGAGGGTCTGGCTCAGACGATAATTCTTACCCCTCTATTCTTCTTCCATTGGGTGAGCCTCCCACTGCTGAACAGCGGCGGGAGGCTTTCTCATATGCGGGGTATGATGGGGTGTCGATTCACTGGGGAGAGCAATAATGACGGCATATATGGATCACAAGGACCTCGCCAACGAGGTCATCGATCAATCGCGTGCACAGGAGATCACGGACGGCGTGCATCGGGTGCTTGATCGTATCGCTGCGGCCGAATCCATGGCCGGGCGGGAAGCTGGTTCGGTGCAGCTCTTGGCCGCCACCAAAACGCGTGACGTTGGCGAGATCATGGCCGCGATTAGTGCCGGTATCCATCTCATCGGCGAGAATCGGCCGCAGGAGGTTACGGTCAAGGCTCCGGGATTGACGCGCTTGCTTTCGGAGCGTGGAATGTCGTTGGGCGTGATTGGCGGGGCTGGGGCTTTCAACGGCGCAGCGGCGTCTGGCGCTGCGAACGGCGTCGGTGATTCCGATTCGACTGGTGCATCGGCCAATGCCGCGAATCATATTTCGTTCCATCTCATCGGCCAATTGCAGGCCAATAAAATCGGCAAAGTGCTGCCGGTGGTGAACACCATCGAATCGGTGGATTCCATCGAACTGGCGGAGAAGATTGCGCGCCGCGCCACCATGCGCGGCATCACGGTCGGAGTGCTGCTGGAGGTCAACGAATCCGGCGAGGAATCCAAGTCGGGGTGTGCTCCGAGCCATGCCATCGATTTGGCGCAGCGTATCGGTGCCATGGGCGGCCTTGAATTGCAGGGACTGATGACCATCGGCGCCCATGTGGACGACGAACGTGCCATTCGTGCGGGCTTTGCGCATCTGCGCCGTACCCGTGACCAGATTCTGGCCTCCGGTGCAGAAGGCACTGCCAGCTGTAAGGAGCTTTCCATGGGCATGACCCACGATATGGCCTATGCCATCGAAGAGGGCTCCACCATCGTGCGCGTCGGCACCGCCATCTTCGGCGAACGCGCCTTTATCTGAGGTATTTAGTTTTATTTGTCTGTTAGCGACAGAATTTTAGGAAAGAATCGGCTTCGTCCTGAAATCCTGTCGCTGACTTCGTCTTAGTGACAGGATTTCCGGAAATGAGTCCACTCTTCCTGAAATCCTGTCGCTCAGTTGTGCTCAGTGACAGGATTTCAGGAAGAGTGGGCTCATTTCCTAAATTTCTGTCGCTAAGAGGAGCTGGTAATACAAATAAGGTGTCGCGATACATAGAAAAGGTCGTCGCAATCAAGTGACGACCTTATGAATATCGAAATAGAGCAATCACGCGTAGATATTGCGCGGACGCATGTCCTCGGGAAGCCCCTCCAGCAGAATCGCCACGGAACCTTCCTCGAACACGGAACGGATACCGGCGGCCAGCAGAGGCGCGCAAGACAGCACGGTCATATTCGGCAGACGCTTTTCCTCGGGAATCGGCACGGTATCCATGAACACGATTTCATGAGCGCCGCAACGAGACAGCCGTTCCACAGCCGGGCCGGAGAGCAAGCCATGGGTGGCGACCAGCGTCACCGACTTGGCGCCGGATTCGTTCAGGGTGCGCACGGCCTCGCAAATAGTGCCGGCGGTGTCGACCATATCGTCGATCACCACACAATCGCGACCGTCGACATCACCGATGATGCCGTGTGCCTCGGCGTGGTTCGGACGGGTGATGTCGCGCTGCTTATGGATAAAGGCCAGCGGCAGGTTGCCCAACTTGGCGGCCCACTGCTCGGACACCTTGATACGGCCGGCATCAGGGGAGACGATGGTGGTGTTGTTCAGGTCAATGGCGGAACGTACATAGTCAAGCAGCACCGGCATGGCGGTCAGATGGTCGACCGGGCCATCGAAGAAGCCCTGCTCTTGGGCGGCATGCAGATCAACCGTCATAATGCGGTCAGCGCCGGCGGAACGGAACAGGTCAAAAATCAGGCGAGCGGTGATGGGCTCGCGGCCGCGGTGCTTCTTGTCTTGACGAGAATAGCCAAGGAACGGGGCCACCACGGTAATCGACTTGGCGGAGGCGCGCTTCAAAGCGTCGATCATGATGAGCTGTTCCATGATCCACTTGTTGATATCGCCCGAATGGCACTGCAGCACGAACACGTCCGCACCGCGCACCGGCTCGGTGAACCGCACGTACATCTCACCGTTGGCAAAGTCGTAAGCGGTGGTCTCGAGAACCTCAGTGCCCAGGCATTCGGCCACTTTCTCGGCCAGCTCGGGGTAGGCGCGGCCCGTGACCAAAACGAGTCGTTTATCCGGAGTGCCTTCAAGAATTGCCGACATGCTTTCGCATCCTTTTGTGTTGCAGTGTTTTTAGCCTTAACCAGTGTACTAGCACCCCACCGCAGCGCGTGCCGTGAAGTGGGGCTGTGTTGTAAGAGTGCTGCAATCGTTGATGAACATGCGGCACTGTCTCGCCCTGACCATAGGATAGGCAAGTTGCTCACAGGGTGGAGTGCATCTGCATCACCCTATGATTAACACGCATACACACTCCTGCCACGGAACGTCCGTGGCCGAATAGTCCGAAGGAGGTGGGTGATGTCTGCGCACAAGTACGAACTGATGTTCATCGCCGATCCTGAGCTGGATGAGCGCGGTCTGAAGAAGCTGACCGAGCAGTATCTGGAACTCGTCACCAAGGAAGGCGGTTCTTTCGATGAGCCCGATTACTGGGGCCGTCGCAAGCTCGCCTATGAGATTGCCGGTAAGACTGAAGGCAACTACGTCGTGGTGAAGTACACCGCCGAGCCCGCTACCAGCGATGAGCTTGACCGTGTTCTTAACCTCAACGAATCCGTGATCCGTACGAAGATTCTTCGTAAGGGCTGAATTAAGCGTTAAGTCAGCTGAATAGCTGGTAAGTAAGAAGGCAATGGCATGGCAGGCGAAACGATTATTACCGTAGTCGGTAACCTTACCCGCGATCCTGAGCTGCGTACTATTGGCAGCGGTTCCACTGTGGTGAACTTCACCATTGCGGCTTCCACTCGTCAGTACAACCGCAACACGAATCAGTGGGAGGACGGCGATACGCTGTTCATGAACTGCTCGGCTTGGGATGGTCGTACTTCGTCGTTGGCCTCCAACATCGCCAACAGTCTGTCCAAGGGCATGCGCGTTATCGCGCAGGGTCGCTTGACCCAGCGTTCCTACCAGGCCCAAGATGGTACCCAGCGCACGGTTGTTGAGCTGCGAGTCGATGAAATCGGCCCGTCTCTGACTCGTGCCACTGCACAGGTGACCCGTCAGGCTAGCCAGGGCGGCTTCCAGGGTCGTTCCAACGGCGGCTTCCAAGGTGGCCAGCAGCCCGGTCAGGGCTACGGCAACCAGGGTGGCTATCAGGGCGGTTATCAGGGTGGCGCTGGATATTCCCAGCAGTCTGCCCCGTCCAACCCGGCCGCACAGTCCGCTCCGGCAACTGATCCGTGGAGCAACGCCGGCTCCTCTGATTCCGGCAGCTTCTCCACGTTCGGCGCTTCCTCCGATTTCGGTGGCGGTGACGATTCCGATCCGGAGTTCTGATCGATACTTACCCGCTGATTAGCAGCAATCAATATCAAGATTTACAAGGAGAACATCATGTCACGTAAGAGGCCGCAACCGCCGGTCAAGCCGTTCAAGAAGAAGCCGAACCCCTTGAAGGCCGCCAAGATCACCGAGATCGATTACAAGGACGTTGCGCTGCTGCGCAAGTTCATCTCCGATCGCGGCAAGATCCGTTCCCGTCGTATCACCGGTGTGACCGTTCAGGAGCAGCGCGAACTCTCGAAGGCTATCAAGAACGCCCGCGAGATGGCTCTGCTGCCGTACGCCACCTCGGGTCGCTGAGTTAGGGAGGCTTTGAACAATGGCTGAAACTAAGGTTATTCTTACCCAGACCGTGGCCAACCTGGGCCACTCCGGTGACGTCGTCGACGTCAAGTCCGGTTACGCTCGCAACTACCTGTTCCCGCAGGGCCTGGCTTTCGCCTGGACCAAGGGTGCTGAGGCTCAGATTACCGCTATGAAGCGCGCTCGTCTGGCCAAGGCCGTTGCTACCCGTGAGGAAGCTATTGCCGCCAAGGACGCTATCGAGGGCACTACCGTCGAGATCGCCGCCAAGGTGTCCGAGTCCGGCAAGCTGTTCGGTGGTATTTCCAACGAGGCTATCGCCATCGCTCTGTCCGACAAGGCTCCGGTGAACCCGAAGTCCATCGAGGTCGAGACCATCAAGACCACCGGCGATTTCCCCGCCAAGGTGGCCCTCCACCCGGAGATTACCGCTTCCTTCTTCGTGAAGGTAGTGGCCGAGTGAGCTATTCCGGCCTTGCGCTGGAATCTTTCAGACTGACAGTCTGAGCTTAAGCATTGAACCCCGTGCGGCGATTGCCGTGCGGGGTTTTTCGTGAATTGCGGCAAGTTTTTTCGATGGTGTGCTGATTGATAATCGGCTCGTCTACACGCGACACGCCGAAGCTTGCGAGAGTCTCAGATTTGAGTATATTTATCACCTGTTGCATGAAACACTGCAGCGACTAACCAAGCCCCTGTAGCTCAGTTGGTTAGAGCAGCTGACTCTTAATCAGCGTGTCCAGGGTTCGAATCCCTGCGGGGGCACAGTTCGGAAGGCTCCGGTCGATTATCGGCCGGGGTCTTTTTGTTTTCCGGCTTAATTCTGCTGATGAAATCCTCATCCTGGCGATAGTAGGTATCGTCGGTCAGATCGCTAATGGTTACGCCGAGTTCTGGCCTATAGGAACTTTTGTGGTGCTTTAGGTTTGTCCTATCTCCGTTCTGAGTGGCGGCCGCGTCCTGTTCTCGTGTGGCGTTTGTTCCTGTGACGGGCACTGTGACGAGCGGGGCGTTTGCCGATCTCAAGGAGTCGGAGAACGAACAGCAGCAATCCCGCAACGGAGGAGACGAGCGGCAGCCAGTGTCCGTCGGCAGAACCGCTGCCGAGCGCCTCTACGAGGTCGGACAAGATCTGGATGAATTGCAATATGGTTTCAATGATTTGGGCCATGCCGGCGTCTATGCGTCCGGAGCGCACGTGGTACCGGCCCAAATGCATGGAGACCGGCGGTCAGTCGTCGGACCGCCACGAGACGTGGGCATGGAACTCGTCCCAGCTGATTCCGGTGCCATATCTCGGTGCGCCGGTGCCGGCACCGGTCTCCTCCTCGACCGGTGACGGCCTTGCCGGTCTCCAGTGCCCGGCCCTGATCAATGAGCCGGGGGCGGGATTCCCGCTTTTCATGTAGCACACCCATTCGCAGGCTCGCCTCATATGTTCCTCGGGCAGCCCGTGGTGGTCGAGGAGCACGTGCTTGAGCGGCGAGTTGACGCCGCCCTCCAACCGGTTCGTGGTGCGCGCCACCGGGCCGGCGGCCGTGAGTTTGGGTTCGAGGAACGCGAACAGCTTGCCCTCGCGGAACAGTCTCTCCAGCCGCCGGTAGCAGCGGCGCAGCTCCTGGTGGGTCCACCACCACTCCTGTTTGGACGCCTTCGGGTTGGCGGGGTCGTCCTTCGCGAAGGTGCGTTCGGCTATGAACTCTCTCCAACGGATGTGCCATGCGTTGAGCGCCTCGCCCCACCTGGCCGCCGCCTCGGCGTCACGGATCTTGGTGAGCCCGTCGGAGAGCTTCTTGAGCTCCTTGCCGGCCTCCAGCCTGGGCTTCGAGGTCAGGTCCGTCCTCGTGTTGCGCTGCACGTGCACCAGGCACCGCTGGATGCGGGCGGCCGGCCAGGCCTCGTTGCAGGCGCTTTCCGCGCCGCGCAGCCCGTCCGTGATCAGCACGTCGGGCGCGGGGATGCGCGAGAACAACGCCATGTACGCGGCCTTCGACCCGTTCGAGCACCACTGGAAGCCCAGCACCTCGCCGCTCTCGCCGTCGATGGCTATGACCAGGCACCAGCCGTGGTTCATGTACGTGCCGTCCGCCATCACCGTATGATGTTTCACCATCGGCGGTGGGATCACGGGCCGGACGTTCCAGCACCACGCGGTGCGCTTGCGCAGGGCCCGCGAATCGCCGTTCGCGTCGCACGCGGACTGGGAGGCACGGCCGAGCAGCCAGCCGAGGAAGGCGTCGAGCTGCCGGGCCCGTCCAGCATTCTCCTGCGGCATCGTCGAACTCAACGAGCAGGCCGCGCACTTCCAGCGCTGCACCCCCTTCGCGGTCCGACCGTTCTTCTTCATCGGCCGGCCGCACACCGGGCATTTCTTCGCCTTGGCGGACTTCGTTCTCATGCGTCCAGCCCACCACCGGAACGCCCCTATTTTCCCGCCGGGAAAAACGACACCCCGACACGCCTAATCCCACAAGGCCAAAGCCAGGTTATAAGCACCACAAAAGTTCCTATAGGCCCGAGTTCTTTAGCGGCGAGATACATCTTCTACAGTCGAATTTCTGATCCCCCGTTGAGCCGTTGGCGGCACCGGGATCTCGGCTGCTGGAGGGTGGGGCCGGCCGCCATGATGCCGCGCGTCGACTGCCCCATGTGCGGCGTGGTCGTCGCATCGGCGCCGGGGGGCGGAGCCCGGCGGCCGGTTCACCCGGGCTGTTCGAACGCGGGGCTCGAGGCGTTCAACAACGGGATCAAGGTCGCCATCCGCATGGCCTACGGCTTCCACCACGTCACCAACCTCATCGGCCTGGTCATGCTCAGATGCGGCGGACTCGACATCCGACTGCCACAACCCGCAATCTAACCCACGAAAACAGCATAAGCCTTACTTTTTCTGGGGATGTGCATTGGTCAAATTACGTCTTCTTTCGTGATATGTCGAGCTTTGTTGATTGTTGCGCAGAGCGCCGTAATCGCAAAAACGAGGCAGGTTCCGATTTCGATGACAACCGTCCAGCCTTTGGCGTCGCTGTTGGCAAAGCCGTTGGCGGCTATGGAGCCGAGGATGATTGCCGCTACGATTGCGGTGACGCCCGAGCCTCGCAGCAGTCCAATCAGCCCGCTGATGACGCTTACGCTGGCGGATAGTATGGCAACGCCGAGAGCTTCGACCATCATGCTTGCCAATGCGGGGAGACGGGAACCGTCTCCGGTCAATAGTGCGTAGGGAATCAGGGGCGCCGACATGCCTGCCCATGTGGCGAGGAACGTGCCGGACCAGATCATCGCGTTTTTCACCAAGAACAATGGGGCTCTGCCGCAGGGCCATGCATAGGTGATTACGCGGCCCGTGCCGGAGTAGGCCGGAATGATGATACGGGCGTAGTGGGCAGTTGAGGCGATGGAGCAGCCGGCGGTGGCGACCGCGCAGGTCACGGCCACCGTTAAGTCGGAAACCAGGAAACCGAGATGATCGACTCGGGCGATACCCACGATCCTGAAGAACAGCAGCGACAGCGAGCTGCCGATAAGAGTGGCGGCCAGTAGAAACAGGTAGAACCTATACGAGGTGTATTGTCGTTCGATGCGGTAGACATCCAGCATGGGACATGCTCCTTGGTTGTTTGTGTTAGTCCTGAGTGTGGCGGAAATAGTAGGATTCCAGATCGCTGATGTCGCTCATGGCATGTTGCGCTTTGACGGAACCGTGATTGATGACGATGACCTGGTCTCCGATGGTTTCGAGTTGGGCGAGCATGTGCGCACTGATGATGGCCGTGACTCCTCGTTTGTTCTCTTCCCGGATGATGCGGCAAAACAGCTTCATACCCGTGGGGTCTAACCCGTTCATCGGCTCATCCAGGAGCAGGAGCGTGGGATGATGCGCCAGGGCCGTTGCCAGTGCAAGGCGCATGCGGTTGCCCATGGACAAGGTATCGGCCGGTAAATCCCCCATGGAGGCCAAGCCGACCCGTTCCATTGTTTCGTCGGGGGACCAGTCGCATCGCATGAACGCTAGATGCTTGTGGAGGATGGCCCGTACGCTCATGCCTCGCTCGAAGACGGGAATGCCGATCAGCATGCCGACCTGTCTCAATAGCATGTCGCGGTTCTCGGGGTTCATGATACGGCCGCGGATATTAGTTTCACCTTGGTCGGGGGCGATCAGACCACCCAAGGTTTTGAGCAGCGTGGTCTTACCGGCCCCGTTCGGGCCGATCAGGGCGATGGTTTCTCCGGGATACGCGCTGAATGATATGTCGTTCAGGACCGGTTTTCCGCCGATAGTTTTCGACACCCTGTTGCAGTAGAGAGTCGCCGATAGCGATTTCATTTCATCTCCTTTTGGATGACCCCGCAAGACAGCCCACCTCCTTATCGCTTTAGGAGGGCAAACTCTGACAGTTCCCTGTCTTTGCTTGGCTCCCCGGACTGTTGATCCCGTTCATTTGTACGGGCATTCGTTAGATTACGAAGGGTTTCGCCATGGACCAAGGTCTCATCCTCGAAAATGAGGATTATCTGGCGCGGTCAGGCTGTCGCCACACCCCTTTCAGGGGCCGACGTAGATTCTCTGGGCCTGAGATAACAAGGGAATCGGTTGTCATCGGAGCGAAATCAGACTGCTGTGTTTCCGGGTTGCATCTGAGGTCAACGTGTCTTGCGTCACATCTTTCCTGCGCCAACTTCAGCGCATGCGTCGATTCCCGGATGGGAACTGTGCCGCGAAACCTGGACCGTATCTTCAGCATCGTGGAGGCAATCACCATGGAGGACTATCTCCATTGCCACTAAGCGGCTATAGTGGAGAGACGGCATGTGTCATATGCGTGTCAGACTTCCGCCGACCCGTGGAACGTTCGTTCCCGTTTGCCACGTTTAGGGGGACTCGTGAAACCTTTGCCGACGCTCCTGATCATGGACAACGACCGGCTGGCATTGCGATTGCTTTCAGCCAGTCTCAAACGTCTACTTCCCGGCTGCACGGTTCTTGCCCCAGTCGATACCGGCACCGAAGCCATATCCATCTGTTCTTCGCACCGCTGCCCGGATCTTCTGCTGGCCGATGTCTCCATGTCCGACATCAACGGATTAGTAGTGTGCCGGACGATCAGAAAAGAGAATTGGAAGACATCCGTACTGATGATGACATCGTTCAGCGTCGCCGAATATGCCGCTGAAGCGGTGGCTTCGGGCGCCCAGGGAATCATACATAAGGACAATCCGAAAACAATCGCCGAGGCTTTGCTGCAGATCAGGGAAAGGGGAGTCTGTTCTGATTGTTTCCTGAATGCCCACGATTCGTTTTTGCGACTGAAGTCGGCAAAGAACAAGGATCTGTCCCCTCGTGAAATGGAAATCGTTGATCGATGGTCGCGAGGGAGATCGATGTCCGATATAGCGGAGGAGTTATCGATCGGTCAGACCACGGTGCGCACCCATCTTGAACATGCCGCGTCCAAGCTGGGGGTAGCGAACAACCGTGCATTGATTTCCGCTTGGATGCATCTTAATCGTTGATGAGGATTTCCATGAATATGGCGTTTACGTTTCCGTCAAAAATAATTCGACACTATGTGGCACATCCCTGTTTGTCCCTTCTGTCGCTGCTGGGGCTGTCTCTTGCCCTGATGGAGATAATCCAAATCGGTCCCATGCCTCTTCTGCCGGCAATGCTCTATGGAGTGCTTGCGGTTTCCTTTGTCCTTCTCCCCGTCATCAACGACCAAACATGCTGGGCCATCATTGTTGCAGGTTCCGCGATCTCCATCTCCCTCACTCAGGACAGTCCCTTCGTTGTCAGCGGCATGCTCATCGCTCTCGGCATTCTTGCGTTCTCCGGAACCGTGTCTGAATGGCTGATCGCAATGCTGATTTGTTCCTGTACGTATATAGCGCGAAGCGTTATGGTGGGAAACTTCAATGTTTTCGTTTCCGTGTCGGTCACGGTCATGTTCTTGGCCAGCTTGCTTGCCGGCAGATTGGTAGCGCTTCGCCAACAGGCTTTTATCAGAGAAGAGCAAAGGTTGAAATTGCAGCTTCAGCTTCAGCGGCTTGATTATATGAAGCAGAAGAATCGTCTTGCAATACAGATACATGATTCCTTGACCAATAATCTTTCGGATATCTCATTAATGGCTCGAATTCATATCGATGACAACATACCCGACGGCGATGATTGGGCAATCGTTCTTGAACATAGCCAAGAGGCGTTCACGCAAGTGCACGACATCATAGACATCCTTTCCTCGGAAGACAAGGATGCGAAATCAGAAACGACATTCATGGTTGAACTGCGTAATCTGTTGGATGAAAGATGCAGCCATCTTCATGCGCTGGGTTATGAAGGGGATGCGACCATCGAGGGATTTTGCATTAAAACTACGCAGGAAGAAAAGGAAGAAGTGCTATCTCTAATAAAAGAGATATGCAACAACATACAACGTCATAGCTTGCCGCACAATGGCTCGTTCGAGTTGATCGTCAGGCTGTCACCCTCGTCAATGGAAATTAACGAGATGAATGATATTACAGCCGGATCGTCGCTGGCTGCATTCGAACAATCGGGAAGGGGCCTTTCACTGCACTCAAAACGAATACAGGAACTGGGAGGCGAACTTAACTATAGAAGTGATGATGGATTGTGGGTGCTCTACGCCAAAATTCCGCTGAGTCATATGGAGACAACAAAAACTTGAAACCAAGTATAGCGAGAACTTTTAAAAAACAACAAATAATCTATCGTAGATTAATACTCCAGTATTACGAATACAACAATCAAAACGCGGAAATATCATTTTATTCTATTTCCATCGCAGGCCGATAATTGCTGAGACTGCAGTGCCTCCTCTATGGACGTGGGTGGATAGGATACTGTCGTTGATCAATGACGAGGGGATATGCCGGCTGGTTTCCTCACCATCGTGCATCCTCTGATGGCCGAGCCCCAATGACCACATCGTCTGTCCCATGAAAATGACGATGTCGCTCTTGGCGGATTCGACCACATGAGTTGCCGTGCCCAACCCGTTAAACACCTCAGCAGCAATCGAAACCTTCGCTCTCGTCCGTTCACGGCGTTTTTTGCATGGTGACGTTCCGATCACTGTAGCGGTGAGAATAATCGCGCGTGCATAGGGAAAATCACCGGAAACGATATCGTCGTAGAACAGTTCCTGCGGCGCAAGACGATGTTTACCGGCATCCCGGGATTTCGAGGCGGAGTGCGCGTGGCTGATCGGTGGCTAACCAGAAGACCGTGAGTGGTCTCCCGCATATCGCATGGCGCGCCGCGGGCGACATCGCTCCGCAGGGTCCGGCCGGCCCAAGGCCGGAATGCCG
Source organism: Bifidobacterium breve DSM 20213 = JCM 1192 (assembly GCF_001025175.1). Taxonomy (NCBI): domain Bacteria; kingdom Bacillati; phylum Actinomycetota; class Actinomycetes; order Bifidobacteriales; family Bifidobacteriaceae; genus Bifidobacterium; species Bifidobacterium breve. The sequence continues at coordinate 291,141 of NZ_AP012324.1, forward strand.
TCGCTGTTCGACGGTCTCACGTCGATCGGCGTGGACGAGACCGGCCACGGGAAGGGCCACACGTGCATCACCGTGGTCGTCGACCACGAGCGAAGCCGAGGCATCTGGGCGCGCGACGGGCACGGCAAGGACGTGTTCGACCTGTTCCTCCGGCGATTGACGCCGGAGCGGCGCGCTCGGCAAGGTCCACAGACGCCTGTGGAACCAGTCAGCTAACCCACGAAAACAGCAGAAGCCTCAAAAAGAACCGAAAACGACCGTTTACGGTCATAGCTGGAGCACCTTTTATATTTTGTTTTTCATGGCCGTTCCATCCGATACCTATACCAACGCGGCGCGGTCCGCGGCCACGCTATCATTCGATTAGGCGAACGGCCACAGGGGAAAACAATGAATTGGTGGCCTTTGGCCGCTCCGCACGGTGGAATCCGCTAGCTTTGCTGACTCATTCCTCTAGCGAAAGAGACTTTGGGAAACGGCCGTAGCCCTTCGACGACAGCCAACTGCTCGATACGACGTGGCCGAAGATTGAGGTCGATACCGATACGGTTGATGGTCCTGGGCTTCCGCAGCGGTATGATCTGCCCGCCGAAGCATGGGGGCGAGTCAAGGCTAACAACCCTGCCACGCTCGGAGGTCACAAAGCTGCACATTATGGCTTGGTCGGGATACACCATGCTGCTATGCCAAGTATCTGGTCACCAGGGTGGACACCACCCCAATAATGCCCGCAACGGCCGAAATACCATCGACATAAGAAAACTATGAGATCTATCACAATCAACTGTTACATCCGCAATTATGGTCACTTGGCGAGTATCATGAAACCGTCTGCAACGGAGGTGGGCAGTGATTCAGCGCTATAGTCAAGGGATGTCAGCAAGAAGAATCTTCCCCATATTGCTGATTGCGGAAGGATTATGCCTATCGGGCATGAGCGTGGATCTGACAATCACCTCACTGGCCGGTTCATCCCTCGCGCCAGCACCATGGATGGCAACATTCCCGATAGCGTGCATATTCATCGGTACGGTGATCGGCACACCGGCAATGGGACGCTTGGTGGGGCGATTCGGCTATCGGCAAGTATTCGTCTTCGGCGCCCTTCTGGCCGTCTTGGGTGGAATATCCTCAGCCACGGCTTTGCGATTCCACCAGTTCCCATTGCTCTGTATAGGGACGTTCTGTGTGGGCATATACCAGTCGGGGACGAACTACTACCGGTATGCCGCAGCCGATTCCATGCCCGGCAAAGAAAGCAAGGCAATCAACGGAATCCTATCGGCAGGAGCCATAGCAAGCATCATCGGCCCGGTTCTGGCGACATTCTTCGGCACTGCGACCAACATCGAATACGAGGGATCATATTACGTCGTCAGCGTGCTCGCCGCCTGCGCGGTAATCGTGCTGCTGGCGCTCCCGAAAATTCAGTCGCCAACTCCCGCGCATATGCGCGACAAAGCTACCGCGAGCACAACCCCCAATTATCCGGCATTGCTGACCCGACCCCGGTTCGTGCTGGGCGCGACCATCAGCTTCGTCGCATCATTCGTCATGGTGCTCGTGATGAGCGGCGCACCCATAGTCTTGGAGAGCACGTTCTCCCAAAACGCGCAAACCAGAATGGTCGCCATGCAACTGCACATGGTCGGCATGTACCTGCCAACCCTGTTCGCCATCTTCATTTTCCACAAGAAAAACAGCGAGATGGCGCAGGCGTTGACGGGGTTGATCGTCGGCATGCTCGGCACAGTCGTCGCACTCGCCGCGTCGGCTTCGTATGCCGTTACTCTGGATCTGCTGCTGATCGGAATATCCTGGTCGCTGTGCTACGCCGCAGGCAGCGCCCTGTTGACAAAATCCTATGCGGAGTCGGAACGTTCGTGGGCGCGAGGCGTCGGCGAACTCGCTCCCGTATTGGGGCAGGTGCTGGGAAGTGTGCTCGCTGGCGTGCTGCTGGCCGCGGGGTGGAAAACCGTATTCGTCACCGTGCTGGCGATGATCGTATGCGCGCTCATCGCCATGGCGGGATATCGCAATAAAATCAAGTCATAAGCGCAAATGACATGTCCTTAGACGACATAGCCTGTTTTGCTGTAGCTGGTATTGCTGTCTATTTAGAAGTGCAACGCCCTTGTTCGTTGGTTAATTCTAGCAGTTCGTCGGCGAATGCCTCGGCCGCCCGATTCGCAAACCAATTAATTGTGGTACAATTAAATCATGGCAATTAGGTTCGACCCGAAATCCGCTTACAAGCATTTCGAAGAGGACCGTCTGAGCGAAGAGCAGATCAAGCAGTCGATGCGACAACCGGTATGGTTCGCATTAATCGACCCTAATGACGTGGAGGTTCCGCCTCCGGCAGCCGATGTGACATCACCTGTGGTGCTCATGATCTGCAAAAGGCATCCCGGCGCGTTGGACGACGACCTCATCGAATTGCTGATAACCATGGACGGCCGGGACAAGCTCGTATTTCATGCGGAGCGTCTGACCGACAAGTGGCGCACGTACTGGCTGAAATGGCGATGACGAAAGGAGAAGCGCATGACTGCCAAGAAATATCTCGACGCTCTGGCCGATGAAAACGGACCGGCTCCCTCGAACCCGCCCATCGCGGCTTTCTCAGGGAAAGAGGCGGCGGACTTCGCCGCGATGCTGATGGACGATTCCGTTCCTGCAGCCGACATGTTCGCGGCCATGAAGACGGCTGGCCGTCGCGGTCGCCCCGCCGCGCAAGAGAAACGGGAGAAAAGCGTACAGGAACGGTTCCGCCTCCCCGAATCATGGAGCTCCTACATCGACCACGCCGCCAAGCGTGACGGCTTCGCCAACAAAAGCGACTACCTCCGCTCACTGGTCATGGCCGACGCCGAAGCACACCACGAAGAGCGGCGACTCCAATTGGCCTAATCCATCACGACAAAAAGAGTGCCACCTGAATCAGGCGGCACTCTGTTCAGTTGGAGACATCCTGCGGGCGGCGCGCTCTCACCTTGCGTGCGATGAAGGTGAGATCCGAGGACGGCACAAAGATGTAGCTTTGGGTCGTGACCGATGACTCATGACCCAACAGCTCCTGCACGGCACGAATGTCATTCCCGGATTCCTCGTAGGTGATGCGTCCATACCGTCGGCGGAATGAATGGGTCGGTCAACCAGTCGTGCGCTTGATGACCCGATAGGCGTGATCGACGCAGCAGTGTCCATCGACCTTGCCCGGAAACAACCAGCCTTCGCCGGCCGTACTCCTTATTTCCTGTGCCAAATCATTGGAGATTGGCACGATGCGGGTTTTCCCTCCCTTGCCGTGAACCAGCAGGTGGTAGATCGACTCTCCCGCATGAACCGATTCGATGACGTCCGGCCCTTTGACTTTGCTGATTTCCTCTCGTCTCAGTCCCGCCTCGGCGTCCAGTCTGACCATCAGCCGTGCCTTGAGGTTTTCAGCCCAGACACCTGCGGCAACGGCGCTCTCCGGTGCAGGTTGCTTGGTCGGTTTCTTCGGCCGCTTGATGGGAGGCAGCGATGCGACAGGATTATTCTTCATCTTATTTGAGCGTACCGCCCATTTGTAAAACTCATTGATGCTCGCTCTCCTCCCGGCTTTGGCGCTTGCATCGAGATCCGACTCGGTCAACCAGGATTGAACATCGACGGGCGATACCTGTCGCGGCGGTTTTGAGCAGACCCGTGCAAAATCAGTGACGCGGTACCAATAGGATTCGACGGTTCGTTCTGTCAAACAACGTGCCTGCATATCCAGCACCCACTCGTCTATGAGTTTCGTCCATGATGCAGGCGGTTGCCGATGCGATGTGAACATTGCCATGTGGCCTCCCTTTGTTGCACAACAAAACCGGGTCGCAGGCCGCGACCCGGTAAGACCAAGAAAGATGAATCAACTGGGAGATTTATCTAGTCGTGTTGCTTGGTTGAGCGGGACAGCATTACGCGGAGACAAAGGGATAAAAGCATTAGACGCACGTACGGGGTGGGGTTGATCGTCGGCTGTGAATCAGCGTGTCCAGGGTTCGAATCCCTGCGGGGCACAGACAACCGGAATCGAAAGGTTCCGGTTTTTTGTTTTCCGGCAACCGGCAACCCTATGGGCGCGTTGGCGCGGTTCGTCGTGGGGCGAAGTGTAGAATCGCCACGTTTGCTTTCGCGCCCAGCGAACAACCGTCGCCGGCTCCGCGAACGGATTTCCAATCACACAGAATGCCGTGAACAGTCAGCCATGCCTGCTGCGCGGCGAAGAGAAAAGAAGAAGCAGTGGAATACTCCCTCTATACCAAGCTGGCCGCCGAGTTCTTCGGCACCGCCATCCTGATGATCTTCGGCAACGGTTCCGTGGCCAATGTCGAACTCAAGAACACCAAGGGCCACCACGCCGGCTGGCTGAACATCGCCATGGGCTATGGCTTCGGCGTCATGTTCCCGGTGCTCATGTTCGGTGGCGTATCCGGCGCTCATATCAACCCGGCCATGACCATCGCCCAGGCCGTCAACGGCCTGTTCCCGTGGAGCGACGTGCTGCCGTACATCGTCGCTCAGCTGCTCGGCGCCCTGCTCGGCCAGTTCATCGTCTACCTGACCTACTACCCGCACTACAAGGAGACCGAGGACGCCGACGCCATCCTCGGCACCTTCTGCACCACCGACGCGGACAACCAGAAGGTCAACTACTTCCTCAACGAGATGTTCGGCACCCTGGTGCTCGTCTTCGGCGCCCTGTGCTGCCTGTCCCTGGCTTGGGGCAAGCAGGATTACGCCGCCGCCTCCATCGTCGTCGGCTTCATTGTGTGGGGCCTCGTGACCTCCATGGGTGGCCCGACCGGCCCTGGCCTGAACCCGGCCCGCGACCTCATGCCGCGTCTGCTGCACGCCATCCTGCCAATCCCGCACAAGGGCTCCTCCCGCTGGGGCGAGGCTTGGATCCCGGTTGTGGCCCCGATTGTCGGTGCCATTATCGGTGCTTGGCTGTACGTGTTCTTCTTCGCCAGCTGATTCGTTGATTGATTCATGCATGCAAATGGCCTCCGCTCGTTTTGGGCGGAGGCCATTGTCGTTGAATCAGGCAAACGCAGAGACTACTGCTCCAGGAACACCTGCGGGGCCTTCATGAAGTTCGTGGCACAGTGCTCACCGCAGAAGTAATAGGACTTGCCCTCATACTCGCGCGTGATCGCATCGGCGTTCACCGCCACGGTCATGCCGCACACCGGGTCGGTGGCGGTTTCGCCGCCCGCGGGGGCGTTGTGGTGCATGTGCATTCCCGTATCCATAGTGTTCTCCTTGTTGGTTGGATTATTGGATTGGTCAGATACGTGATTGGTGTGATTCAGCGTGGTGCGATCGTCGATGATGACGGTCGGCTCGTGAGGCGCGTTGGATGTGGTGGAGCCGGTGGCGTTGGCGGCATTGGCTGATTCGGCCGATCCGGCTGATTCGATACCCGCCGTGCTGCTGCCCGAGCCAGCGGTGCTATCGGCAGCACCCACGTTGATATTCGCCGCATGAAGACGATTGGCGTTCAGCACCAGGCACACCGAGCTCAACGCCATCGCCAGTCCCGCGATCATCGGGCTCAACAGCCATCCGGTGAACGGGTAAAGCACGCCGGCGGCAATCGGAATGCCGATGATGTTGTATCCGAATGCCCAGCCAAGATTCTCTCGGATATTGCGCATCGTGGCATTGGACAGATTGATGGTCCTGATGACGCCGCGCAGATCGCCGCTCATCAGCGTCACGTCTGCCGACTGCATCGCCACGTCGGTGCCGGTGCCGATGGCGATGCCGAGATCGGCCTGTGCCAGCGCCGGGGCGTCGTTGATGCCGTCACCCACCATCGCGATAAGATCGTGCGGCGCGCGGGAGGAGCCGGACGTGGCTGTGTTCTCATCACGCTCGCGCTGCAGTTTGGCGATCCAATAGGCCTTGCCATCCGGCTTGACCTCGCAGATCACCGTATCGATGCCGACCTCACGGGCGATGCGCCCTGCCACTTCGGCCTTGTCTCCTGAAAGCATCACCGTGCGTATGCCGCGTGCACGCAATGCTGCAATCGCTTCCGGCGATCCTTCCTTAACGGTGTCCTGCTCGTAGCTCGGTTTGTTCCAATCGGCGGTCGCATCCACCACGCCGCGCGTAATAGTGCCGGTCTTGTCGAAGACCACAGTGCCGATGCGCCGCGCCTGTTCCAGAGCTTTTGCACTGGTGACCAGCACGCCGTTGGTGGCGCCGAGCCCCAGAGACACAGTGACCGAGAGCGGGGTGGCAAGACCCAGAGCGCACGGGCAGGCGATAATGAGCACGCTGACTGCGGTGATCAGCGCGTGCGCCAGTTGCGGCGCAGGGCCAAGCGCAATCCATATGGCAAAGGTCCATATAGCGATGACCATCACTGCTGGCACGAAATACCTGGCGATTCTATCGGCCAGCTGCTGCACCGGAGCTTTGGTTGCCTGCGCGCGGGCCACCATCGCCGCGATTTGGGAGAGCACAGTATTGGCACCGACCTGAGTGGCTTGCATGACGAGGTCACCCTTGAGCAATACGGTTGCTCCGGTGACGGCCGCTCCGGTCGTTTTGGTGACGGGCTTGGATTCGCCGGTAATCATTGATTCATCGATACTCGCGTTGCCGGCCACGATGATGCCGTCTGTGGGCACGCGCTCGCCGTTCTTGACGACCAGCAGATCGCCGACGGCAATCGTATCGATGTCCATGTCCGTGAAATTCGCGGGATTGAGCCATTCCACGTTCTCTGGCGAAGCCGCATTCAGCTTATGCGCGTTGCGAGGCCGTAGCTTGATTAGTGATTGCACCGCCTTGCCGGTGCCTTCGCGGGCCTTGGTCTCCAGCAGTCGACCGACCAGTACCAGGGTGATGACCACGCCGACCGATTCAAAATACGGCTCGCGTGAACCTTCCGGAAATACCTGAGGGGCTACACAGGTCACCAGCGAATAGAGATAGGCGGCCGATGTGCCCAACGAGACGAGCGAATTCATGTCGGGGGAGCGGTGCGCCAGTGCGGGGAATCCGACCGCGTGGATCGGGTGGCCGCAGTAGAACATCACCGGTGTGATGAGAATGGCCTGCAGCCATGGATTCACCATCCAGTGCGGCACCAGCATCGGATTGGCCATGTGCAGCATGGTGACGATGAACACGGGGAGTGTCAGCACTGTGCCGATGGCCACTAATCGTGTCAACGATGTGATTTCCTTCGTGCGTTCCGCTGCCTCACGTCGTTCTGCTTCTGCGGAGTCCAACATCGGGGCTTCCGCTGATGCAGTGAGCGGGTGCAGTTTGTCCGTGCCTGCGCTGGCATTTCCTTCGACCTTCAGCAGGCCGTGCACCATGTTCATGCCGCAGGCAAATGGATATTCGCCGGCGGGCAATGCGGGCAATTCCACGTCGGTCACCGCATTGCCGGGCAGCATGGCATCGAGGCCGAGGTCGCCAAACACCACGTGAGAGGTGCATTCACCGGTCTCCTGCCGGTCGAATGTCAGTGTGATCGGTGTGCCCGCGCGCATACTCACCACGGCAGGGGAGTAGCCACCTTTGACGGTGATTGTTGCGGTCTGGCGCTTGCCGGAGACGTCCATGGCCCCGGATGCGGCCTTCTGCGCGCCGAAAAAGAACCTGAGCACCAGCCATGTCAAGGCGGCTGCCGCAATCAGCGCCGCGGCGGTCGAGAAAAGGTTGAACTCCATCACCGCTCCTTCCCATCAGTATTATACCGAGCAACAGTATATACCCTATACCCCTATGGGGTATATAATGGGGTGTGTTCAGCTGAAAGATGAGTATCAGGAGGCAGCGATGCACGGGTATGACGACGATAAGGCCAAAGTCATTGCGCGGCTGCGCCGCATTGAGGGGCAGGTTCACGCCATTACGCAGATGGTGGAGGACAATAAATACTGCATTGACGTGTTGACGCAGATTTCGGCATCGAATTCGGCGTTGAAGTCGGTGGCCTTGATATTGCTGGACGATCATCTGAATCACTGTGTGCGCCAGGCGGCGGTGCAGGGCGGTGAAGTTGCCGATAGCAAGCTTGAGGAGGCATCCGCGGCCATCGCGCGCTTGGTGAGGTCGTAGTTGGTCGTGTGTTTGGCTGTTGGCCCTGGTCGTCTGTCGTTATGCATGCGGTGCGATTGTCAATGCTGACGTTAGGAAACAGGAACATATCTACCGCCGGTTGAAGATGGTGGAATACTGGGAACCATGTTTGAACAAATGGGAACTGTGATTGTGGTCATCGCCGTGCTGGTGGTCGGTGCGGGGCTTGGGCTTTGTGCCGGCTTTTTATTGGGGCGGCATAAAGGTCAGGCTATGGCGCGTGATGCCAGGGCTTCGGAGCTGGAGGAGGCCAAAAGCTTGCTGGAGTCGGCGCATGGGGAGATTGCCGATTTGACCGCTCGCAATGCCGCTTCTCAAGCGCAGCTTGAAGGTGCGAACCAGCAATTGACGTTCGTGAAGTCACAGCTTGCTCAGGCGCAGCATGCGGAACAGATTCGCATCGAGCGTGAGCGTGAGCGCGCGGCCGCCGAGGCTGAACAGAAGCGTAAGGCCGATGCCGAAGCCGCCGAAGTCAAGCGTGTCGAGCAGGAGGCTCGTCTGAAAGAGCAGAGTAAAGTGCTGGAAGCGCTTGCTCCTGTTGCCAAGAATCTCGATTCGCTCCAGACCAAGGTCACCCAAATCGAAGAAGGCCGCAAGAAAGAGATGGGGGCGCTCGGGGCTCAACTCAAGGGCCTGAATGATCAGCAGGCCCGGTTGGACAAGGAAACGAGTTCACTATCCGCGGCACTGCGCAACAATAAGGTTCGTGGTGCCTGGGGCGAGGCGCAGCTGAAGAATATTGTGGAGTCCGCGGGATTGCTGGAGCACGTTGACTTTGACACCCAAGTGGTGGTGTCCGATGCCGACGGTCGTATGCTCAGGCCGGATATGGTGGTGCATCTGCCCGGTGGCAAGACCATTCCGATTGATGCCAAGGTGCCGTATGCCGACTATCAGCGGGCTTGTGAGATTCCCGAGACCGCGGGCCCCGAGGAGTTGGATCGTCGTAACGACCTGTTGCGATCCCATGCCAAGGCGCTTCGAGAACACGTGCGTGCGTTGGGGGAGAAGGCCTATTGGAATGCGTTCCCCGTCACTCCTGATTTCGTTATCGCCTTTATTCCCAATGAGGCGTTGTTGCAGGCGGCGCTTGAGGCCGATCCCACGCTGATGGATGATGCCTTCTCCCGCAAGGTGGCCTTGACCTCGCCAGTGACCCTGTGGGCCGTGCTGAAATCAGTGGCCTATGCATGGCAGCAGCAATCGCTGACGGATGATGCCAAGCAGTTGTTCGATTTGTCTCGAGAGCTGTATGAGCGCTTCGCCGTGCTTGGCGACTATGCCACCAGGCTGGGAACCCAAATCACCAAGACGGTCAGTGCCTATAACAAGTTCGCATCCAGTTTGGAGCGACGTGTATTGCCCACGGCTCGCAAACTGCAAAAGCTCGAACCCACCAAGGTGCTCGAGGAAGTGCCTCTTATCGAATCAGACAAAGGCAATGTCAGTGAGTTATCCGCCCCCGAGGTGACATCGTCGGAGGATGATGAGCCGGTCAAGCTGACTGCCTCAGGCGATAGGCTTGAAGCATGACTGAATCTGGATTCCGCCCGACCGGCACCTCGGACCTCAATGTTTCACGCGACGCTTCCGCTTTTGCCATGCTGGAGCCGCATGAGCAGCTGGCCACCCTGCTGAAGGAGCACGTGGTTGGCCGCCCGTTTTCGGAACTTGCCTCGGTGACTTTCGATCATCGTGCCGCCACGGTGATGGGTCATGTGCTCATTGACACTCTTGAAGATGCAGGCTATTCGGTTGATGATTTTGACGCCGTTGGTGCCTTGACTGCAGCTGCCGTACCCATGGTGTCTGCCATGATTCATGCTGCTGCTTCCCGTGGCGAGGATCTGGACGGATTCGTAATGGACTTCGTGTATCCCTCAATCAAGGGTCCGTCTATTGAAGGACGACGCGTGATGCTGTTGGATGCATGGCTGTCCGAAAAATCGTATGTGCAGACCAGTTCGCTGGTTACCCTGCGTAATGGCAACGAACTCAGCCTCGACTTCGGCGTGGTCGAACAACTCGGCGCTCAGGTCGTGGCTATTACCTCACTGGTCGGCGGTGGAGCTAAAGACATCAATGTCATCAACCCCTCCACTGGCGAAAGCCACGTACTGCCATTCGTTCAGGTCTTTGACGAATCCGAGCTGAGGTAATTCCATTCGTGGCTTCCCCATTCGGGAGGCTGTCGGGCGCAACGAGCTGTGGTCGGCGCACGACGTTGATAATCTCCGAGGAGCAACTGTGCACGCACCCAACCAGATTTCCTTGGCGGCAAAAGCCTCGGGCGAACCGGAATTCCGTGAAGTCGGTCTTGGCCCATGGGCTGAAACCCATCCCGGCGAACCTCGTCCTGATGACTTGGCATCGCCTAATTACGATGTCCGTTTCGATTCTGCTCTGCTCGATGAGGGCGATCGCCGCAATGTGCTCGACCGATATCGCTACTGGACTGTGCAGGCCATCAAAGAAGATCTCGATGCCCACGGCCGCCACGATTTCGAAGTGGCGGTGGAGAACTGGACCCACGATTTCAATATCGGATCCATGGTGCGCACTGCCAATGCTTTTCAGGCCAAGCGCGTGCATATCGTCGGCCCGCATAAGTGGAATCGCAAAGGCGCGCTGATGACTGAGCTCTACCAGCACGTTGAGCATCACCCCTCAATCGCGGAGTTGGTGGAATGCTGGCATAATCGTATCGCTGGTGAAATCGCTACCGAACGGGCGCGGGCTGGGGCGGCTGCCTTAAAGGCCCATGCCATCGCCAGTGCTCATAATGGGGCGGAGACTGGTGCCGGCAATGGGTCGGAGGGCATCATCGGTAATTCCGGTGCAACTGTGTCCTCCCACGTGTCGGCGCTGAATGCTGTTTCGGCAGTTGCCGAGGCCACTGCCGAAATCGCACAGGCGGATGCCCGCATCAAGGAACTGGAAGCCGCTCGCATCATTGCTCTGGACATCATTCCGGGCGCGGTGCCCATGGAGACCTATGCATTCCCCAAGCGCTGTCTGCTACTGTTCGGCGCCGAAGGCCCCGGGCTGAGCAGTAAGGCCTTGGAACTAGCCGACGACGTGGTATACATCTCCCAATTTGGTTCGGTGCGGTCCATTAACGCTGGCGCCGCGGCGGCCGTGGCCATGCATGCATGGATTGCCCAGCATGCCGCAACCGCAGTCTGATGGAGCATAGAGAAGCCTCGCTGCCATCGCAATTCCGCGTATTATCTGTGGTGTTGCGTCACAGCAATAGTCCGTGAAACATTTTGTGAAACATCAATTCCCCATATTTCCTCCTGTGAAACATTGCGTGAAACACAAGCCCCGGTAGACGTGTGTCGACAGCTCTCCCCAATCTGTCCAATATGGGCTAGAGTGAAAGCATGATTGAAGTTGAGGAGCTGAGCAAACGCTTCAAGACCAAGCAGGCACTAGACGGTGTGTCGTTCACTGCCGAAGATGGCAAGGTTACGGGTTTTCTGGGACCGAATGGCGCAGGCAAATCCACCACTATGCGTGCTGCGCTCGGACTCATCAGCCCGGATAAGGGCCGCGCGCTAATCGATGGCAAACCATATGTCACCTTACGCGCACCAATGCGTGCGGTCGGTGCGGTGCTTGACGCCAAGTCAGCGCATAAGTCGCGCACTGCACGAGCCCATTTACAGGCCCTTGCCTATACCAACAACATTCCTAAGCGTCGAGTCGATGAGGTCATTGACATGACCGGTCTGCAAGCTGTGGCCAATGTCAGAGCCGGTCAGTTCTCGCTCGGTATGAGCCAGCGACTGTCCATTGCTGCGGCATTGCTGGGCAACCCGCACAATCTGGTGTTGGACGAGCCAATCAACGGTCTCGATCCAGAAGGCATTAAATGGGTTCGCGACTTATGTCGTTACTACGCAGCTGAAGGACGAGCCGTGCTGCTGAGCTCGCACTTGATGAGCGAGGTGGCGTTGACCGCGGATAATCTGGTGATTATCGGGCAAGGCCATGTGTTGGAAACCACCACGGTGAGTGCATTCGTGGCCGAGCATTCCTCCAGATCCATCCGTGTGGTGACGCCGGAACCCGACAAGTTGCGTGCGATTTTTACCAGTAGCCCTGAGGTCACCGTGGTTCCCGATACTCGCAAATCCGATGACCCGCAAGTAGGCGAGGTATTTCGTGTCAATGGCGCCGACTTGGTTGCGGCGGCACAGGCGTTCGCCCGGGCCGGCCTGATTACTTACGAATTCGTCGAAGAGCACGCCTCCTTGGAAGAGTCGTATATGGCTGACCCACAGCAGCGCCGAATACCTGGCCAAGGAGGTCGGATGATGAGCTCCAATACCATGAGAACGGCCACGGAAAACGCCAATATGACCGGCAGTATGAGTGGTGCAGCTGCTGAAAAGCATATGCCTGATGCGACCGGACCCAGCCAACCTGCCAACGCAGAGGCTTCCGGCCGTCCTGCCTCTAGCCGTCGTGCCAGCAGCACGTACCGTCGTGCCAAGCTCACTGTGTTCGGCTCGCTAAAAGCCGAATTGCTGAAACTGTGGTCACTGAACTCCACCAAGGTGCTGTTGGGTATTGCGGTCGCGCTCATGCTGGCTATGTCCGCGTTGAGCGCTTGGAGTGTGACCTTCATGGCGTCTACGGATTTGAACACTGGCAAGACGCTGGACAATCCCAAGCCCATATCCGCCGCAGATCTGTGGGCGGTACTGGCTTCTTCCGGCTCGACCGCGGCGCTGGTCATCGGCATTTTCGGCGTGATGGCCATCACCAGCGAATACACCACATCAGCCGTGCAATCCAGTCTGACGGTCAACCCCAGGCGCGGCATGTTCTATGCCACTAAGTCCGTGGCCACGGCCCTGTTTGCGCTGGTTGCTGGTATTGTCGGCATTCTGCTGGCCGCAGGTGTGCTCTGGCTATTCACTCGAGGCCATGACATTACGGCGCTGACCAGCGATCAAAGTCGAATCATTCCTGTCACGTTGATCGGCTTCCCTCTGACTATTGTGCTGGTGTCCCTGATGGCGCAGGGACTTGGCGGCATGACCCGTTCCACAGTGGGCGGCGTATGCGCGCTGATCGTGCTCTTCATGGTGCTCTCGTCAGTACTGTCCATCACATCGATGGCCATTAACCAGGTCGAATGGCTTGGCACTTTGTCCTATCTGACACCGGACACCGCCATGAATCATTTCCTCGGCGCTGGTATAGAAAGCAGCTCGCAGTCCACCCTTGCCGCAGCCGTTAAACCGAACTACTGGATTCCCGATTGGTGGCAGTCCGGCCTGATCCTCCTCGCCTGGGCCGCCGCAGCATGGGCTGGCGGACTCATCGTCACCAAAAAAGCGGACATCAAGTAGCTATGTTCTCTGCTGCAGGATTATCGCCGCATAAAGCAATCACACCTTCGTGCATCAGACATATGCTGACGATTGTTATCGCATCACCATTGTTGCGTCGGGAACGCCGGCAGCCCGTAGTTTATTGATCATTGGATGCTGCTTCAACACATCCTCATAAGTGAACCGAACTATGGAGTCGACTTTGGCTCGATACAGTCCGGTTTCCCGCTCTTTTTCCGCGTGCACTGCTCCTTGAATACCCCTGCGGTCATTCATATTCGGATTGGTGTATTTCTCGTACCCGTCATATTCGCCGACGATAAGACGGCCGTCGGGCAGCCGCCAGAGATAATCTACCCGGTACAGCGCGCCCGTTTGCGGGTCGGTGATGTCTTGCTGCAATTCGGGGACCATGAGTCCGCCTTCAACGATTGTGCCTCGACCGAGTGATTCGCCGCCGTTTTCGCTTGCCGGGTTCGCATAATGAAGCAAGCGGAATATCGGCGTGCAATCGCGGTGCATAGTGCTGCAAATATTGAGAATGTCCGCAATGGCAGTACCTTTACGTAGTGCCGAATCGATGATTGGCAACGCGAAGCGAAAATCGGTAGACAGCCCGCAGTCCACTACTGTTTGTGCCCCATTGGTCACAGGGATTCCATTGACATATTCCGGTGCACAATGTGGTACGAATACACGTTTGATATTGGCATTGTTCGCGTTGGTACCTTGCGACGCGGTGGCGATGGTAACGGAGCCGGCATGAAGATGCCATGGGTGCTCGAAACCATGCAGTGCCGCTGCGGTGACTCCGGCGAAAACCCAGTTTGGATGCTTGAGATGGAGTGTGCATGCCACATGCTGTATGCGTTCATCGGGTTTGAGCGCATTCCAGTATTCCGGTTTGACATACATGTTGGGAAATACTCGCTTGAGCTCGAGTTCTTTGGCTCGGCGAATAAGGGCCGAGCAGTGTGATTTTGTTCGGCCGTAAATACATATGCCTGCTGCTTCCGCTTGCGCGATAAGCGCATCCACTTCTTTGTGATGTTTCATGAATCGAAAGTATGCCAATCGAGAATGAAGTGTCCACTTATTCGGGCAATGTGGTCGCAGCTTCGAGCGGATTCGCATGTGAGAATTGCATAGATTGGCTATATCTCGCGGATGCTTGCGGATTGAGGTGTGAATCATCGGCATGATAATTATGCATGTGCCCCCGTTGCGGCGTGGAATGTGGATAACTATTTCGAGTGCGTTGATGCGGTGCCTGGAGAGGCTTTCCTGTTCCTTGCACTTGCCGGATTCGGTTTTTGGCGTTTAGAGGGGCAATTGGTGTTTAAAGAGGGGCAAACCTGACTAGCTCGCATTTTTGCTCCGCTGAGAAGTCGTGAGTAGAGCATTTTCTCGATTAGATCGAGGTTTTGCTTCGTTGGGGGACAGCAGCGAGGTGCTTTCATGGTCAGCTCGTGGTTTTACCTCGCTGAGTGCCAGTAAGCGTGGTTTTTCTTCGGCTTTGTCGTGGTTTTGCCCCGCTTGGGATGCTGGGCGAGGTGTCTTCATTGGTTACTCGTGGTTTTGCCCCGCTGCGAGGTGATGAGTGGTGCGGTGTCGTGATCTGTTGGTGGTTTTGCTTCGCTTGGGATGATGAGGGAGGTGCTTTCGTTGGTTATTCGCGATTTTGCTTCGTTGAAGGGTTGTGAGTGAGTCGTTTCCATTAGTTACTCGTGGTTTTGCCCCGCTGAGGGGTGATGAGTGGGGTGGTTGTGCGGTTGGCTGGTGGGTTTGCCCCGTTGGGAGCTCTCGAATTGGTGGTGGAACCCGTGAAGGGCTGGCGCATTGTTCCAATGGGCGGGAAAACGAGGCTTTCCGATAACTGCGTGTCACATACGGCTCATATAGTTATGGCCATGCCAACATTTTCACGCGAAGAAATCGTGCATTTGGGCGATCTGGCCCGAATCGCGCTCACCGATGAGGAAATCACCCGTCTGCAGGGCGAACTGAACGTCATCGCAGACTCCATCAACAAGGTCCAGGAAGTCGCCTCCGACGATGTGCCGCCGACCGCCAACCCGGTTCCGCTGGAAGCCTACCTGCGCCCAGACGTCGCCGAAACCCCGCTCACGCAGGAAGAGGCGCTCGCCGGTGGCCCGAAGACCGAGGCCGGCATGTTCGTGGCACCGCGAATCCTGGGAAGCGAGGAGTAATCGATGAGCAACGAAACCGCAACTCTTGTCAAACTGTCTGCTGCCGAGCAGGCCGCTGCCATCAAGAAGGGCGACGTCACCTCTCGCGAGCTCGTCGAAGCCCACCTCAAGGTGATCGAAGCCGCTGAGCCGTCTATCAAGGCCTTCCTGAAGGTTTCCGGCGATGTGGCTCTCGAGCAGGCCGACGCCTTCGACGCCAAGTCCGCCGAAGACAAGGCCGCCCTGCCCGAGCTGGCCGGTGTGCCGATCGCCATCAAGGACATGATCGTCACCAAGGGCATCGAAACCACCGCCGCCTCCAAGATCCTCGAGGGCTGGGTGCCGCCGTACGACGCCACCGTCATCGAAAAGCTCAAGGCCGCCGGCATGCCGATCCTCGGCAAGACCAACCTCGACGAATTCGCCCAGGGCTCCTCCACCGAGCACTCCGCCTACCAAACCACCCACAACCCGTGGGACACCGAGCGCGTGCCCGGCGGTTCCGGTGGTGGCTCCGCCTCCGCGGTCGCCGCATTCGAGGCCCCGATCGCCCTCGGCACCGACACCGGTGGATCGATCCGTCAGCCCGGCGCCCTGACCGGCACCGTGGGCGTCAAACCCACCTACGGCGGCGTCTCCCGTTTCGGGGCCATCGCCATGGCCTCCTCGCTCGACCAGATCGGCCCGGTCTCCCGCACCGTGCTCGACTCCGCCCTGCTGCAGGAGATTATCGGTGGCCACGACAAGCGTGATTCCACCTCCATTCCCGAAGGCCCGCGCCCGATGGTCGCCGCCGCCCGCGAAGGCGCCAAGCGTGACCTCAAGGGCATGAAGGTCGGCCTCATCAAGGAACTCGGTGGCGACGGCTTCCAGCCCGGCGTCGAGGCTCGCTTCAACGAGGCCGTCGACAAGCTCAAGGAAATGGGCGCCGAGGTCGTTGAGGTCTCCTGCCCGCACATCGGATACTCGCTGGGCGCCTACTACATCATCATGCCGTCCGAGGTCAGCTCCAACCTGGCCCGTTACGATGGCATGCGCTACGGTCTGCGCGTCATGCCGCCGGCCGGCGTGCCCCAGACCGCCGCCAACATGATGGCCTACACCCGTGAGGCCGGCTTCGGCGACGAGGTCAAGCGCCGCATCATCCTCGGCACCTACGCCCTGTCCGCCGGTTACTACGACGCCTGGTACGGCTCGGCCCAAAAGGTCCGTACGCTCATCATCGAGGACTTCAAGAAGGCCTTCGAACAGGTCGATGTGCTGATCTCGCCTACCAGCCCGTCTACCGCCTTCAAGTTCGGCGAGAAGATGAACGATCCGCTGGCCATGTACGTCAACGACATCGCCACGATTCCGGCCAACCTTGCCGGTATGCCCGCCATGTCCATCCCGGCCGGCCTGTCCGACGACGGCCTGCCCGTCGGCTTCCAGTTCATCGCCCCGCAGCAGCGCGACGAAGTCATGTACAAGCCGGCGGCGGCCCTGGAAGCCGCGCTGGAAGACAGCTGGAACGGCCCGATCTGGAACGACCTCAAGACCCCGTGGCTTGACGGTCTGGGCAAGTGAGCATCGGAAGGAAAGAAACAACATCATGGCTGAAAAACTGATGAAGTACGCCGATGCCACCAAGAAGTACGATGTGGTCTTCGGTCTGGAAACCCACGTGGAGCTGTCCACGAACACCAAGCTGTTCTGCCCGGCCCACATCGAGTTCGGCGGCGAGCCGAACACCGAACTGACCCCGGTGAGCCTCGGTCTGCCGGGAAGCCTGCCGGTGATCAACAAGACCGCCGTCGATTACGCCATCAAGCTGGGCCTTGCCCTGCACTGCGAAATCGCCGAGTGGAGCCAGTTCGCCCGTAAGAACTACTTCTACCCGGATATGCCGCGTGACTACCAGATCTCGCAGTACGACAAGCCCACCAACGGCAACGGCTATCTGGACGTTGAGCTGGAAGACGGCACCGTGTTCCGTGTGCCGATCGAGCGCGCCCACATCGAGGACGACGCCGGCAAGAACACCCACGTGGGTGGCGCCGACGGCCGTATCGAGGGTGCCGACCACTCGCTGGTCGACTACAACCGCGCTGGTGTGCCGCTGATCGAGATTGTGACCAAGCCGATCGAGGGTGCGGGCGACCGCGCTCCCGAAATCGCTGGTGCTTATGTTCGCGCTATCCGCGACATCGTGCGCGCGCTGAACATCTCCCACGCCCGCATGGAACAGGGCAACATGCGCGCCGACGTGAACGTTTCGCTGCGCCCGAGCGCCGATGCCCCGTACGGCATCCGTTCCGAAACCAAGAACGTGAACTCGTTCCGTGGCATCGAGAAGACCATTCAGTACGAGATTCGCCGTCAGGCCGCGCGCCTCGACGAAGGCAAGGAGATTCTGCAGGAGACCCGCCACTGGGATGAGGCTACGCAGACCACCGCTGGCGGCCGTCTGAAGTCCGATGCCGACGACTACCGTTACTTCCCGGACCCCGACCTCGTCATGCTCCACATCACCAAGGAGCACATCGAGGAGATGAAGGCCCAGATGCCGGAAATGCCGCGCGAGCGCCGCAACCGCCTCAAGTCCGAGTGGGGCCTGAGTGATCTGCAGATGCGCGACATCCTCAACGCCGACGCCCTCGACCTGATTGAGGAAACCGTCAAGGCCGGTGCCAAGGCGGCCGGTGCGCGCAAGTGGTGGCTGGGCGAGCTTTCCCGCGAAGCCAACGCCAAGGGTGTGTCCCTCGAAGAGCTGCCGATCACCCCGGCCGACGTGGCCGAAGTCGAGAAGCTCATCGCCTCCGGCAAGCTCAACGACAAGCTCGCCAAGCAGACCGTCGAAGGCGTGCTCAAGGGCGAAGGCACTCCGGATGAAGTCGTCAAGAAGCACGACTACAAGATCGTCGAAGACAACGGTGCCATCGAGACGGCCGTCGAAGCGGCGTTCGAGGCGAACCCGGACGTGGTCGAGAAGCTCAAGAGCGGCAACATGAAGCCGATGGGCGTGATCATCGGCGCCGTGATGAAGGCCACGCGTGGCCAGGCCGATGCCAAGGCCGTCACCAAGGTCGTCATGAGCAAGATCAAGGGCTGATTAGATTCACTGGCTCCCCTCTTTGAGGGGAGCCTTTATTCCTTTTGTAAGGGAACGACCCCACTCACTTCCAGCGTTCACCCAGTCAAGTAAGATATGTTCGGCACTGAATCGCGAGCCGAGACAGGGGACATACGCTAATGACTGAAACCAACGAGACGCTGAGCCTGGCTACTGACGCGCAACTTACGCGCGATCTGCCACATAGCATCGTCATTCCACCGATTACCGGTGAAATGGTGCATTTGCGCCCCGCTACCGTTGAAGACCTGCTCCGGTTGGATGAACTCGACGCTTTCTATGGCGCGTCCAAAATCACCGGTAAAGATGCGGCCACCGAACGTGCCGTCGTGCACACATGGGTTCGTCGTTCTCAGGCTTGGGAAGCCGGACAGGCTCCCGCGGAATCAGGCGTGGGCGATCCGGAATCTCGCCGCACCATCGCATGGGCCGTGCTTACCGACGCCGACCATGACGATGACGGCATGATCGATGCCGCTCCCACCGACAACGTTATCGGCATGATTTTCCTCATCGATATCGATGGCTGGTCCCGTTCCGCCCGTATCCAGATCATTCTGGGCAAGGACTACCGCGGCCGTGGCTATTCCCGCGATGCCATGCCGCGTGTGATGACCTACGGCTTTGCCCCGGAGCCGGCCGGCTTGGGCATGCACCGTATCTGGGTGAGCGTTCCGGAAACGAACACTCGCTCGATTTCCGTCTACCAGTCGCTTGGTTTCGTGCCGTCGGGCACATCGCGCGATGCCCTGTGGGATGTGGAAAACAATAAGTATCAGGATCTTATTGTTATGGATACGTTGGTGGATGAATACGATCCGATTCGCTCCCTGGATGCTTTCGGCATGCACTTGATTGAGGACAATCCCGGTGTCAAGGAAGCGCTGTCTGCGCGTGAACACTCCATGGCGATTCAGCAGCGTGTTGCCGAGCCCGGAGCAGGAGAGCAGTCCACGGCTGCCGACGAGTCCGAGACATCGTCTGAAATCGCCGAAGCACCTGCCCAACCGCAGAGCACCAGCGAGCAGGCCACCACGGGAACGCATACTCGTTCCACGGATGAAGAGAGCAATTGGCCATATGGTCAGGCCGACCGCAAATCTTCCAAGGAAGCTTGGTGGCGTACACTGGGTCGCGGACGCAAGCGAGATACGGAAGGTGAATAATCGAGCATGAGCGCCGAGGATCTGGATAATTACGAAACTGACGCCGAACTCGCGTTGTACCGGGAATACCGCGATGTCATCAAGCTGTTCACGTACGTCGTGGAGACCGAGCGCCGTTTCTATCTAGCGAACAAAGTGGATTTCAATGTTCGTTCCGCAGGCCAGGACGTCTACTTCGACGTGCAGCTGACTGATGCATGGGTATGGGATGTGTACCGTTCCAGCCGTTTCGTCAAGTCGGTGCGTATCGTGACGTTCAAGGATGTCAATGTCGAGGAAGTACAGAAAACCGACATCGACATTCCTGACGATATTCATTAAAGGTGTATCTGCCCTCGCCAAGATAACAAGAGACGGCAGCACAAAGAACTTGTTTGCATCGCCCGCGCGCATCGCGGTCTATGCAATATTCGCAAGGGAATACACAGTTTGAACGTGCGTTTCCGAGGCTTACGATAAACTATCGCTGATTTGGTTATAAGGAGATGCAAGTGAGCGAAAAGCAATCTGTGGTGATTATCGGTGGTGGTCCTGCCGGTTTGACCGCCGCATGGGAATTGATTAAGGACGGCGGCGCTGATAAATACGATGTGACTGTGCTTGAGGGAACCCGTGCATTCGGCGGTATCTCGCGTACCGTGAAGCACAACGGCAACCGCATGGATATCGGCGGTCACCGCTTCTTCTCAAAGGACGAGCGCATCATGGATTGGTGGAAGACAGTTCTGCCACTGCAGGGCGCGCCTTCCTATGATGACAAGAAGCTCGGCCGTGAGCACGATATGGAGTCGGGCGGCCCCGATCCCGAGGTGGAAGACAAGGTGATGCTAAAGCGTCACCGTGTGTCCCGTATTTTCTGGAACCGTCACTTCTTCGACTACCCGATTTCCCTGAGCCCCAACACGCTGAAGGCTATGGGCTTCAAG
Organism: Bifidobacterium breve DSM 20213 = JCM 1192; assembly: GCF_001025175.1. Classification (NCBI taxonomy): domain Bacteria; kingdom Bacillati; phylum Actinomycetota; class Actinomycetes; order Bifidobacteriales; family Bifidobacteriaceae; genus Bifidobacterium; species Bifidobacterium breve. Next base: position 312,024 of record NZ_AP012324.1, read on the forward strand.
CTCACCATGGTGGCCGGCTTCAGCTACCTGAAATCCATGTTCCACAAGCTGCCGGAAGACAATCTGGAGAACTTCTACATCAACCGCTTTGGCCGCAAGCTGTACTCGATGTTCTTCGAGGGCTACACGGAGAAGCTGTGGGGACGTCACCCCTCCCAGATTTCCGCTGACTGGGGTGCCCAGCGCGTCAAGGGTCTGAGCATCATGGGTGTGCTCAAGAACGCCTTCCAGAAGCTACTGCCCAAGCAGCGCTCCAACGCCGAGGTCGAGACCTCGCTTATCGAGGAATTCTGGTACCCGAAGTATGGCCCCGGCCAGCTGTGGGAGACTGTGGAATCCAACTGTGAGAACGCCGGCGTCAAGGTGCTGACCGACGCCACGGTGGTCGAACTGCGTCAGAACAACGGCTCCATCTCCTCGGTGGTGTATGAGGACTCCGAAGGTAACCGCACCGAGCTTGCCGCCGATCAGTTCATCTCGTCGATGCCGGTCAAGGACTTGGTCAACGCCATCGATGCAGCCGGTTCCGATCCGGAAAGCCCCGAATCCAAGGGCGCTCCTGCCGACATGACCAAGGTGGCCAACGGCCTGCCGTACCGCGACTTCGTGACCGTGGGTCTTCTGGTCAAGCATCTGAAGCTCAAGAACACCACGAACATTCCCACCCTCGGCAACCCGCCGATTGTGCCGGACTGCTGGATTTATGTTCAGGATCCGGGCTACAAGGTCGGCCGTCTCCAGATCTTCAACAACTGGAGCCCGTACCTGGTCAAGGACGTGAACGACACCGTGTGGGTTGGTCTGGAGTACTTCTGCGAAGAGGGTGATTCCTTCTGGAACATGAGTGAGGAAGACGCCACCAAGTTCGCCATTTCCGAGCTCACCCGCATGCGCGTGATCAATGGCCCGGATGAGGTCCTCGACTCCCACCGTGAACGCGTGAAGAAGGCCTACCCTGCATACTTCGATACCTACGAGCACATGGACGAGCTCATCGAATACCTCGATGGCTTCGGCAACCTGTACTGCGTGGGGCGTAACGGTCAGCACCGTTACAACAACATGGACCACTCCATGGCCACCGCCATTGAGGCCGTCGGCAACATCAAGACCGGCAAGACGTCCAAGAAGAATGTGTGGTCGGTCAACACCGACAAGTCCTACCACGAAGAAAAGTAATCAGCGGAGCGTATGCCGCCTTTCTTCACCCTCGACGCACCTCAGTGCGCCTTCGGGGTCAGACGGCGGCCTCCGCACGCGCTGATTATTTTTCTTCCCTCGCAGATTTTGCATTCTCGGCTCCTCTGAGGGGAGCTGGCTCGCGAAGTGAGATTGAGGGGAGCCAACCCCAGCAATTACATACGGCCTGCCGATACTCGGCGGGCCGTTTTGCATTGGTCGTGCTCACGTTGTAGAGTGAACAACGTTCGCGAGAACATCAGAGACGTAGCGAACATTCATGAGCGGTACAGCCGCAGAATCACTCTTAACGCCGTAACAGGCATGGGCCTGTTCGGTATGGAAAGGGCAACCAGTGGCAAATAGCCAGAATCTTGAGGATATGAAGCTGCCTGAGCTCAAGGAGCTCGCCAAGCAAATGGGTCTGCGAGGCACGTCTACCATGCGCAAGCCCGAACTGCTCGCCACCTTGCAGGCCGCCCGCAGTGGCGGTGAGCCGCCGGCTGGCGTCACTGTGCGCACTCCCAAGGCCGACAAGGCCGTCACCAAGGCAGCCAAGGCTGAGCCGGTCGTCGAAGAGACCGTTGCTCTGGCGGAACCGCAGCTTGATCTATCCGCACTTGCCGAAGAGCCCAAGGCCGCGGAGCCCCGTCGTGTGCGCCGTAAGGCAGCCGATGAGGCCACTGAAGAACCGCGCGATGCCCGTCATCGCCGCGATGATGAACGAACCGGCCGCAAGCCGCGCAAGCAGGCCGATGAGGCCGGCGATCTGCTCGCCTCCCTCGATTTGGGCGAGACAACCGCTCCCGAGCGCCGCCGCAACCGTCGTGATGACACCGAAGCTCCGCTCATTCGCCGTGTGCATGATGAGGATCAGCCGCGTCGCCGTCGCCGTCCTGCGGACAGCAGCGACGAGACCGTGCGCGATTTGGATGACATTCTGGCCACGCTGCCCACGCAGAAGCACGACGAACCTTCCGACGATGGTGAACAGAGCGAAGACCGCGAGTTCAGCCGTCGCAGCCGTAACCGTGACCGAGATCGCGACAACCGCAATGATCGCAATGACCGCCGCAACCGCCGTATGCGTGGTCGTGACCGTGGCGAAAACGCCGGCGAGGACGATCGTCGTTTCGATGATCGCGAGAACCGCAATGACCGCCGCGAGGAGCCGCAGGAAGACCTGGTACCGGTGGCCGGTATCGTCGATGTGCTCGATTCCTATGCGTTCGTGCGTACGTCCGGCTATCTGCCTGGCCCGAACGACGTGTACGTCTCCATGGGCCAGGTCAAGAAGTATGGCCTGCGCAAGGGCGATGCCGTGCACGGTTCCATTCGAGCCCCGCGCGAGAACGATCGCCGCAACCAGCGTCAGAAGTTCGTGCCGCTGCAGTCCATTGACTCGATTAACGGCCAGAGCGTCGAGGACGCACTGAACCGTCCGCAGTTCTCCAAACTCACCCCGCTCTACCCGCAGGAGCGCCTCAAGCAGGAGACCGCGCCGAACAAGCTCACTGGCCGCATCATGGATATCGTTTCCCCGATCGGCAAGGGCCAGCGTGGTCTGATCGTCTCCCCGCCTAAGGCCGGTAAAACCATCACCCTGCAGAACATCGCCAATGCCATTGCCGCCAACAACCCCGAGGTTCACCTGATGGTGGTGCTCGTGGACGAGCGACCTGAAGAGGTCACCGATATGGAGCGCACGGTTCAGGGTGAGGTCATCTCCTCCACTTTCGATCGTCCTGCTTCCGACCACACCACCGTTGCTGAGCTGGCCATCGAGCGCGCCAAGCGTCTTGTGGAGCTCGGCCAGGATGTCGTAGTGCTGCTCGATTCCATGACCCGTCTGGCCCGTGCCTACAACATCGCGGCTCCGGCTTCCGGTCGTATCCTGTCCGGTGGTGTGGATGCCCAGGCGCTCTACCCGCCGAAGAAGTTCTTTGGTGCGGCCCGCAACATCGAAAACGGCGGCTCCCTGACCATCATCTCCTCGGCGCTGGTGGAAACCGGCTCCAAGATGGACGAGGTGATTTTCGAGGAGTTCAAGGGTACCGGCAACATGGAGCTTCGCCTCTCCCGAGAGCTGGCGGACAAGCGCTTGTTCCCGGCCATCGACATCAACGCCTCCGGCACCCGCCGCGAAGAACTCATCACCGACCCGCAGGAGCTGCCGATTATCTATCGTCTGCGCCGACTGCTGGGTGGCATGGAGCCTGAGCAGGCCTACCAGACCCTGGTGCCGCGTCTCAAGAAGACCGCCACGAACCGCGACTTCCTAGCCGCTATCGTGCAGCAGGCCAACACCGGCAACGCGGTCAACGGCAACTGATTAGGCTGCTAGAATCTGACGTAAAGGGCTGTCTCCATTAATGCGGAGACAGCCCTTTTGCATAGCGCATGCGTCATCCATCACATTGCAGCTGTAATATTGCCGCAGTGCTTCTTCGCATAACGAAGTTATATGACACGGGGAGGAACATCATGAGCTCTATCGTTCTGGGAATGGGCAACGGCGCAGTCATGTTTGGTGATCGTGATGCCAGCAATGTGCCCGATGATGATCTCATTTAGCCGGTGAATCCTGCTGCTGTTAATATCAGTGCCTTTGATTTAAGCGTACTGCGCGGCGATGGTATTTTCGAGGCCACCACCGTGTTCAAGGGCTTCCCGATTTCGTTGGAAAACCACCTGCGCCGATTGTCGGATTCCGCCCGGCTGATGGATTTGCCTACTCCCAATATTGCAGCCATTACGCGCGGTATTGAGAAGGTGATGTCTGCCTATGATGATCCTGAACCGGCACCATTACTGCGTATTATCGTTTCGCGCGGTCTCGATCAGGAAACCGGAATCGGCAAAGCTGCTGCGGCGTCTGGCAACACTGTGCCGACTATTTTCATTTGAGCCTTCTGTTGTTTTCGTGGGTTAGAGGGTGGGTGTTGGTAGGTGGGTGGGTAGGCCGCTGCATCGGAGTTTGATCATGGCGATGAGGTTGTCGACGTGTCGGAAGCCGTAGGCCATGCGGATGGTGACCTTGATCTTGTTGTTGAACGCTTCCAGACGCGCGTTGGAGTAGCCGGGTCCGATGGTTCCGAGGATGTCGTCCCTGCGTCTGCGGATCTTCCTGCACAGTTCGACGATCTCGGGGATGCGGCTGTGGGAAGCCCGGAAGATCCATCGTTTCAATTCGGCTTCGGCTTGTCCGACGGGTTGGCGCGGGAGCGTCCTGAGAAGTTCCTTCAACTGCCATGACCGGTAGAGCTGGCCCTTGGGATCCGTGTCCCCGAGCGTCTCCAAGCTCCGGATTGCCGTTCGGTCAGGTCGCCGGGGTTCTTGGGGCACGGCGTATTTCAGGCCTTTCATCGTCTCCGCGGCTGTCTTGTTGTTGCCGCGTCTGGCTTGGTTCCACAACCGTTTCCTGACCTGGTCGAGCGTGTCGGTCATCCAGGAGACGATGTGGAACGAGTCGAGCACGCGCTCGGCGTTCGGCAGGTGCTCCTTCACGCTGGCGTCGATCCATTTGGCGCCGTCGCCGGTGACCGCCTTGATGGAGGCGCGCTGCTCGTCGGTCAGCTGCCGGAAGAACAGGTCGAGGACCTCCTTGCCGTATCCGTCGTGCGCCCAGACGACCCGTTTGCGCTTGTGGTCGACGACCACGGTGATGTACGTGCGCCCCTTCCTGTAGCTGGTCTCGTCCACGCCTATCGCGGTGAGACCGTCGAACATGCACGGCATCGAGGATCCCAAGCGGGTGGCGACCCTGCGCGCGATGTCACCGGCGGTCCTCCACGCGATGCGTAGGAATCCGCCCACGGTCTTCCGGCTGGCGACCGCCGTCAGCCACGCGCGCTCCATCTCGAAATCCCTGGTGAACCGGCTGCCCGGCTCCGCCCACGGCACTTGGGCGACCGCCACGCCATGCTCCGCGCACGCCACGCGCGGCGCCAAGCCCATGAGCTCGACCCCATAGCGGCCGAAGTCCTGGTGGCGCCATCGCCGTTCGCCGCCCCCGTCGTCGTATTTGGGGCACTTGCGCCCGCAACGCGAGCAACGCAACGCGCCCTTCCTGCGCCGCACCCGGACCACCAGGACGGGAGCCGGGCGCAGCGGGGAATCGTCCACCGGCACGTCCTCGACGACCATGCCCTTGACGTTCAGCAATCGTTTGAATAAGCCCTTCAACCAAGGCGCTTTCCTCGGTTGTATTTCCTGGTCGAAAAACAAACCTACAGGAAGCGCCCCTCACACATTGGGATTCAACGGCTCACCGACGAACCACCACCCACGAAAACAACACAAGAGCCTCAAAATAAGGACAGCCGCCGGAACCGATGGCGTCAGTCAAATGTGGGGTCACCGCCCAAGCCGTCATCCACCATTATCGCCGATCAGAAACCGGCATAACCATTATCAACGTCAAATCGACACGCCGACCCAATCACATCCATTGGACCGGTGCATAATCGTGAATAGCCGAGTAACCACCGCCCCACATAAGCACCGGCCAATGGTTTTGCGGCACTGAACTCGTACGTGATATACAAGTCCACCGCCCGATCACGCTACACCCTGGAATCCTTCACGATGACACTCGCCCTGGCCCAATAAGTCCAAGGGAACATCCACCCCGAATACGTTTGCACCCATTCGATTTAGGCATCAGTGAGTATCGTTGAATCGTATGATGGATAATTCGCAGACTGTGCCGAAGTTGACGTTGCAGCGTCGCATCGAGAGCATGGATCTGGTGTTCATGGCCGCTGGACGGCAGGAGTGCAAGCCGTCGGATTCGAGCGGCCCGAGGACATGCTCCTATCACATGCTGCATTTCGTGCTCAAAGGCAAGGTGCATTTCTATCTTGGTGGGCAGCATTACATCGTCAATGCTGGGCAATGTTTCTACGTGCCCGAGGGAACCAATACGTTCTATTATTCCGATCCCACCAATCCATGCATATACGCGTGGATGAACTTCACCGGCGATGATACGGTGGAGATAGTCCGGGAATGCGGCATGTCCAATGTGTGTCCCGTGATCGCCTTGCCGGATGTGAAGCCTATCTGGGATTTCATTGGCGGACTATTGCATTGCTATAATCCGACGCCCGCCAACGATATAGCGATCCGCGGGTTCATGCATTTGATCTTTGCGACGCTGATGCGTAACCCCAACGTTTCGAGCATCGCGCAGGAAGCCAGGGATTCATCGTCCGAGAATGATTTGATCAAGCGTGCAGTCGCCTATGTGCAGGAACACGCGGACGAGACTCTGAGCGTACAGATGATCGCGGACGCATTGTGCATTAGCCGCGGGTACCTGCACCAGTTGTTTATTAAGTATCTGCATACGACTCCGCAACAGTTCGTCATCAATTCGAAGGTTCAGAAGGCGTCGGAATTGTTGATCAAAACCAGAATGCCGATCGCGCGGATCGCCGAGCTGTGCGGATATCGCAATCAGTTCTCGTTCTCAAGGGCGTTCGCGCGCGAACTGACGCTCAGCCCGAGCGAATACCGTCGGCGCTTCAGCAATCCGGACCGTCTCGTCACGGAATAACCATTCCGGCGCTGTATTGCAGTTTGTAAGATTTTGAGAATCCTTTGGATATCTTTTTGTATGTCCGAAAATGTTCGGTTCCTCAATTTGTCGGCTATATATTGCAGTTTGTTTACTAGATAGGCCTTGAGCAGCATCATCGGATGTCATCTTGCATATAATCTTAGTACGTCATTCGAGAAGTGATCAGAAGGACGTAATCAGAAGGAACGGAAGCCCGCAAATTCAAGGTTGAAATGCGGATTAATGTAAGGATTCAACATGCGCAAAACCATCGGTAAGGCAATGGCCGCAACGACATCTTTGGCATTGGCATTGTCTATGGCGGCCTGCGGGTCGTCGAGCGAGAACGCGGAGGAAGCGACAAAGGTCGGTGGCACCATCACCATCTGGACGTGGGAGCAGCCGGGCAAAGCGTTCGAAGCCGCCGCGAAGGGATTCGAGGAAGCCAATCCCGGTACGACGGTGAAGGTCGAGAACGTCGGTAACCCCGCCATCTGGGACAAGATCACCACAGGGCTCGCTGCTGGCGGCCAGGGTCTGCCCGACATCATGAACGTGGGCATCGACTACATCGGCGGCTACATGGACAAGTTCCCCGACGCGTTTGCCGACCTGTCCGATTATGGCGCGGATGACCTCAAGGACGATTTCCCGTCCGGTGTGATGAAGAGCGCCACACGTGACGGAAAGATCTACGGGCTCCCCTTCGAAGTGAACACCGGAGCGCTGGTCTACGACGTGAAGATGTTCGAAGAGGCCGGCATCACCGAGGACGACATCTCCACATGGGACGGTTTCATCGAATCCGGGAAGAAGCTCAAGGAAAAGACCGGCAACTACATGTTCGGCATCAACAAGGCATGCACCGGCAACGCGAACTGCGGCGACACTTGGCAGATTATCACTGCATTGCAGAACTCCTTCTACTTCGACACCGACGGCAACATCACCATGAACGGCGAGGCCGGCGTCAAGGCCATGGAACTGATCAAGGAGGCGAACGACGCGGGCATCATCATCGAGCTGCCCGGAACATCGGACGACTCCTCGTGGCAGGTGCAGCAAGGCAACGTCGCCACACTAGTCGACCGCTCCTACCTGCCCGGCGTGCTCAAGACCAAGTTCCCCGACGCTAAGAACCGTTGGAAGGTGACCGCTCTGCCCGCAGTCGAGGAGGGAGGCCTGCGTTCCGTGGTGCCCGGCGCGACCTACCTGTCCGTCGCCAACGCGAGCAAGAACAAGAAGACCGCCTGGGAGTTCATCAAGTACGCGCTCGGCACCACGGAAGGCCAAAAGGCCATGTATGAATCCCAGGGCCTGTTCCCCGGCTATCTTCCGTTCATCAAGGAGGATCTGAACACCCCCGACGAGTTCTTCAACAATGAGAACGTCAACGAGGTGTTCATCAAGCAGCTCGAGGACGAGACCCCCGAGCTCAACTTCACCGGAGACTACGCGAAGGCGCTGAAAGCCATGATTGATGCCCAAGTCCAGGTGCTCACCAAGGGCGCCGACCCGCAGAAGGCCTTGGACGAGGCTGCGGAACGTCTCGCCAACGAGACAGGCCGCAAGATCGCCTGACCTTATCAGAATTCGCATGGGGTCGTTGGAACCTCTCCACCCCGACGGCCCCATGTCTTTAACAATTAACGGTACTCCGACGAAGGGAAAGGAGCGACAATGGTGACGCGGGCCAACACATCATCAAGAAAACACTTCCTGACACAACGAAACGCGCCGTACATCTTCTTGCTGCCAATGGTGCTGCTATACGGCGTGTTCAAGATTTGTCCATATCTATATTCCGCCTGGCTGAGCTTCACGACCAACCAGTCCGGCAAACAATTGTTCGCTGGATTCGACAACTACACGCGCCTGTTCAAGGACCAATTGTTCTGGAAGGCGCTGGGCAACACCGCGATCATCCTGGTGATCCAGGTGCCGCTGATGCTGTTTCTGGCGATCCTATTGGCCGTCGCGTTCAACTCCGCATTCCTCAAACTGCGTTCCGTTTTCCGCATGGGTTACTTCCTGCCCATCGTCATGGGTTTGGTCGCATACGGAATCCTGTTCAAGAACATGCTCGACGCCAACAGCGGAGTGGTCAACTATCTGCTTGAGCTGATCCATTTGAAGCCCGTCCCGTGGCTCACGGATTCGACATGGGCGAAGATTTCCATCATCATGGCCATGACCTGGCATTACACTGGTCAGAACGCCATCATCTACCTGGCCCAATTGCAATCCATTCCCACTGAACTCTACGAGGCCGCATCGGTCGATGGCGCGAATGGATGGTGGAAGTTCCGCTCCGTGACCTTGCCTGGCTTGAGGCCAGCAATCCTGTTGACCACCGTGCTCAGCACCATCGGCACATTGCAATTGTTCGACGAACCCTACGTGCTCACCAACGGCGGTCCCGACAACGCGACATTGACTGTCGGCATGTACCTGTACATGCAGGGTTTCAAGTATTTCGATTTCGGATACGCGTCGGCAATCGGCTATGTGATGCTCATCATCATCGTCGGTCTGAGCGTCATCCAATTCTGGATCCAAAGGGAGAAGTGACATGGCCACGCCAAATCTCAAAGTAGACAAGTCCCAGAGGATCGATGCGAAGCGGAACGGCTGGCGCACCGTCGGACTGACCGCCATCCTCGGGATCGGACTCATCGTCTTCGTGTTCCCGTTCTACTGGCTGCTCGTGGCGAGCACCAGAAAATCCACGGACGTGTTCTCGAAGACACCCCACATGATCCCTGGCACCGAACTGTTCAACAACATCCGCAACCTGATGACCAACACCCAGTTCGGCGACGCCATCGTCAACTCGCTCATCGTGTCGGTCACCTACGTGATCGTCGGCGGCGTGATCTGTTCCCTGGCCGGGTACGCGTTCGCCCAATACCGCTTCCGCGGCCGTAACATCCTGTTCGCACTGGTCATCGGTGTCATGGCATTGCCATCGCAGGTCACGCTGGTCCCGTTGTTCAAGATGATGTTGTCGTTCGGCTGGCTGGGAACTTACCAGGCGCTGATCTTGCCCGATCTGGCGTTGCCGTTTGGGGTGTTCCTCATGAGACAGGCCATGTCCACGTTCCCCACGTCGATCGTCGAGGCTGCGCGCATCGACGGCGCTGGTGAGATGAGGATCTTCGGCACAATCGTCCTGCCGACCATGAAGCCCACGCTCGCCGCATTGGCGATCTTCATGTTCCTCGGACGTTGGAATGACTTCGTGTACCCGTTGGTGATCACCAGGACGCCGGAACAGTACACGCTTCCCGTCGCCCTTGCCACATTGCAGGGTGCGAACACCACGGATTACGGCCAGTTGCTCGCCGGCACGACGATCTCGATCCTACCGGTCCTGATCCTCTTCCTGTTCCTCCAAAAGGAATTCGTGTCTGGCATGACGGCGGGATCTGTCAAGGAGTGACATGCTCAGGTGCCAAAGAAGGCACTGGAAAGGACGGCTCATATGCTTTTGGATCATTTCAAGGACATGCTGCATGAGGGGCAAAGCCTCGGCGCGACGTGGATCATGCATTCGGACGGGCTGACCATCGAGACGACGTGTGAAGATGGTCCGGCATCGAAGGGCATCGTGTTCGATGTGACGGCGGCGAATCCGGGGGCCACTGCGACGATTGTGATCGGCAAGCCTCTCGGCTCCATCCAGAGGTTTCACATGGTCGGATCCCGTTGCCGCGAGCCGTTGCCTGCTGACTGGGCCGGCGTCACGCAGGTGTCGTTGGTCAATTCGGCCCCCATGGGATGCATGGTCGACGATGCGGACAGGAACGTGCTGTCATTCGCATATTCGTTCGCACAGGACGAGATTACGATGCGTTACGGCGTCGACGAGGAACACGTGTTGTTCGTCGTGATGCTGCAGATCCAACGTGTTCCCGGACATAGCCGACTGTTACTCATGGATGACGGACTGCCGTTGGATGAGACGATGCGGCTCTTGGTCGAATGGGTGGCCGATGGTTCCGCACCTTTACCCATGGCGGACAAGGCGCTGGAACCGGTTTTTTCCACCTGGTATGCGTACCTGCAGAACGTCGACGCCGAGACCTTGGGACGTGAGCTCGACGGCATGAGCCGACTGGGATGTGGATCCATATTCATCGACGACGGCTGGCAGCAATATGGCAGCGGGCGCGGATATTCCGGTTGCGGCGACTGGGTTCCCGATCCCGTTAAATTCCCCGACATGCGTGCCACTGTCAGGAGGTTCCAGGACGCGGGGGTCGGCGTCGTCCTATGGATCGCACCCCTGTTGCTGGGCGAGAAGGCGCACGTGTTCAAGACGTTGGAACGATACGCGCCCATCCATGACGACGGGCTGGGACGGCAATTCCACGTCCTCGACCCACGACGCAAGGCGGTCCGCGACTACATCGGCGGCGTTTGCGCTCGGATGGCCAAGGATTACGGCATCGCCGGACTGAAGATCGATTTCCTGGAACAGGCCGGGGCCTACCAAGGCCAGCCATTGGAGAATCCCGAACCCGGCGACGTCACCGATGTCGGCGAGGCGATGAGACTTATGCTCGAACGGATCAAGACCATGTTGATCGAAAACTGCGGTCAGGTCCCGGTCGTCGAATTCCGCCAACCCTATTCCAGTCCCGTCATCGCACCGTACAGCAACATAGTCAGGGCCAGCGACTGTCCCGCCGATGCCCTGACCAATCGAATCCGCACCATCGACGAACGGCTGGCCGCTGGTAACCGCGTGGTGCACGGAGATATGCTGCTGTGGGACGTGAACGCGGGAGCGGAGACGTGCGCGGCGCAGATTCTCGCATCATTCTTCGCCGTGCCGCAGATCTCGGTCCCGCCGTCGGCCATGTCGAATGGTCAGTATGAATCCTGCCGTTTCCTACTGTCCCTATGGCGCAAACACCGAAACGTCCTGTTGAATGGCCGTCTGCAGCCAGTGTCAAGCATTCTGGGCTATCCACTCGTGCACGCGTTCGACGGCAACGGGACGCAAGTCAGCGGCGTGTACGCGCCGGACATGATCATCGACGTGGACGCGGATACGAGAACGCTGATCATCCTCAACGCATCCACGGAAAACAACGTGACCATTCGCCTGCGCGGTGACGGCGGGACGGTCAAGTTGACCGGCCACGCATACGACTGCACAGGAGCCATCACTATGCAGTTTGAAGAAGATACAGATACGTTCCGTGAAAACGGAGACGCGACGATCACGACGATTCCAGTTCCCACCTATGGCATATTGGAATTGGCGCTAGAGCGATAAAACGCGATACTTTTCTGAACCACGGTTGTTGGACTGGAGAAATTCAGATTCGATGATCGGAGGTGTGGTTCTTTCGTATGGGTGAAGATCGGAGGAGACATTACGACGACGGGTTCCGGCGCGAGGCGCTGGAACCCGTCAGGGCCGGGACGGGCAGCAGGACGTTGGCGCGCCGGCTTGCGATGCCACGGCAGACCCCGAAACAATGGATCCTGTTGTATGGATCCAACGGCGAGGAGGCAGTCATGGGAGCCACCGGCAACAGGCGCTATGACTGGTAGACGAAGGTCGCGGCCGCGCGCGACCACGTCGAGGACGGCCTGACCGTAGCCGACGTCATGGTCAAATACGGGATTGCGAGTATCGCGCAAGGACTTGAACGGGAGTATTCTCGATATCATGAGAGAAACGAGCAGCGACTGGCAAAAGACCACCATTGATTCCGCCCAAGCGGCGGCTCACCCGGAAACCGCGCAGGCGGTGGCGCGTATCAAGGCGCTACGTCAGACCATCGATAATATCGATTCGGCGGCCATAGCCCTGTTGGCCGAGCGTTTCAAAGCCACCTCGCAGGTGGGCGTGCTCAAAGCCAATGCCGGATTCGCCCCTGAAGACACCAAGCGTGAGGATTATCAGATCGAGCGTCTCCACCGCATCGCCATCGATGCTGGGCTCGACCCCGAAATCGCCGAAATGTACCGTGAATTCGTGGTCACCGAGGCCAAGAAGCGGCACAAGCGTATTGCCGACGCCGGGGGAGACCCGGGCGTGCTCGACGTATTCGCCTGAGCTTCTCGTAGCAATCCATTACTGGTCAGCGGCACACGAATTGCCCATGTCCTTCCAAGGGCAATGACGACTACATTGATACGGGACTATCGATACCGATAGCCAAAACCGTATAACCATTGACCACATTGAACGGAAACGCCGCCATGAGACTTGCCTCCGCCTTGATCAGTTGCGTACTATGCGTAACCGGCACTGTTGGCGGTGCGTGGCTTTCCCGTCCGGCATCAGTCGATTATGGCTCTCTGCTTTCCAAAGCAAGCGACATCTATGCCGTCACCGATGAGAGGGGAGACGCAACCCGGCTGTATGTGGTGAACAATGCCAGCAATGCGGCAATCTCCCGCATTCCGGGCGCGGCTGCCGAATTGCCGTGGAAAGTCAACGTCACGTATTCGCTGGATGGTCCGAACGTTGAGGCCAACGAGATTTCCGGAGCGTCTGGACTTGTCGGCATATACATCGATGTCAAACCGCAGTCCAGTGCAGCCAACCATACGATTCCGGTTGTCACCTTCACCGTGCCCACTCAAGTGACTGGTGATATTTCCGCCGATAATACGGCTTCGGTAGCCACGCAGGGCTCCGATATTGTGGTAGCCGCGGCAGGGAACGTTTCTTCCGGGCTGAAATTCAGCTGCTACATGGACGCGAAGAAGTTCTCAATGGGTGCCGTGACGCTCGCCGCGCTGCCGTCTTCCGGAGAGCCGTCCGTTGGAGCCGATCCTCAGGCCGCAGGATCCGCCACTCAGTCCGAGGCCGATGCCGGCGACCAAACCGCTGCCGATACAGATGCTTCCCAGCTGATTGCCAACAGCGCTACTTTGGTTGGTTCCCTGACGGATGCGGGCTCCGGCGAGCACCAGCAGCTTATCGATCAGCTGGATGCGCTGCGCAGCAACGAACGTGCGCTCGACAAGTCCGTGGTGGCCGAGCGTAAAGTAACCCACAAGCAGGCTTTTGATGCGTATATGGCTGCATATGTTGGCGCCTATACCGATCACTTGTCTGGGTCCATTGGTGATTCCAGCCAGCTGTCCGCGCTTATGGGAACAGCCGGAGAGCTTTCCAAAAATACGCCATTAGCCCAAGCGGTGATTGATCTGGCCGATGCAGTGAACAATGTGAGCGCCGCGCACCAGCATGCGGGTGCAGTCGAAGCATTGGACGAAGTGATTCGGCGCATCCAACAGCAGGGAACCACTGGTTTGGCGGATGATTTGAACACCGAAGCCGCCGAAGAGGCCACCAAGGGATCCAAGCAGTATGCCGAGGGGCAGAGCCAATTGTCTGCTGCGATGATCCCGTATTCGATGAAATACACGGACGTATACACGGCCAATCTCAGCGCGTTGACCGGCGGCACCTCGTCTGGTGCCGGGATTCACGAGCAGCAGGCAATCGCCGAAACCAATAGCAGCGACGATTTGACTGAGGCGCAGTCCAAGGTCGATGCTGCCATGAGCACACTCGCCACGGCATCCGAGCACACCGGTAAGGCTGCGGCATTGCGTCAGATTGTGCTTCGTTTTTCAGACCAGTTCGCCAGTTCCGGCAATGTGCAGAATGCGTCGAGCGGTTCTGGCTCGGTTGATCAGGCCCATGCACTGGCCGGCTTGGCGGACGCGCAATCGCAGTCGTTCTATGGCAAGACTCGTGCCGCGGAAGCCAAGCGCAAGGCCAGTGCTGCACGCAAACAGGCCAAGGCCGCACAGCGACAGCAATCGCAGCATGCTGATGCCTCGCTGGTGGATGACACGATGTCGCTGTCTTCAGCGGACGTCATGCACTATGCCAATGGTGTCAACTCGTCAATCGGCTCTTCGCAGACCGCCGACACCTTTGCCGGAGGCAAGCTGAACTCTGCAGACGGGTCAACCGAGCAAAGCAGCGGCAAGTTCAAAAACGCCGTTTCTCAGGCCGGTGATTCCATGGATGTTGCCCCAACGCTGTTTGGCTTTGGCAGTGGCGGTACATTGCTCAAGCATGATATGAGCACACTGGTCAACGAGACTGTAGAGATAAGCGATGCTGGTGAGCTCCTGAACCAGGCGGTCGCCCAGATCAATACTTCTGCCGTGCAACAAAAAACCGCCGGAACCCGATATCTCATCGTGGTTCCGACGGTTTAATCTGGCTCAAAGAGGGGAGCCAGAGCGGCGACTTACTTCTTCGGCTTCTTGACCGGGGGTTCGCCGAGCTCGCTGGTCTCGACGGCCACTTCGGTTTCCGGTGCATCCTCGGCAGCGGAAACCGCCGTGTGCTTGGCCACCAGGTCGAACTTGCCGATTACACGGCCGGCCTGTGCGATGTCGCCCAAAGCGGCGTGAATCGCGTCCACGCCCTCGGCAGCGGCGGAGAGCGCCACAGACAGAATCGGGGTCTTCATGGAGACCTTGGCCTCGGACTTGATCTTGCGCAGCTGCTCCACAGCCTTGCCGGCCCAGGTCAGCAGCTCGGGGGAGGCACCGGTGGCAGCCTCGACGTACGGATCCACAACCGGCCAAGCGGCGCGGTGCACGGAGCCGGAACCGGCGTGCATCCAGCTCCACACCTCTTCAGAGGCGTACGGCAGGTATGGAGCCAGCAGACGAGCAAAGGCATCCAAGCCCAAGCCCAGCGCGGTGCGGGCGGACTTCACGGCCTTCTCGGACGGCACATTGCCCTGCTCGTCCGGAGTTCCATAGGCACGGTTCTTGACCAGCTCGATGTAGTCGTCGCAGAACTGCCAGAAGTAGGACTCGATGACCTCAAGCGCCTTGGAGTGCTCGTAAGCCTCCAGCGCTTCGGTGGCCTGACGCACCACCAAGGCCAGCTTGGCCATGGCGGCGCGATCCAGCGGCTCGGTCACATCGGCCGGGTTCCACGAAGCCTCAGCGGCTTCGCCCACGTGGTGGTTCTCGTCCTCGCGGCCAATCGCCAGTGCAAACTTGGTGGCGTTCAGCAGCTTGATGGCCAGTCGACGGCCGATCTTCATCTGGCCGATGTCATACGTGGCATCGAGGCCCAGGCGCGCGGCGGCAGCCCAGTAGCGCACGGCGTCCGCACCGAACTTCTCGATCGGCTCGTTCGGCACCACGACGTTGCCCTTGGACTTCGACATCTTCTTATGGTCGGGATCCAGAATCCAGCCGGACAGCGTGGCGTGAGCCCACGGCAGGCACTTGTTTTCCAAGTGCGCGCGGTCCACGGTGCTGAACAGCCAGGTACGGATGATGTCCTGACCCTGCGGGCGCAGATCCATCGGGAAGGTGGACTTGAACAGGGCCTGAGAAGCCTCATCCGGCTCAGCCCAGTGGGTCACGATCTGCGGGGTCACCGAAGAGGTGGCCCAGGTGTCCATGATGTCCTTTTCGGCGGTGAAGCCGCCGGGCACATCACGCTGAGACTCGTCGTAGCCTTCCGGCACATCGATGGTCGGGTCGATCGGCAGACGATCCTCGCTCGGGGTGATCGGGCGATCGTAATCCGGCTCGCCGGAAGCGTTCACCGGGTACCACAGCGGGAACGGTACACCGAAGAAGCGCTGGCGGGAAATCAGCCAGTCGCCGTTCAGGCCGTGCACCCAGTTCTCGTAGCGCACGCGCATGAAGTCGGGGTGGAAGTTCAGTTCCTTGCCGCGCTCGATGAGCTCGGCGTTCAGCTTCTCGTCGGTGCCGCCGTTCTTCAGGTACCACTGGCGGGAGGTGACGATCTCGAGCGGCTTGTCGCCCTTCTCGTAGAAGTTCGTCATACGCTTGGTCGGCGTCGGCTCACCGTCCAGGTCGCCGGACTCACGCAGTTTGTCTACGATGACCTTACGGGCGGAGAACGTGGTCTTGCCAGCGGTCTCGGCAAAGACCTCACGGCCGGCCGGGTCGGTGATCCAATCCGGGGTGTCCATCACGATACGGCCGTTGCGCTGAATGATCGGGCGGGTGGGCAGCTTCAGATCGCGCCACCACTCAACGTCGGTCACATCACCGAACGTACAGCACATGGCGATGCCGGCACCCTTGTCCATTTCGGCGGCCGGGTGAGCCAGAATCGGCACCTTGACCTTGAACAGCGGGGAGTAGACTTCCTGGCCGAAGTACTGCTTGTAACGTTCGTCATTCGGGTTGGCGATCAGCGAGGTGCAAGCGGCCAGCAGCTCGGGGCGGGTGGTCTCGATGTAGATTGGGGTGCCGTCCTCAAAGCGGAAAGCCACCTTGTGGTAGAAGCCCGGGTATTCGCGGGACTCAAGCTCGGCCTGAGCCACTGCGGTCTGGAAGGTCACGTCCCACAGGCCGGGGGCGTCCTGCTGGTAGGCCTCGCCGCGGGCAAGGTTGCGCAGGAAGGCCTTCTGAGCCACGCGCCGCGGGTGCTGGCCGATGGTGTGGTAGGTCTGCGACCAGTCGATGGACAGGCCCAGCTTGCGCCACAGGGCCTCGAACAGCTTCTCATCCTCGGCGGTGAGCTTCTCGCACAGTTCGATGAAGTTCTTGCGGGAAATCGGCACCTGATCCTTGGCGTCGATCTTCTTGCCATCGGTGCCCTCGAACGGCGGCTTGAAGTCCGGGTCGTAGGGGAGGGACACGTCCACGCGCACGCCGTAGTAGTTCTGCACGCGGCGCTCGGTGGGCAGGCCGTTGTCGTCCCAGCCCATCGGGTAGAACACGTCATAGCCGCGCATGCGCTTGTAGCGCGCAATCACGTCGGTGTGCGTGTAGGAGAACACGTGACCCACGTGCAGCGAACCGGAAACGGTGGGCGGCGGGGTGTCGATGGAGTAGACGGCCTTACGGTCGCGGGTGTTGCGGAATTTGTAGGTGCCGTCTTCGTCCCAGACGGCGCGCCACTTGTCCTCAAGCCCGTCCACGCCGACCTTGTCGGGCAGCGGGGTGAGTTGCGCGTTGATGATGGAATTGCCTTCAGTCATAAGGCCAAAGTTTATGCATGTTGCATGACAAGGCGAGCCGTGGAAGGAGCCTTACTTCACCGTGAGGTCGGCCAACGGCATGCGCTGGTCGATGAGCGCGGCCGGATATCCGGAAAGCTTGGTGGAGGCCACGGTAAAGCATTTGCGCGTATACAGCCAGTTGCTTGCCGCATCTTCGCTGAGCTTGCGCGCATAGACCTTCATCTTCTCGGCATAATCGGCGTCGTTGGTGGCGGCACGGGCATCGGCATAGGCCTGCTGCACCTCGGCATGGTTGTAGTGGAAGATGGAATTCGGATCGGCAAACGTGCCGGCGTCATCGGTGCCATTCATGCTCATCAGGGTCAGTTCCCAAGTGCCGTCCTGAATACGCTTGACATATTCTTCGTCAGATACGACTTCCAGATTCACCGAGGGGCGCGGCAGCTGTTCAATCTGCTGCTTGATGGTTTCGGCCATCGGCTGCCACTGCGCGGTGACCACCAAATCCACCGTGGTCAGATAGGGGCCGAAATAGGAGGTCATCGTTTGCGTCTTGGACATATCGTGCGGGAACAGGCCGGTCAGATCCTCATAGCCGGGTTCCAGCGGGCTGATCGGGCCTCCCAGCGCACCGCTGGAATCCGACTGCGAGGCGGCGATGCCGGCCGAATCGATGAGGTATCGGAATGTGGTACGCACATTCTGATCGGACATAATCGAATCGGAATTGTTGTTGAACGCCAGCAGCACCTTATCTGTGGTGGCGCCTTCGGTGACGGTCAGACCGTCCTTGCCGTTCATCTGCGATGCCACGGTGGTGGTGGCGGGTGCGGCCATATCGATAGTGCCCTCGGATACGGCATCGGCCAGCGACGTTTCATCGGAATATTGGGTGAATGTCACGGTACCGACGTGCGCCTTGGTGCCGTGGTAGCCCCCGTTGTAATCGAGCGTCAACGACTGCCCTGGCGTGAACTTGCCAACGGTGAACGGGCCGGAGCCTACCGCCTGCTTGGCATAGTCGGCATCGCCTGCCTCGGAATCGTAAGCAATGCCCAGCCTGCCGGACAAGGCGCGCAGCAACGTGGGGTTGGTCTGCGCAAGAGTGATGACCACGGTGGAGTCATTCGGATTAGTGACCGACTTCAGATCGCCCAGATCATCCACGTCGGCATATTTCTGGGTTATCGCCTGCTGCAGGGACCACACCACATCCCCGGCATCCAACGTGTGCCCATTGGAGAAGGTGAGTCCGGAGGCGATGGTCAGGGTATAGGTCAGCCCGTCATCGGATGTTTTCCAATCCGTGGCCACGCCCGGCTTGAGCTGGTTGTTCTGATCGACGGTCAGCAGTGTTTCGTACACGTTGTCTAGCAGCAGACGTTCCGCCGAGGCCGATGCCGTGGCACGGATATCCAGCGATTGCGGCATATCGGTAATACCGACGGACACCTTGGTATCCGGGCCGGAATCCAGTAGACCCGGAATGGAATGACTGCGCGTGATTACCGACCAGCAGACCCATACCAGTGCGCTAAGCACTGCGGCGACTACTAGGAAGACCACCCATCTCAACCACTCGTTGCGACTCTTATGCATGCCCATCAGCCTAACGAGAGTGCGCTACCGAACGCTATTTCGCGCTGATGCCTGCGCTGGGGCAGGTGGCGGCCAGCGGGCAGTTGGCGCAGTCCGGCGTGCGGGCATGACAGGTGGATCGGCCGAACAGGATAAGCCGATGGCTGAGATCCGTCCACTCTTCAGGTGGGAAGCATGCGGTAATCTCCCGCTCGATTTTCACGGGATCCAGATGAGTGGAGCGCCAATCCGATCGCCAGCGCAGACGACCGGTGACGCGCATCACATGAGTGTCCACGGGAAAGCCGGGAATGCCGAAAGCGTTGCCCAGCACCACATTGGCGGTTTTGCGGCCAACGCCTGGCAGGCTGGTCAGCTCATCCATCGATTGTGGGACCTGGCCGTCAAAGCGTTCGTCCAATGCCGTGGCCAAGCCGATGAGATGCTGGGTTTTCGACCGGTAGAAGCCGAGCGGATGGATAATATCCTCGACCTGAGCCGGGTTGGCCTCTGCCAAATCATGAGCCGTGGGATACGTGGCGAACAGTTCGGGGGTGACCGTATTGACACGCTTGTCAGTGGTCTGGGCGCTGAGCACGGTGGCGATAAGCAGTTGAAGCGGGGAGGTGAAATGCAGGGCGCACTGCGGTTGCGGAATCATACGGCATAGGATGTCGTATTCCTTGTGCATGCGCTCTATGCGCGCGGTTTTGGTTTCTCGCATGGGAGGTGAAACCTGTGAGCCGTGTTACGCGGCGGTCTCTTCCGTATCGGCAGCGTCGTCAATGGAGGATGCCTTGGCGGCCTGTTGTGCGGCGGCATCGCCCTTGTCGTTTTCCGGCGGATCGAAGCGATATCCTACATTGCGGACTGTGCCGATGAGATGCTCGTATTCGCCGCCGAGCTTGGCGCGCAGACGACGGATGTGCACGTCAACGGTGCGGGTGCCGCCGTAATAGTCGTAGCCCCACACTTCCTGGAGCAGCTGGGCGCGGGTGAACACGCGGCCGGGGTGCTGCACCAAGTACTTGAGGAGTTCGAACTCCTTGTATGCCAGATCGATGGGGCGTCCATGCAGGGAGGCGGTATAGCCGTTGGTGTCCACGATGAGGTCGCCGGAGCGAATCTGGCCATCTTCCACCGTGGCGGTGGATTCGGCGGGAGAACCGGCTGCTGCGGCTGTGGGAGCGTTGCCGCGCTCGGAGACCAATCGCAATCGGCCCTCGACTTCAGCCGGGGAAGCGGTGGTGACCACCACATCCGCAATGCCCCACTGGGAGTTGACCACGGTGAAGCCGCCTTCAGTCAGCACCAGTACGATCGGCGTGGATAGGCCGGAAGCGTGGATGAGGCGGCACAAGGTTTTGGCGGTCGCCAGATCATCGCGTGCATCCAGAAACAGAATGGTGTTCTCCGGCATCTTCACCAAGCTGGCTGCATCCATCGGCAGTACACGGACGCGATGAGAAAGCAGGGCGAGTGATGGCAAAACGGTGGCGGGGTCGCTGGCGAAAGTCATCAACGTAAGATCCGTCACGCTAATCCCCCTTTATCCTGCAATGTGTTACGCAATTGCTTAGTGTGGCCGTACGAGTCGTCAGCGGCGTTATGCCGCTTTCGCAAAGTTTTCATTATTCTACGCGCTTGTAGTGGACACATAGGTTACAAGTTTGCGGAATATGGAACGGCGGACGTCCATCAACCGATGATACGGCCGAGCACCAGTGCGGTTGCGGCGATGGTCACGCCCATCAGCATTACCGACATCAGGCCGGTGCCGATCCACGGATAGCGGATATCCGGGTCCGGATCGGCGTCGCGCACCCACAACGTGGAGGCCACGGCCAAGGCCAGTCCCAAAACGATGAGGATGATCAGGGCAACGGTTCCCGCAACGGTGCCCTTGGCAAGCATTGCGCCCAAATCAGGCAGGAAGCACCAGCCGGCCACGGCGAGAGCCGCCACACCGGAAGTCACGGCGTGGGACAGGGCGCGGATGAGATGGTCCCGCTTCTCGCGGGCCATCTGACGTCCGAACGAGAAGACCACCAACATGACCAGCAGCAGGCCCATGGCCAACGCCCACGAATACCACGGAAGCGTCGAACCATCCGCGGCGGTCTGGTCCGGCGGCACCTTGCCGGCGGGGAACGGCACGGTGACGAACATCAGGGAGGCCGCGCCGAACAGCAAGGTGACGACGCGATCCAGCATCGTGCCGCGCAACGGCCAGAAGACAAGGAACACGACCAGCGTCAGGCAGGCGACGACCCGGGGGGCGGTGGGGTCGGCGCCGAGCAGGGTGACGGCCGCGGCCGCGATGAGCAATGCGTAGGCCGACAGCTGGACCAGCAGCATGCGCAGAACCTTGTTCTTGCATTCCTTCCAGGTGATTTCGGTCATGGTACGCCTCTCAGATAATCGAATCGCTACGTCAATCCTACGTCGGGCGTTGGAACGGTGCCGTCGAGCATTGATGGCCATCCGTGGCGACGAGATGCGTGACGGCAAGTCAGAACGCGATGACGCCCAGATGCTCCAGCAGCACTTTGACGCCGATCAGAATCAACACCACACCGCCTGCGATCTGCGCGGGTTTCTGCCAGTGAGCGCCGAAGGCGCGCCCGATGTACAGGCCCGCCGCGGAGAAGAGGCCGGTCACCACGCTGATGCAGAGGATGGCGAACGGCACGCTGGTTGCCATGAACGCCAGACTCACGCCTACGGCGAAGGCGTCGATGCTGCACGCCACGGCGAGCGGCAGCATGTGCTTCCAGTCGAATTGCGCGGTCTCCTTGGCGTTCTCCGCGTCCTCCTCGTATGCCTCATGCACCATGTTGCCGCCGATGAACGCCAGCAGACCGAAGATGATCCAATGATCGAATGCGGTTACATACGCGCTGAATGCGGAGGCCGCGTAATGCCCCAGTATGAGGAAGAGGGCCTGGGCGCCGCCGAACCAGAGCGCCGATCTGACGGCATCCCCGGGTCTTACGCGGGAGACGGTGAGCCCCTTGCCGATGGAGACGGCGAACGCATCCATGGCGACGGAGACGGAAATGAGCAGGGTCTGAACGATTATCGCAATCATGATGTGATGGAAGGTTCATCGCCCGAACTCCAGACGATGGGCCTCGACCAGCGTTCCCACACGCCGCCTACGCCTAGCTGAAAAATACACCAGCACTATATCACGCGATGCACGTCGAACCAAAAAGGCGGGAGGCCTCCGGAGAGGTCTCCCGCCGACGATTCGGAATCGAATCACTTGCCTTCGTTCGCGAGACGCTCACGCGCGGCAATGATTTCCTTTTCGGCGGCGTCAGCACCAGTCCAGTAGTCGCCCGGCAGGACTTCCTTGCCCGGCTCCAGAGCCTTGTACTGTTCGAAGAAGTGCTTGATTTCGGCCTTGTGGTACTCGTTGACGTCGTCGATGTCCTTGATGTCGTCGAAACGAACGTCGGCGGGCACGCACAGCACCTTGTCGTCGCCGCCGGCCTCGTCGACCATGTGGTACAGGCCCACGGCGCGGCACTCGACCACGCAGCCCGGGAACACGGAGTTCGGAATCATCACGAGAGCGTCCAGCGGATCGCCGTCCTCGCCCAGGGTGCCGTCGATGTAGCCGTAGTCATCCGGGTAACCCATTGCGGTGAACAGGGTACGGTCCAGGAAGACGCGACCGGTCTCGTGATCGACTTCGTACTTGTTCTTGGAGCCGCGCGGAATTTCCACAACGACGTTGAAGGTTTCTGCCATTGGTTATCTCCTTGTTTGGAAACTATTCGTTACACACACTACTACTGGGCGGGCACCCCGGCTATAGCCGTGCCCGCCTTTCGTTTCACTGCACGGACAGGATATGGGCCACGTCCGCCCATGGGGCGAGCGAGACGTAGTTGTCCCAGCCCCACTGGAATTCACGACCGGTGAGTTCGTCACGTACGTTCAGCGGACGATCGGTGGGTAAGCCCAGCTCATCAAGATCCAGATGAATCATTGCCTGATGGGCGTTGTGTCCATCAAGGTTGACCACCACGATCAGCGTGTCCGCGTGGCCGGTGCCGGTCAGCTCTGCCGGTGTATGGCGGGCGAATGCCAGCACGCCCGGATCGGAGGACTGCAGCACGGTGAGGTTATGGTAGCTGCGTGCTGCCGGGTGGGCACGGCGAATCTTGTTCAACGAGGTGAGCATCTCGGCCACGCCGAACTGCTTGGCCTTGGACCAATCGCGGACTTTGACCTCGTACTTCTCGTTGTCGATCTGCTCCTCAAAGCCGGGGCGCTGCTTGTTCTCGATAAGCTCGTAGCCGTTGTAGATGCCCCAGCTTGGGCTGCCCAAGGCTGCCAGCACCGCACGCACGCAGTGGCCGGCGATGCCGTTGTCACGCACGTATGCGGTGAGGATGTCCGGCGTAGTGGGCCAGAAGGTGTTGTGCTGGTAGTAGCCGTCATCGCCATTGGTGGTGGGCAGATACTCCTCCAGCTCTTCCTTGGTGTTGCGCCACGGGAAGTAGCAGTGGGACTGGGTGAATCCCACGTAGCTCAATGCGCGCATCATGCCCGGGCGGGTGAACGCCTCGGCCAGAAACAGGATTTCCGGGTGCTTTTTGGTCACTGCGGCAATCACGTCCTGCCAGAAACGAACCGGCTTGGTGTGGGGGTTGTCGATGCGGAAGATGGTAACGCCCGCCTCGATCCACAGGTTCATAATGCGCTCGACTTCCTTCTCAATGCCGGCCATGTCGGCGTTGAAGTCGATCGGATAAATGTCCTGATACTTCTTTGGCGGGTTCTCGGCGAAGGCGATGGTGTCGTCCGGCTTGTGTTTGAACCATGCCGGATGCGCCTTGACCCACGGGTGATCGGGGGAGCACTGCAGGGCAAAGTCAAGTGCGATTTCGAGGCCCAACTCGTGCGCGCGCTGGCACAGTGCCTTGAAATCGTCCATGGTGCCAAGCAGCGGGTCCACCGTGTCGTGACCGCCCAGTTCGGAGCCGATGCCGAACGGGGAGCCCGGATCGTCGGGGCCGGCGATCAGTGAGTTGTTGCGGCCCTTACGGTTGGTCACGCCGATGGGGAAGATCGGCGGCAGGTAGACGATGTCAAAGCCTTCGGCGGCGGCACGTTCCAGGCCGACCATCGAAGTCTTTAACGTGCCTTGCACGATCTTGCCGGTGGCGGGATTGATGGTGGCGCCTTCGGAGCGTGGGAAGAACTGGTACCAGGCGGCGAAGCTGGACTTCGGGCGTTCTACCTTGAAGCGCTGGGGCTGGCTGGGGGAGATGCCGTCGCGCAGCGGGTGGGTGTCGTGCAGCGTGGCGATGCGCGGATTGTCTCCGGCGGCCAGGCGATCTTCGGCGCTGAGCGAAGCGTCGGCCATGGTTTCGGCGGCCTTCTCCAAAGTCTTGCGGTCTCGTGCGGTGAGATTGGCATCCGGGGTTGCTGCCCAGCGAGCCAACAGTTCAGCGCCGGAATCGAGCGCATTGTTCACGTCATCCTTAACGCGAACCTTGATGCGGGCATCATGCAGCCAGGAAATATAGGTGTCTTCCCATCCTTCGACGGTCACGGTCCATTCGCCCAGCTGACGTTTGACGGCCGCATAGCCATCCTCCCACGGCTTCAGATCGCTGTGGTCGCCGCACTTGACGGTCACCACCCAACGATCGAGACCGGGGTTCACGCATGTCATGGGGCGTCGCAGGGTTTCCTTGCCGCGCGGATTGCGCACTATGGCGGTGGCGCCTACCTTGGTGCGGCCTTCGATGAACACCTGAGCGGTCATCTCGAACGGCTCGCCGAGCTCCACGCGGGCGGGGAAGATGCCGCGTTCCTCGGCGGGGGTGATGTCCATGACGTTGATACGGCCGAACTGGCCCGGCTCGCTCACTTCGATGGTGGGAGCCGGTGCCTCGCTGGCGAGGCCGTGCAGGGCTGCCGGCGGAGTCGCTGTTGCGGTGCGGGCCCGCTTGCGCTTGGTAGTGGTTTTCGAGGACGAGGTCGTCTTTGACTTCGCGGTCTTGGTGGAGTCGCTGTTGCTTGTGCGCGTGGTCGCGCGATGTTGTACTGCTGCCATACTGCCCATTCTAAAGGGCTTGAGCTCGGGGACGCGCATTGTGGACACTTCTGGCGAAACGTTCTGCAAACGGCATGAAGTGGATAACTCGATAGCCCAGTTATCCACAACTCGCCGAAAAAACGCAAGCTCGAACCACATTGGCCTGAAACCATGTGCCGCACGCCGCCAACCTGCCATGCTCGTGGTCTATCCGCACGCACAAGGATGTGCGGTTCAAGCAAGAGATTGAAGAAAGGACTCGCGATGGCATTGGCATGGCGGAGAAAGGGCATGTCCATACTGGCCATGCTGACGGGATTGATATTGGCGCTGGCAATGGTGCTGGGTATGGCCGGCGAAGCCTATGCGGCGTCGCTGAGACCCTCCGAACAGAATCTGCATATCCGGTTTACACACGGTATTTCACTGCCTTTGGGAGTAATAGGGCTGGATACCTCGAATAACCATTACTACTGCATGGAAGCGGGGCCCATCACCGACTACACGGTCGGCCCGGTGCGATTGCTGAAAGACGACCAGAATGCACGCCGCATGGCCTGGATTCTTGAGCAGTACCGAAAAGCTGGCGCGCGGGATCATGCGGCCGTGGCGGTGATTATCCAGGATCATTTCGGCATCGGCACTCAGTGGGCGCAGCAGCGGGAGAGCGTCCGGCAGCAGCACCCGGATATCATTCCGCGTGCGGAACAGATATGGCAGGAATCGGAAAACAAAGTGGCCGCGGACGTTGTTGTGGAACGCATCGATGCCGTGGCGCTGCGCAGCGGATCCGTGGCGGTGAGCGTGAAGGGATACAACGGTGAGCTTGTGGAAGGTGTTCCATTCACGGTAACGCTTGAGGGGCCGGCGCATTTTGTGAGTACCGGAAAAGCTACGTTCTCAGGTGTATCCACCGCTACCGTGCAGCACCTTGCATGGGAAGCAGATGGTCACGGCGAAGTAACGGCAAAAACCACCTACGAGTACGGGCGCTTGCGCACTATGGACGGCATTCAGCAGCTCCTGGGCCTTGATTCGTTCGTCTCGACGGGCGGTTCGGCAACGACATTTACGGTGCGCAAGGACTTTGCTCCTATGGTGAGTACCACGGTCTCGGACAAAGTGGTCGATGCCGGTTCCCCAATATTCGATGATGTGACCAGTGGCGTGGCCGACTCCAGCAGTCACTGGGTGCCAGACCTCGCCTTGCAAGCCGAAGGGTACTACTTTGATGGTCTGACTGCCGATGATTTGGGCTTGGTCATCGAACCGCGCTCGCAGGAAAGCGCCGATGGTTTTCTGGCGAGGATCAAGCAAGCCGGGTATCGTCCATCGGCATACGGCCAGACTTCGTTCACCGGTTCGGGACAAACTGTGCGCGTGCAAGCCATGACCGAGCCTGGTGGCAGTACGCCATATCTGGCAGGTGAGGCGGATCGGGCCGATGGCGGTGGAACCGGTACGGGCAGTTTCGGCACGTGGGTGTGGGTGTTCCGTCGTGCTTCGCAAAGCGATGAGGCCAAGCAGTATCTTGTTCGGGACTGGTCCAGCACGTTCCTTGAAGCTGCGGAAAGCAATGTGAATCGTCGCAAGGTCGCGGTCGAGTCAACGGTGACCGAGCATTCCGCTCATGTGGGTTCTGAATTGAGCGACACCATAACCGTGTCCGGCTTCCCGAGCGACCATGGGTCGTTCGCCGGCAATGAGGAGTATGGATTCGGCGCTGACCGCCCGCATGCCACCGTGAGTGTGTGGTGGTCCGGCGATGCGGATGATGCCGTCAATGACGAGGCATATAAACCGACTGGCGCCGAAGTGCCGGCTGAGGATGAGCATCACCGCTTGGTGGGATCTTGGGAGATTCCGGCGCGCAACGGAACGTTCAAGTTCGGTGCGGGATCGTTGGACGCGCATGGCGAGCCGGTGCACATCGTTGCCGATCAGCATGGCTGGTATGTGTTCGTCTGGGAATTTGCGGGCGATGACCGTGTGATGCCGGCAGCGAGTAGATACGACGATGCATGGGAGCGGACGCGTGTGTTTGAGCCGGGGGAGCCGGAAGAACCGGAAGAACCGGTGGAATCTGAGGAGCAGCTGCCTCATACTGGAATCAGCATGGTCATGCCAAGCGCAGTGGCGGTTGCGTTCCTTTCCGTTGGCTGTACGATGCTTGCCATAGTCAAGCGCCGCAGGCGGTGAGACGGCATAACGCAGAAGGTCGGAACCCAATAGGATTCCGACCTTCTGAATGTGGTAGCGGGGCATGGATTTGAACCATGGACCTCTGGGTTATGAGCCCAGCGAGCTACCGAGCTGCTCCACCCCGCGTCGGCTTGTCTTTTAGACAGCTTTATCTACAATAGGGGCAATTTTCAGGAAGTCAACTCGGCGTGTTGTGCTGAATCATGGCCCTGAGCATGTTCTCCTCGGCCGATCGGTTCCAGCAATCCTCTCCGGGAGAGGGGGCCAACGAGAAAGACAGTAATAGCGCGCTATAAATGGCCGTTATAGGAATGCCGGGGAGCGATATCCAAGAAATTGACATAATAGAGGGTATGCCTATCAAGATCCCCAGTGGCCTTCCGGCCAGAGACATTCTCGACTCGGAGCGCATCTTTGCGCTCGAGAAGCCCGAGGCGGAGCGTCAGCGCGTCCGCCCGCTCAGACTGGTGATTCTGAACCTCATGCCCAAGAAGATCGAAACCGAGACGCAATTGCTGCGTCTGATCTCCAAATCGCCGTTGCAGGTCGAGATCGACTTCATGAAGACCTCCACGCATGAGGCCACGCATGTCTCCGCCGACCATCTGGTCAAGTTCTACGAGAATCTCGACGCCTTCCGCGACAACTACTACGACGGCTTCGTGGTGACCGGTGCTCCCGTGGAGCATATGCCATTCGAGGACGTGGACTATTGGGACGAGTTCAAGACGATTCTTGACTGGGCGTCCACGCACGTGTTCTCCACCATGTATCTGTGCTGGGGTGCCATGGGCGCGCTGTACGAGCGTTACGGCATCCATAAGGTGGATTACGCCGAAAAGATCTTCGGCGTATTCCCCCAGTATTTGCAGGATGAGTACTGCTTCCTGACCAACGGTTTTGACGAAATTGCACTGCAGCCGCACTCGCGTCTGGCCGGCGTGAATGAGGATGAGGTGCGTGCCAACCGCAATCTGCAGATTCTGACATGGGGTCCGCAGTCGGGGCCAGGGCTCATCGCCACGCGCGACTTCTCCGAGGTGTTTGCGCTCGGCCACTGGGAATACGGCAAATACACGCTTGCCGAAGAATATGAGCGCGATATGGCCAAGGGGCTGACCAATGTGCCGTTCCCGCAGAACTATTTCCCGCATGATGATCCGAAACTGGAGCCGCTGTTCGCCTGGCGAGCACATGCGAACCTGCTGTGGCGCAACTGGTTGAACTGGGTGTACCAGACCACGCCGTATGACCTGACCGAGGTTCCGGGGCTGCGTGCCGAAAAGAAGCTCGGCACTGATCGTTCGATTCGCCATGAGCCCGGCGGTCCGCGCGAGGATGATTTCAAGCCGTTCCTCAACGACGGCTACGGCGTTATTGAGGGCTGATCGTTCGCACAGTGGACTGTAATCTGTTCACGATACGGACGATTGAAT
The DNA here is from genome assembly GCF_001025175.1 of Bifidobacterium breve DSM 20213 = JCM 1192. NCBI lineage: Bacteria > Bacillati > Actinomycetota > Actinomycetes > Bifidobacteriales > Bifidobacteriaceae > Bifidobacterium > Bifidobacterium breve. The sequence continues at coordinate 341,001 of NZ_AP012324.1, forward strand.
GAACATAATCCTACACATCGGCGAGATGCGACTAATATCAAACAACACTCGCGAAGTGCCGGGAAAAGCCTTACGGCAGTAGGGATGAGAAAAGACGCGCCGAGGTGGGCTTGACTTTGTCTAGACACAGGCAAATAATCACTCTTCAGTCATTCGGAGTCGAATGCCCAGCGCTGACTCCGTGTCCACGCTCAGCAGACTCCGCATCGAGACGACGAAAGTAACGAGTCCGTCACATTCGCCCGCCCGGTGGGTTTAAACTGACACCTGACATTGAAGAAGCAGGAGGCGTGAATATGGTCGGTTCGTTCGGCGCAGGATTGCTGTTGGCGAACGAGGGCGCTCATCTGCCCTCAGTCAACGACTTCCTACCCCCGGAGATCCTGTTCCAGGGCACTCCGTTTGCCATCAACCGTATTATCCTGATCCGCATCGTGGCCACCGTCGTACTGTTGGTGGTGCTCGGTATTACCGCCAAGCATGCCAAGCTCATCCCCGGCCGTTGGCAGGGTGTGGTCGAGTACGGTCTTGACTTCGTGCGTGACAAGGTCGTTTATGACGTGATGGGTGAGGCTCGTGGCAAGCGCTACGTGCCGATGATTACCACCATCTTCTTCACGATCTTTGTCTTCAATCTGTGCGGCGTCATCCCTGGTATGAACATGGCTGCCACCGCCACGGTGGTCATGCCGTTGGTGTTCGCTCTGTGGACCCTGATTCAGTACTGGGTCACCGCAGCCCGCTCGCAGGGTCTCGGTCACTATCTGCGCCACGAGCTGTTCACGCCTGGTGTGCCGTGGCCGGTCTATTTCCTGCTGGCCCCGATCAACCTGCTTGAGTTGTTGATCATTCGCCCGGCTTCCCTGACTATCCGTCTGTTCGCCAACATGGTGTCTGGCCACCTTATGGTCGCCACTTGCTTGGCCTTCGCGCAGTACTGGATGGTTGACGCGGCCAACAAGCTGCAGGGCATCCCGGTGGGTGCGCTGTGGTTCGCCGGTGGCTTCGCCATGACGTGCTTCGAGGCGTTCGTCGCCTTCCTGCAAGCCTATGTCTTCGCGATTCTTTCCACCGTGTACATCAACCTGAGCTTCCCGGAGGAGTGAGGCGCTGTCTCGACTTCGGAACCCGGTCTCGCCTAATATGGCGGGATCGAAAATCAAAAATTTATAACGTCGCCAAGTACGTTAGAAAGGAAACACAATGGATATCATCACCCTCGCAGAGGTCGCCGGCAACCTGTCCGTCATCGGTTACGGTATCGGTACTCTTGGCCCTGGCATTGGTCTGGGCATCCTCTTCGGCAAGGCCATGGAATCCACCGCTCGTCAGCCTGAGATGTCCGGCAAGATCCAGACCATCATGTTCATCGGCCTGGCTCTGGTCGAGGTGCTGGCACTGATCGGCTTCGTTACCGCCCTGATGTTCCACTGATCGAACGTTTTCTCAGTCGAATACAGAAGGCAAAACGAATCCACCAGTGAAAGGAGGACTTCATAATGACGCTCGCAGAAGGCGGAATTGATCTGTTCATTCCCGAGACCTATGACATCGTATGGTCGCTGATCATTCTTGTCATCGTTGCGGTGTTCTTCTACAAGTTCTTCATGCCGAAGTTCAATGCGATCTTCGACGAGCGCGCCGCCAAGATTGAAGGCAACATCGCCAAGGCGGAGCAGGCTAAGAAGGATGCGGACGAAGCCAAGGCCAAGTATGAGGCCCAGCTGAGCACCGCCCGTGTGGACGCCGCCAAGATTCGCGACGACGCCCGTGCTGAGGCGTCCCACATCATCTCCGACGCCCGTTCTCGTGCCGAGTCCGATGCGGCTCAAATCACCGCTTCCGCGCAGCGCTCGATCGAATCCCAGCAGCAGCAGGCCATCGTCTCGCTCAAGGGCGAGGTCGGTGCTCTTGCCACCGCGCTTGCCGGCAAGATCCTCGGTGCCAAGCTGGAAGACAACGACGTGCAGTCCTCGATGATCGATTCGATGATCGACGATCTGGACGCCAAGAAGTGACTGTGACCATTCGTAACCAGAAAGGGAGGTGACCATGCGAGGAGAGGCATCTCGTATTGCAGACCGCGAGTCGCGTGATTCGCTGGCCCCGAAACTGCGCGACACCCATGAGGACGCGTGGCGGATCGGCAACGAACTGTTCACGATTACCAGCGCGCTGGACAACAACATTCAGCTGGAGCGTGCACTGACCGACCCATCCCGCCCGACTGCCGATAAGGTGGTCGTGTTCAAGGAGATGGTCGGCGATCAGGTGCACCCGATGACCACAGAGATCATGACTGATCTGGTCTCCCGCCGTTGGAGCCGTGCCAGGGATATCGCCAATGCAGTAGAGGACTTCGGTGTGGACGCCATGATGTACTACGCCGACGCCACTGACTCCACGTTGCACGTATCCATCGAGCTGTCCCGACTGCATTCCTCTTTGCTGAATTTGCCGGTTGTGCGCTCGAAGCTTTACGACGACCAAGCCCCCAGCGAGGTTCGTGTCAAGCTGTTCCGTGAGCTGTTCGGAGATAAGAATCTGAACAAGGTCACGATGAGGCTTGCCGAGCACGCCACCTGCAACCTGCGTCGCCGCCGCTATCTGGAAACCATCCAGTGGCTGATCAAAAAGTTCTCCCGCCATATGGGCCAGTCGATGATCACCGTGACCACCGCAGCCCCGCTGAAGGAAGAGCAGATCAAGCGACTGATCGATGTCTACTCCGCCAAGGTGGGACGTCAGGTGCACATCAACTCGGTGGTCGATCCGACCGTACTGGGCGGCATGCGCATTCAGGTGGGCGACGAAGTCACGGACAACACCGTGGTCGCACAGCTGCAGAACCTGCACCGCAGGGTACAGACGGAAGCAAGCCCGGTCTGAGAGCTGAGCCCATCCGCCCAACACAAGCAAAAGACTTGACTGAACAATAACCAATAGAAGGAGTGATCATGGCAGAACTGACCATCGATCCCGCCTCGATTCGCAAGGCCCTCGACGACTTCGTTGCGTCGTACAAGCCGAGCGACACCCCCACCCAGGAAGTGGGCTATGTCGCCACGGCCGGTGATGGCATTGCGCACGTGACGGGATTGCCTGGTTGCATGGCCAATGAGCTGCTGACGTTCGAAGACGGCACGCTCGGCCTGGCGTTCAACCTTGACGCCCGTGAGATCGGCGTGGTTATCCTCGGCGATTTCGCTGGAATCGAGGAAGGCCAGGAAGTGCGCCGTACCGGCGAAGTGCTCTCCGTGCCTGTCGGCGACGGCTACCTCGGCCGCGTCGTGGATCCGCTGGGCAACCCGATTGATGGCCTGGGCGAGATCCAGGGCATCGAAGGCCGCCGTATCCTCGAGGCGCAGGCACCCGACGTGATGCACCGCCACCCAGTCGACGAGCCGCTGTCCACTGGTCTGAAGGCCATCGATGCAATGACCCCGGTCGGTCGCGGCCAGCGCCAGCTCATCATCGGCGACCGCCAGACCGGTAAGACCGCCATCGCGATCGATACCATCATCAACCAGAAGGCCAACTGGGAATCCGGCGACCCGAAGAAGCAGGTTCGCTGCATCTACGTGGCCATCGGTCAGAAGGGCTCCACCATCGCTTCGGTGAAGCAGAGCCTGGAAGACGCCGGTGCCATGGAGTACACCACCATCGTGGCCTCCCCGGCAGCTGATTCCGCTGGCTTCAAGTACATTGCCCCGTACACCGGCTCGGCCATCGGCCAGCACTGGATGTACAACGGCAAGCACGTGCTCATCGTCTTCGACGATCTGTCCAAGCAGGCAGAGGCCTATCGTTCGATTTCCCTGCTGCTGCGTCGTCCGCCGGGGCGTGAGGCTTACCCGGGCGATGTGTTCTACCTGCACTCTCGTCTGCTCGAACGTTGCGCCAAGGTCTCCGATGACCTGGGCGGCGGTTCGATGACGGGTCTGCCAATCGTCGAGACCAAGGCGAACGATGTGTCCGCCTACATCCCGACCAACGTGATCTCCATTACCGATGGCCAGATCTTCCTGCAGTCCGATCTGTTCAACGCCAACCAGCGCCCCGCCGTGGACGTCGGTATCTCGGTCTCTCGAGTCGGTGGCGCCGCACAGACCAAGGCTCTGAAGAAGGTCTCCGGTACCTTGAAGATCTCCTTGGCGCAGTACCGCTCGCTGGAATCCTTCGCCATGTTCGCCTCCGATCTGGATGCGGCATCCAAGGCCCAGCTGACCCGTGGTGCTCACCTGACCGAGCTGTTGAAGCAGCCGCAGTTCCACCCGTATTCCATGGAGCAGGAAGTCGTGTCTGTGTGGACCGGCACCCACGGCAAGCTCGATGACCTCGAGCTGTCCGACGTGCTTCCGTTCGAGCAGGGACTGCTGGACTACATCGACCACAACACCGACATCCTGAAGACCATCCGCGAGACCGAAGACTTCACCGCCGATACCGAGGCTGCCCTCGATAAGGCCGTGGACGAATTCCGTTCGACCTTCGTTTCCTCCAACGGCAAGCCGCTGGTCGAGAAGAAGCCGGACGTTGCCAAGGCAGCGCCGGTCGATCAGGAAAAGATCGTGGCGGGAGAGAAGTAAGCCATGGGCTCGCAACTCGCATTGAAATCACGCATCCACTCCACTGAGTCGTTGGCCAAGATTTTCAACGCTCAGGAGATGATCGCGTCTTCGCACATTGCCAAGGCCCGTGATGTGGCCCTGAACGCGAAGCCGTACACTGATGCGATTTTCGATGCCGTGCAAGCGTTGGTGGCACACACCCATATCACGCATCCGATCGCAGTGAAGGACGAGAACAACCCTCGCGTGGCTGTTCTCGCCCTCACCTCGGATCGTGGCATGGCCGGCCCGTACACCTCTTCGATTATCCGTGAAACGGAATCGCTGCTCGCCCGCCTTGATGCGGCCGGCAAGCAGCCGGAGCTGTTCGTGTACGGACGTCGCGGTTCGACGTACTACAAGTACCGCAACCGTGACATCGCGGCCACATGGGAAGGCGACACCGACCAGCCCGGCGTGGAAATTGCTGAAACCATCTCCAGCACGTTGATGGATGCCTACATGAAGCCGGCGGAGCAGGGTGGAGTTTCCGAACTCTACATCGTCTACACCGAGTTCATCAACATGGTGGTGCAGAAGGTGCGCGTACTGCGCATGCTGCCCGTCGAGATCGTGGAGAACGAGGCCAAGGTCCCCGCTCCTGATGAAGAGGCTCCGGCTGTGGCGGACGTGGCTCCGCTGTACACCTTCGAGCCGAGCATCGAGGAAGTGTTGGATGCCATTCTGCCGAAGTACATCCAGTCCCGTATCCACGAATGCCTGCTGACAGCTGCCGCATCGGAGACCGCAAGCAGGCAGAACGCCATGCACACGGCTACCGACAACGCTCATAACCTGATCGATGACCTTACCCGCAAGCTCAACGCCTCGCGTCAGGCCTCGATCACCCAGGAACTTACCGAAATCATCGGCAGCGCCGACGCGCTGAACAAAGAGGAAGAGTAGGAACGCATATGGCTGACAACCAGACCACAGCGGCCGAGCCTACCGACGGTCGCGTCACCCGCGTCCAGGGCTCGGTTATTGACGTTGAATTCCCGGTGGGTCATCTGCCCGACATCTACAACGCCCTGAAAGTAAAGATCGTCAACACCGGTGCCAAGGAAGAGGGCGAGGCAAAGGTCACTGAAATCACCCTTGAGGTCGAACAGCACCTCGGTGATTCCACGGTTCGTTGCGTTGCTCTGAAGCCTACCGACGGCCTGGTCCGTGGCACTTTGGTCTCCGACACCGGAGCCCCGATTTCCGTGCCGGTCGGCGATGTGACCAAGGGCCACGTCTTCGACGTGTCCGGCAACATCCTCAACAAGAAGCCGGATGAGACCATCACCGTCACCGAGCGCTGGCCTATCCACCGCAACCCGCCGGCCTTCGATCAGCTGGAGTCCAAGACCCAGATGTTCGAGACGGGCATCAAGGTCATCGACTTGCTGACCCCGTACGTGCAGGGCGGCAAGATCGGTCTGTTCGGCGGTGCAGGTGTGGGCAAGACCGTGCTGATTCAGGAAATGATTCAGCGCGTGGCCCAGAACCACGGCGGTGTGTCCGTGTTCGCCGGCGTTGGCGAACGTACCCGTGAGGGTAACGATCTGATCGGCGAGATGGGCGAGGCCGGCGTGCTCGAGAAGACCGCACTGGTCTTCGGCCAGATGGATGAGCAGCCGGGTACCCGTCTGCGCGTGCCGCTGACCGCACTGACCATGGCTGAGTACTTCCGTGACGTGCAGAACCAGGACGTGCTGCTGTTCATCGACAATATCTTCCGTTTCACCCAGGCCGGTTCTGAGGTGTCCACCCTGCTGGGTCGTATGCCTTCCGCCGTGGGTTACCAGCCGAACCTGGCCGATGAGATGGGATCCCTGCAGGAGCGCATCACCTCGACCCGTGGTCACTCGATCACCTCGCTGCAAGCCATCTACGTGCCTGCCGATGATTACACCGACCCGGCTCCGGCCACGACCTTCGCCCACTTGGATGCAACCACCGAGCTTTCTCGTGACATTGCCTCCAAGGGTATCTACCCGGCAGTGGACCCGCTGAGCTCCACCTCGCGAATCCTTGATCCGCGTTACGTGGGCCAGGCTCACTACGAGTGCGCCAACCGCGTCAAGGCGATCCTGCAGCGTAACAAGGAGCTGCAGGATATCATCGCCCTGATCGGTATCGACGAGCTCGGCGAAGAGGACAAGACCACCGTGAACCGTGCTCGTAAGATCGAGCAGTTCCTCGGCCAGAACTTCTACGTGGCTGAGAAGTTCACCGGTCGTCCCGGCTCCTACGTGCCGGCCGACGAGACCATCGAAGCCTTCACCCGCATTTGCGACGGCGTGTACGACGACGTTCCGGAGCAGGCATTCTCCGGCATCGGTGGCATCGACGACCTCGAAGAGAAGTGGCACAACATGCAGAAGGAACTGGGTGCGTGATGGCCGCGGAAAAAACCACGATGAAGGTCAACATCGTCGCTGCCGACCACCCCGTGTGGCATGGCGACGCGGCGAGCGTGACCATTCCCGCCTCCGAAGGCGGCATGGGCATCCTGCCCGACCATGAGCCTGTGCTCACGGTGATCAAGCAGGGTACGCTCACCGTGGTTGAGCCCGATGGCGATCGCCACATGTTCGAGGTGACCGACGGATTCATCTCCTTCGACTCGAACAAACTCACTGTGGCGGTCGAGCGCGGCCACGACGTCCAGTACTCCGGCATTGCTGAGTGACATTCACTTCGCTGTGACCCTGTAAAGGGGCTCTCTGGTTTCCAGAGAGTCCCTTTTGCTATGTGTTGCGCTACAGTGGTGGCCTATGCGAATTATTGTTGCCGACTGTTCTGCGGAGTACTCCGGCCGTCTGAATGCCTCGCTGCCGCTGGCCAAGCGCGTGCTGCTGATTAAGGCCGATTCCAGTCTGTTGATTTTTTCTGAGCTGGGCTCCTATAAGCCGCTCAACTGGATGACCGCACCCTGCACGCTGAAGGACATTACGCCCGATGGTGCTGATGATGATGTGGATACGCCGGTGCCGGAAAAAGTGCTGCGTGTGAGCGCCGATAAGGGTTCGGACATTCTGGAAGTGACGTTGCAGCACATCTATTCCGATGAGACGTATGACTTGGGCGAAGATCCTGGCCTCATCAAGGACGGTGTGGAAGACCATCTGCAGCGATACTTGGCCGAGCAGATCGAACGTATCGGCAAGGGCGCTAAGTTGGTACGCCGTGAATATCCGACAGCCATCGGTCCAGTGGACATCATGGCCATCAACGCCGAGGGCGAGCATGTGGCTGTGGAAATCAAGCGTCACGGCGGCATCGACGGCGTCGAACAGTTGACCCGCTATTGCGAGCTGCTGAATCGCGACCCGCTATTGGCCCCGGTGCATGGCATCTTCGCTGCACAGACCATTACGCCGCAGGCCCAGGTGTTGGCCAAGGATCGCGGCTTCACCTGCCTCATCCTCGACTACGACGATATGAAAGGCACGGAGGACGATAGCCTCAGGCTGTTCTGAATGCAAAGTTGCCCCCGCTGGCGGGGGCTGTCGCCGTGAGTCGACTGGGGATGGTCCCCAACGTAAACCACCCCCAGTCAGCTTTTGCTGACAGCCCTCGCCAGCGGGGGCAACGCTATTTGCTGAGTGTTTAATACGCGGCGAGAATATCCACTACGAATACCAGCGTGGAGTTCGCGGGAATCGAGCCTTGCTTCTTGTTGCCGTAAGCCTGATCCGGCGGAACCACCAGCAGCACCTGGGAGCCGACGGTCTGACCAATCAGACCCTTCTGCCAGCCTTCGATCACACCGTGCTGGCCGCCGGAATACATGTCAGCCTCAAGTGTGGTGTTCTTATCCCAAGAGGAGTCGAACTGGGTGCCATCGGTCAGCCAACCGGTGTACTTGACCACCACAGTGTTTTTGTCGGTCACTTCCTTGCCGGTGCCCTTGACCAGTGTCTGCGAAACCAGCGAATCGACCGCACCTTGGCCGTTCATGTCGATCGACGGCTTGCCGTTCTTGGCACGCGTCACCTTCGGCAGATTGGACGGCACGTCCTTGACCTCTTCGCCGGTGGCCTTCTTCAGATCCTTGGACTTGGAAACGAACGTCATCGCCAGAATGTAGGAGTAGCCGGAAGAATCCTCGGCGTTCACACCGAAACCGATAGTGGTGTTGAGCTTGGCGCCCTTGATCTGGTCGTAATAGGTCGAAGACAGGGTGGAGGAATCGACCAGGAGCGAGCAATCCGGCGTATTTTTGGTCCACGTATCCATCAGCTCGGTGCCGTCCTTGACATTCAGGGCGATACCCTGGGCGCAGACGCGGTCACCTTCTTCGATTGTGTCGCCGTCACCCTTCTGCAGCACCACGTAGGAGCCGTCGGACACGGTCATCGGGGCTTTGAAGGAGATGGTCGGCTTCTCGCCCAGCTTGCCCTTGGCGGTTACGCCGGCAATCTGATTCGCCGTCTTGGAAGAGGACGACTTCGAGGAGTCGCTCTTGGAATCGGACGAGTTCGAGCAGCCGGCCAGCGAGATGCACATGATCAGCGAGCAGGCAACGGCTATGGTTTTGGTCAGGGTAGACAAAGTACGCATGGCACACCACACTACCGGTAAACCCTGATTTTCAGCCTTTCTAGGTAATAGACAGGTGAAGATTGTAGAATAGTACCGTTATGAGTGTTGAAGAACAAGCAATGGGCCCAGATCAGGAGGCCACGGAGTCTGACGTAGTCAGTGACGTGACCGACTCGACAGATGTCATCGATGCCAATGACGTTGCCGATGCCGCCGATGGTACTGATACTGAGAGTGCCGAAGGTGTCGATGCTGAGAGCACCGAGAGTATGGAAGACGCCGAGACGCAAAAGTCCGAGCGCCCGACTCGTCATGCCATGATCATGCGCGGCGTGGTAACGCCTATTTTCGGTCTGCTGGCTGTGGCGGCGATTGTGCTCGGAGTGCTGAACGCCACGATATGGAAGCCTTCCAGCGAGATCACCGCATCTGCCAACGTGACCGGTTCTCGCTATGTGGTTACCGATCCCGGCGTGCTCACCTTGTTGGATAAGAACACGACGATGACCGTGAAGTCCTCCTCGTCCAAGGATGAGACATGCGTAGCCTTGGCCTCCACCAAGGATGCAGCCGGTTGGGTAGCAAGCGAGAAGTCCTATCAGCGCATCAGCGGTTTGACTTCTTGGACCGAGCTCGGCGTTCAGAAGGGTGAACCCATCAAAAACCAATCGGGCTCGTCGGATGACGCCAACGAGGTGGCATTCAAAGACTCCGATATGTGGACTTCCGTGAAGTGCGGCAATGGTTCGGTGACCTTTGATAGCAAAGATCCTGCCGCTTCGACCGTGGCCATCATGGATCTCGGCTCACATAAGGCGTCCGCCACTATCAGCATGCACTGGGTGCGCTCTGAAGTTCCCGATTTCGCCATGCCGTTCTACCTGTCCGGCGGTCTGCTGGCAGTAATCGCGGTGTTGTGTGCGTCCGTGTTCGCCATGCCGCCGCATAAGCGCCGTAAGCGCATTGTGGAGGGCAAGGCCACTGCGTCAACGGGGCCGTCGTTCGCGGAACAGGTTGAACAGGGAATTATTGGCAACGGCTCGATTCCGGCTGAAGTGCCGCCGACCGGCCGTAAGCGTTGCCGCCATGCCGCACACCGTCGCGGTTCCAAGAAGACCGTGCCCGCCGAGTCGGTCGGATCTCCCACGATTATCGATCCCGCGTCCCGCAATTTGGTCGCCGATCAGCAGTCCGGCGAAGCGGGGGAGACCGAGGCGATAACGGATACCGAGTCGACATCAGTGATTTCTTCTGATGAGTTGCAGGCATACTTCTCCCGTTTGGCTCAGGAAGTCAATGACAGTGAAGCCTCGGATAGCTCCGCGGCCGATGATGTGGACAACCAGGAGGAGAACTGATGAGCATGCGTTGGAACAAACTGTGCGTCGCCGCCCTCTCCGTTGCCGCGCTGATTATGCCGTTGGCCGCTTGCGAAGGTCAGCTGCCCACCCCGGCCGCTGACTCATCCACCAAGACTCAGCCGGATTTGACCGAGGCGCAGGAGAAGAAGATTCGTACCAAGATTTTGGAAACGATTGATCAGGCCGACGCGGCTCGATCCGCGGACGGCTATAAGGCCGTGATGGGCGGGCCTCAACTGGAGATTCGCACCAGCCAGGCCACCATTGCCCAGAAAAGCGGCTCGATGTCCAAGTATGCGATCATTCCTAAGGACATCGCCCAGGTGGTGATTCCCACGGATGACGGCTGGCCGCGCTCGGTATTCACCATCACCACCACTACTGAAGATCAGCAGTCCAAGCGTTTATTGGTGCTGAATCAGGAATCAGCCCGTCAGAATTACAAGCTGATGGCCATGGCGCGTCTGTTTGAGGGAGCGCAGCTGCCGAAGTTCGAGGTGCCGACCATCGGTTCGAGAATGGGTACCGATAAGGATGAGAATCTGGTGGCCACGCCTGCCGATGCGTTGACCCAGTATGCCGATGTGCTGCAGAACGGTGCGAATAGCAAGTTCGCCTCGCAATTCGCGGATGATCAGCTGCGTCAGAAGATTGTCGAACTGACCAACACCGTGCAGGAAGGCATCGCCCGCAACAACGGCACGCAGGAGCAGACCTTCACTGCCGCGCCCGACCAGATGTGGGTGATGCGCACGGCTGATGGTGGCGATCTGGTCGTGGGTCGTGTCGATTCCGTGTGGACTCGTCAGGCCGGTGACGGACGCGAATCCCAGCCCGCCTCTGATGATGAGAAGATCCTGTTCAACAGCGACAAGTACACCAGCACCATGAAGGTCACATACGTGAACGTGGTGGCGTTGTACATTCCTTCGGCCAACTCCGGTCAACAGATCACCGCCGTGGGTGCCGACCGCACTCCGGTCAAGGTCGAGGCGCTGTAAGTTCCCACCACGTAGTAATTTCCCCACCGCGATGTCAGACGAATTTTGTCTTTCGCAGAATAACGCTGTTTTGGGTAACCACGTGGTGGTGATTCACTACGTGGTGGGAATTTCACCGCGTAGTGGAAGAATGGCTACGCGGCGGGAATCGGCACTACAATCGATTCCAGCATTGTTTGATTGTCGGGCGTGCGAATCGTGCGCGTACATGTGGAGGCATATATGGCTGATCAGCAGCAGTTCAATCCAGGAGTATCGTTGGCGGGTGCTGTCGATTTGGAAGCGCTGAAGCATCAGGTCAAGGCTGAGCCAGGACAGGCTGGCGGCGCACCGGCAGCTGGTGGCTATGTGATCGACACCACCGAGAACACCTTCCAGGCGATGGTGCAGACCTCCGCCACGTTCCCGATTCTGCTGTTGCTGTGGGTGCCCACTGACGACCGTCTTTTCTCGATGGCTCGCGCGCTGGGCGATGCGGTGAATGGTCTCAATGGTCAGATTCAGCTCTCTCGCATTGACATCGCGACTAATCCTTCGATCGCACAGGCACTGCAAGTGCAAGGTGCGCCGGCCTTGTTTGCGCTGATTTCCGGTCGCCCGATGCCGTTGCTACAGGGTCTGCCGGGTGATGATGAGCTGAAGCAGCTCACCGACGAAGTGATTCCCAAGATTATTCAGGCCGCTGCCCAGTCCGGCGTCAACGGCACTGCGCCGTATTCCGGCGATCCTGATTCCGATGCTGCCGCGAGTACCGGTGCGACTGGTGCTGATACGGAGCAGGTGCCTCCCGAGCACGCTGAGGCTCATCGCTTAGCCGAGGAAGGCGACTACGCCGGTGCCGCCGCTGAATATGCACGTGTTATGGAATCCGATCCGTCTGATGCGCTGGCCGCCCGCGAACATGCCAAGGCGCTTTTGCTGGCCCGTTCCGGTTCCGCGGATGTGCGCGAGGTGCGTGCCGCCGCAGCCGCTGCGCCCGACGATGTGGAAGCGCAACTGGCCGTGGCTGATATCGATATGATTGGCGGCCAGATCCAGGATGCTTTTGACCGTCTGCTTGACTTCTTAGCCGCAGGCCATAAGGGCGATCTCGAGGCGGTGCGTCAGCGCCTGCTCGAGTACTTCACCATCCCCGAGCCGACCGACCCGCGCCTAGCTCGTGCCCGTCGCCGTCTCGCAACCCTGATGTACTGATTTTCCTTGGCTTCCCTCGGGTGAGGCCGAGCCGTGAAGCAAACAGCCCGGTGGGCTGTTTGTAGGCGAGGGCGAGACGATAGTCGAGCCAGAAAGCTGCGGGGCAAAGCCCGTCCTTAATTGCGGCTGAGCTGGCTGTTACGCCATCCGGTTTTTCCCGAAATACTGCTGGAACCGTGGCCCGTCCAAAGCCAGCTCCTCTTCAAAGTCGTCGGCCCATGTGCTGAACGGCTTGGCAGCCAGTCCGTCATTGTTGAATCGCGCCTGATCGGTGATTTCGGTAACGCAGAACTTCGGAATCGTCAGATTGGTTACTGGTCCCGATCGTTCGGCCTCGGCCACGATAAGAGGCGCATTGAGCCCGCCAAACATATCCACACTCCAGCCGTCCTCCGCAATCCATACGGAATAGCGGTTCTTGATAACCACTTCGCCGCCGCGCTTGATGAGTTCCGCGGCAATGCGGGCGTCAATCTCACGCTCCACTTCATATCGGGTGCCGCCCACGGACGGTCCCTTAACGGTAACGAAGGCCTCCGAGAACTGCTCGCGGTGCTCATCCAGCACGGCAATCGGGTCGATGTCAGGGGTCATATTGACGCTCACCTTGTGTGAGACCAACCTGACGCGCAGCGCATAGTTGTCGGCATGCACGTAGTAGCTCTGGATGATGAGGGTCGGGATGTCGCCGTCGTTGTATTCGTCTGGCAGCTCGCGGCAGAAGAAGCGGCGTTCGTATTCGAAGTCATCTGTAGGTTCCGACATAACCCCATTGTAGAGCCGTTTACGGCGTTTCCCTAGGTTTTGCCGGTGATTGGCCTCACAATATGGTCATGATGCCGGCTGGGCTGCGCTGTTCGATGATAGTGGCTTGGCGCGGGTGATGGTTGGTGTACAGTAAAGAAGTTGCTCGGGTTTGTAGCTCAGTGGATAGAGCGTCTGTCTCCGGAACAGAAGGTCGTGGGTTCGATCCCCATCAAGCCCACCAGTAGGGCTTTCGGCATATGTCGAAAGCCCTTTTTCATGCTCGCTCAGGGTTCCCTGAGTTTTCCCTGAGGGCATCCATGAATACCCCATGGAATGCTGTTGTGTTGGGTTTTAAGAACGCATAATGAAGTGGATTGAGGTCGTGGAACTCACCCCATGAGGAGGTGTGCGATGATCCGGAACGGGTCGCAGCGGTATTGGTCGGTTCACTTGCTCGCTATGGTACTGGCGCTGTCTCTGGTGACGGGATTCGCGGTTACGGCGGGCCTGCGTGTGCGTCGCAAGGAACAGCCGTTCTGGCATATGTGGTGAAGCATCCCGGAAGCGCTCTGCTGCATATCGCCCGGGCGGTGAGGCGGAATATGGCCGCATGGCGGGCAGTGGCATCCGTAAGCGTGCCTGCGCTCGGTAAACTGCTACGTAATCGGGTTCACTAATCCAACAAGAGGAGCACATAATGAGCGAGAAGATGGAAGCCGTAGCTACTTCGGAGGCCCCGGCCGCACTGGGCGCGTACAGCCAGGCGGTGAAGGCCAATGGTTTCGTGTTCGTGTCCGGTCAGCTGGGTATTGATCCGACCACCGGTGAGCTGGCAGGGGATACCGCGGGCGAGCAGGCCGCGCAGGCGCTGAAGAACATCAAGCATATTCTCGACACCGCCGGTACTGGCATTGAGCATGTGTGTCGTGCCACCATTTACCTGAAGAACGTTGAGGATTTCAAGGAAGTGGACGCTCGCTACGCCGAGGTGTTCATCGGTTCCGTGAAGCCCGCACGTGTGGCCTTTGGCAACAACATGATTCCCAAGGGTGCACTGGTGGAGATCGACGCCATCGCCGTGGAGTGACGTATTTGCCCCCGCTGGCGGGGGCTGCCCGGCAATAGTCGGACGGAGGGGGTGGTTTTGGCCGTGAGCTGAGACCACCCCCAGCCAGATGTGCTGACGGCATCCACCAGCGGGGCTGGTAATGCATGGTTTGGGCGTCGGTTCGTGCCACAATAGTGACCATGGCATCCAAAGGAAAACCGTCGCCGCGTTCGGCTGTGAGCCCGCTGAGCGACGAACAGGTCAAGCGTCTGGCAGGCAGCCATACACTTGTGGACCCCACCAATTACTATCCGACTGGTCCGCGTACGCCGAACCAGCCGGAGATCAACGCCCAGAACCCCAAGGCCACCAAGCGACTGCTGGCCGGTGTTTCCGTGGTATTCCGCACTAGTTGCAAGACCAAGGCATGGGGTCTTGACCATGTGCCGGAAACCGGCCCGTTCATTACCGCGGCCAGCCACATCACCATGTTCGATGTGTTCGTGCCGATGATGAGCCTGTTCCACATGGGCCGTCGCCCGCGTTACATGGCCAAGGCCGAGATGGCCAAGTGGCCGCTGATCGGCAAATGGTTCCAATTGGTCGGCATGCAGCCGGTGCAGCGTCGCTCCGGCAAGGCCAAGCAGATCGAGGAGACCTCAATCGATATTCTTACTTCCGGCCGCCCCCTCACCGTTTGGCCGGAAGGCACGGTGACCCGCGACCCGAAGAAATGGGTGATGAGCATCAAGGAAGGTGTAGGATACATTGCGCTTGAAGCCTCCCGCAGACTTGGCCATCAAGTGCCGCTCTACCCTGCAGTGACGTGGGGCGCGGCTTCCATCAACCACTGGTGGCCGTGGCCTCGCAAGAACGTGGTGATGTGCTACGACGAGGCGCTCGATTATTCCGATCTGCTTGTTGACATGGATTCCTGGGGCGATGAACCGCCCGCCGAGGCCGTGGACGAATTGATGTGGCGCGTATTCAAGCGCATGAACACGGTGTTGGAGGAGATTCGCGGCGAGCGATTCCCGGCAGAAGGCTATTGGGATTACCGTTCCATGAGCCGTAAGCCGTGGCCCGAGGCTGGTGGCCAGTTCCCGGCGGTGGAGTAGCATAACGCGCAGTTGCGCGCAGCGAAAATAGGAATTTGATATGGGTAGGAAAATAACGGTTCTCGGTGCAGGAGTATGGACGGAGCCGTAAAGGCGACAGCCCGGTGGGCTGTCGGTAGGCGACGCCGAACGACGATAGCCGTGAGGTAGAAAAACAGCACTCCATGCGACAAGCGAAGGTAGGAATTTGATATGGGTAGGAAAATAACGGTTCTCGGTGCAGGAGCATGGGGTACTGCTTTCGGCCAGGTGCTGGCGGATGCCGGCAATGACGTGACCATGTGGGCCCGTGAACCGGAAATCGTCGAGGATATCCGTGACAATCGGCGCAATGGTGTTCGCCTGCCGTCTGTCAAGAAGCTGCCGGATGCCATCACCGCCACTGGCAATCGCGCCGAAGCCGTCAAGGATGCCGATATTGTGGTCGTGGCCATCGCCGCCCAGTTCGCCCGTGTGGCACTCGTTGAGTTCAGGGGATTGATTCCCGAGCATGCCATCGTGGTTAGCCTGATGAAGGGCATCGAGCGTAACACCAACAAGCGCATGGATGAAGTGGTTCGTGAGACCCTTGATTTGCCGGCTGACCGCTTTGCCGCCATCTCCGGCCCGAACCTGTCCAAGGAAATCGCCGATCGTCATCCCGCAGCCACCGTGGTGGCCTGCGAGAACATCGACAACGCCACCATCGTGGCCGAGGCCTGCACCACCAAATACTTCAAGGCGTTCGTGACCACTGATGTCATTGGTCTGGAAATGTGCGGCAGCCTGAAGAACGTGACCGCGCTCGCCGTGGGTATGGCTCGTGGTGCCGGTTACGGTGAGAACACCGCCGCCATGATCGAGACCCGCGGACTTGCCGAGCTCACTGCTCTGGGTGCTGCGGCAGGCGCCGATCCCAAGACCTTCTTTGGGCTGGCGGGTGTGGGCGATCTCATCGCCACCTGTGGCTCGCCGCTTTCCCGCAACTACACGTTTGGCTCCAACCTCGGCAAGGGGCTGAGCGTGGAAGAAGCCACTAAGGTCAGCAATGGCGTGGCGGAGGGTGTGCCTACCACGGATGCGGTGGTGGCTTTGGGCAATCAGCTTGACGTGCCCACTCCGTTGGCCTATCAGATGAGCCGTGTGCTCAATGAGGGCATTCCCTGTGCGGAAATGCTTGCCGGGCTTTTCGGGCGTGAAATCACTGTCGAGTAGACTCATAGCAGATTAGAAGTTTCGTTCAGCAGTCAAAGGATGGTTATGGCCAAGAAACGTATTGTGGTGCTCTATGGTGGGCGTGCGGATGAACATTCGATTTCCTGCATCTCCACGGCCGGCGTGCTGGCGGCTATGGATACCGAACGTTTCGAGCCGATTCCGGTGGGCATCACCAAGGACGGCAAGTGGATTATCGACGGTGAGGATCCGCGCGGCTGGAATCTGGACGGCGACGAGCTGCCGACCGTGAAGATCACGCCGAAATCCCGTCCGGTGATTCTCGACCCCTCGCGAGGCAAGGACGGTTTCTTTGCCGGTGAGCCGGATCATCTCAGCAATGCCGACTCCGGTTTTGGCACCAGCTTTGTGAACTTGTCCGATCCTGAGATACATCACGTGCTGACCTCGCTGGGGCATGTCGATGCGGTGCTGCCTGTGCTGCATGGCCCTTACGGCGAGGACGGCACGGTGCAGGGTCTTCTTGAGATGATGGGTGTGCCGTATGTGGGCTGTGGCGTGTTCGCCTCTGCCGCCTGCATGGATAAGCACTACACCAAAGTGGTGCTCAATGCTGCCGGTATTCCGACGGCTCCCGGCATTATGGTGGATGCGCGCGCGTTCACCGCAGCCGATGTGGTCGCCCAGATCGAGGTCGCCGGATTGGCTTATCCGCTGTTCGTCAAGCCTTCCCGTGCTGGATCCAGCTTTGGCGTCACCAAGGTGGATAAAGCCGAGGATCTGGAAACCCAGCAGGACCGTGTGGCCGCTGCCATCGCCACGGCCGGTGAGCATGACTGGAAGGTGCTCATCGAGCAGGGCATCGACGGCCGCGAGATCGAATGCGCCGTGCTGTGCCCGAAGGCGGGCGATGAGCCCGAGGCCAGCTGGCCCGGCGAAATCGTGCTTGACCACCAGAATGACGACCAGTTCTATGATTTCGATTCCAAGTACATGGATGCTTCCGCCAGCCATGTGGAAGTGCCGGCCAACCTGCCCGTCAGCGTGCTTGAGGATGTACGCGACGTGGCTCGCCGTGCGTTCAAGGCCGTAGATGGAGCGGGTCTGAGCCGCGTGGATACCTTCGTGACTCCGGACGGCACCGTGATGGTCAACGAGATCAACACCATGCCTGGCTTCACGCCGATTTCCATGTATCCCAAGGCATGGGACGCCACGGGTGTGGGATACACCGAACTCATCACCCGTCTGATCGAAGGCGTGTTGAAGTAATCTCGCAACAGCGACTGCGTGGCCTCCCTCCTTGGGAAGCCATTTTTTTGACGTATGGCCGTCGAGCGTCAACAGTTCATGCAGAGTTTTCCTGAGTTCAGCCAACGTATGGCAAATGGCGAATGCAATTCACTTTCACGCCAGTGTCCGGACAGATTGGACGCATAGTTTCTTTTCTTGGGATTACGGGCTGCGCGCATGCCGCGCAACGAGCCCGGTTCCCCCAGACTTTTCCGTCTGGATGATGTTGAGAAAAGGAACATTATGAACAACCTGAGTAAGATCGCGGCCGGCTCCCTTGCCGCCGTGCTTGCATTCTCCATGGCCGCCTGCGGCTCCAGCAGCGCCTCCTCCGATGGCGCCGGCGAAAGCGCCGGCAAGGCCGTCACCGTGAACGGGAAGTCCGCCAAGGCCACTTCCCTCGCCGACTTCGGTACTATGGAAGACCTCGAAAAGGCCGCCAAGGAAGAGGGTGCTCTGAACGTCATCGCGCTGCCGCACGACTGGTCCAACTACGGCGAGGTCATCGAAGGCTTCAAGAAGAAGTACCCGGAGATCAAGGTCACCGAGCTCAACCCGAACGCTTCCTCCAAGGAAGAGCTTGACGCCGCCAAGACCAACAAGGGCACCGACGCCGCCCCCGACGTGTTCGATGTCGGCCAGGCCATCGCCGCCACTTCCACCGATAGCTTCGCTCCGTACAAGGTGCAGGCCTGGGACAAGATTCCGGACACCGCCAAGGATGCCAACGGCGCCTACTACGCCGACTACACCGGCATCATGTCCGTGGGCTGGAATGCCGATAAGTACGGTGAGATCAACTCTCTGGACGATTTGCTCGATTCCAAGTTCGCCGGCACGGTGTCCTTGAACGGCAAGCCCGCCGAAGCCGGTGCCGCCTTCAACGGCTACCTGATGGTCAACCAGCTCGCAGGCGGCGACATCAATAACCTGCAGCCTGGTCTTGACTTCTTCAAGAAGCTGCAGGAAGCCGGCAACCTGACCACCGTGGACGTGACCAACGGCACCATCGACTCCGGCCAGACCGGTGTGGTGTTCGATTGGACCTACAACCAGGCTTCCTACAAGAAGGAGCTCAAAGATAAGGGCGTGAACTGGAAGTACAAGACCTTCCCGAAGGCCCAGGTCGTGAGCTACTACAACCAGGCCATCAACAAGGACGCGCCGCACCCGGCCGCCGCCCGCCTGTGGGAGGAGTACCTGTACACCGCCGATGCCCAGAACCTGTGGTTCAAGGGCGGCGCCAACCCGGTGCTGCTCGACTCCATGAAGGAAGACGGCACCGTTGATCAGGACACCCTGAAGGACGCCATCACCATCGAAGGCGACCCGGTCTCCTACACCAACGATGACTCCACCCGCATCACCGAGTGGCTCCAGAACAACTGGGACAAGACGATCGGCAACTGAGGTTACCTCGCATGACTGCCGCAATCGCACAGAACGGACCTGCTGCCGCCAAGGCCGCGGGTCCGTCCGCTACTCCCTCCGCCGCCTCGTCCGTGCTGGCGAAGCATCGTCAGGAGCTGGGCACGCTTGCCTCCACGCTCCCGTTCTTTGCCTACACCGCCTGCTTCCTGCTGGCTCCCACCGTGATTGTGGTGGTGGGTGCTTTCCAGGATCGCAGCGGCGGTTTCACGCTCTCGAATTTCAATAAGATGTTCGAAGCCAACACCGTCGCCGCATTCGGCACCTCGATTCTGGTGTCCGTGGCATCTTCCGTGATCGGTGCGGTGGTGGGTGCACTCGCCTCCTACGCGCTGGTGATCGGCGCCAAGCCGAACGGTCTGCTGCGTCGCATGATCTCCGCCATCTCCTCGGTGCTCGCCCAGTTCGGCGGTGTGATGCTTGCGTTCGCGTTCATCGCCACCATCGGCATTAACGGCATCGGCACCATGCTCATCAAAACTCTGACCGGCTACACCGTGAACCCGAACTGGCTGAGCTCGTTGCCTGGTCTGATCACCATTTACTGTTACTTCCAGATTCCGCTGATGATTATCATCTTCCTGCCTGCGGTCGATTCGATTCGCCCGCAGTGGCGTGAGGCCTGCGAATCATTGGGCGGCAATACGTTCCAGTACTGGACTCGCGTGGCCTGTCCGATTCTGGCTCCCCGCTTCATCTCCGCGTTCCTGCTGCTGTTCGCTTCCGCGTTCTCCGCATACGCCACTGCCGCAGCCTTGTTCTCGCAGCGCTCGATTCTGGTGCCGTTGATGATTCAGGGTGCCATGCGCAATGAGATGGATCCTAACCAGCAGGGCTTTGCCCAAGTGCTGGCATTCGCAATGATCATCGTCGTGGCCATCGTCATGCTGCTGAGCCACGCTGTGGAAAAGAGGGCCGGACGTTGGCAGTGAATTCAGAAGATACTCGCGCGTTCGATGCTGACGGCATCGCCGGTGCTGTCGTCGCGTCCACCGTAACGTTCCCCAAGCCCCCGCAGCTGCGCGCCGCACGCCGAGCCAAGCAAAGCGTCATCAAATTCGTGATTTTGTTCGTCACGCTGGCGTTCCTGTTCGTGCCGTTGCTGGCCATGCTCATCTTCACCCTGCGTCATCCGCTCTCCGGCCGTTGGTCGGCGGCTCCCTGGATTGCGATCTTCACCGGCAACGGCGAATCGTTGGGTGCCGACCTGACAGTGCTGTGGCAGGGCGTTGGCACTTCGCTGGCGCTGAGCGCGGTCACTGTGGTGATCATGCTGTTGCTGCTGGTGCCCACCATGGTCATCGTGCATATTCGCTCCAAAGCCCTGGAGCGCGCGATTGAATGGGTGGCCACCTTGCCGCTGACCATCCCGGCCATCGTGCTGGTCGTCGGCCTTGGTCCGATCTACCGCTGGCTTTCGGCCGACGTGCTGAGCACCAACCCGATCTGGCTGTGCTTCGCCTACGTGATCCTCGTCATGCCGTTCGCGTTCCGCGCCATCGCCGTGGGGCTCAACTCCATCGATGTCAAGACCCTGGTCGAGGCCTCCCGTTCGCTCGGCGCCTCCTGGCCTAAGGTGTTCTTCAAGGTGATCATCCCGAACCTGTGGCAGTCGATTCTGTCGGCATCCTTCATCTCCATCGCCGTGGTGCTGGGCGAATACACCGTCGCCTCGCTGCTCGGCCGCATGAACCTGCAGGTCGCGCTCTACCAGCTCGGCCAGTCCAATTCACAAATCTCCACCGCCATGTCGCTGCTGGCTCTGCTCTTCGGCGTGGTGCTGCTCGTTGCGCTCGACTTGATTTCTGATGCGATGCGTAAGTCCAAAGAAGGTAAATGATTATGTCTTTCCGTTCGATGTTTGGCCATGAGGCTTCGCATGAGGCCGTTGCCGATGTGGCTCCGACTGTCGGCACCGGCTCCGATGTGCAGCCCGTCGCCCCCGCGACTTCCGCGCAGACTGCCGCCGAGGATGCGTTCAAGAACGATCCCACCGCTACCCTCGAGGGCGTGCGCGGCAAGGACGTGACCAAGGCCGCCAAGGCTCTGCTCAAGGACACCGTCAAGCGCGGCGGTGGCTCCATTCAGATGCAGAACGTCATCAAGATCTACCCCGGCTCTACTGTGCATGCGCTTGATGATTTCAATCTGGACATCAAGCCCGGCGAAATGGTCGTGCTGCTCGGCGGCTCAGGCTGCGGCAAGTCCACCGCGCTGCGCTCGCTTGCCGGCCTCGAGGATATTCAGGGCGGCCGCATCATGGTCGGCGGCCAGGATGTCACCGGCGTGCCGGTCAACAAGCGAGAGATGGCCATGGTGTTCCAGGCTTACTCCCTCTTCCCTCACATGACCGCTTTCGAAAACGTGGAATTCGGTCTTGAAGTGCGTGGCATGGGCAAGGCCGAGCGTCGCAAGATTGCCATGGAGCAGCTTGAGCTCGTGGGGCTTGCCGATCAGGCCAAGAAGTACACACAGCAGATGTCCGGCGGCCAGCAGCAGCGTGTGGCCTTGGCTCGTGCATTGGCAGTCAAGCCGCGCGTGCTGCTGCTCGACGAGCCACTTTCCGCCCTCGACGCCAAGGTTCGTGTGCAGCTGCGTGATCAGATTCGCCGCATTCAGCTCAACACCGGCACCACCACCGTGTTCGTGACCCACGATCAGGAGGAAGCGTTGGCTGTGGCTGATCGTATCGGCGTGATGAACAAGGGCAAGATCGAGCAGATCGCCGCTCCGCAGGATCTCTACCAGCGCCCTGCCACTGAGTATGTGGCCACGTTCATTGGTTTGACCAACCGCCTGCCCGGAGCGTCCAATGGCGACGAGGCCGTGGTCTTCGGCCAGCGTGTGCCGCTGCTCGAAGGGTCGGCCAAGGGTGATTCCGTGGCCGTGCTGGTGCGCCCGGAGAACCTGACTCTGACCGCGGCTGCACAGCATGACTCCCACGTGGGTGAGCGTGCGCGCGTTGAGGTCATCCACTTCCTCGGCTCCTTGGTGCGCGTGGATACGGTGATCGCCTCCGGCGAATACCAGCGCTGGAACAAGGGCGAGCAGCTCAAGGTCACGGTGCAGTTGCCGGCCAGCGAGTTGCCGGCTGGGCTCGCCGTCGGCGATGAGGTAGTCGTGGCTCCTCGCGCGGTCGCAGCGCTCGCTTGCTGAGCCTCGATGGGGGAATCAGCCGGCAGCGTATGATAGCGAAAATTCACTGTCGACCGTAGCTGCCGATGTGTGATGGTGTGGGACAACATAAAATAATCGCTGTTTTTTGCATGTTGTCCCACTGAATTTGGGACAACATGCATGTCAAACGTTATACATGTGTGTTGTCCCATTGTGCTTGTTAGAAAATTGTTGCAATGACGCCATTTCACCGCCACGGCCACATGGTGCGGTTTGAGGAGCGTGGGACGATACGCAAAAACAGCCTATTTTTGCATGTTGTCCCACGCGAAATGGCTCTTGCCGCACAATTCCCGACTGGTATGCCTCTCGGTCTTAGCGCGGTTTTGAACATACTGCCGTATTCTTGAAGCGTGTGCATAGGCGGTCCTCGGACCGGTAATAAGGGGGAATCCGTGAGCGAACCGCAGACGCCGCAAACCGAGCAGGGAACTCAAACAACGTTGCCGCAGCAGTCGGGTAACTGGTGGTTTGTGGCATATCGACGCTTTTCGATAGTGGGCGTGGCGCTCGCGATTATGGTGGCGTTTTGGATTGGGCTCAACATGCTGGCCACCGGTGCATTACATCAGTTTGCCGGTAACGATGTGCCTACGTGGGCGGTGTTGCTGGCCTCCTCGGGCCCGCTGTATCTGGTGGCCATGCCGCTCAGCATGCTGGTGTTCACGCGCGTGCCCGCCATCAGCACCCGCCAATTTGCCATGAAGCCGGGCGAATTCATCCCGCTTTTCATCATATGCATTCCTGTGATGTACCTCGGCAATATCATCGGCATGGTGCTGTCTGCCGACATCACCGATGGTCAGGCCACGAATCGTATCAATGATCTGGTGCTCGGCGGCAATGAGTGGGTGAATGCACTGTTTGTGGGACTGCTGGCGCCGATTTGCGAGGAATGGCTTTTCCGCAAGCAGATCATCTCCCGTCTGCGCAGGTACGGGGAAAAGACGGCTATCGTGTTCTCCGCACTGGCATTCGCGCTGTTCCACATGAATCTGTTCCAGTTCTTCTATGCCTTCGGGCTAGGCCTGATTTTCGGCTATGTGTACACGCGCACCTCTCGCCTGCGTTACTCGGTGCTGATGCACATGCTGATCAACCTCAATGGCTCCGTGCTGGCGCCGCTGATGCTCAAGCAGATTGATCCCAGAATCCTCAGCGGCACCATCAGTGAAGCCGAAATCATGAGTATGGTGCAAGGCGGCAGCGGTATGCGCGGATTGAGCATCATGATGCTGTACGGCATGGTGATGATGGGTCTCCTGATTGCCGGTATCGTGCTGCTGATTGTCAAGCGCAGGAACTGGGAATTCTATCTGGCTCCCGAAGAGTTGCCTACCGGTTTGAAAGTGCGCACGACCTACGGCAATCCAGGTGTGGTCATCTATATACTGCTGACCGTTGGCCTGACTATCTGGATGCTATTGGCGTAAGCATTTTTTGGCGCCCCTCTTTGAGGGGAGCTGTCAGCAAAGCTGACTGAGGGGAGTCTCCGCGGTATCACGGTACTCCCCTCAGTCTCACTTCGTCTGGCAGCTCCCCTCAGAGAGGGAAGCCAAGATGGTTAGATGTTGTCTGCTGAGCCGCCGTCTTCGACAAGATAATCGGCTCCGGCGATGGCGCGCGCGGCGGCATCCGTCACAGTGGACAGCAGCACGCCTTCGCGTGCGAATACCAGTACTTGGCCGGTCATGCCATAAGGCGAGAAGCCGGTGAATTTGACCAGAGGCGACTGCCCTTCCAAAGACACATTGGCGGTCGCCTTGGTCACACGGTCGAGGATATCCTGACTGACAGCGGCCGGATCGCTGGACGCTTTGGCGGTGAATTCCAGCGTCGACATGCCCTCACTCACCGGCGTCAACTTGGTCAGCGCTGCGGTATTCAGCACCGAGTTGGGAATGATCATCAAATCACCGTTGCGGGTGCGCACCGCGGTCTGCCGCCAGGTGATGTCATGCACAGTGCCGGTGACGCCTTGAACGGTCACCAAATCTCCGGGCTGGATCACGTGTCCTAGCATCAATCCGAATCCGCCGATGATGTTGGCAACGGTATCTTTCAGACCCAGTGAAATCGCCACGCCTCCAACGCCGAGGGCGGTGATCAGTGTAGTGGGATTAATGCCGAATACTGGTTGCAGCACCATTGCCGTGCCGATGACCCAAATCGTTACACGCGCGAGGTTCACGAAAATCGAGGCACTGGGAATCTGCGAATTATCCAATACCTTGCGCAGAACGCGACTGACAAGCCGGTCGGTCACCAGCACGAGGACCAATACAATGGCCAACCACGTGAGTTTGCCGACGTTCGCTTGGAACCAGCGATCAATATTTCCTGCATATTCATCCATATGCCTTACTGTATCGGCCATCTCTGAAGAAGTTGTGAGAGACTCCTCAGCAGAGGAAGTATATACGGATTGCCTCCCTCTGACGAGGAATGTGGCTGCCGGAGGCGGTCGGAGGGGGAGACCAGTGCGGAAGATCAGTTATGCTGCCAGCAGCGTCACGCCGGTCATGGTCCAATTCCTCTATTCCTGATGCTCGCGGCAGGTTTGTCCGAGGCCGCGTGCCAGGCGAATCGGGTCGAGAATCTCATCCAGCTGTTCGGCGGGCAAGTCGGTGCGCTCACCGGCCACTTCGCGCACGGTGCGGCCGGTATGCACGGCTTCGGCGGCGATGTCGGCCGCATGCTCATAGCCAATATAGTGATTGAGCGCGGCGGAAATCGACGGCGAGGACTGAGCGTAGACGCGCCCGTTATCCGCGTTGATTTCAATGCCTTCCACGCAGTTGACGCGGAACGTCGTCATCGCGTTGGTCAGCAGCGCCATGCCGGTGAGCAGCTCATGCACCATCACCGGGTCAAAGGCATTGAGCTGCAGCTGACCTTCGGCCACGGCCCAGTTCACGGTCACGTCCATGCCGAAAATCATGAAGCAGCATTGGTTGACGCATTCGGGAATAACCGGGTTCACCTTGGCTGGCATAATCGAGGACCCTGCCTGGCGTGCCGGCACATTGAGATCGTTGAACCCGCAGCGAGGGCCGGAGTTCAGCAGTCGCAGATCATCGGCGGCCTTCTTCAGATGCACGGCGAGGTTCTTTACGGCTGCGGATGTAGACACATACGCGCCCATATCGGTCATGGCAGCCACCGGATCAGGGGCGGCGGTAATCGGCAGACCCGTGATTTGCGCCAGATGCTTGGTGGCGGACTGGCGGAAGCGCAAATCGGCGCAAATACCGGTGCCGATAGCGGTGGCGCCGAGGTTGAGCTGGGCCAACAATGGCACTACGCGGTCGAACGCGGCCAAATCGGACTTCAGCAGTGTGGCGAATGCGTGGAATTCCTGGCCGTAGGTCATTGGCACGGCGTCTTGCAGCTGGGTGCGGCCGATTGTCACATCATTGATGTGCTTGTCGGCCAAATCATGGAAGGCCTTGGCGAGTTTCTTGGTGGACTCGGCAAGCGGTCCCAGCGCGTCAATCAGTGCGAGCTTGCAGGCGGCCGGATAGGTGTCATTGGTGGATTGCGATTCGTTGACATCGTCGTTCGGGTGAATGTATGAGTAGTCGCCACGCTGATGGCCGGCGATTTCTAGCGCGCGGTTGGCGATTACCTCGTTCATGTTCATGTTCGACGAAGTACCGGCGCCGCCCTGCATAACATCGACCGGGAACTGATCGGCCAGCTTGCCGGCCTCGATTTCCAGGCAGGCAGCACGGATGGCCTCGGCCTTGGAAGCGTCGATGAGTCCCAGTTCCTCGTTGGCGATGGCGCAAGCGCGCTTGACTGTGGCGTAGGCGCGAACCAGCTCCGGATGCTGGCTGTCGGTGATGCCGGAGACCGGGAAGTTGCTGATGGCGCGCTGGGTGTGAATGCCCCAGTAGGCGTTTGCCGGCACTTCCATCTTGCCGATGCAGTCGTGTTCCAAACGGGTGTTGTTCGAAGTTTCGCTCATGTTTTCTATCTTCCTGTGCGTGAGATGGAAACGCCAGCATTGTGCGGCGATTGCGCCTTGTGAGAAACCTCACGCGGGTTTATGCAAAGAGCCCCGCCTGTTGCGGCGGAGCTCTTCGTTGGAGGATTGGATTAGGGTGTGTTTACACTAGTTGGGTTTTGGCTGTGTTTTTTCAGGTAGACGGCGATGAGGATGAGCTGGAGGTTGGCGAGGAAGGTCTCGTCGAGCCTGTCGTAGCGGGTGGAGGCCTTGCGGTGGTGCTTCATGCGGTTGAAGACGCGTTCGACCATGTTCCGCCCTCCCCGGGAGACGCCGACGGACCGGGAGCCCTCTTTTTCGGCGCCCCGGCCGCGTGCCGGTGGACCTGTGGAATCTGCTGCGGCATGGCTTCGTGCCTTCGTTTCCAGTCGCGATTTGTTTTGTTTGGCGACAGAAAATCGTACACGGACACGGGCCATGCCCCTATCTCAAGCCCAGACCAAAGTACGCAAAATTTCGGGCGTTGTCCCACTGTTCCCCATTTATGGAATCGTAATTTACTAAAGCATGATTCCATAAACCGAACGATGGCTGTATTCATCTTCGAGGGCGGTTGAAACCGCGTCGATACGCCGAAGGGGTGCTCGCAGAACCATGGTTGCTGAAAGGCAGCCATTGGAATTCCGCCATTGTGCGAAACCTATCCGCCGTTCTGCGAGCACTCCTTCGGCGTGTCGTTAGGCGAGCATTTCGATAAGTGTGGAAATCATCGTGTACGTCGCCACGATGAACAGCAATCCTGCGAACAATCGCGTCAATACGACTTCCCGCATCCTGCGTGACGCCGGAGCTCCGACCAGTCCTCCAATCATTGAGGCCAATGCGAAGACGATCACGATTCCCCAGTCGATGCTGACGCTGGTCCCAATGCGCGACATCAGGCCGGCCGCCGATGCGATAATCATCACCAGCAGCGATGTCGAGGAGGCCTCGCGCATGGTGAACCCCAAAGCCAGCACCAGCATCGGCACTACGGCAAAACCTCCGCCGACGCCGAAAAACCCGGTTAATGCGCCGGTCGCCGTCGCGCATGCCACCAGCAGCCAAACGGACCGATGCGGGTTGGTGGAACCGGAATCGGCATGCGCGACGGTTCCGGCGTCACCGACTTGACTCATACGGCAGGATTTACGCACCATAAACACGCCAACCGCCATCAACAGCACGCTGAACAGTATCATCAGCATATGCGCGTCCACCATCAGGGATGCGCGCGACCCCAACACGTTGCCGACCGAAGACACCACGCCGAACACCAAACCGTCTCGCCAACGCACATGCCCTTCGCGGGCGCGAGGCATCAGCGATACCACCGCGGTCAATCCGACGATCACCAAGGAGCCGGCCGACGCGGCATGAGGCTCCTGTCCCAGCAGATACACCAGCACCGGCACGGATAGAATGCCGCCGCCGGCGCCTAGCGCCCCCACGACGATGCCGACACCGAAGCCGACTATCAATGCCAGAAAGAGATGAGTCATCGATACCAACCTTCCGAGGAATAAAACGGCATGTGCAATAGGGGGGGGCAGCCGGCAGCGGCAAGCCGAATGAAGGAGTATTACGGCAGGGCTCCGCCGACCCTCACACGACTGCGAATGCGCGGATCCATGATTTCGGATGCGGCATGGCCGGAACGAATCAGGCGGGCCATGCCTATGATGTCCGGGCGGATGTGCTCATAGAACAGTGAATAGCCCGCGCAGAGGTAGTTCTGTCCGTTTTGCCCATCCTTGGATTTCAGGAAACGGTCTTTCGGGCAGCCGCCGTTGCACATGCGCACATACGGGCATCGGCGACACTGATCGGTCAGTTCCGCATGTTTTTTCAATCCAAAACGTTGCATGCGCGCTGATTGCGACAAGGTGAAGAAATCGGCGTTGGCCACATTGCCGATCAGCCAATCGGGTTCCACCCAATGATCGCACGCATATACATCGCCATTGAATTCCAACGCGAAATTGTATCCGCATTCCGGGGCGTGTACGCATACGGCGTATTGTCCGAATAGCGAGCCCAGTGCGCCGTCGAAATCCTGGACGAATACCCGACCGACATCATGCGCTATCCATTCGTCGAATACATCGCATAAAAACCGTCCGTATGCTTTCGACGACGTGGAACGGGATGTGACCTGTTCGCCGGTTTGACGATACAGCAGACCGGCGCGTTCGCCTCTCGTCCCGGTGATTCGCCAGCCGTTGCGCTCCACCCGTTCCAGTTGCGAGGAATCCACCCGTTCGACGATCGGAATGAACTGTATGAAATCGGCGCCCAATTCGTCGCGAAAATATCGGTATACCTCCGAACCCCGTGTTTCGTTCGCATGATGCACCGTGCAGAGGATATTGCAGCGCACTCCCGCGTCGTGCAGTAATCGCCAACCTCGCACAGCCATTGCGTGCGTGCCTTTGCCACCACGATTCAATCGATAGGCGTCATGGCAGTCCTGCGGGCCGTCGATTGATACGCCCACCAGCACATCATGTTCACGAAGAAAGGCGACCCATTCGTCGTCGATCAGGGTGCCGTTGGTCTGCAAGGCATGTTTCACGAGTTGTTTCTTGCGCCGGTATCGTTCGCATAGGCTGACGGCGGTTCTGAAGAAATCGATGCCACGCAAGGTGGGTTCTCCGCCCTGCCACAGCATCGTCACCTCGCCATCGGGACTTGCCGCCAGGAACTGGCGAATGTACGATTCCAGCACCTCTTCGCTCATCATCTGACGGGCCGAATCGTAGAGCAATTCCTTCGAGAGGAAAAAACAGTACTGGCAGTCAAGATTGCAGGCCGCGCCTGTCGGCTTGGCTATCACGGTAAAGGGGAGGCGAGGCCGCCTCATCGTATCGCTCATCAAAACGCGCCTTATGTAGTGGGTTGCACAAAGAGTCTCCGAATGCTCCTGATGATACTTGTCTTCAGCGCCGTCAGACATTGCCTGCCGCCGTGGATTCCCGTGCACGCAGAATCGTACCGACGGTCACTTTTTGCGGAAGCGTTTCCACGTCGGGATGTTCGATGCGTCTGCGCAACAAGGAAACGACGGCGGACGCCATGCCGGGCAGGTCGACTTCGACGGTGCTTAGAGTAGGGGTGCTGATGGCACTGTGGCGAATACCGTTGAAGCCGATGATTTTCACCTGCTCCGGCACCCGGACTCCGGCTTCATGCAATCCGTGAAGCATGCCTAATGCGATTTCGTCGTCCAAGCAGAACAAGCCGTCATATGGCATTCCGGCTTCCATGAAGAGGTTCGCTGCGCGAATGCCTTCGTCAGAATTCCACCCGACATCGATCAACCGTTCATTCACGATGGATTCGCGGTTTTCGTGATACAGGTCGGCCAAGGCATCCATCGCGGCATGCATACGCAATCCTTGGAGTGTCAGTACGGAAGAGCCTTCCGGGATATCGGCCTCCTTGTCGTCGGTCATGCCGCCGACGATGCCGATGGACGTGCAGCCCTGCTGGCGTAAGTGTTGGATCGCGCTGTTCACACCTTCGGAATTCGGGGATTTCACCCTGTCATATCGCGTGGTTTGTGTGAAATCACCGAGAATCACAGCAGGTTTATCCCCGATCAGCATGGATAGGTCTTCATCGGTGTAATGCGCGACCGGCGCGACGAAAAACCCATCGGCCAACGAGGAGAGCGCGGAACCGATGATGCTGTTCTCCTCGGACGCCGAATGCTGGGACTGCTGCACCACCAGTTGCATGCCGGCCGAAGTGGCTTCCCGGGCCAACTCCACGGAAAGCATCGAATAATAGGTGGGGGAAAGATCCGGCACGACGAATGAGATAAGACCGCTGTGGTTTGACCGGAGCATTCGCGCGGAGAGATTCGTGTTGTAATGCAATGCCTGTGCTGCGGCCAGAACCTTTTTCCTGGTGCGTGGAGAAACGTTCGGAAGCCCGCGCAGCGCTGCTGAGCATGTGGTGTGGGACACGCCCGCCTGACGTGCCACGTCTTTGAGCGTCGTTGCCATATCATCCCTTTCTTTCCGCCAAGTCCGCCTCGGATGCTGAACGAACCGCTATCTCAAATGTAGACCATGGACGTACATGTGCTTGTCATCGTAGCCGCGACGTAAGGGCACGAGTTGTCCCCATCCCTGGACGTCATGCGCCCAGGCGCTGTCCGCCGCGGTTTCATGATGGGCGAACCACTCTCGCAGACGGTCGTGCAATTCGTTTTGCATATGCGCATGGGTGGCGGTGCCGTACAGGTTCTCCCGTTCCTCAGGATCGTTGCCGAGATGATAAAGCTCGCCGGGGCCGTCATAGCGTTCGATCAGCTTGTAATCGCCGCTGCGTACCATGCGTCCGCCGCCGTACTCATCGAACACCATCACCGATTCGCGTTTGGCGTCATCGACTCCGCTTCTCGCCAGATTTGCGAATGACGAACCGGCGCGTAACGGATCGTCGGCCGGATCGACTCCGGCGAGTTCGCAGATAGTGGACATGAACCCGGTCGCCGATACATGATCGCTCACCTCGTGTGCTTCGGTTTGGCCGGGAAGGCGGATGATGAAGGGAACCCTCACGGAATTCTCCCAGAAATTCAACGGATAGGTGCCGTTTCCCTTGCCCCAGATGCCGTGATGTCCGCAACTGAAACCGTTATCCGCCATATACACGATAACCGTGTCTGAGGCGAGATCATGCTCGTCGAGTTTGTCGAGTAGCAGACGCAGTGCACGGTCTACGCCGGAAAGGGACGCCGCGTATCCGCGCAGTTGCGGTACGGGATCGTCGAACGCCTCATAGAATTCCGTGCGAGGTTTGGACCAAGGATGCGGAGGCTCCCGGGGAACCGATGCGAAATCGCATCCGCTGTACAGGTCGCAGAGTTCCTGAGGATGGCTTCCCACCCATGGGTGGTGCGGAGCCGTGAAATTCACCTGCATATAGAACGGGGAGTTCGATGTCGTTCTTCCCGCGACATTGCCTGACGCATAGTCGTCGAGGAAGCGACAGGCCTCATCGGCCACTGCATCGGTGAAATATCGCGGTTCGTCGCGTTTGTTGCCGTGGTCGTCCCAGATGGGCGCGTCGAAATACGGGCCGCCGCCTTTGCGATGCGCATACCAGAAATCAAATCCCGGTGCCGGTCGACGTGACGTCCCCACATGCCATTTGCCGCTCATTGCGCAAACGTATCCGGCTTCGTGCAGTACTTCCGGCAGGGTAAGCAATCCGCCGAGATACTCCTCCTCGTGCGGGTCGGGCTGCTCTTCACCCGGAATGAGCCAGTCGTGCACGCCGTGTGCGGATGGCATGCGCCCGGTCAGCAATGATGCCCGGGCAGGTGAACAGACGGGCGAGGCGCAATAGAAATTATCGAAGATCGTGCCCGTCTCTACCAGCTCATCGACAGTGGGCGTGACCAGTTCGGGCATGGTCCGGGTCAGCGCCCAGGGGCCTTGATCGTCGGTCATGACGACGAGGAAGTTGGGACGCGACGTGCCGGTTTCCGTGTCGCTGCGCGAATCGTGGGTCATGTCTGATGACACGATAGCTCCTTTTCCATAGGTTCGCGGGTTGGGAATCCGGTGTGATGACGCCCCCGCGGTGCCGATTTCAGCTCCTTCGTACTATAGCATAAATCTTAACGTTAAACCATCGTGAGTGTCGTCTTCTACTGCGAATGTGGCGGGGATGGCGATGAGGGACAGCGCTATGGCGGCAAGGGGGTCGCGTGGTGTCCACAGTTGGCAACGACAGATTCACGTATTTCGATGAGATGCCTAGAAATGGCATATTTCTGGGCTTTATGAAAGGTGATATTACTCGGAAATCATCCGTGAATCACGAAATGCGTACCCTATGGTTCCGTATTCTTCCATCCATATTGACGCAATCGCCGTGTGGCGCGCCGGAGGGGGCTGGGTTTTGATTTCGGAGAATACTGTGTTACGTTATCTTAACGATACGATATGGAGATGCGATGACACTGCATTCGTATCGGTCCAGTAAAGAAGCTGACGAAAGAGGTTCATGTGAACAAGGGTTTATATAGGGCGGTATGCGCTGTGGCGGCCGCTGCGCTTGCGTTCCCCCTTGCCGCGTGCGGCAGTGGCGGCGGAGATACGGGTGCCAGCGGCATTACCGCCGATGATGTCCAAGCGGCGTTGGACAGCGACGAGGATATCACGCTCACCGTGTGGACGTGGGCCTATGACATCCGCAAAAAGAGCACTGACGCCTTTATGAAAAAGTATCCCCACATCAAAATCGATCTGGTCTCGACCGGCACGTCGTCGGATCATTACACCAAATTCCAGAACGTCGTCAAAGCCGGATCGGGCATTCCCGACATCGTGCAGACCGATTACGACTCGATGCCGCAATATGCCGCGACCGGATCCCTCGCCAATATCTCCGAAGAGTCGATAGAGAAGGAATTCGGCTCGCTCTACGCCGATGCGGCCTGGAATGCGGTCCACATGGGCGACGGACTCTATGGCATTCCCTCCGATCAGGCCCCTGTCGCGATGTATGTGCGTGCGGACATCCTGGAGGAATATGGCATCGACGTCCCGACCACATGGGACGAGTTCGAGGAAGCCGGCAAGAAGCTGCACGAGGCGGACCCGACAAAATACATGGGAGTCTTCGACACCAGCAATGCACATTTCATGGACTACTTCTTCCGCGCGGCAAGCGTCAAAACCTATTCCGTTGACGGTACGGAAAACGTGTCCTTCGACATGCAGAACGACGAGACCAAGGGGGTCATGGAACGCATCCAGCGCATGATCGACGAAGGCGTCATCGAAGCGACGGCGACCGGCACCGATCAGTTCACCCGGGATTTCCTCGACGGACGCTACGCCACATGGATCGACGGTTGCTGGCGCGGCGCGCTGATCGCCAGCAACATGCCCTCGCTTGAAGGCAAGATGACCGTGGAACTGCCGCCGGCATACGGCGACTCCTCCGCCGACCTGAAAACGGCCACCATCGGCGGAAGCATGCTGGCCATGACCTCAGCATGCCCGAAGGAGAAACAGGCCGCGGCGATAGCGTATATGAACTGGGTCAGCTCCGATCCGGACGCCATCGAAGCGTGGCAGTCCTACGGCGGCAGCTATTTCAATGCGGCGAAGTCCTTCCAGACCGACTCCGAACAGGCCAATATCACGGACGACTTCTTCCGAGGGGAGAAGGTCAAGGCCGTGTACTTCGAATCCGCGTCGAAGATCAACGACGATTGGGACGTGCTTCCTTTCAACTCCCAATACGCTCAGGAATTCGTGGACACGGTGGTGCCGGAACTCACTGAGGACGGTGACCTGTACAACGCCTTGGGCAAGTGGCAGTCGAACCTGGAGACGTATGCCGAAGACCAAGGATTCAACGTCGTTGATAAGTAGGATTCGTGATTCTCGGGCGGCGGTCGCGATGACGGCCGCCATCCGAGGGCGCGGCAATGAAGGAGAATGAGCATGACTCACGCAGCCGATGGAGACGCGCGGATGCCACTCAGGAAAGAAAAGCAGCAGTATGTCGGTATGCTCTACTGTTTGCCATACGTGGTCGTATTTCTGATGGGAACGATTCTTCCCATCCTGTACGCCTTATACCTCAGTTTCTTCAAGGAACGGATGGTCGGCGGCTCACGATTCGTCGGTCTCAAGAATTTCGTCCGCGCTGTGAGCGACGCGAAACTGTGGGAGAGTTTCGGGCGGGTGAGCCTCTACTTCCTTATTCAGGTGCCGCTGATGCTGGCGCTGGCATTGCTGGCGGCCCTGATTCTCGACTCCGGCAGGATCCGTCACATCGCCATTCCCCGTATGCTGTTGTTCCTCCCATATGCGGTGCCCGGTGTGATTGCGGCATTGATGTGGGGATACATTTACGGTCAGCGCAATGGCCTGATCGGTCAGTTTTTCCAAATGTTCGGAGCGCAGGCGCCGAACCTGCTGTCCGCCGACGCCATGCTGTTTTCCATCTCCAATATTGCACGGTGGTGCTTTATGGGATATAACATGCTGATTTTCTATGCTTCGCTCCGCGTCATTCCCGGCGAGTTATACGAATCGGCGCGCATCGACGGTGCGTCCGAATTCCGCATCGCATGGTCGGTGAAGATTCCGATGATTCGCAGCACCGTGATCATGACATTGCTGTTTTCCATCATCGGCTCATACCAGCTGTTCAACGAACCGAACATTTTGAAGACGCTGGTTCCCGAAGTCATCAATAGTTATTACACGCCCAATATGTACACCTATAATTTGGCGTTCACCGGGCAGGATATCAATTATGCCGCAGCTGTGTCGCTTGTCGTCGGATCCATCACGATGCTGATCGTGGCGGCAGTGAAGCTGTTCGGTTCACGTTGGGAGGAACGGTAATATGGCAACGACGAATGCCTCTGCTGCGTCATGGGGGACGCGCCTGGTCAACCGATGGAGGCGCAAGGAGTATGAGCGCAAACTGAAGAACCGTCAAACGGATGGTCCTCTCATCAAGCTGACGCCCCAACAAAAAGGCATGAACGTACTCCTCCATCTCATCATGCTGCTGATGTTGCTGTATTGCGTTATTCCGCTGATCTGGCTGGTGTTTTCCTCCACGAAAACCAATGAAGGCCTATACGCGTCGTTCGGCTTATGGTTCGATGACGAAAACGTGTTCTTCCAGAACATCGTGGACACATTTACCTTTCAGGAGGGCGTGTATACGCGATGGCTGCTGAACTCGATTCTTTATGCGGTCGTCGCTGGCTTGGGTTCCACCATTCTTGCCGCTTTCGCCGGATACGCCATCGCGACCATGAGATTTCCCGGCCGCAATATGCTGCTGTGGATCACCCTGATTTTCATGTCGATTCCATCCACGGTCATCACCGTTCCGCTGTTTCTGATGTATGCGAAGATCGGATTGGTGAACACGCCGTTGGCGGTCATCATACCGCAGCTGTCGAATCCGTTCGGCTTATACCTGATGATCATCTACGCACAGACATCCATTCCGCAATCTCTGGTCGAGGCGGCGCGTCTTGACGGTGCCAATACGTGGACGATTTTCTGGAAAGTGGCTTTCCCGCTGTTGTCGCCGGGGTTTGTGACCGTGCTGCTCTTCGCGTTGGTCAGCGTATGGAACAATTATTTCCTGCCGCTGATCATGTTGTCCAACACGGATGACTATCCGCTTACCGTCGGTTTGAACGTATGGCTCAAGATGGCCTCCGATCCTTCGGCTCAGCAGGTGCCGAACAATCTTATTCTGACCGGGTCGTTGCTTGCCGTCGTCCCGCTGGCGATATCGTTCCTGTTCCTGCAACGGTACTGGCAGTCCGGTTTAGCGGCCGGTGCCGTCAAGCAGTGACGTCGGAACTGCTTGCTTGCTCTTCCGACTCCGCGACACGCCGAAGGGGTGCTCACAGAACCGTTGTTGCCGAAAAGCAACCATTGGAATTCCGCCATTGTGCGAAACCTATCCGCCATTCCGTGAGCACCCCTTCGGCGTGTCGTCGTATCCGGCGCGTTCCTACGAGCAGAGCCAATCCATGACGTTGGTGATATGGATGCCTTCGTCGGTCATGCCCTCGCTATGCCAGTCGAGGGTGAGCACCGTGCGGGGGAATGCGTCGCCCAATCGCCGCAGCGGGTCTAATTCCCGCTCCCGGGTCTGCTCCTCGGTCATGTTCAACGTGACCTGAATGTACTGCTTGTTGTTTCCGCGCTTCGCGATGAAATCGATTTCGCCGTCGGGCAGCGATCCGATGGTGACATCGTAACCGCGTCGCTGCAGTTCCATGAAGACGATGCCTTCGAGCTGGGCTCCGCGATCCGAGCCGTTGAAACCCGTGGCGAGATTGCGAAAACCGTTGTCGACGGGGTAGAACTTGCGTTGCGGGCGCAGCAGTTCCTTGCCTCGCATGCGTTCCTGTTGCGCGCTGTAGACGATGAACGAGCGTTCGAGCGCGCTGATCTGGTTGTCGACGGTGGCGTAGGAGGCGTTCGCGCCGGCGCTTGTGAGCGTGTTGGCGACCTTGTTGACGGAGAACAGGTTTCCCGACGTTGAGAACAGATATCGGCTGAGTTTTTCCAATGTGGCGATGTCGCGGATGCCGTACCTTCCCGCCACGTCCTTCATCACAATGGATTCGTATATTGAGGTGAGTATTTCGGTCGCCTTGTCCTGGTCCGGCTGGCCGGTGGCGAACAGGCCGGGCATGCCGCCGAACATCATGTATTTGGAGAACAGCTGGTCCGTGGAATCCGTGGTTCCCTGAGCCCGATGATGGCGTTGGTATTCGTCGAAGGAGAGCGGATATACGGGGATGGTGATGTAGCGACCCGTCAGATGGGTCGCCAGTTCGCCGGATAGCAGCCGTGCATTCGATCCGGTGATATACACGTCGGTGTCGTCACGGGAATGCAGCCGGCGAACCACTTCCTCCCATCCGGGAACGTCCTGTATCTCATCGAGGAAAACGTAGAAGGGGCCGGGTCGGGATTCTTGCGTGGCTTGCATCAGGTCGGCGTGCAGGTCGGTCGCCGAATATCCGATGGGCGTGTCGAAGGAATCGAAGCGACGGGTGAAGATATTGCTCGCGGGAACGCCGTCGTCGAGCAGTGATTGCGCATAATGTTCCAGCAGCGTGCTTTTCCCGCACCGTCGGACGCCGGTAAGCACCTTGATCTCCGGGGTGTTCCGGTGGCTGCGCAGCGTGTCGGTGAGCTTGTCTCGTGCGATATACCCCGTCATCTTCACGCCTCCGATTTCTAGTGTATTGCAAAACAGTCATTAAATCGACGTTGATTTTCAGTATACTTGAAATTATGCATTCTGGAGTAATGATTCTATAGTGTACTCAAAATCGTGTGGTGGGTGTCGTCTGCCGCTGTCGGCTGGTGTGTGCTGTGGTATCAGGGTTCCGTTACTGTTTGAGCGGCGCTGCCACTGTTGGTGGTGCCCGAGTTTTTGCGCACGTTGGTCTTCGCCCGCCCCTGTGGCGATGATCAGTTCGCTGCTGGTACGTTCTCACCGAGCCCTGACATGTCGAGGTAGCGTCGCGTCGACCACTCGCTGGAGGTCACGTAGCGGACTCTCGCGCATATGAGCATCAGGGCGCAGCGCCCGTCGGGGAAGCCGCCGACCACGCGCGTGCGCCTTCCGATCTCGCGGCTGAGGCGTTCGATCATGTTGTTGGCGCGGATGCGGCGGCGATGCTCGCGCGGGTAGTCGTCGAGCAGATGGGTCGTCGTCTCGCCGATGCCCTCCCTGAGGCATCTGGCGGCCTCCTTGAGTTTCCTTGATTCCATGTCCTTGGCGGCGGATTCCGCCTTCTCCAACGCCTTGTCCCTGGTTTCCATGGAGAACACGGCCAAAAACCCAACTAGTGTAAACACACCCTAGTTGTGATGGCCGGCAGCAGTATTGTTGCTGTTCTGTGGGCCGTGTGCAAAGATGCGGTTCCAGTAATCGAGCATGTCTTCGCGGCTCATGGCCAGATAGATGCCCATGGCCAGCACGGCCACGTCTTCCTTGAGCAGATCCTTGATCTCGATGGTACCGCTCAGCTTGGGCCAGCGCTGAAGCACTGCAAGCATGCCGCCTACGGTGAATTCAATCATGAGATCGGTTGTGAGGTCAAGATGTTCGGGGTCTCGTTGCAGCATGCTGATCATCTGCAGTCGGCAGAAATCGCGCAGGGATTCAGTCAGTTCCAGCGTGCTGTGCGGGCCGGCCAGCAGAGCCAATCGGTCGAGACGCTGGCGCTGTTCCGGGTTGGCGAGCGTGGCGGTGATACGTTCGCGCCACTGCTCCTCGGGGTTGCCGTTCGGGTCGGGGGTGCGGTTGATCGGGATGGATTCGACCTGATGCAGAATGGCGGAATCGGCCAGTTCCGGCAGTCCGGAGAAGTGGTAATAGAACGAATTGCGGTTGACTCCGGCCTCGCTTACCACATCGGTAACGGTGATTTTGCGGTAGTCGCGGTCGGCGAGTAGTTCCCAGAAAGCGTTTTCGAGGCGCTCTTTGGCTGGCAGCACCTCGGAATCATGACGTGGACGCGGCATCTCTTCCTCCTGACACATTGCGCTAATAGTCACGCTGTCTAATAAGTTATTGGACACTATAACTAGTATCTCTAGACATCTGTGGGTTTATCGTTGGGTTCGTTCTTCTGCTCGGTAGCGGGTGTGCCGTTTGGTTCGTCGGCGTCTGCCGCTGCCTTGGCGTTGGCGGAATCTGTCTTGTGTTTGGCGGTGGCGGCCTTGATCAGAATGGGCACTGCTTCGGCTAAATGCCGCCGATCCTCGGGGGTAAGTCCCACGAACGCGCCAAGCATGGAGGGGATTGAAGCGGGGAAATTGCTCATCACTTCGCTGAACGTCGTGGCGCCATTGGAGTGCAGCACGGTGAACAGGGCGTCCACTGCACGCTCGCGCTGTTCCGGCGTAAGCGCGCCAACCCAATGATTCAACTCTTCGTTGAACAGTTGGGAGCTGGAGCTGAGATCGGGCTCGGTGACGAACTGATCGCCGTCCACCAGCCAGGTGAATGCGGAATGCTGCATAATGCCGTCCGAATCGGAAGACACCACACGGCATGGTTCAGGAGTCTCGAAAATCATGCCCACAATCGATGAGCTCGGCACGATTTTCGTCACCTTTGGCTGGATTCTGCGGTAGGCGGGGCTGGTCACGATTTCCGAGGGGAAGCCGGGGCCGTCCAGCGAATAGATATGCCGAATGCGGTTTTGGACTTTGGCGTCGGCGTTCATCGCCGCATAAATCGCCAGATTGCCGCCTTTGGAGTGGCCTACCAGAACAATCGGACCGTCCCATAGGCGGGCCACCGTATCCAGATATGCACTGGCTGCGCGTTGGGCCGGTACTGGATACTGGAAAGCCATGTTGAAATCCTCTTTCCAGCCGATTAGCGAATCATCGGTTCCGCGGAAGGAGAGGACCATGGTGCCTTTATGCGTAGGGTTGCGACGGTTTCGGCCGTCGGGCAGCTGGAACGTCGCCGCGGCAAATTGGGTTTGCTCGCCGCGGTTGACGTGCTCGACGACGGCTCCCAGCTGTATGCCGGTAAAGCGCGGATTATTGCCGGCCTCCTCGAACAGAGTATGGGTGAGGCGTGGATCGATCACCGAGACCATTTGGGCTTCGTGGGGTTTGTCATCTTCCGATGTATCGATTGAACGATGCAATTCTTGGTTGGCCTCTTTGAGGCTGATTGATTCCATTGCCGGATGCCAGAGCCCTTTGAGCCATATCAACGGATGTTTGGGTTCAAATGTACGGATGCGCGTGGCGAATGAGCCGGATTGCTGCTGTTCGTCAAGCATCAGTGTGGGGCAGATGTTGGCCACGTCTTCATAGATGAGTGTGGCGATAATCAGGGCGTCGATTTCATTGAACGGCAATTCGGAGAACGGGCGCAACTCGGTGCGTGCATAGTCGATGATGCCTGTCATACACGCCTCCCGATCTTGTTCATGGCCCTACGGCACAAGTTCATGCACGGCCGCAGTTTGCCTGCTGCCATGTGCTTTCCATTGTAGGGATTGTATGGGTGCCGATGGCGCACTGATGGTGAACAATTCCGTATGGGTTTCTCGGCATGACTCGGGAAATTGTTGGGTGGTCGGGGCGGAGCCCTGTGCTGAGTGCCGGTTGTCGTTTGCCGTGGGCGTTGAGTGCCGATTTATACCGGCCGGATATCGAGCAGATCGAATCGCGTTATATCCACGCCCTCGTGCTCGAGCAGTTCGGCCTTGATGTCGAGCCGGCCGCCATAGCCGCCAAACGCGCGGCCTGATCCGACCACGCGGTGGCAAGGCACGATGATGGTGATTGGATTGTGCTTGACCGCGCCTCCAACCGCTTGCGCAGCCATACGCCCTCCACCGCGGCGTTCGGACAGCTCGGCGGCTATCTCTCCGTAGCTGGCCGTCATGCCGTAAGGAATTTCTGCAACGAGTTGCCATACTTCGTGCTGAAACGGAGTGCCCGCCGGATTCATTGGTGGGGCCTGGCTGAGGCTTGGGCGTTCGTCTGCAAAGTAGGCCTGCAGCCAGTCGCGGGTTATGCGGAACACCTCGAGTTCGGAATCTGGCGTTCCGTTGTCGTGCTGCTGGTTCTTGGTGACCCACCACCAGTCCTCGAGGCATAGCTCGGTGAGCGCCTCACCGTCTGAAGCCATCATCATCCGACCGATGGGTGTTTCCGCGGTGGTGCGTATCAATTGCCGTTGTGCCATACAGCCATTATGGCGTGTTCGCGCGGCTTTCTGCATTTCGAGGGGCTGATTTACGTTTCTTCGGAGGTCTACTTCCGTTTCAAGGGGCTGGTGTCCAAGTAGACGAGGCGCAAAAATGGCGGAATGGCGTTGGCATTATGCTGTGGATACTTGTGGTGCAAAGGATGACCGGCCCCTCGAAACGGAGATAGATATTCGGAAAAGCTCAAATCAGCCCCTTGAAATGGAATTAGAGCTCAATTTTGATGGAATGTGGAACTTGCGCGCGAAGCGGTGGACAATGGGAACCATGAACACATTTGGTTTGGGACATGACGTGGTGGATGTGGCCGCGTTCGCTGAACAGTTGGGACAGCCGGGCTCGCATATGCGTGCTCTGTTTTCCGTGCGCGAGGTACGGCAGGCGGAGGACCGCGCACGCCAAAAAAACGATGGCGAAGCTGTCCATCTGGCCGCCAAATGGGCCGGCAAAGAGGCGTTCCTTAAAGCGTGGTGTGATTTTCTGGGGAGTGCGCCGTTCCCGTTCACGCTGGATAATTTCCCGTGGCGCGAGATTGAGATTCTCGATGATTCGCGCGGTGTGCCGCATGTGTCGCTGAGTGGTGACGCATCGCCGGCGTTCCAGACTGATTACTCGGGTTCGATCCCCGACGTCCGCATCTCCCTGAGCCATGATGGCCCGGTTGCGTCCGCCGTGGTGATGATTCAATCCGGTAATGATTCGCGCGAAATCCGCTGAACGGTGCGAAATTTCAGCTTCTCTTCGGCGCGTCCTCGGTTACATGCATCGAACCGGTTTGATATAGTTGACGCAACATGTCAAACGATTGACGCGAGCAGCGGGCAGAGACGAAGGAGTTTCCGGTGGCTCAGAGCAGCCAGTCGGCACAGGCAGAGAAGTCAATCGCGCAGAATAAGGCAAAGAAAAGGCATACCGGCACTGTTTTCAATACCCGCTTCGCAGCTCATAAGGATGAACTTGAGCGGCTCTTCATGAGTCTGTACAACGACCATGATGCCTTCGACTCTCTCGTCGACAGCATGGCTGAGGCCTATGCTGACCGTCCCGCCGACCTGAAGCGTCTCGACAAGTCCCGCGAACAAGACCCGGATTGGTACAAGCGCGGCAACATGTTCGGCATGACCATGTACACCGACCTGTTTGCCGGGGATCTCAAGAAGCTTGCCGATAAGATCCCGTACCTCAAGGAGCAGAAGCTCACCTACCTGCACCTCATGCCGCTGCTCGACATGCCCCACCCGAACAATGACGGTGGCTATGCGGTCCAGGGCTTCGACACTGTAGACCCGAAGCTCGGCGCCAACGAGGACCTCGCCGCGCTCGCCAAGAAGCTGCGCCGCGCCGGTATCAGCCTGTGCATCGACTCAGTGAGTTATCGTTTTTCTTCCCCCGTGCGCGTCGTTCAGGCCGTCGGCGCGATTAGTCGGGTCTCACCTTTCATCAATTTGGATGTCAATCCGCCGAGGAGCGGCATGAGGAATACGGTCACGGCGCCGGCGGCCACCAGCGTTGACGCGGTGGTTTGGTGCATGGTGCCGCCCTGCACCGCAAGAGAAGTCACGGCCACAATCAGCGGCAGAGCCGTTGTAAAATACAGCGAAACGGTGAGCTTATCCTGCGGGTCGAGTGGGTTGACTCGATGGTCGAGCGTCGTGGCCACAAAAATTGGCACCGCGCGCACCAGCAGCAGCATGATGATGAAGGTGATGAGCAGTGCAGGATTGGCCACGACCGCTTTCACGTCAATGGATGCGCCGGAAACCACGAAAAACACGGGAATAAGGAAGCCATAGCCCACGCCTTCGAGCTTCAGGTTCAATGTATGGTTGCCGTTCGGCGTGACGAATCGCAGGATGAAGCCGGCCGCGAACGCGCCCAGCACCACATCAAGCTGGAACAGGAACGCCAGACCCAGTTCGCTGAGCAGTTCAACGGCTTTGGTCACCCAGATTTTATCTAGGATGAATGGTCCGAATATCGCCCCGAACACCAGCAGCAGCACGGTCTGCGGCATGGGTTTGCCGGGAATAAGCTGCGTGATGATAGGACACGCCACTGCAATCATCATGATGATGGATAGCGAGACGAGATCATAGGTCATGGTCTGATCGAATTCTCTCCGTTTTCTTGAATACGTTTCGGCAGTGTAGTTCGTCCCGTTGTCTCGAAGCGGTCATGTAGTCTTGCCGTGTGACAACCCTGCGACAGGCGCGGTTGCCATCCCCACAGAAATATGTATAATAACCCAAGTCGCCAAAAGCGACGTTTGCGCGGATGTAGCTCAATGGTAGAGCCTCAGTCTTCCAAACTGATTACGCGGGTTCGATTCCCGTCATCCGCTCCACTATTTATATGTTGGTGTATCTAATTGGGAATACCGGAAGGGTGAGCTACCCCGAGTAGTATTAGTACTCATGGTGTTGAGAATCGACGAAGCTGAACTGCGTGCCAAGCTCTTTGAGCACAAAGAGCAGATTGCAGATTGGTTTCGGCCCGATTGCCAATGGGGTTGTCATCATCATCGAAGGATTGTTTTACATTCCTGCTGCTCTCACATCTGGACTCGACCAAATTTTTCAAGGATTGCTCCTTGCATTGAGCATTATTTTCATATTCTAGGGAGTATGGAGTTTGATTACTGCTTGCAGAAATAAGTATGATGCCATAACACTGTATGAGGATATCGCCAACATGGATAGAACCGAACGAAGAAGCTCGATCATTGCGGTGAAAGACGCTAACCGATATCTTCTGTATCGTGATTTAGGTTGGGGATGCGACTTTTTCCCTAATCATGCAACCGCAAGCAGTACTGATGAGGATGTTCGTCAGCTGACGACGTATTTTGCCGATGAATTCGGAATTCCTGCTAAAGACTTTACTCTGTCTCACATTTGTGTGAAGGATTCTGAGAAGCCATCCGCGGAGCATGATGGAGAGGTTCGTTATTACGAATACACGCTATACCGCGCTAGCGTAACGGTAATGCCTGACGCCTGGCGTTCCACTGAGTTCCATGTTGGTGCCAAGGACTGCCGCTGGATGACTCTTGATGAGATGCTTGCCGACCCTGTCATCAACAAAATCAATCATGATGTTGTTGCGATGGTGCGGGATAACTTGTGATTGTTGCCGCCTTTGGGGGCATATGGTTGTTGGGCCGAAGCGCGTTCTATACCTCGATAATCATCGGAATCAGGGCGTAGCATGCTCTATGGAACTCTCTATACCCTGAAAACACTGAAAATCAGGATATAGCGCGGTAGAACAGAATCTGCAAACAGCGGTATGCCGAGGAATGAGGTCCTCTTCACCCACGACGTAACGCAGATTCGTATCTTATGGACCTTATATATAGGTTTGTGGCCAAGGTGCTACCCACAACATTGCCCGTAACGCCACCGCCCGCAACAGAACACGGCCTTGGTGAGTCGTATGTTTGCGTTCACAGAAATTGCATGTAGCATGTCTTCGCATATGC
Organism: Bifidobacterium breve DSM 20213 = JCM 1192; assembly: GCF_001025175.1. Lineage (NCBI taxonomy): Bacteria > Bacillati > Actinomycetota > Actinomycetes > Bifidobacteriales > Bifidobacteriaceae > Bifidobacterium > Bifidobacterium breve. Next base: position 385,416 of record NZ_AP012324.1, read on the forward strand.
GTAACGACGTGTGACCATGTGGCATTGCACACACAGAACGGTGGCATGCTGACGGCCGACGGTAACTCCGCGCCCCACGTAGCGGCAGCAAATCTGCCCCTATTCCCGAATTGTGGGAGCAGCACGCCCCACAGGGGCGAAAAAGTCCGTTATCGTAGGGTGGATGACGAGGGTGCCACTTTTCAAAAATTCCAAGGTTCTTTTCAATATCGGGTAAGAATTTCCCTCTATCCGGGTGGACGCATTCGTGCTTTTTGCTTAATAACGTAACGCCTTGTAGGTGTGACGCCAGGCTTTGGCGTACGCGATCGTAAGAGACAGGCAAGGCTATGAAGAGAATTGCAGAATGGTTCGCCGCGGTAGGGGCCGCAGCGAGCAAGAGTGGCAAACGGCTAGTGGCCGTCGTGGCCGCCGTAGCGATGCTTGGCGGCGTCGCCGGCGTGAGCGCGACCGCCATGGCCGATGACCAGTCTGCGGCCGATACCCAGCAGTCCACCGCCCAAACCGAAACTCCGGCAAACACCGACAGTAAGGACGCCGGTACGGATACCGGTAACAAGGATGATTCGACCAAGGCCGATGCGACCAAGTCTGATGACGCCGCAAGTGCCGATACCGATGCTGCCGCCTCGGAACTCACCAAGCAGACGGCTCCTGCTCCGACTTCGACGTTGAACACGCAGGCAGCCGAAGCCACGAATGGCAGCTGTGTGTATGCAGGTAACGTTGCCTCTGGGCTGAATAACGTGTGCTGGCTGGATATGACGAACTTCACCGCGGCCCAGAACCAGCTTCAGCCCATGAGCGTGAAGCTTTCGGACTCGTTGACGATGAAGTTCAACATCAAGTATACGGGTGGTCGTACGTTGCGTTCGGCTTGGAATAAAGCGGCGTTCGGCCATTACGGTTATGCCGGTTTCCCTGAAGGAACCAAGCCTGCTCTGTATCAGATAACCGGATCTTACAATACCGAGTCCACGGTAGAGCTGACGGACATCAAGATCGTAAATGCTGATGGCAGTGAAATCACCGGCAATTATTCGTTTATGATGGCGGATGCCGAGAGCACGAACAACGATGAGAGCATCTCGTTCACTTCTTCAAACGAGATCGAGCAAGTGGCCCAGTTCCCGCAACAGGGTGATGCCAACTACAAGAATTATGCGTTCGGTGATCAGACGTTCTCCGCTGACCACAAGACCGTGACCGGTGGTGGTGTGAGGACTGGTGCCAATCCAGGCATATACCTGTACAAGACCAAGTCACCGGATACCGTATCGGTGACGATGGGGGTCCATTATGGGCGCGAGATTCAGGCGGCGATCTTCGGCGTGCTGTTCTCCAATGCGGAGACCACTGTGACCACGAACAACGCTTCTGATACGTTTGCTGGCAAGGTCGAGTCGCAGACCTATGGTTCCGAGCAGACCGGTGGCGTAACCGGTTCTAATTCCGCTACCAGCAAAGTGGTGAACATGCTGTCGGATACGGACACGTCCGAACAGGTGAAGTTCACTCTGTCCGCCAGCGAAAACACTAATTGGAATGATTACAATGTCTCGTTCACCTGTGATGGCGATTGCGGTGAATACGATGCAACTCCTCAGATTGATACTGCGACCGGCAACCGGTATGTGACCGTCAGCGTCGCGTCAGAGAAGTCCGCGCACGGTAAGTGGGTCGTGACCAAGAAGGTCAAGCTGGACACCCCGAAGATTCAGAAGTCGATTTCGAAGGATGCGGTGGATTCCGCGGCTACTGGTCAGAAGGATTCCTACACCCTGAGCCTGAATGTCAAGGGCAACACGGTCTCCGGTACCACGACTTCCGGTGAAAAGGCCAAGATCGATGTGGCGTTCGTGCTGGATACTTCCGGAAGCATGAACGACAAGGTTGGCAATTCCACGCGTCTGAAGAACATGCAGAATGCGATTACCGATAACGGTGGTTTGTCGTCTGTGCTGTTCAACTCGCCTGACAAGATTGACGCGCAGGTGCATGTGATTACGTTCGCGAGCGGTCTTGGATTGGATGGTACGTCAGTGCTGTCTACGAAGGCCGACCTCGATGAGGTCGTTAACGGGCTGACCGCTAACGGTGCTACCCATTGGGAGAAAGGTCTTGAGCGGGTAAGCAATATCAGCACAAGGCCTGGCGCGACCAAGTATGTCGTGTTCCTTACCGATGGCGACCCCGGTAATAAAGGTTGGAAAGAGACTAACGTCTACAGCTGCGGTGTGCTTGGCTTGCAGACATGTGACGATAACGATTCCGCCCGTTCCGTATATAACGCTTCGGTGATCGCTGGTAAACAGTTGGCGAAAGCTGGCTGGAACATACTTAATGTTGGCGTCGACATGCCGACAACGGTGTACGTGAATCCGGATGCTGACTCGGTTAGCGGAAGCAATTATGACTTGCGCAATCATTCGTTCAGCCAAACTGCTGGTTGGGTCTCTCCTCTGGAGGCGTTGACCGCGCGTGAGAATGCCAACAAGTCCGCTACGGTCAAGGACCAGCTGATTAAGGCCTACCCGAAGACCACTTCCAGTGAGTTGGCTCAGGTGTTCAAAGACCTCGGCCAGATCATCACCACGACCACGACGAAGTCGTATGGCAAGGTGAGCATCGTCGATACCCTGTCCGACTATGCCGACCCGTTGTTCGAGTATGACAAGCAGTCTGGTGAGATTACGTCTGGCGTTACGGTGGTTACGAGTGACAGGTCGAATGTTGATGCCGAAGTGGCGTCCAAGACCTATGATGTCGCTACCCGTACGGTGACAGTGACGTTCAGGGACGGCTTCACGCTGGCCAAGGACGTGACCTATTCGGTGCAGTTCAAGGTCAAGCCTTCCGATAAGGCGTATGAGACGTATGCGTCGAACAAGCAGTCCGAAAAGGGCGGCTACACGGATACGGATAACACCGTGCATCAGGGTGAAACTGGTACCGGTACAGATTCGGAAAACAAGGACGGTTTCTATTCCAACGCGGAGGCCCATTTAGCGTATTCCGAGTGCACCGCAGTCAACAATGTCGCGAAGGATTGCGTGTCGAAGGATAACGTGACATATCAGAAGCCTGTCCTGCAGGTGAAGACCGGCAAGATTCAGGTGACCAAGAAATGGGATCCGACCGATTCCGAGCCAAAGGATGGCTCGAAGGTGACGGTCAACATCTACAAGGGTGACCATGCCGACGACGGCCAGAAGGTCGATACCCTCACCCTGGCCAAGGATGGTGGCTGGACTGGTTCCTTGGGGAACTTGGCCCCAGGCACCTACTTTGTGGAAGAAACCAATGTAGACGGTTACACGGCGTCCTACAGCCAGAGCCAGACGGTGACCATCACTGCCGACGATCTGTGGAAGGCTGAGCCGAACATGACGAAGTTCGACAACGTTAAGACATATGACGTGACTATCACGAACACGTTGAACCGTGTTGATCTTGATGTCAATGCAAACGTCAAGGTGAGCAAGACCGTGCAGGGTGCCGCCGCGTCCAAGGACTTCACATTCAACCTGACCTGCGCCAAAAGTAACGCCGCGTGCAAGGATGGCGTGACCTGGCCGAAGGATAGCAACGGCTCGTTGACCGCGACCGCGTCCAAGTCCGACTTACAGACCATTGGCACCCCGGCGGATGCCAAGTTCCCGGACGGTTCGACGTTGCAGCTCAAGGCCCCGACCGGTACGACTTCGGCCGTCTACGAGTTCACAGTTTCCGAGGATCAGTCGGGCAATCCCGCGGGCTGGAAGTACGACACCGATACGGTGACCGTCAAGGTCACGGTGAGCAAGAAGACTGACGGCTCCGGCTACAAGACCAATGTCGAGTACGTGTACGCCGACGGCGATTCCGATAAGACGGATAATCCAAAGTCGGCTGACTTCACGAACGTCTTTGTCGCCGTGTCTAGCTTGCCGGTGACCGGTGGCCGCTCGGCCCGTGACTGGCTGATCTACGGCGGTGGCCTTGGCCTGTTGGCCTTGTTGGCCGGTGCCGGCTACACCGTCTGGCGCAAGCGTCAGCTCGTCTGACCCGAACAGCCTGAGGCGGCCGCCCCTGGCTCCCCTCAGGGAGGGGAGCTGGCCGCCGAAGGCGGACTGAGGGGAGTCGACAAAGGCTCCTCTCCCCGGAGAAAACACATTAAAGGTGTACGGAGATTGCGAAGTCCCTTGGCAGAAGGACCGGAGTCTCCGTGATTGCAGAAAACAAGTACAAAGTAAAGGAAGAGAGGGCTTCTCATGAAGTTGAGGAAGCTTTTCGCGGGCGTCGCTGCGGCGGCGACCCTGTTGGGCGGCATGGCGTTCGGCGCCACCGCCGCCAACGCGGCGGATACCGCGTCCATCACCCTGAGCGGCAAGACCGTGAAGGGTACCGTGTACACTGCGTACAAGATCGGTTCCTATGACACTGCCAGTGCGAAGGTCGAGAAAGACAAGCTCGCGTCCGTCGGCGTGACGACGGACCAGGCTTGGAAGACGGATGCCGAGAACGTGCTGGGCTCCACAGTGACTAATACTCCGGAGTACAAGGGCTACGGTGATCCGCTGGCCTATGTGGCGGGCACCACCGGCTACTACACCAACACCCCGGCAACGCTGCCGAACGCCTCCGCGACCATGGAATCGTTCGTCCAGAGCCTGGCCGGCAAGCTGGATGGCAAGACGGCCGTGGACCCGTCCCAGACGGTTGCCAATGATAACGACAAAGTCGTCTTCTCCGGCCTTGACGAGGGTCTGTACCTGATTGTTTCCAAGACGGATACTGAACCCGCCACGGACGCCGGCTCCCCGCTGGCTATCGTCGGCACCCAGGTGACCGTCAACGGCACCGCGTACACGAAGTTGGGTGCGAACAATCAGACGCTGGGCAAGGCCGTGGTCAAGCCGTCCACCCCACAGAAGCCGAGCAAGTCCGCGAGTGACCTGAACCCGTACGTGGGCGCCACCATCACTTACACGCTTGAGGGCACCGTGCCGGCCAAGGCCAATTCCTTCAAGTTCGTCGATACCCCGAGCGCTGGTCTGACTGTCAAGCTGGATACCCTCAAGGTGAACGTTCAGGGCGAAACTGACCCGCTCGCCAACACCGAGTACACGGTCGACCCCGCCTCCGGCGACTTTAACACCTCCGCTGCTAAGCCGTCCTTCACCATCGCGCTGAACAACGCTACCAAGTACCAGGGCAAGCACATCGTCGTCAAGTACAACGCGCTGGTCAACAAGAAAGCCAACGTCAACGGCACCAACAACGATGTCAGGTTCGACAACTCCAACCAGACCACTACCACCACCATCACCCCGCAGCTGAACACCGTGACCTTCACCAAGAAGGGTGTGGATGCCGACACGAATGCTCTGAAGGGCGTCGTGTTCCAGATCGTGGCTGATACGAACAACGCAACCCCGCTGCCGGACGGTACCGCAACCGAGGCCACCTCAGGCGACAAAGGTGTGGTCACGTTCTCCGGTCTGCCGAACGGCACGTACACCATCACCGAGAAGACCCCGGCCGATGGCTACCTGACCACCGCCCTGCCTTCGTTCACAGTTACCGTCGAGAACGGCAAGGTCACCGACGTCACCCCGACGGGTGTCGGCGCCGGCCTCGTGACCTTCGAGAACGGCTACGCCAACATCGTGGTGAAGAACGTCAAGAAGATCACCCAGTTGCCGCTCACCGGTGCCGCCGGAACCATGCTGTTCACCGTGGTCGCCGTGCTCCTCGCCGGTGTTGCCGCGACCGTGTTCGCCAAGTCCCGCTTCACCAAGCGCGCCCTCGACGCGTGAATCGAGAGCAAATAATCTGCCGTTTGATTATCTGTAGATGTTCAAGTGAGGCTCGTTCCGAAGGTTGCTTCAGGACGGGCCTCTTTTTTGAGAAAAAGGAGTTGTTTATGGAACAGCCGACGAAGAGATATTCAACCCAAGATGTATGGAAAAGTTATTGGTGTGGTCCAACCATATTCGATCGTATCGGTAAGGATTTTGACAAGAGTGGCTATGACTTGCATTGGCTGCGTGATGCGCTGACCTCTGCCTATGACGTTCAGGAGAGTTGCAGGTCGAGCGTCAATGAAAAGCTTCGGCACCCTTACACGTTATCGGTGTTGGAGAAGGCGCGCTTGCTGTGTGACGCGCAAGATAATCGGCACGCGTCCAGTATAGGTATTGTTGATATTGCGGTGCTAGCATTGTCCGGTTTTGCCGTATTGGCGTCAGTAATTTCTACGTACAAGGATATGAATATCTCTCAGGAGATAATGCCTGCTAACTTGATACTGCTTATTGGACTCATCGTGCTGTTTGCCATTCTTATGGGTGAAGTAATTTATCTATCCAGGCGGGACAATCGGCGTGACAGGCTTCGCGAAGCTTTGGCTATTCTCATTGCGGAGGATGAACGAACCGCGAAAGAAAAGGAACAGGCTTCGGATGAGGAGCTCCGCCAACTGATTCATAATCTGTTGGCGATTAGTGTCCAAGCCGCTAGCGCTGTTAGTGATAATAGTGCTGCTGGCGGTACTGCTGATGCTGATGCTGGTAATGATGATGGGGATGGTGACGCTTAATAGCGTCTATTTTCCATAATCATTGCCTGAGGATTCGACACTCAAGCATACATAGGCCGTCATAGGCCGTTTTGCGAGATATGGAGGGCCATCAGTCCTGGACACTGATGGCCCTCCATCATGCTTCCCTATCGTTTCCCTCATCTCAATATCGGGGATGAAACCTACCCTACTAGGGGTTAGAAAAGTCCGTATAACAACTGCTATCATCCCAAACTATGACATGCCCCCATATTCAGGGGATGCGAACGAACCTTCCAGAGATGTAAGGGGTGAAAATGACTGTCGGTGGAGGGGCCTTTAGCCCCGAAGAGGTCAAGTACCTGAAGTCGTTGCCGGCGGTGGCGGAAGCCACTTCGAGACGCATTACCTACACAGACGACTTCAAACGGTATTGCGTGACCCGTTATAACGAAGGTGCCTCGCCGGTGCGTTTGTTCCGTGAGGCCGGGCTCGATTCCGCCCTGATCGGGTACAAGCGCATCGAACGTTGCCTTGCCCGCTGGCGCGAGGCACAGGATGAAATCCTGGGTGCCGAAGCGCCGGAACCCGCCGAGAAAAACAGCCTGGGGGGGGGGTATCACATTCGAAGTTTTATCGATCGGGAACCACTGGAACGTCAGATACTGCGAACGAGTGGCGTGAGACGGAGGGTGCCGCGATTGCGGCGAAAGCCGGCAGCGAATCCGATTTCCACGTATCTCCTGAACGCCGCGCCATCATCTTCCCCATCTCCCGCAAAGAGCAGAACAATGATTTGCGTGACCTGCTGATTGCTCAGCAAGTACGGCGTATCGATGAGCTGGAGCGGCAGGTCGATATGCTTGAGGCTTTGCTGCATAGCGGGCGGCGGGGGAGCAGAGCATCATCTTCCTCGCTTCCGAAACGCGAATCGGGCGAGCGGGGCTCGTCTGCGGGCAATAATGACGTTGCTCCCACGGATTCGGATAGGGAGAATCGTAACGAGGACCACGGTGAGGGTCATGGCGAGTAATCGATCGCATCGAAAACTTGCCTAACACACACGCTAAGATAGGCATCGCAATAATCGGCAATAAGCAGGTAATCGGCGAGGCGGTGCATGGAGCAGGAACCCAACGAGCAAGAACCTAACGAGGCAACGGAAATCGTGGGCAGCAAGGTGGAGACTGTCGAGGTTTCCAAGCATCCTGAAGCATCCATTCCCGAAACCGACTTGTCTTTGGCGGATATCGAACGTCGTCGCTCGCACCCCGTGCGCTGGGCGGTGACCATTCTGGCCGTGCTCGCCGCTATCATCGCCCCTTATTGGTTTGGCCGTTCGTTCGCCGTGAACAACACCGAAGCTGTGGTCGCCGCGCTGGGCGACGTATCTGCGCAGGGTATCGCGCTGGTCGGTTGGACTGTAGTAGTGATTGCTTACGTGGGCCTGGTGATGGCCATCGTCGTTTCCCCCTCGTGGCCATGGCTGATTGTGTTCGTGGTGGGCCTTGCGGCCGAACAGTTCATTGCTGGCCTGAGCATGCTCAATCTCCATTTCTGGTATTCGACGTATGTGGTTTACGGCGAACAATCCAACATCGCGAATGCGGCGAATCTTGGCATACTGGCAGCGGCAATCGGCGTTGCCGTGTACGCCGTGATATTCGTGGGTTTGCTGGTGGTCATTAAGAAAACCTCGCCGCTGAACGTGCTGACCAAAAGCTGGGCCAGCTTTATTCTGTACTTTGTTATCGAAGGTGTCGCACTGTTCGTGGTGCTGTTTGGCGGACTGCTTACCGCGGTGTGACCAATCGGCTGGTTGGCTGTCTGTGCATTGCCGTATAGTTTTCATTTGGCGTGATTTCGCCCGCGGATAGAGAGCGTTTCGAGCGCACCGCCCGGAACACCGCGCAACGACACAATTAAGGAGGATGCCGTGGCACTGACGGCTGAAGAGAAGACCCAGATTATCAACGAGTACGCGACGCACGAAGGTGACACCGGTTCCCCCGAGGTCCAGGTGGCTCTGCTTTCCAAGCGTATCGCCGACCTGACCGACCACCTCAAGGAGCACAAGCACGACCACCACTCCCGTCGTGGTATGCAGCTGATGATCGGTGATCGTCGTCGTCTGCTTGATTACCTCAAGCGCGTTGACATCAACCGTTACCGCTCCCTCATCGAGCGTCTGGGTCTGCGTCGATAATTGAAGACTTCCGCCCGAGTACCTAGGATTGGTGCTCGGGCGTTTTACATACGCCAGCCAACGGCAACAACGGCAAGAGGGTTAGAGGATAGGCCGAAGGCACCACGGTAAGGTGCGGCCAACAAGAGAACCCGAATGAAGGGGTTGACACGAGGAACGGCGGCCAAGGGGCCAGCCGAAACAAGGTATGTGACGTCCGCTGAAGAGGACAGTCGCGGTGCGGTAGACCGCGGCACAGTTTGTAGGAATAAGAAAATTAAAGAAGGAGGAACCCTAATGGAGGGTCCCGAAATCAAGGCCGTTGAGGCCGTAATCGACAATGGAACGTTTGGCAAGCGCACGCTGCGCTTCGAGACCGGCCGCCTGGCACAGCAGGCTGATGGTGCTGTGGCCGCCTACCTCGACGACGATTCCATGATTCTGTCCACCACCACCGCCGGCTCCAGCCCGAAGGAGAACTACGACTTCTTCCCGCTGACCGTCGACGTTGAAGAGAAGATGTACGCCGCCGGCAAGATCCCGGGCTCGTTCTTCCGCCGTGAAGGCCGTCCGAGCTCCGAGGCCATCCTCGCCTGCCGCATCATCGACCGTCCGCTGCGCCCGCTGTTTCCGCACACGCTGCGCAACGAGGTGCAGGTCGTCGAGACCGTGCTCGCCGTGAACCCTGATGACGCCTACGACGTCATCGCCCTGAACGCCGCCTCCGCCTCCACCATGATTTCCGGTCTGCCGTTCGAAGGCCCGGTCTCCGGTGTGCGTCTGGCCCTGATCGACGGCCAGTGGGTCGCCTTCCCGCGCTGGAGCGAGCGTGAGCGCGCCGTGTTCGAGATTGTGGTCGCCGGCCGCGTTGTCGAGAACGGTGACGTCGCCATCGCCATGATCGAGGCCGGCGCCGGCAAGAACGCCTGGCACCTCATCTACGACGAGGGCCAGACCAAGCCTGATGAGGAAGTCGTGGCCGCCGGTCTTGAGGCCGCCAAGCCGTTCATCAAGGTGATTTGCGAGGCTCAGGACGAGCTCAAGAAGATCGCCGCCAAGGAGACCAAGGAATTCCAGCTCTTCCCGGAGTACACCGACGAGCTGTACGCCCGCATCGACGAGATCGCTCACAAGGATCTGGACGAGGCCCTCTCCATCGCCGAGAAGCTGCCGCGCCAGGACCGCATCCATGAGATCAAGGAGCACGTGCGCGAGGTGCTCGCGGACGAGTTCACCGATATGGACGATGCCGAGAAGGACAAGGAACTCGGTAACGCCTTCAAGGAGCTGCAGCGCCAGATCGTGCGTCGCCGCATCCTGACCGAGGACTATCGCATCGACGGCCGTGGCCTGCGCGACATCCGCACCCTGTCCGCCGAGGTGGACATTGTGCCTCGCGTGCACGGTTCCGCCCTGTTCCAGCGTGGCGAGACCCAGATTCTGGGCGTCACCACCCTGAACATGCTCAAGATGGAGCAGCAGATCGACGCTCTGTCCGGTCCGCAGTCCAAGCGCTACATGCACAACTACGAGATGCCGCCGTACTCCACTGGTGAGACCGGTCGCGTCGGCTCCCCGAAGCGCCGCGAAATCGGCCATGGTGCCCTCGCCGAGAAGGCTCTCGTGCCGGTGCTGCCGAGCCGCGAAGAGTTCCCCTACGCCATCCGCCAGGTCTCCGAGGCCATCGGTTCCAACGGTTCCACTTCCATGGGTTCCGTGTGCGCCTCCACGCTGTCCCTGCTCGCTGCCGGCGTGCCGCTGAAGGCTCCGGTTGCCGGCATCGCCATGGGTCTCGTGTCCGGCGATGTTGATGGCAAGCACATCTTCAAGACCCTTACCGATATCCTGGGTGCCGAGGATGCTTTCGGCGACATGGACTTCAAGGTGGCCGGTACTTCCGAGTTCATCACTGCCCTGCAGCTCGACACCAAGCTCGACGGCATCCCCGCCGATATCCTGGCCGCCGCTCTGCAGCAGGCCAAGGAAGCTCGCGCCACGATTCTCGAGGTCATTAACGAGTGCATCGACGGCCCGGCTGAGATGAGCGAGTTCGCTCCGCGCATCATCACCACCACCGTTCCGGTCGAGAAGATCGGCGAGGTCATCGGCCCGAAGGGCAAGATGATCAACCAGATTCAGGAAGACACCGGTGCTGAGATCGCTATCGAGGATGACGGTACCGTCTTCATCTCCTCCGAAGGTGGCGAGGCTGCCGAGAAGGCCAAGTCTATCATCGACTCCATCGCCAACCCGCACGTGCCTGAGGCCGGCGAGACCTACAACGGCAAGGTCGTCAAGACCACGAGCTTCGGTGCTTTCGTGAACCTCACTCCTGGCACCGACGGTCTGCTGCACATCTCCCAGATTCGCAACCTGGCCAACGGCGAGCGTATCGACGCCGTTGAGGACGTGCTTAAGGAAGGCGACACCGTTGAGGTCGTCGTGCAGGGCGTTGACGATCGCGGCAAGATTTCCCTGGCTATCCCCGGTTTCGAGGATCAGGAGAACAACGCCGGTTCCCGTGGTGGCCGTGGCGATCGTGATGATCGCCACGGTAGCCGTGGCCGTGACGACCGCCGTGGCGGTGGCCGTGGCCGCCGCTCCGACCGTGACGATCGCGACTTCGACGATCGCGACGACCGTCCGCGTCGCCGTCGCTCCGACGATTTCGAGGATGACTACGAGGATCGTCCGCGTCGCCGTCGTTCCGATGATCGCGACTTCGACCGTGACGACCGCGATTCCCGCGATGATGATCGTCCGCGTCGCCGTCGCTCCGCCGATTTCGAGGATGACTACGAGGATCGTCCGCGTCGCCGTCGTTCCGATGACCGTGGCGATCGTGATGACCGCCGTGGTTCTCGTGGTGGCCGTGGCCGTGGCTCCGACCGCAACCCGCGCTACGCCACCGACGACAACTACGACGACTACCGCGCCGACCGCGAAGAGCGCTCCGAGCGCCCGCGCCGCCGCGTTCGCCGCGACTTCGATCCCTTCGAGGACTGATCTCTTATCTGGCTCCTCTCTCTGAGGGGAGCTAAACAAAGGGCCTCTGTACCGATTCATTCGGTACAGAGGCCCTTCGCATACCAAGCACCCACTCTCGCATCGTGTCTCCGAATGGGACAATGCAGGAATTCCGCCATTTTTCTGGTGTTGTCCCACACATTGTAGTTTGCGGAATCAAGGCCTTAATATAAGAATGGCATTATTCCAACGATTCTTTGATTTGTGGGATGGGACAACGCGAGTGTATATCGTTTGATGTTCGTGTTGTCCCGCGGATAAGTGGGACAACAGGGGAGAAATGCTGGAATCGGCTTGTTGTCCCACAAAACGCTTAATTATCGGTCATTCTAAGTTCGTATGGTGGACGTCTAAGAGATGACGTTTGCTGATGACATTCATAGCCCGACCGGTCGGCATCTATGCAGTGCCATCGCTAGCGCTCTCGCAACGGAGCCAACTGGAACACCTCATCGGACTGGGCGGCGACCTCGGGACTGTGCGTCACGATGATCACGCACTTGCCCTCCGCATGCGCCAAATCCTTGAAAATCCCCATGATGTCATCCTGCGTGGCGAGGTCGAGGTTGCCGGTGGGTTCGTCGGCCAAGATAATCTGTGGATCGTAGCTCAACGCGCGGGCGATGGCCACACGCTGCTGCCCACCGCCGGACAGGTGCAGGATACGCTCGTTCAAATACTCCGGCTGCAAACGCACCTTTTCGATAAGCTCGGCGGCGATCTGCTTCTTCGGGCGGTCGAAAGTCTTGCCCGAAGCATCCATGGACAGGATGATGTTCTCTGCCACGGTCAACGCCGGCAGCAGGTTGAAGCTCTGGAAAATCACGCCGATGTCGTGACTGCGGAACCGGTAACGGTCCGCTTTGGCCAGATCCTCCCCATTGTGCAGCACCCGGCCTTTGGTGGGCGTGGCCAACCCCGAAAGCAGCGAGAGCAGCGTGGTCTTGCCCGCGCCGGACGGGCCGGTGATGGACACCACCGTGCCAGGGTGGAACGCGTAGTTCTTGTCGATGAGCACGCGCTTGCCGCCTTTGGAATACGAGTAGGATACGTGTTCCAGTTGCAAGGCCGGTTCGGTGGTGGGTTCGACGATGGTCGCAGTATTGGTTTCGATTGCAGTATTCATAATGATGTTCCTTAGTTCTGCTCCCCGCTGGCGGGACGCTGTCCGCAAAGCTGACTGAGGATGGTTGCGGAGGCGAGGTGGGAACCATCCCCACCCGCTTCGCGGGAGCCTTCGCCAGCGGGGGCGGGTAATGATTACGAACGGTCGGCGAGGATCTGGAGAGGCTCGTATCGCATGACGAACACGATGCCGACCAGCGCGGAAATCAGTGTCAGTCCGAGGCCGATCAGTATCAGCTGTCCGACCACCGCAAGATTCACGGTGGCGTTGATTTCGCTCACATAATCGACTGCCTGACTCATGACGCCACACATGCCACCAGGCTGCCCGCCTTGTGAGTCGCCGTTACCTGATGAGGAATCATTGCCAGACGAACCGGATTCAGAATTGTATGAGTCCGAGCCGTCGACGGAAGACGAGCCAGAGTCACCGGAGGAATTGGAGCTGGAATCGCCGTTTCCGGTGGAAGTATTGCCGCCGGAAGCCCCGGAGCCACCTGGTCCGCCGCCCATATCACCGCCGGGCCCACCCTGACCTTGCTGATTGGAAGAGCCTGAGTCAGACGATGAATCCAAAGAGTTCGCCGCGTTCGCGGTGCTGGTCTCCACCGGTTGGAAGGAATCGGTGCCGGAGACGCCGGTGCTTTCCGAGTAGTACGACGAAACGGAAACGCTGGAGGCTTTGGCGTATTTCTGGTAGTCGGCCAAGGTCAGGTTGCTGCTGTCGAGAGCACCACGCATGGTATCGAAGTCAGGCGCGCTGTCCGAATCAGATGAATCAGACGAATCCGAGGAGCCAGATGACGAATCGCTCGACTGCGATTCGCGCGCCTGTTCCATCAGTTTGCTGCGGTCCACGCTGATCGTCGCGGTCACCGAAGTGTTGACCAGCCCGGTCTCGCGCGCATTGTCGGCGGCATTGCGAATCGCCAATCCGATGGTGGCCGCCGCGGCGATAATCGCCACGATCAGCACGATGAGAATATTGCGGCCCTTATTCCGTATTACCGTTTTCCAGGCGTTGTTGAGCACGAACATGATGCTTCCCTTGGGCCGGTCCAAGATGGACTGATTGATACGTAGTGCGATTCGCGGGGCGCGCTTGCCGGTGCGCTTGCGAATCGTCTGGGAACCACTATCGAATCCGCCGATGATTGCGCACTAAAGCGAGCCTGATAGCTGCCGGCAACTTAGATTTCACTTATCTGGAGCTTTTCTGAGAGCTTTCTGGGCGCGCCGGCCGTTCGAAAGTGTTGCTACCAGAGCAGTGTGCCCTCTTTGTGGCAGAACGTTCGCGTCTCAACGAGGGGCACGCGAAGTTTCTGCCGTTTGACCGACTCGAAACGGCAGAAACTTCGCGGGGTATTCGTCGCTCCGTGCGATTTCTGCCGTTTCTGCCACACTCCAAGGACGTAGTCCAGGCGAATGCCGTAAAAATCTCCTGTTTTCACGCGATGTGTGGAAGAATGGTCACTGAAGGGCCCAGCAAAGGAGCATATATGAGTGCAGGTCTGATTATCACCATTGTCGTTGTCGTCGTTATCGTTGCGTTGATCGTTTGGGCGGTCGGTGCCTACAACAACCTCGTTACTCTCAAGAACCGCGTAAAGAACGGCTGGGCGCAGATCGACGTGCAGCTCAAGCAGCGCGCCGACCTGATCCCGAATCTGGTGAACACCGTCAAAGGCTATGCCACCCATGAATCCGAGGTGTTCACTCAGGTGACCGCCGCCCGCGCCGGCGTGGTGGCTGCGGCCAACGATCCGAACGCCACCACCGCTCAGCGTGCCGCCGCCGAAAACCAGCTGTCCCGTGCACTGGTCAATCTGCAGGCCACCGCCGAGGCATACCCGCAGCTGCAAGCCAACCAGAACTTCATGGATCTGCAAGCCCAGCTCAAGGACCTTGAGAACAAGATCGCCTACGCGCGCCAGTTCTACAATGATGTGGTCCTGAAGCTCAACACCGCCATTGAAACCGTGCCGACCAACATTATCGCCGGTCTCTTCCACTTCGAGCAGGCCCAGTACTTCGAGGCGGATGACGCCTCGCGCCAGGCTCCTCAAGTCAAGTTCTGATGATGTGAAGGCCCGCTAGGCAACAGCCAAGCGGGCCTTATTGCTGGTCGTTAGGGGAAGACTGTATGAAGAAGCGATTTATCCGTGCTGGTGTTATCAGTGCGCTGATTACGTTTGCGGTGGCATGCTTTGCCGCATTGATGATGGTCATAAT
Source organism: Bifidobacterium breve DSM 20213 = JCM 1192 (assembly GCF_001025175.1). Lineage (NCBI taxonomy): Bacteria > Bacillati > Actinomycetota > Actinomycetes > Bifidobacteriales > Bifidobacteriaceae > Bifidobacterium > Bifidobacterium breve. The sequence continues at coordinate 400,529 of NZ_AP012324.1, forward strand.
GCCAGCTGGCGATTCTGCGGATCTCAGCTATCGCACGCTTGACTATGACGTGACCGCCACTGCGGATGGCAATCTCAAGGTCACGCAGCGTATCGATGTCAAGCTTCGCGATCGTTCTGATGATGACGGAGATCGCCCTTGGAAGCAGCTCTTTCAGCAATATTCACTGGCTCCCGGCAACTTGACTGATATTACCGATATCAGTGTGCGCAACGTCACTGATGGCATCGATTATGCCCAGCAGACCGAGCCCAAACTGCCCAGTGCCGTGTCTTCCAACGAGGCATGGAACAGCGATTATGCCAACCATTGGTATATCGCCGACGTCAGTGCGAGCAGTGACAATCCCCAGCCCTACACGCCAGGCACGGACGGTATACAGGTCGGGGAGTCCTCAAAGAGCGCCAAAACCGTGGAGATAGGCTGGAATATCCCGGTAACCACCGAAGCCAACAGCATGAAGTTCGAAGTGAGCTTCACCATGCACAATGTGGCTACCAAGTGGCAGGACGTCGCCTCATTCCAATGGGAACCGTTCGGCAAAAAGAACCAAGTGCCCATTGGCACGGTCACCGGCACTGTGCACTTCCCCGAAGGTATCACCGGCAAAACCTCATGGGCATGGTTGCACACCGAACGCACCTCCGCAACCAAGCGGGAGTCGGACGGCAGCTACACGTTCACGGCCTACAACATCCGTACGGGCGACTATCTGGACGTGGTCGCGGCCTTTGACTCCAGCAAAGCCGGGGATATGGCCCGCACCCAGCCCGGTGACCATCTCAACGACCTCAAAACCAGTGAATACAACCAGCAGCAACGTTGGCTTGACCGTCAACGGCTCGCCGCTCGAATCCGGCTCATCGGCTGGATTGCCACCATCGTGATCGGCTTGGCGCTGTGCATATGGGGCGTATGGGCCGCCATCGCAAGCAACCGTCGCGCGCAATACCACGGCGACATCGAATACTGGCGTGACCAGCCCGGTATCAGCCCGGCTTCGGCGGCCAGACTCATCAAGGTTGTGGATTTGAGCGTCACCGGTGATTCCTCCGACCGTGAGCTGACGGCCACCATGCTTTCACTGGCCGTCAAAAAGGCCATCGCCATCTATCCTGGTCCTGCGGACATGTACCGAGGCATCGATATGAGCCAGGCCACTCCAGTGGGTCTGATCCAGATGATTACTGCGGACCCCGGCAAAATGAACGCGGCACGCAACACCAGCACCATCGTGATTCTGCCGGCCAGCCTTGATGCGGCGTCCAATATCGAACAACTTGGTCTGAGCCAATCCGAGGAAGCGCTGCTCGCTCTGCTGATTACCATCTCTCAGCGCGTCGGCTGCCCGGTATTCGACCTGAACCAGATGAAGAACGTCTGCAAGGACTGGGCAAGCGGCTATCTGGAGCTCAATAAATTCACGGATTCATGCGCGGCTGAATACTCTCCATTGACCAGTACGGCGTCTTCCCAATGGGCTGTTGCCGGTGTGCTCGCTGTGGTGCTTGGCCTCGGAGCCTTGATCGTCAATGGGACCACTGGTTTTATGGTGGCCGGCATGATCACCGGTTCGCCGCTTCTGCTGGTCGGTCTGTTCTGTCTGTTGGGCGGCACGTCAACCGCACTGACCGAACCGGGTCATGAGATGGCGGGACGGTGTCTGGGCCTGAAGCGCTACATGCAGGACTTCTCGAACTTTGCCGACCGTGGCGCTGCCGACATAGCCATGTGGGATTGGTATATGGTGTACGCCGCTGCATTCGGCATCTCCGAGCGCGTGATGAAGGAACTGGCCAAGGCCTACCCGCAGGTCAACGACCCGGCATGGCTGGATGCCAATGCCGCAGGAACGTTGTTCTACTGGAACTACAGGCCATATGGCTGGTACGGCGGCCGTTACTACGGTGATTCCGCAACGGCCGATCAAGGTAGCCTCGGTGCTGCAGGGCCGGTTCCGGCGTACGGTGGCACATCGTTCGCCGGTGGGTTCTCCGACCTTGGTTCACAGCTGTCCGCAGGGTTCGCGGACATCAGCTCGACCATTCAGGCGGCAGCGCCTTCATCCGATTCCGGTGGCGATTTCGGTAGCTTCGGTTCCGGCGGCGGTAGCGGCTTCGGAGGTTCATTCGGCGGCTCCGGTGGCGGTTCATTCGGAGGCCGCTGATGAGGCATCGCACGATACGCTCCATCATCGCCATGTTGATCACTGCCGCGACCATCACGGCGATACTCATCGTGACACTGCTCATCTTCAATTGGTTTACCGCCGATCACCCGAAACGGTCGTACCGCAGCCTCGACTATGAGGTGGCCGTGCAGCCCAACGGCGACCTCAAGGTCACCCAGCACATCGACATGAAGCTGGACAGTCGAGGCAAGAACAAGCCGTGGAAGCAGCTGTATTAGACCTACGAAATCAACGAATACAATCTTTCGGACATCACCGACATCTCCGTCACCAATACGACCACTGGCGAAACGTACACGCAGCTTAAAGGGAGATCCGCTGCAGCCGGCCGATGTGAATGGCGACGAAGCGTGGAACAGCCACTACGCCAAACACTGGTATGTGGTGGCCACGAACCGGATCGACACTGAAGCCTACGCCTACCAGCCCGGCAAGGATGGCATCCCGATCTACCAGACCTGGGATGAGTACCAGGATTACGATCAGGGTATTTCCGGTCGAAAGATGCAGCTTCTGGAAATCGGTTGGAACATTCCGGCCACCACCAAAGCCAAAAGCCTGAAATTCGAGGTGACGATGGCCCTGGTGGGCGCCACCACGCTCTACAGCGATGTGGCCAAGTTCCAGTGGGAGCCGGTCAGCGAGCTCAACGAAACGCCCATCGGCAAAGTGACTGGCACCGTGCGATTCCCCAACGGCATCACGGCTAGCAACTCCTGGGCTTGGCTGCACTATTCGGGCGTTTCAACCACCGAACGAGGTGAAAACGGCGAGCTGAAGTTCGCGGCGAACAACGTGCGCGTGGGCCGCTACCTTGATCTGGTCGCCACCTTCGATTCGTCTGGAATGCACGACACCTCCGGAGGCAAGGCCGGCCAACAATATACGCCGGCAGGCGACTGGATTCGCAAGCGGGATTATGACAGTCTAGCCGAGCTCAAGCAGTCCGAAAAAGATAAGGAAGCACAGGCGCGCGCCGAGCAACGTAACACAGTAAAGAAGTGGGCCATCACGCTTGGTATAGGTTTGGGAATCAGCCTAATCGCACTGATTATGGCAATCTTCGGATTCGTGCATGTGCACCTTGCGGTCAGAAGGCGGGATGCCATGTACGTTCACGACATTCCGCAGATCGGGCCGGTGAGCGTGGCGCGTATCGCCTCGATTATGGGACTGGCACCAAAACATGGCTACGATCATCGCCAGACCGCCGCCACCCTGCTCTCGCTGGCAGCCAAGGGCGCAATCGCCATATATCCCGGGCCGGCGAGCCTGTATGGGGGCGTCGAGCTGACTGGGCTTGCGGCCAAGACGCGGCCGTTGGCTTTGCGGGCGGTGAGTCAGATGCTGAGTGGGAGCGGGGCTGCGGATTTGGCGCTCTGGGACCAGCATCTTGTTTATGCCACGGCGGTGGGCATGTCCAAACGAACGCTGCGGGAACTTGCCAAAGCATATCCGCAGATTCAGAACCCTGACTGGTTGGACGATAATGCCACAGATTCGTTGGTGTATTGGAACTTCCGGTACGCCTCGATTGGCGATACCCATGATGGCTCGTCGCGTGCGAGCACCGGCGATGGCACTGGCCTTGGTTTCGGTCTTGGCCCGGCAGACTCCGACCACTTGGGTGCCAGCTTCGGCGGCATCCTCGATTTCGGCGCGCAACTAGGCTCCGGATTCAACGAAATCAGCGCCACGATCCGAGGCGCAGCCCCAGCATCGGCATCCATCGACGGATCCAGCGGCAGCTTCTCAGGCGGTGGATCCGGCGGAGGCTCATTCGGCGGACGGTAATGGGGAAGTACTTAAGCAATTAAAAAGCCCGGTGTCGTAGGACATCGGGCTTTTCACCTATAACTGAGGTTAAGGAAAACCTCGGCAGTCAGGCCCAACGGGGCGAAAGTCTGTGGCGCCGCCTAGAAGATTGCCCCGAAGTTGACGCGACCTTTCTGCTAGCAAACATCATACCCAGTATCCATCGAACCTTCCCCGTACACTGAGTGGACCACATCAAGGGGCTATTGACGTGGTGCCTTGGTGCGGTGTCATTGCGCCAGCCGGTGTAATGGCTACCTATAACTCAATAAGGAGGTTCTCATGGGAGGAAACGACCGTGACAACCGTCCGAGATCTGACCGGCAATACCGGGAAGGCCTGATGACGGGCCTGTTGATAGCCTTGGCCAACCAAGTTGGACAGGGATGGTCGACGGCCATTATCATCGGCCACACCGGTGCTGCTTGGTCTGAGTCTCAGGCGAGGCCGCTGATTCGTCAGCGGAACAGCCGGAACCTTTGACGGGTTCCGGCCCCTCGTCTTCACTTAAGCCTTGTGGAGTGAAATCCAGCGGAATGCCTACGCTGGGATATGGATAGACAGCTGGCTGCACTCGCTGCAGCCACCCACCAATGAAGGGAATTGCCATGACATTGTTCCGTCAGCTCGGACCGTTCTCCACCACCGCCATCGGTCACGGCGAAATGCCGCTGACCATCGAAAACAACCGCGGCCACGAGGTCGGCATCGAAACCCTGCACGCTTCGTTGGATGCCGGATGCCGCCATATCGACACCGCATGGGCCTATTACTGCTCCGGTGGCGAGGAGCAGACCGGCGAGAAGCTGGTGCGCGAGGCCCTTGAAACGTGGAAGGGTCCGAAGGATGAGGTACTGGTAGCCACCAAGGTGGGCCACTTCCGCAACTTCACCGACGACCGCCCCACGTGGGATGTGGATGGCCGTCCGGAGAATCTGATTCGCCGTGGCAAGGAGAGCGCACTGGCGCTCGGTGTCGATACCATCGACCTGCTGTACTTCCACCGTCCGGATCCGAAGGTGCCGTACAGCGAGTCCGTTGAGGCCATCAAGCAGCTGGTGGACGAGGGCGTGGCCCGCGAAGCTGGTATCTCCAACGCTTCCATTGAACAGATCGACATCGCACGTGGCATTCTCGGCGACAAGCTCGTGGCTGTGCAGAATCAGTACTCGCCTATTCACTTGCACACTCAGGACACGCTCGACTACTGTGCCAAGGTCGGTCTGGCATTCGTGTGCTGGAGCCCGCTCGGCGGCTACCGTCACCCCTATGACGAGACCAAGTTCGATCCGTTCCGCGAGGTCGCCGCGGCTCACGGCGTGAGCTACCAGCAGGTCGTGCTGGCGTGGGAGCTTGCCAAGGGCGATCACATGTTCGTGATTCCCGGAGCCCACCACCCCGAGACCATCCTCGACTCCCTCAAGGCTGACCAGCTCGAGCTCACCCCCGAAGAGCTCGCCAAGCTCGGCTGAGTGTTCCGGTTTCTTTGAGAATTTGGGCCACTGACTCATTAGTAGCGTCAGAAATTCAGGAAATCATCCCCATTCTCCTAAAATCCTGACGCTGACGGTGCCTGAGCGTCAGGATTTTAGGAAAATATCCTTACTTTCCTAAAAATCTGACACTGAGAAGATCGTAGCGTCAGGATTTTAGGAGATCACCTTTTATTTCCTGAATTTCTGACGCAAGAGTGTCGACAACAGCAATTTCGGAAGAGCGATTCATTGCGAAGGAGTAGTATGCGCAAGAAACTCATCCTCGACCTTGATACTGGCATCGACGATGCGCTCGCCATCGCCTATGCGCTAGGCAGTGCCGGAGACGCCGATCTCATTGGCATCACTGCCACATACGGCAACGTCGCCGTGCCTCTGGCCGCGCGCAATGCGCTTGCGGTGCTCCACGCATTTGGACGCGATGACATACCGGTGTATCCCGGCATCGACCATCCCATCGCACCCGCGAAGTTGCCATTGATGCGCGGCACCACGCCGGATGAACGTGCCGAAGCATACCGTCGTTGGCAGGAGGGCGGTGAGGACGGATGGCAGACCGATACTCCATGGTCGCCCAGCCCCGGTTCGGTTGCTGTACACCATCCCAATGGAATCGGCGGTGCAGTGCTGCCGGATTCTCCCAGGCAGCCCGAGGCGCCGGGCTCCGCAGTCGATTTCATCATCGCTGCCGCACGTGAATGCGGGCCGGATTTGACCATCGTACCTACCGGTGCAATGACCACTATGGCCACCGTGTTCCGTAATGCCCCGGATCTGAAGGATTCCGGCATCAACGTAACGTTGATGGGTGGTTCGCTGACACTACCGGGCAATGTAAGTCCTGCTGCCGAAGCGAACATCTCCCAGGATCCCGAGGCCGCTGATTACCTGTTCAAGTGCGGTGCCCGCACCACGATGATTGGCCTCGACGTGACTCATCAGACCGCGCTCACCCGCGAGAAAGCTCATGAATGGGCCGCTCTGGGAACGCCGGCCGGTGACTTCCTCGTCACCATGACCGATTACTACATCGATTTCTACGTAAAGAACCAGCCGGAAATCCACGGCTGCGGACTGCATGACCCGCTCGCTGTGGCTGCCGCGCTTGACCCATCATTGGTCACCACGTTCGGTTTCAACCTACAGGTCGATTTGGAGGGCCCGTTCCGTGGCCGCACCATTGGTGACCGTTCTCGAGTGCAAGACCCGGACAAGCACACGCAAGTGGCGCTCGGGGTCAACGTGCCGGCATTCCTTGACCGCTTCATGCAACGTGTCACCGCCGTGGTACGCGGGTGACGGACTGATATAACTGAGAGGCCTTCTGATCGATTCATCAGAAGGCCCCTCAACATTTGGTGGTAGATAAGAGTTACAGTCCAGGAATTAAACCGCCGGGCGGGTCAAGCGTCAGATACTGCTCGTCCAAATCGATTTCGGGCACCAGCGCTTCCACGAACGGCACCAGCGCGGTTTTCTCGATGACGTCCTCACCCTTGGAATCCTGACCGGTCACCACCGGCTCGACCAGACGAATCTTCAGCAGCGACTGGGCGGGGGAGTCGACCACGTCGACCACCTTGCCTACCACTTGACCAGCGGGCAGCCCTAGGCCATTGCCCTCGGACAGACGAGCCTCGAGGCCGATGAGATCCTTGGGATACCATTCGTCCGCCTCGAGCATCTCTTCCGCATCGTCGGCCTCGCCATACAGCTCGACGCCGTTCAGTGCCTCGGCGGCAGTACGATCATCCGTGCCCTCAAGTTTGAGAATCCAACGATCTTTGAATGTGCGCGAGTTCTCAACGATATACTCGGTTTCGCCATCCTGGCTGTAGAGCACGGAATCCGGCTCGAAGCGCCATTCGGGATCGTCGGTGTACAAGCGCACGGTGACTTCGCCCTTGAGCCCCTGCGCGCGGCCAATACGAGCGACCCTCAGCAACTCGAGCTGCTGAGGGTCGTCGTGCATGTCTTGCTCTGCCATGCTGTGAATCAATCCTTATCGGTTATCGACGGACGTCCATGATGTCGACGCGAACCTTGTGGTCGGACAATGCCTGCACCACGGTGCGAATCGCATTGGCGGTGCGGCCGCTGCGGCCGATCACGCGGCCGATGTCCTCCGGGTTCACGCGCACGCGAAGCAGTTCGCCGCGCGCATTCTCATGGGACTTGACGGACACATCGTCGGGAAAATCAACGATGTTCTTGATGAGGTGTTCCACAGCCTGTGCAAGCATGATTGCTAGCCTTTCGTTTCAGCTCAGGCCTCGGCCGGAGCTTCTTCAGCAGCCTCAGCCGGAGCTTCCTCAGCCGGGGTCTCCTCGGCGGCGGCAGCAGCTTCGGCCTCAGCCTTAGCCTTGGCGTCAGCCTCGGACTTGGCGGCCTTCAGCTTCTGAGCCTGGTTCTCGACGGCCGCAATGCGGGCCTCGGCATCCGGGCCGGCTTCAACGGTCTTCAGGGTGCCTTCAGCACCGTCAAGGCCCTTGAACTTCTGCCAGTCACCAGTGATGTTGAGCAGCTTGAATACGGGCTCGGACGGCTGAGCGCCGACGCCAAGCCAGTACTGAGCGCGGTCAGACTTGATCTGGATGGTCGAGGGCTGGGTGTTGGGGTTGTAGGTACCGATCTCCTCGATGACCTTGCCGTCACGCTTCTTGCGAGAATCGACGACCACCACGCGGTAGAAGGCGTAGAACTTCTTGCCCTGTCGCTTCAGACGAATCTTGGTTGCCAAAATGGCTCTCCTTGTAATAACTAGGTTTGTGGTTTCGCGGCTACCATGTGGGGCATGGCCCACCGGAATCCACGTGTCCTCGCGGCCCGGGGTGTAGAGGGCGCCACGCGCGCGCGAATAACTGGCCTATTATAGCGCGCAGGGCAGGACTGACGTGGTGAGTGTCGTGTGCGGTTTGCCGTGGCAGCGGATCGCGGGGATGCGATGTACGGCAGGCAGCTAACGAAGCGCCAGCGTGGCGACAAGTGCCAGATGATCGGTGTCCTTGATTTCGAACGACTTGACCTGTGATGGCCGCACTCCGGGGGTAAACAGCACGTGATCCAGCTCGATGCGTGGCCACTTGAGCCAGCGGGGGAACGTAAGGTTGGGGCCGGCCGCTTGGGTCAGGCTCGCGTCCTTGAAGCCAGACTTGAGCAGGGCACGGAAACTGGGGTGGTCGGTGCTTGAGTTGAGGTCGCCCATCACAACAGCGATGTTGTGATGGGCGATGGACCGAGCTTTGGTGATCTCTCGTAATCCTAGGATTCCGGCCGACCAGTCGGCACAGCCGCGCATAGGGGATTTCGGATGAGCCGAGCAGAAAGTGATGGTTCGGTCGGGGTGCGCTTGGGTTGTGGTGCTTGGGTTGGCAGCGATACGGATAGTGGTGCCATTGGTGGAGGTGCTGGCGGGCGGCATCTTGGCTTGATCTGCGATGCGCAGTGTGATGGCCGGCACGTCGGCAGCGGGGATGCTGACCACGTTGGGCACGGATGCGCCCGGCTCGTATGCGGAGTAGAGCACGTTGAAGCCGCCGTTGTCAGTGTCCTTGGCTTCGCCGAATTGATGATAGGGGAGCAGCTCGTTGAGACCTGCCTCGGTGAGGCGTGCGATGAGCTCGTCGGTGACCTCCTGCAATGCCAGCACGCTGATGCCGCGTTTGCGAATATTGGCGATGATGTCATTGGCGTCCGCGCGACCGTAACGGCAGTTCAGGGTCATGACGGTGAACTGAGTGGGGAGCGTGGTGCGGGTGGATTCCGAGGCCTTGGAAGATAGATTACTGGCTGCGTCTAGTGCTTCACGGCTTGTGCTGGCAGTACCGGAAGATGATGCAGCAGCAGAGGGTCCGGCGTTGGGGTCGCTTATATTATGGGTGTTTACATATGTTTCACGGGATGTTTCACGATTTGCGTCGATAGTGCTGGACGATACCGTGACAGTGGTGTCGGTGTTGCTGGAATTGTTTATATTCTGCGTATTCGCAGATGTTTCACGCGGTGTTTCACGGTGGGATTCCTTACGCTTGCCGGCGGGGTCGATTGACGTACCCCAATAGTTAAGTCGGTGCGAGCTTGCGAACAGTGCGGCCACGATAAGCAGCGACATAACGCTCCATTCGCGCTGCCACGCGGCGAATGCGGCCAAAACCACCAAAGGAACCCACAACAATGGCGTGAGCGCAATCATGTATGGCAACGGCATGCGGGCTTCAAGGCCGGCCGGCAGTGCGCTCAACGCCGTCCACAGCAGTGCGATGATCGCCACAGTGCCAAGGATTGTCGTCATTGGAGTTCCTTTCCGAATATGTCGAAAAATATGCTCCCGCTGGCGGGAGCCCCTCGACAATCAGCGACCGAACAAGCCGCCCAAACCGCCGCCGAGGTTCGGAGGCAGCTCAGTGCCGCCATCGACGTTGCCCATCATCTCTTCAAGGCCTGCAGGCAAGGCCGGATTCTGCGGCTTCTTGGCAAATGCGGAGCCGCCGGTGGAACCGTAGGACTTCTTGCCGGCCAGCTTGTCGCGCAATGCCTTCTCCTCGGCCTCGCGCTTCATCGGGTTGCCGGACTTGCCACCCTTCTTCTTGTTCTTGCCCTTCTTCTTACCGCCGCCCATCGCGGGGCCGCCGAAGCCGGGCATGCCGCCACCCATGCCGCCGCGGTTGGACATGCGCTTCATCATCTTTGCAGCCTGCTCAAAGCGCTGTAGCAGAGCGTTGACCTGCGAGACGGTCACACCTGAACCATAGGCGATACGGGCGCGGCGAGAACCGTTGATAATCGACGGATCACGGCGCTCTGCCGGGGTCATCGAGCGAATAATCGCCTCGGTGCGGTCGATCTCCTTCTCATCGAACTGCTCAAGCTCCTTGCGGTGCTGGGCCATGCCCGGAATCATGCCGAGCAGCGACTTCATCGAACCAAGCTTGCGCACCTGCTGCAGCTGATCGAGGAAATCATCCAAGCCAAAGGAACCCTCGGAGATCTTCTCGGCGGCCTTGCGGGCCTCCTCCTCGTCGAACTGCTTCTGAGCCTGCTCGATGAGCGTCATGATGTCGCCCATGTCGAGGATGCGCGATGCCATACGATCCGGGTGGAAGACCTCGAAGTCCTTCAGACCCTCGCCAGTGGAAGCGAACAGAATCGGCTTGCCGGTAACGGATGCCACGGACAGCGCGGCACCACCACGGGCGTCGCCATCGAGCTTGGAGAGCACCACGCCGGTGAAGTCCACGCCTTCATCGAATGCTTTGGCGGTCTTGACCGCGTCCTGACCGATCATCGCGTCGATGACGAACAGGATTTCATTGGGCTGCACGACGTCACGGATATCGCGTGCCTGCTTCATCAGCTCCTCGTCCACGCCCAAGCGACCGGCGGTATCGATGATCACCGTGTCATAAAGCTTCTGCTTGGCGAGTTCGATGGAATCGCGTGCCACCTTCACCGGGTCACCGGAAGTCTGGCCCGGAGCGGCCACAGCCTCGCCGCCGTCGGACTGCACGCCCTTCTCGGGGGCGTAGACGGGCACGCCGGCGCGCTCGCCGACCACCTGCAGCTGGGTCACGGCGTTCGGACGCTGCAAATCGGCCGCCACCAGCAGCGGCGTATGGCCGGAATCCTTGAGCCAATAGCCGAGCTTGCCGGCCAGCGTGGTTTTACCGGCACCCTGAAGACCTGCGAGCATGATGATCGTCGGCGGGTTCTTGGCGAAGTTCAGCGGGCGGTCCACGCCCTGACCGAGCACGTCGGTGAGCTCCTCATTGACGATCTTCACCACCTGCTGGGCGGGGTTGAGTGCCTCGGACACCTCGGTGCCCAGTGCGCGCTCGCGCACCTTGCCAGTGAAGGAACGCACCACGTCGAGCGCCACGTCGGCGTCGAGCAGCGCGCGGCGGATTTCGCGGATTGTGCCGTCGATATCCGCTTCGGAAAGCTTGCCCTTGCTCTTCAGATGCTTGAACGCATTCGAGAGCCTATCTGTCAAAGAACTAAATGCTGCCATAATGGGCAACAGTCTAGCCGCCACGCGGGAAATTCTATTTGCCGGGCAACGATTCTGCCGCCCATATCGGCGTTGTGTTGCGATGGTGCCGTTCGGTTGCCGGCGTTGGCGGAATCGTCACCAGACACCTAGTAGGCGAATGTCTTGCCATCCGCTCGTGGCGAAGCCAATCGAGTGCTTCCGTTACCATAGAAAATGTCAAGAATCCTGTGTTTTTTGGAATGCTTACGCTGTTTTGAAAATCCCTGGACACCGCTTATACGCAGACTGCCGTGCGCCCTCGCGAACTTAGGTCAACGACCAGACCCGTTGCGGGCCAACGCAGACATGCCGTGCAATAAGGAAGGCCCACCGATGCCCGCCCAAAAACTCCTTGAACGCAAAGCTCTGATCGTTGGCATAGTCGTCAACGTTCTTCAGGTGTTCGCCGGAATGGCTGTGTTCTTCATGACTGGCCTTAAGGCCATGTTCCTTGATTTCTCCTTCACCGCAATCTCCGTCCTTTCCGGACTGGTGGCGGTGTACCTTTCGACGCGCACGGTGCGTACCACTGAGCGCTTCCCCAATGGCCTATTCGCGTTGGAGCCTATCTACGCGATCTGCAAGGCCATCTTCACCATGTCGTTGTTGGTGTATTCGCTGATCGACGTGTGCCGAGTGGCTTATGACTACTTCGTGTTCGGGTCCGGCGAACGCATCGAAACCGGCCCGGTGGTCATTTACGAGATCCTGACCGTGATTGTCTGCTTCAGCCTGTACATGTACTATCGGCGCTCGAACCGTGCCATCGGCAACTCCAGCACCATGCTCACCGCCGAATGCAAAAGCACGCTGGTCGACGGCTCGATGTCCTTCGGCATTGGTGTGGTCGCCGTATTCCTGATGCTGCTGCCGGCTGGCGGACCGCTTGACTTCCTGCATTACACCGGCGATTTCTTCATCACCGTGGCGTTGGTGGTGTTGACCATCCGCGAACCGTTCAGCGTGCTGAAGGAGGCGTTCGTGGAATTGGTCGGTGGCGTGCATGACGACGACGAGACCAATGCCTACGTGGAAGCCGAGGCGCAGCGGCACCTGCCTGCCAATACCGAGTATGAGCAGACGCTGATTTTCAAAACCGGCATGAACTACACGGTGGATGTGTATTTGGCCGGCACTGGCGAGACCATCGATGTGTCTGATCTCATCGAACGCAAGCGCTCGTTGGAAAAGGAACTCGCCAAGCGCCTGCACCTCGTGGACGTAGACTTCGTTTTCGACTGATCGGCTGGTTTGATGGGGCTTTCGCCATTTCGAGGGGCTGATTTCGTCTTTCCCGGAGGTCTACTTCCGTTTCAAGGGGCTGCCTAAACTTCAAACTGAAAGTACAAATGGCTTAACGACACCGTCGTTAAGCCATTTGTAGTGTGCCTCTACTTGAGCGTCAGCCCCTTGAAACGGAAGTAGACCTCCGGAATCGGACAAATCAGCCCCTTGAAACGGGAATATCGTTGTTCGATGTCGCTAAGTGGCTACTTCAGGCTCCAGGTCGAGCCTTGCAGGCCGTCTTCGATGGTGATGCCGGCCTCGGCCAGCGTATCGCGAATCTGATCGGCCTTGGCAAAGTCCCTAGCCTTGCGGGCTTCGGCACGGGCATTGAGCTGTTCGGTAATAAGCGCTTCCAATGCGGCGTGCTCGGGGGTCTCGGTCGTGCCATCGCTGGCACCACCGGCAGCTCCGGCAGAGACCCACGGTTCGGCCAGCGGATCCAGTCCCAACGTGTCGAGCATTGCGCGCACGGCGAGCAGCGTCTCACGCACTTCGGCCTGCACGGCCTCGGAATCGGCGCGATCGGCAAGCTGCGAGAGCAGCGTATTGCCGGAACGAATGGTGGTGAAAATCGCGGCGGTCGCGCCGGAGACGTTGACATCGTCGTTCATCGCGGCCACGAAATCGGTGGGCAGGTCATCGGCGGATATGCCGGTAACCTCTTCGCGGGACGGTTGACCACCCAAGGCCACGCCGGCACGCTCGATGAAGTTCGAGACACGGTCGTATGCGGCCTGAGCCTCGACCAGTGCCTGATCGGACCATTCGAGCATCGAACGATATTGCACGGAACCCAGCGCGTAACGCACCACCCAAGCGGAGTTCTCAGCCAGCACAGACGGCACGGACAGGCCAGTGCCGAGAGACTTCGACATCTTCTCGCCCTTGGCGGTCACCCAAGCCGAGTGCATCCAGCGTGCGGCGGACGGGTAGCCAGCCGCACGGGTCTGGGCCATCTCGTTCTCATGGTGCGGGAAGCGCAGGTCCAAGCCGCCGCCGTGAATGTCGAATCCGTCGCCCAGATAACGATGGGACATGGCAGAGCATTCGATATGCCAGCCCGGACGTCCCACGCCGAACGGGGTTGACCAGCGAGCGTCCTCGGGGTCGGTATCCTTCGGAGCTTTCCACAGTGCAAAGTCGCGCGGATCATGCTTGTCGGGGGAGGCATCGGCCGGATCGACGGGGTTGTATTTGTCGTCGCCGGTGGCATCCACGGACGGGCCCATGCGGTCGGCCACGGCAGCTGCTTCATCGACCTCGGCGGTCTGCTTCTGGTGGGTCAGCTCGCCGTAATGCGGCCAGGAGGCCACGTCGAAGTACACGTTGCCGGTGGGCTTGCCATCCGCATCCGTGACCACATAGCCATGGCCGTTGTCGAGAATGCGCTGAATCAGATCGATCATGTCCGACATATGGCCGGTGGCGCGGGGCTCCACGGTGGGCGGCAGCACGCCAAGCGTGTTGTACGCCTCGGTGAATTCGCGCTCATAGTAGTAGGCGCGGGCCCACCAGCGCTGACCGGCGGTTGCGGCCTTGTCGAGAATCTTGTCGTCGATGTCGGTCACATTGCGCACGAACGTGACCTTGTATCCGAGCTTCAAGAACCAGCGGCGCACGATGTCGAACGCTACGGCGGCACGGATATGGCCGATATGCGGGGAAGACTGCACGGTGGCGCCACACACGTAGATGCCGACCTCGCCCGGCTTGAGCGGCACGAAATGACTGACCTGGTGCGAGGCGGTGTCATACAGATTCAGGCCTTCTGCGGCCTTGGCGACATGCACCGGCGTCAGGCTTGAAGGCATGACGGAAATGTTGAAATCCTGCGGTTCTTGGCTGTTTCCCATAACGCTCAAGCGTAGGGTCCGAACCAGACATGCTGAATCGTTACTCGAAGAGCTTGATGAACGCTTCACAGGCGGGGCCCGAACGAGGTGACAGACGGATGAGAAGCGGGACAACAGTCTCGCGAGAACACGTCTTTGACCGCTGCGGAAACTGCGAGATTCATGGATTTGCCCTGCCTGTTACGCAAACGGGGAACGCTCGTGCCACAATAGAAGTCATGGCCACACCACAAGTGCTCATTTTGCAACATGTCCCATGGGAACGTCCGGGACGCATATTGTCGAACCTCGAAGACATCGGTCTTGAGACGGTGACGATGAATATCGTCGACAAAAAGAAACCGGACTTGCCTGATTTCGGCGAACTGGCTGGCGTGGTAATCATGGGTGGACCTATGGGAGCGCTTGATTACGACAAGTATCCGGGGCTGAAGGCGGAAGCCAAGTTGGCACGTGCCGCCGTGGCTTCAGGCAAGCCGATTCTCGGTGTATGCCTGGGGCATCAGATTATCGCCACTGCGCTTGGTGCGCAGCTGCGCAAGGGCGATG
This sequence comes from Bifidobacterium breve DSM 20213 = JCM 1192, assembly GCF_001025175.1. Taxonomy (NCBI): domain Bacteria; kingdom Bacillati; phylum Actinomycetota; class Actinomycetes; order Bifidobacteriales; family Bifidobacteriaceae; genus Bifidobacterium; species Bifidobacterium breve. The sequence goes on from NZ_AP012324.1 coordinate 415,748, forward strand.
CGCCGGAGATTGGGTTCGCGCCGATCAAGCGTGTGGACAAGCATGACTTCTTCTCCATGTGGGATAAGCAGCTGACGGTGCTGCACTGGCATAACGACGTGGTGGGTTTGCCCGAGGGAGGCCAGCTGCTGGCGCGTTCGTCTTCCACCAAGGTGCAGGCATTCCGACTGGGATCCGCGCTGGGCATGCAGTTCCATCTTGAGGTGTGCGGCTCGCTGCTGGACGAATGGCTGGATGAGCCGAGCATGGTCAAGGATCTCAAGGCCGCGGGTGGGTCCAAGTCCCAATTGCGCGAGCAATTCGCCCAATACGATCAGCTACTGCATCCGCTCGCCGAGCAAGTGTTCTCCGGTTTTGCGGCCCGCTGCAACTCCTACGCTCAGACGCTGGGCAAATAACCTATAACCAGAAAAAGTAATGCACCGCGTTCATGACGCGGTGCATTACTTTTATCGACAGTCCTTACACCATGACTGGTTACGGATAGTATCATTCCCCATATTTCGGTAACCGAAATCACTTAGTGGTTTTTCTTTTCCGCAATGAGGGCACATGCGCGTAGGCTCACTGCCGTTGTATCCTTGAGTCTGAATTACAGGGCGTTTATCATTAACCATGATCAAGCCTCCTTTTGATGCTGATACTATGACTTAGTATATATCGTACAATGAATTATTCAAATTCCTCAGTAGTATCGGGAAGCGTGACTATCCATCGTAGCCAGCCAGAGACGCTGGAAGCTCTACGATATAGAGTAGTTGCATCTTTACAAACATTATAGCGCCTCATCCTATCAATTATAGCTTCGCGAGAGGGGAACTCCCCAGTGTCGATGATTTGCGAAAGAAGATCGTGAAAAATGTTATGTCTGACGATTAACTTAATGAGCTCTAATCTGCGTTCGCGAAGTTTCAAGCGCATTAATTTGATGCCTGTCAAGGAAAGTTGTGAATGACCTCGCAACGGTCTCTCGATTACTCCGAGATATTCTCCTGCCGATGAATAATATGATGCTTGACGAATGTCAAATTCCATAGATGATGCAATTTCAGCAGAAGTCATATTGGGTACTTTATCTAATTGTTCTATTAGGGAAATCAACCGTGTGAATAAATCTGCTTGAATAAATGGTATCGATGTATCGTCGTAATTGTCGTCTATTTCTGGTGAATTCGAATCGATAATTCTTTGTATGTCGTCCCATGAAATTGCAGAAGACTGAAAAGAATAATTTCTCTGTTGAATTAGATGAATTGACGAATAATCATCCTCTTTAGCAAATTCATATTCATATAAGTGATATATTGAATCGATATACTGCGAAAAGACCAAACGGATTGGTTTCCTTACGCGTTCACACCACAATCGATATGGAAAATACAATTGCCTTATGTGAAAATCTGGATGAGGTACATTCTTTGCCTCCATAATAATTATGGAATCATCGTTTTCAAATCCTCCGTCGATCTCCAGTTGAGCGCTCTGGACATCCACCTGCCGCTTGCCGCCGTTGGTGAGATTGACAGTAAATGAGAAATCATTAGTTCCCATTCGACCATTGAAAGTTTCCACTGTATTATTTGTGCCTAAGAAGTCATCAAGTATACCAGTGATGAGCATTGCATTGATCGCATTGGATTCAGTGGACAGATTGTTGAAATCAATAGATTCCAGTGGTAAGGGAGGGACGTACTTTACTGTATTTATATCATTTTCCGGGAATGGCTGATACAGCTTGAAATTGGAAAGCACGTAAGCAGAACGGGAGACTGGTAATATATTGATATCAGATTTCTTTAATATCGTAGGAAGACTTTCGCTCGAGTCCCATTTTGCCATAAGTCGTGGCTCTCGATATTTCTTAATATCCTTAGCCTGTATGATGAATTCCCCATGTTGTTTTATTGCATTATCTATTTGATATTCCTGTATCAGATCGGTCCAAGCTTTATTGGCTTTATCTTCCATCGATTAGTACTTCCTTAATTGCTCCTCGTCGGTCGGCTCTAGAATTAATCGAACGATTCGCTGATACAGAGATGATTTTGTAATCTTTATATAGCTCTCTGATTTCTTCACAATCCGAATTTGATTCGAGGAATTTGATTCCCTGCGACGCAAGCTTGTCGCAGTTATTTTTTAGACGCAATTGCTCGTTGTAATCGAATCCTCCCTCTGTATAACCGGTAAAGGATGCAGAGGATGATATGGGCATATATGGAGGGTCTAAATATACAAACGAATCCTTATCAAGATTTTGCAGGGCTAATTCGTAATCGCCACATAATATCTTTATATTTCCGGACAGATATTTTGCTAATGCTCGTATGGCTGGTCTATTTTCTATTGCTGGGTTATTGTAGCGACCATATGGAGAATTGAATTGTCCGGCAGAATTGACCCTGTATAAGCCGTTAAAACATGTTTTATTCAAATAGATAATTCTTGCGGCGCGTTGCACTGGGCTTCTTTCTTTAAAATTTGGTTCGCGATCTTGTGCTCTTATAGAATAAAAATAATCTGAACTATTTTTTTCAGCATGGCTATGAAGGAGATCAAGTAATTCATCAGTGTGATCTCGTACGCATTCGTACACATTTATTAATTCACTGTTGTAATCGTTGATGATAGCATTCTCTGGTTGTTTTGCCAGGAGAACAGCTCCACCGCCTACGAAGGGCTCTACATATGTTGAGGATTCTGGTATTAGAGGCAAAATCTGATCTAAAAGTTGTCTTTTACCTCCAACCCATTTGAGAACGGGTTTTAGGAGTATTTTTTTAGCCATGATATTCTCCTCTTTTGCCGATCTTTCTATTATAGTAGGTTGTTGAGACATATTCTTGGGAGTCCTATGGCCTGTGGTGGCGCTACATTGGTGAGTCATGCCGACTTATGACATTGGACTGGAACACGTTTCGCTCGCCTTCGCCACCAAAACCATCTTCACCGATGTGACCCAAGGTGTATTCGAGGGCGACCGTATCGGCATTGTCGGTAAGAACGGCGACGGCAAATCCACGTTGCTTCACCTGTTCCGCGGCACCCAGGAGCCGGACTCCGGCCGCGTGACGAAGCGCGGTGGACTCACCTTCGGCATGCTCGACCAGCGCGATCCACTTGACGACAACGCCACCATCCGCGAAGCCGCATTGGAAGGCCGCGCGGACTACGAATGGGCGTCCGACAACACCTCGCGCGAGATCGTGGAAGCCCTGCTCGGCGGCATGAGCCTGGACGCCAAGGTCGGATCCCTGTCCGGCGGCCAACGTCGCCGCGCCGATCTGGCTCGACTGCTGCTTAAGGACTGGGATATTCTCGCGCTCGACGAGCCCACCAACCATCTTGATGTGGTCACCATCCACTGGTTGGCCGAGCACCTGAAGAACCGTTGGTCCAAAGGTCAGGGCGTATTGCTGCTCGTCACCCACGACCGTTGGTTCTTGGACGAAGTGTGCGAATCCATGTGGGAGGTTCACGACGGCGTGATTGAGCCGTTCGAAGGCGGGTATTCGGCATACATGCTGCAGCGCGTCGAGCGCGATCGTCAGGCCGACGTGCGCGAGACGAAGCGCCGCAATCTGGCACGCAAGGAGCTTGCATGGCTGTCCCGCGGCGCCCGCGCTCGCTCCACCAAGCAAAAGTTCCACGTCAAAGCCGCCCGTGAGCTCATCGCCGATGTGCCGCCGATGCGCAACACGGTTGAGCTCAAGCAAATGGCCACCTCCCGCCTTGGCAAGCAGGTGGTCGACCTCATCAACGTCACACAGATTTTTGAACACACGCAGGGCATGGCCGAGATAGACCCGGACGTGGCGGCGCTTGCCGACTCGGCCTCACGTGTGGACGTGGTGAACGCCATGTATGCCGAGCCGCAGCTGCATGGTTCCGTTGAGGTGGCCGTCACCGATATGGACGATCCCCGATTGGTTGATGCGGGTGTGCCCGAAGCCATCGAGGCCGCGGCCAAGGCGCGTGAAGCGGAGGCCAATGCGCCGAGCGACATCGAGCGTGAGGTTCGCCGCCAGAACACCGGTGGCGAGACCATCGGCAGCGATGCCCTTGACGAGGAAGCCGCGACATCCGCCGCACGCAAAGTCACCGTGTCCGGCCGTGAGATTCTCGATGACGTGACATGGCTGATCGGTCCGGGCGACCGTTTCGGCATCGTCGGCGCTAATGGTGCCGGCAAGTCCACGCTGCTCAAGCTCATCGATGGCACGCTTACCCCGACCGTGGGCCACGTGAACATCGGCAAGACCGTGAAGTTCGCCGTTCTTTCCCAGCGTTTGGACGAGCTGGAGAAGCTGGGCCAGTACAAGATTAAGGAAGTGCTGAGCCGCTATAAGCCCAGCTACATCGTGGAGGGTAAAGAAGTCACTCCGGGCCAGCTTATGGAGCGGCTTGGCTTTGAGTCCGCACAGCTGATGACGCCGATTCGTGACCTGTCCGGCGGCCAAAAGCGCCGCATGCAATTGCTGCTGATTCTGCTGGATGAGCCGAATGTGCTCATCATGGACGAGCCCGGCAACGATTTGGATACTGACATGCTCGCTGTAATGGAAGACCTACTCGACACCTGGCCGGGTACCCTGATCGTGGTTTCCCACGACCGTTACCTGCTTGAGCGCGTCACTGACCAGCAGTTCGCATTGATCGGCGGCAAGGTGCGCCATCTGCCTGGTGGCGTGCAGGATTACCTTGACATGGTTGAGGACCTCAAGAACGGCAAGGGGCTTCCGGAGGATAGGGCCGGCTTTGCTGGGACTGGTGGGTCATCGGCCAAGCGTGGGGCACAGGGTAAGGGTTCTGCGGCTGAGTCTCTCCCTCAGTCGACTTCTTCGGAGGGAGCTCAAGATTCGGCTGAGCCAAAGCTGAGCGGCAAGGCATTCCATGAGGCGTCCAAGCGTGTGAACGCCATCGAGCGCAAACTTGCCAAGTTGGAAGAACAGAAATCCGACCTCGAGGCGCAGATGGCCAGCCATGACCCGAGCGACTACGAAGGCCTCAACAAGCTCAACGAACAGCTCACCGCAGTCAACAGCGAAAGCGATGACCTCGAAGCCGAATGGCTCGAGCTCTCCGAACAGTTGGAGTAGCCGGGGAACGCAGTGTGGTCTGCTGCGAAGCGTGATTTGCTGTGGGGATCCCCCTCAGTTACCTCCGGTGACAGCTCTCCTCAGAGAGGGGAGCCAAAGTGCATACCGAACCGCCCTTCGTTGGTTCTATGAGCTGTCCGTTAGCCTTTGTATTCCCAAGGATTGATGAGTTCCACGCCGGTGCCTTCGAAGTCCTTGGTGTTACGTGTGGCCACACTTGCTCCCCAAGAGCGGGCAATTGCCGCAATCATGGCATCTTGGATACTTGTAGGTTTGCCCCTGCGCTCGCGTCCAATGAAGATGGTTGCATAATTGGCAGCTGCTTGGGTGTCGAATGCGAATGTTCTATCTGCTAAGGTCATAAGCTCAAGCTTGATGGTTGTGTCCGTGTACTTTCGTCGTTTGCCCTCAGGCATTTGACATATTCCGGCCAACAACTCGGCTACGGTGATGGCAGTGGTCGCCAAATTGCTTGTATCTTGGTTTCTCAGCCAATTGGCAACGTGCTCGTCTGGCTGTTTCTTAATGATTTCGCTGATGACGTTGGTGTCCAAAATAATCATGGTTACGACCTATTCAAAGGTCACTGGTGGTCGGGAATCATCAGGATTTCGTTCAGGCGCTGGAATCTCTCCTTCTTCGAGCCCATCAAAATCTATTTTTTCCATGAATTCACGGATCTCGTCATAAAAATTGGTCTTTCGTGTCATTTCGTGTGCCACCGTGCCGGCCAACCATTCTTCAAGAATGGACCGCACCTGAGATTCCATGGAGCGATTGTTCTTTTCGGCCACTTCCTTGAGCTGTTGAATTTGTTCATCGGGTATTTTTCGGATGGTCAGTGTTGCCATAATGCACCTCCTTGTTGCTGTCATAATGCTAGCAAATGGTGCTGTCATTATGCATGCAGATGGGGTTGCGAGGTGCGCATACAAAAAGGGCGGATATGCGTTGTACATATCCGCCCTTTGGATTTGGTCTTGCAAGCTCCCCTCGGACGGAGGGAAGCCAGAGAAAATCAGCGACCGGTGACTTCGGAGCCGACGACCTTTTCGCTTAAGGCGTGCGGGCCACGGGTTACGGCGACTGCGCCGGAACGAACCAGCTCGATGACGCCGTAATGCTCCAGAAGCCCCAGCAGAGCGTCGATCTTGCCTTCAGCGCCAGTCGCCTCGATGGTCAGCGATTCCGGGTTCACATCCACTACGCGCACGCGGAACAGGCGCACAATCTCCAGTACGTCGGAACGGTTGGACTGATCGGCGGACACCTTGATCAGCACCAGCTCGCGCTCCACGGTGGAATTCGGGTCAAGTTCCACAATCTTCAGCACGTGCAGCAGCTTGTTGAGCTGCTTGATGATTTGCTCGAGCGGCACAGCCTCCACGTCGGCGGTCACCGTGACACGGGAGATGTCCGGGCGCTCGGTGGGGGAGACGGACAGAGAGTTGATGTTGAACGCGCGGCGGGCGAACAAGCCGGCGATGCGGGCCAGCACACCTGGGCGGTTCTCCACCAGAACAGAGAGTGTATGACGCTCGGAACCGGGACGAGATGCAGGATAGTTAGTAGCCATGATGATTCTCCTCTCCTCAGTGCTCGTTCGCGGCGGTCGTGGTCTCGTGCTCGAACACGCCAGTCGCATGTTCGTCCGGGCCGGTGCCTGGAGCCGGGGTCCCGCCGGTCAGCGGTTTGATACCGGGCTTGTAAATCACCTCATCGTTTGAGGCGCCTGCGGCAACCATCGGCCACACCATGGCGTCCTTCCATACGCGGAAATCAATGAGCACCGGACGGTCGTTGATCTGGTTCGCCTTCTCGATGGCGGCAATCGCCTCATCTTCAGTGAACGCGCGGATGCCGACACAACCATAGGCTTCGGCCAGCTTGATGAAGTCAGGCACCTCGATCGGAACCGAATCATCGGCCAGGTGCCCGGCACCATCGGTACCGTGAGCCTCGCCATCCAACAGGTTGGTCTGCGAGTAGTGGTGCTCGTAGAACAGGGTCTGCCACTGGCGAACCATGCCGTACACGGAGTTGTTGAGGATTGCGATCTTTACCGGAGCGTGGTCCAAGAATGCGGCCGCCAGCTCTTCGGACGTCATCTGGAAGGAGCCGTCGCCATCAATCAGCCACACCGGCTTCTTGCCTTCAAATTTACGGGCGGAACCCACGGATGCGCCGATGGCTGCCGGCAGGCCGTAGCCCATCGTGCCCAAGCCGCCGGAGGAAATCCAGGAGTGCTGGTTCTCGAAGTCAATGAACTGCGAAGCCCACATCTGGTGCTGGCCCACGCCGGTCACCCAGATGGTGGAGGAGTCGGCCAGCTCGGAGAGCTTCTTGATGACCCACTGAGGGGCCAGCGAGCCGTCGGTCGGCTTGTCCCACGTCATCGGGTATTCCTTGCGCCAGCCATCAATTGCCTTCCACCAGGGAGCCAGGTTCGGCTTGCCTTGAATGGCTTGCGTGCGCTCGATTTCAGGAATCAGATCGTCCAGCACGGCGGCCACATCGCCCACAATCGGCACGTCGGGCTGACGATTCTTGCCGATTTCCGCCGGATCGATATCGATGTGGATTACGCGGGCGGTGGGGGCGAAAGCATCCAGCTTGCCGGTCACGCGATCATCGAAACGGGCGCCAATAGCCACGAGCAGATCGGCGCGCTGCACCGCACCGGTGGCGGCGATGGTGCCATGCATGCCCAGCATGCCGAGGTTCTTCGGGTCGGTGTCCGGGATGATGCCGCGCGCGGGCAGGGTGGTGACCACGGGGGCGCCGGTCAGATCGGCCAGAGCCTTGACCTGAGCGCCGGCGTTGGCACGGGCCGCGCCGCCGCCCACGTACAGCACCGGGCGGTAGGACTGGGAGAACAGCTTGGCGGCATCGGATAGTACGCGACCGTGCGCCTTGGTGGTGGGATTGTAGCCGGGCAGAATCATGCGCTGCGGCCATGAATAATACATATCACCGGTTTGTGCGGTCTTGGTCAGATCCACTACCACCGGGCCGGGGCGGCCGGTGCTGGCGATGTGGTACGCCTCGGAGAGCACGCGAGGAATATCCTGCGCGCGGGTCACTAGGAAGGAATGCTTGGACACCGGGTAGGTGATGCCCACGATGTCCGCCTCCTGGAAGGCGTCGGTACCAATGGCCTGAACGCCCACCTGACCGGTGATAACCACCATCGGCACGGAATCCATGTTCGCGTCGGCGATGGCGGTGACCACGTTCGTGGCACCCGGGCCGGAGGTCACCAGGCACACGCCCACCTTGCCAGTGGCCAGCGCATAGCCCTCGGCGGCATGGCCGGCGGCCTGCTCGTGGCGCATGAGCACGAAACGGAACTTCGTGCTGTCGTTGATCTGATGGTAGACGGGCAGGATCGCGCCGCCGGGGATACCGAAGACGTCCTCGACGCCGAGATCCTCCAGCGAACGCACCAGCGCCTGGGCGCCGGTCATCTTCTCTCCATCGATAATGGTCTGCTGGTCAGTGGCCGCGTGGGTTTTCGGCACACCACTGAATGCCTGCAAAGGCGTGGGTAAAGCCATGATTCCTCTCACCTCGTAAATCAACTGCGAGCGTCGGTTGGCCGTAGGGTGGAAGCCAGGCGCTCACGTATGTTCCAGCCGCGTGTGCCGGTGCTTGTGGCTCCGACGCGGCTCGTCGCTCGTGTTGGTATCAGTCTATTCGTAAATCCGACAGCCGGCTTACTTAGTCCGCGTCTTGAGAGCGTCCAGTGCTTTCCATCCGGCTTCGGCTGCGGCAAGCTGTGCTTTGCGCTTGCTGGAGCCCTTGCCGGTGCCGATGATTTCGGGATTATCGCCCAAAGTGACTTTGGCAGTGAAAATCTGTGCGTATTCGGGGCCGGACACTTCCATGTGGTACACCGGTTCGGCCTTGCCCAGATGATGTGCCTTGACGGTCAGCGAGGTTTTCCAGTCGAGCGCCGGGCCTTCGGTGGCCACCTCCGCCAAGGTGTCGTCAATGAGCCGATGAATGACCTTGCGGGCCTCATCAATACCGTGTTCCAGGAAGGTGGCGCCGATAAGCGATTCGACGATGTCGCACAGAATCGAGTTCTTTTCGGCACCGCCCTGCTCGGCCTCACCGTGGCCCAGCAGAATGTAGGGGCCCACTTTGAGCTTGGTTTTGGCGATGGCGCTCAGCGCGTCCTCCGAGACGGCTTTGGCGCGCATCTTGGCCAGCTGCCCCTCGTTCATGTCCGGGTGAATGGTGAACAGCGTTTCGGTGGTGACCAGCTCCAGCACGGCATCTCCCAGGAACTCGAGACGTTCGTAGTTGGACACGCCGGGGTGCTCATGCGAGAAGGAGCGATGGGTCAACGCTTGCACCAGCAGGTCTGGGCTGATAGTGGTGCCCAATGCCTCCAGCAGTTCGTTGGCCGGAGCTTGGCGGTCAGCCGTTTCTTGCTGTGTGGTCTTCTCGCTCATATGTTCTTCATCCTTCGCGCGATGTGCTGTGTGTATTGAGGTCTATGTATAGGTGCAAGCACCGGTATGTGGCGTCTTGTGTTTGCGGTGCGTGGGCAATCGAGTGATATGCGAAAGCCCCGCCACCCGTCGATGGCAGGGCTTTCTATATCAAGCCGTTATCGCAGGACTCACTTGGTGTGAGCCGGCTGGATGGCGGAGCGGTAGGTGCGGCCGCGGAAGGAACCGCAGCTCGGGCAGGCCATGTGCGGCAGAGCCGGAGCGCCACAGTTCGGGCAGCTCACGGTTGCGGTAGCGGTGGCCTTCCAGTTCGCGCGACGCGAGTGCGTGTTAGCGCGCGAGGTCTTGTACTTAGGCAGTGCCATTTGAGTATCCTCTATTTCGTTCGAACGATTGAGCTTAAGCGTCCGTTATCTTAACGCATGGCTCGTACAAAACTCAAGTTCGTATGCCTCACTTGTCCTGTTCGCCGTTCTGTTCGGCCTCAAGCTGGGCCTTGAGACCAGCCAAACCGGCGAAACGAATATCTTCCATTTCGTGGTGATGATCGGGGTTCTCGTTCAGATCGATGCCGCACTGCGAGCACAGGCCTTTGCAATCCGGCTTGCACAGTGGCTGCAGCGGCAGGGATTCGACCAACGTGTCTCGAATCATCGCCTCGATATCCGCAAAAGCGCCGTTTTCCAGCAGCGGATACGTATCCTCTGATTCGTCTTCGCCGGCGATGATGTCGACTTCCTCATCTTTGCCGTTTTTGCTGCCGCTCTTGCCGCAGCCTTTGTCCGCTGCGGATTCGTACGGGAAGAATACGGTGACATTCACCGGCCAGTCCTCATCAATGGGCTTTAAACAGCGGGTGCATTCGCTGACGAATGGTGCGACCAGTCGGCCGGTAAAAATCAGTCCATCCACGATGGAGTCGAATGAGCCGGTAACGTGAACCGGGTCACCCTCCTTGATGCCGACGATGTCGTCGCCGATACCGCTCGGGGCGGGGAAGTCGGCGTCGATCTCCTTGGATTGTCCGGCTCGTGAAGCGATTTGAGCCACTGGGATCGCCCACAGAGAATCCTCGACTCGTGCCATAGTTCTGCCTTTCGTCTCTTGCTGCGGCACAGCCGTGTGAGGCGTATCGGGTGTTGTCTTCGTCCCGTGCGCCGCTATGCCGCATTCGTGAATGCTGCAGTGAGTGTACTGCTGGTTACTGAGCTTCGGGGTAGTCGTTCAGCGTCAGCTTGGGCAACTGCTCTCCGGCCGAGCGCTGACGCTCTTCCAGCACGTTCAAACCTGCTTGTACATCTTGGGTGAGCTTGCCAAGCTGCTGGGACAGACCCTCCATAACCGTGGTGCAATACTGGTCAGCGCCTTGGGTCAGGTGGTCGGACTTGGCCTGGGCTTGCTCAAGAATCGTGCGGGCCTTCTGACGGGCCAACTCAGTGACGTTTTCCTGTCCTGCCAGGAATTGAGCCTGTTCGTTGGCTTCCCTGACCATATCCGCGGCGCGGCTCTGGGCGGATGCGACGACGGCGTTGGCCTGTGTCTGTGCAGATTCCAGGCGGCGCTCGGCTTCGCGCATCAGTGCGGAGGCGCGTTCCAGCTGCACCGGCAACAGCTTTTTCAATTCAGCAAGCTGGCTGGTGAACTCGTCGCGATCCACTTTGACCATGCTGGGCGAGAACATGCTGGTTTTGGCCTCATCGAGCATGGATTCAAGCCGATCGATGACGTCATACACCGTGGTGAATTCTGCGCGGCTCTTGTTTTCCGCCGAGTCGGCTTGCAGGGTTTCACGCAGATCGGGCAGTGTGCCCATATTGAATGCGGCTGCCTTGGTCGGGGCCGGTGCGGGAGCCGGCGCCTCTGGGGTCGGTACCGCATCGGTTGCCTCGGTAGGCGGCAAATCGACCGGTGCCTCTTCAGTGGGGGCGGCCGGGACCGAATCCGGGGTGGTCAAGTCGACGTAACCAGTGGGATGTTCATCACTCATAGTTATCAGTCCTTTGCTTCTCGTTCCTGTGCCAAAGCATCGCTGAGCATGGGGACGACGCAATCGGGCACCATGCCGGTCACGTCGCCTCCGTGGCGAGCCACGTCTTTGACAATGGAACTGGAAATATGTTCAAGAATCGGATCGGCGGGCAGAAACAGGGTCTCAATGCCGGCGAGCTTGCGATTGACCAACGCCATGCCCAGTTCGGCCTCGTAATCGCCGTTCTGACGCAGTCCTTTGACGATGACGGTGGCGCCGACCTTCTGGCAGTAGTCGGTGATCAGGCCATCGGTGGAGGAGACGACGACGTTGGTGCAGCCGGCTTTCTCCAGCGCGCGGCGAATTACCTCGACTCGCGTGCTTTCGGAAAACATCGGTGTTTTCGCGGCATTGACGGCCACCACCACGTGTACCTCGTCAAAGAATCGTGCCGAGCGCTCGATTACATCCAAGTGTCCGGCGGTGACGGGGTCATACGAGCCGGGGCATACTGCGATAGTCATGCCTTCTAGCCTACCGCTATCGGTGCGTTTTACACGGCTCGTGACACAAGGAATTATGATGGATTGCAGACGAAACGTTCCATAACCGGAGAAAGAAGTGCGTGATGAGCTTTGTTGATGATGCTGAACCGTTGAGGAATCCTGATCAGGGGGCGGGCACGTCGGTGCTGGAGCGCCCGAAGACCGAGGAGGCGCCGGTTCGTGATGATGGCGGCGATGCCGACCGTTTTGCGCACTATGTGTCCAAGGACCGTATTGCCGAGTCGCGAGCGACCGGTCGTCCTGTGGTTGCGCTGTGCGGCAAGGTCTGGGTGCCCAAGCATGACCCGTCCAAGTATCCGGTGTGCCCGGACTGCAAGCGCATCTACGAAGAAATGATGGGCTGATTTTTCGTTCCCGCTGGCGGGAGCTGTCAGCAAAGCTGACTGAGGGTGGTTGTCTCGGCAAGACTACTTGGTTCCCCTCTCTGAGGGGAGCTGGCTCGCGCAGCGAGACTGAGGGGAGCAACGAGTTCGCACCCGTTACTCCCCTCAGTCGTCTACGATGACAGCTCCCCTCAACGAGGGGAGCCAGGACGTTTCTAGCGTGCCGAAATCTCGTCGATGAGCTTGAGCTCATCATCGCTGAAGTGGGTGTTCTTCAGCGCGCCGATGTTGTCCAGAATCTGTTGCGGCTTGGAGGCGCCGGCCAGCACGGAAGTCACCTTGCCGTCGTGCAGCAGCCATGCCAGGCTCATCTCGGCCAGCGTCTGGCCGCGCTCGGAGGCCAGGTTGTTCAGATCCATGACCTGCTTGTGTAGTTTCTCGGTCAGCGCGGAATCGTTGAGGAATCGCGGATCGTGAGCCATGCGGCTGTCGGCCGGAATGCCGTTGAGATAGCGGTTGGTCAGCAGGCCCTGTGCCAGCGGGCAGAAGGTGATGAGGCCCTTGCCCAGCTTGAAGGCGGTCTCTTTCAGGCCGTTCTTTTCAACGGTGCGATCGAGGATGTTGTACTTGTTCTGGTTGATGATGAACGGCACGTGCAGTTCTGCCAGAATTGCGGCGGCCTTTTCCATGGTCGAGCCGTCGTAGTTGGACAGGCCAGCGTACAGCGCTTTGCCGGAATTCACGGCCTGGGCCAGTGCTCCCATGGTCTCCTCGAGTGGCGTCTCCGGGTCCGGGTGGTGGTGGTAGAAGATGTCCACGTAATCAAGGCCAAGGCGTTCCAGCGACTGGTCGAGTGAAGCGAGCAGGTACTTGCGGCTGCCGAGATCGCCGTAGGGGCCGGCCCACATCTCGTAGCCGGCCTTGGTGGAGATGATGAGCTCGTCGCGGTGGTGCTTGAAGTACTTGGTGAGCAGCAGGCCGCAGTTCTTCTCGGCCTGGCCGGGTTCGGGGCCGTAGTTGTTGGCCAGGTCGAAGTGGGTGATGCCGTTGTCGAAGGCGGTGAAGACCAGGGACTTCATCTGGTCAAACGGCGTGATGTCGCCGAAATTGTGCCAGAAGCCGAGCGATACCGCCGGCAGCTTGAGGCCGGAGGTGCCGGCGCGGTTATAGGTCATCGTGTCATAACGATGCGGGTTGGGGGAGTAGACGGCGGTTGGCTCGAACATTGAGTCTCCTTGATGTGCTTGAAGCCTGAAATCTCTATTATGCTGCGCAGCCGTGTGCCAGATCCGTGTGCGTCACGGATACGTTGGCAGTTGGTTGCGTCGTCAGGTATCATGGTTCCAGTTAAAGTGAACTTTAATGCAAGTGGCTGTGTTGCTTCAGCGTGTCGCGGCTGAGGGCGGGGCGGTTGCATCGTGCAACGGGACGGTCGGAGAGCTGTGAAAGATCGTATGCTCCGCGGGCGTCAAGGAGAAAAACTAATGACCTATACCATTCGTCAGGTGGCTACCCAATTCCACCTGCAACCTTCCACGTTGCGCTACTACGAAGAGCAGGGATTGCTGACCAACGTGGACCGCACCGAAACCGGCCAGCGCGTGTATGAGGATTGCCATCTCAACCGTCTGCGTGCGATCTGCTGCTTCAAGAACGCTGGCATGACCATTGATGATTTGAAGAAGTTCTTCGTCTATGAGTCCAATGAGCCCGAGCATATCGACGAAATTCTGGATTTGCTTGAATCCCGTCGCGAGTCGCTGGACGAGCAGCGGCGCGCGCTTGACGAAGCCGCCATGCACGTGCAGCGCAAACTGCACTATTACACCGACATCAAGCATGCGATTGATTCCGGTGGTGAGATGCCTGACTGGGCCAACTACAAGACCCGCGCGTATTCCATCGACTGCTAGTTATCCGCTAAGCCACCAGTGCCTTGTTCGGCAGCGCGCGGTCGAGCACCCAGACAATCAGCGATATCACCAGGAAGGCCAGCGCCAGCTTGCCGCAACTGATGCCGAATCCCTGCCAACCGAGCTTGTCCAAGTTGATGAAGTCGTAAGGGTACGGACTACCGCCAGCCGCGGGGCCCGAACCCGGCCAGATCGCCGCGCGAATCAGCACAAACGCCAGGTACGCGGGGAAATACATCAACCACGAGAACATGTAATGCCAACGGAACCGGCGATGCGGGTCGAACAGAAGGAAGTCGATCAGTGCCATGATCGGGGCGATTTTGTGCAGCATCGTATTGGTCATGATGCCAACTACCTGCGGTACATAATCCGGGTTATCCGGCGGCATCAGGAAGAACGCCACCAATGCGGTGACAATGGCGTACAAGGTCAGGCAGCCCTTGAGCCAGGCTGGCGGTTGGATGCCCTTGAGCAGGGTGGCAGCGCCTGCCCACAGCATCACGATGCCCAACACAAAGCCGGTCTGAAACGTGAAATACACCCAATACTGCGGTTTCGACCATGCTTCGTACGTGCCCACAAAGCACAGTCCGGCAATCGTCAGACGCCATGATGTCACAATGAATCTCATGCTTTCTGAGTGTAGCCAGTCTTTCGGGTGGTGACAGCACTCCCCGTGAGAGGCAATTCGGACTACACTGATGGTCAGCACAATCGAACGTAGGAAAGGCCCTGTCAATGGTGGATTATTCGCCGGCTTTGATGACCGACATGTACGAATACACGATGCTTGACGCCGCGCTGAAAGACGGCACCGCCAACCGTAAGTGTGTGTTCGAGGTATTCACTCGCCATCTGCCCGAAGGCCGCCGTTATGGCGTGGTGGCCGGCACCGGTCGTATTCTTGACGCGCTTGAGCACTTCCATCTCGATGACGAAGACCTGAAATTCCTGTCTGACCGCCATGTGGTTAGCCCGGAGACCATCAAGTGGCTGGAAAACTTCCACTTCGCCGGTTCGATTAAGGGCTACCGTGAAGGCGAGATGTTCTTCCCGAACTCCCCGATTCTGCAGGTTGAAGGCACGTTCGGCGAATGCACGCTGCTGGAGACGCTGATTCTATCTGTTCTGAACTACGATTCCGCCGTGGCTTCGGCAGCCTCCCGCATGGTGTCTGCCGCCAAGGATCGTCCGTGCATGGATATGGGTGGCCGCCGCACCAACGAGTGGGCTGCCGTAGCCGCTGCCCGCGCTGCTGTGGTGGGCGGATTCAAGGGCACCGCCAACCTGCTTGCTGCTCAGTTGTATGGATTGAAGGCGATTGGCACCGCGGCGCACTGCTTTACTTTGGTGCATGATTCCGAGCGCGATGCCTTTGAATCGCAGATTGAAGCATTGGGCAAGAACACCACGCTGCTGGTCGATACCTACAACATCGAGGAGGCCGTGAAGACTGCCGTCGAGGTTGCCGGCCCTGAACTGGGCGGTGTGCGCATCGATTCCGGTGACCTGGCTGCAATGGCCCAGCGCGTGCGCAATCAACTGGATGCTTTGGGCGCCACGAACACCACTATTACCGTTACCAATGATTTGGATGAGTATGCGCTGGCAGCTTTGCAAACCGCGCCGGTTGATTCCTATGGCGTGGGCACCATGCTGGTCACCGGCTCCGGCGCTCCCACCTGCGCGATGGTGTACAAGCTCACCGAGCGTGAAGGCGCGGATGGCACGATGGTGCCGGTGATGAAGAAGTCGAAGGACAAGGCCACTGTGCCCGGACGCAAACTTGCGTTCCGCTCTTACGAGTACTCGCTGGCCGAAACCGAACATGTGATCTCCGGTTCCGAGGAGAAGCTGGCTGGCTATGTGGCAGACCCGGCATGGAAGAACCTGTTGGTCGACTTTGTGAATCACGGTCAGATTGACGGCCAATGGCAAGGTCACGATGCCATCGTGGCGGCTCATGAGTACCACGCCACGGCTTTGGGCGAATTGCCCATCGCCGCGCAAAGCCTTATGAAGGGCGAACCGGTGATTCCCACGGAGACTACGGTTCTCTGACGAGAACCTTCATCTCCTCGGAATCCCGCAGCACAGCTGCTCCCCTCACCTACAGGCAGCCCACTGGGCCGCCTACTTAACGGTTCGGCCGCGGAGACTACGGTTCTCTGACGAGAACCCGCCGTTGAGTTCGCGGGACGAAATCTGAAATTCGCCATTTTTGGCGTATTGTCCCACACCAGCGTGGGACAATACGTACGTCAAACGTTTGATATGCGAGTTGTCCCAACATCACATCATTAAAAACGTTGGAATAATGCCATTCTCGTTTCAGTATGAATAACACGATGCTGAGTGGGCGTGGGACGATACGTCAAAAATCCCTAATTTTGCATGTCGTCCCACGCCATCATGAATCTCAGCAGTCGATGGGACGCAACGACTCCACCATTTCACGGGCCGTGATGGTGTAACGCGGAGGGTGGCGCCACGTCGCCTGGCCTCGGCTGGCCTGCGGCCTGCGATGGCGTGATGGTAGTGAATTACCCGTTGTTAAGACAACATCGTTGCACTCGCAGCATAGGGCGGGTGGCGTATGCTGGGGCGCATGGTTGAAATCAAAGATATGCTAGGCGATTGCCAGATTATTCGTGCCGACGGCCGCAAGGTTGATGAACTGCGTCCTGTGCGCATTACCCGTCACTTTACCGATGCCCCTGAGGGGTCGGTGCTTATTGAATGCGGCAACACCCGCGTGATGTGCACCGCCACTTTTACGCCGGGGGTGCCCCGCTGGCGCAAGGATTCCGGCCTTGGCTGGGTCACTGCTGAATACGCGATGCTGCCGCGTGCCACTTCCGAGCGCACTGATCGTGAATCTGTGCGTGGCAAGATTGGCGGTCGCACTCATGAGATCAGCCGTCTGATTGGTCGCTGCCTGCGTGGTGTCATCGATATGAAGGCACTGGGCGAGAACCAGATTCAGCTTGATTGCGATGTGCTGCAGGCCGATGGCGGCACCCGTACCGCCTCTGTGACCGGTGCATATGTGGCGCTGGTCGATGCGGTCAACTGGGCGGAGAAGCACCACCATATCAAATCTGCAGACAAGGTGTTGAAGGACTATGTCTCCGCCGTGTCTGTAGGCGTGATTAACGGCACGCCGATGCTGGATTTGCCGTATATCGAAGACAGCCAGGCCATGACCGATATGAACGTGGCCATGACCGGCTCCGGCACGTTCATTGAGATTCAGGGCACTGCCGAACATCGCCCGTTCAACCGTGCCGAACTTGGCACTCTGCTTGATTTGGCCGAAAAAGGCAACAAGGAACTGCAAGCAGCCCAGCGTGCCGCATTGGCACTGGACTGAGTCGTTAGCCATTCGTCGTAGACTTCCCTCAGTCAGCGCGCATACCATGGCTCCCCTCTTTAAGAGGAGCTGTCGCTGAAGGCGACTGAGGGGACTCGACACACATAGCAAGGAATCCATCATGCAAATCGTTGTCGCCACTCATAACGAAGGTAAGCTCGTTGAAATCCGCCGCATCCTTGAGGAGGATCTCGGCCCGGCCGCCGCCGACATCGAACTGGTGTCTGCCGGCAGCCTTCATCTTCCCGACCCGGTGGAAACCGGCGTGACCTTCCAAGAAAACGCCCTGCTCAAGGCCCGCGACGTGGCCAGCCGTACCGGTTTGCCCGCCATCGCGGATGATTCCGGCCTCATCGTTGACGTGATGGGCAACGCCCCCGGCATCCTGTCCGCCCGTTGGGCTGGTGCCCACGGTCATGACAAGGCCAACAATGCACTGTTGCTCGCGCAGATCGAAGACATTCCAGATGCCAAGCGCACCGCCCGCTTCCGTTGCGCCGCAGCTCTGGTGGTGCCGGACACCGAAGCTGGTGCCGACGTGACCGGTGGGGTGGCAGATGGTGGCGAGGCTGCCTTGTCTTCTGCCCACACCACGGCCGCGGATGGCGGCCCCGCTCCGATCTCGGCGCGATACGCCATCGCTAGCGAAACAGTGGAACTCGGCGAAATGTCGGGCGTCATTATCCGTAAGCCTCGCGGCGAGCATGGTTTCGGCTACGACCCGCTGTTCGTGCCTGACGATCAGCCGGCTGGCCGTACCAGCACCGAGCCTGACTATGAGGGCGAGCCGTTGACCAGCGCCGAAATGACTCCAGCGGAAAAGAATGCGATTTCCCATCGTGGCAAGGCGCTCAAGGCCTTGATTCCCGCAGTCGAAGCGCTACTAGCCGACTGAACTGCTGCCTCCTGCGGCGGAGACCATAGAGACCTTAATACATATCAATTGAGCCGGTGGCTCCAGATGCATTCTGGAACCATCGGCTCAATTGTTCCCGTCAACACACACGGCTACATATGCGGTCACACGCCCATCAGTGCGTGCGCCACGGCCATCATCGCCAATGCGATTATTGCCGTAATCGCCAGCGAGAAGCCCGCAAGCTTGGCGTTGCCCAGCACCTTGTCGGTGAACAACGTGGAGAATATGGCAATCGGTGCGAGCGAGCAAATCACCATCACGGCGCGGACTGAAGCCGAGAACGGCAGCAGGAACCAGGAAACCAGTGCGAAGGCGACGCTGAACGGCACTCGCCAGGCAATCACGGACAGTACTTCCTTGACGTCATGCTTGGACTGCGGCAGATCCATCAGCATGCCCACCATCAGCATGGACACCAAGGCGTTCGCGCCGCTTAATGGCTGGCAGATTGAGGCAATCCAGTCGGGAATGGGCACGTTGGCCAGCGTGACGACAATCATCGCCAGATAGGTATCGAACGGTACCGACCCAAAGAAGCTTTTAGCTATGGTGCCTAGCAGCGCTCGCCGGGCGAGTCGTTTGGCGTCCTTGTCTTTGGGTTTCGTGTACGGCAGGGTGGGTGCGGCGCCGGCATGCTGCTCGGCAAGTGTCTTGCCGGGGCGGATGTGCAGCAATTGCTGGGTGAGCACGTTGGTGCCAGCAGCCACCATAATGCAATTGCCGATATCGAACATAGCGGCCGGAACCACTGCGCCTGCGCCCCAGAACGACTGCACCACGGGGAACGAGAAACAGCCGAGGTTGAAGCCGGCTCCATTGAGCATCAGGAATGCGCGGTCGGTCACATTGCGTTTGTGTGTGGCCAGAAAAATGAACACGACGGGGAGCGCCGCGAACAGAAAAGCGAACAGGGAGACCCATAGCAGTGAGACGTCGTGCGGATTGGTAGCAAACGAATAGACGATGGCCCCCGGCAGCACGATATTGAACTCGGCGGTTTGCAATACGCGGTAATCCTTCTGTCCGAACAATCCGAAGCGTTTGAACAGGTATCCGGCGAGCATGATTAGCAGCAGGCCGACCGGCGTCAGTATGGCGGACACAACTCTCTCCCTTATCTAGCCTCTGATAGATTCTATTGTCCGCGTATTTCGGATATCGCGCGATATCATCGCCACACCGTGGACGAGTGGGTGCCGGAAGGGCGGAAACAGGCCGCAAACCATATGAAAAACAGAATCTCTGGCTCAACCGTTTTCGGTCTTGAACCATCGAAAATCTCATATTTTCCATCATATTTACAGCGGGAATGATAGAAGAAAACCTCTCAGAATCATTGGTATTTCAGTGGTTCTGGGAGGTCTCAACCAGTGCGCGAGATGGGACTTGAACCCACACGTCAAAGACACAGGAACCTAAATCCTGCGCGTCTACCAATTCCGCCACTCGCGCGTGCACGCCGCTCAACGGCACCGGCTTGTTCGGAACCTGCGCGTATTGGGCGATATGCAAAACCCTAGGTGGACGAACCAGCCTAGGGTGTTCGAGCCACTTGTCAGAATCGAACTGACGACCTGCTCATTACGAGTGAGCCGCTCTACCGACTGAGCTAAAGTGGCTTGGTTCGCGGGAGGCATTTCGCCAGCCGCGCACAAGAAGTCAAGTATAAAGTAACCCCGCGAAAAGTCCAATCAAGAATGATTGGTGGTGTCGCACATGATTTCGCTGGTATGCAGGCGTCGAATCTTTCGCGACAAGTGAGTCGAATTCCGTTGGGAATGGCTTTGTTTAGTCGTGACTGCGGCCTGAGATTGCGGTATTATGGTTAACGCAACGGTGCAATCGATGTCATTTATCTCAATTGAATAATTTTGTTCTTTTTATGTCTGAATTTGTGAGTATTCTGTTTGGTGATACGGAGCGTGTGTGAGCTGTATGCACAGGCGCTCCAGTCACTGATGAAAGGAATGGAATCCTATGGCCATCAATCCGCCCGTTGACGCCACCCAGACCCCCGAGTGGGCCGCCCTGCAGAAGCACTATGACGAGCTTCAGTCCGAGGGTGTCAGCCTCAAGAAGTGGTTCGCCGATGACGCCGAGCGCGTCGACAAGCTGTCCTTCGACGCTGGCGATCTGCACTTCGACCTCTCCAAGAACCTGATCAAGCCGGAGACCCTCCAGCTGTTCGCCAACCTCGCCAAGGCCGTCAAGCTTGACGAGCGCACCAAGGCTATGTACTCCGGCGTGCACATCAACAACACCGAAGACCGCGCTGTGCTGCACACCGCTCTGCGCCGCCCGGTTGAGGACGAAGGCAAGTACATCGTTGACGGTCAGGACACCGTCAAGGACGTGCGCGAGACCCTCGACAAGATCTACGCCTTTGCTGACGACGTTCGTTCCGGCAAGTGGACCGGCGTGACCGGCCGCAAGATCGAGACCGTAGTCAACATCGGCATCGGCGGCTCCGACCTGGGTCCCGTCATGGTGTACGAAGCGCTGAAGCCGTACGCCGACGCTGGCATCTCCGCTCGCTACATCTCCAACATCGACCCGAACGACCTGGCCGAGAAGACCAAGGGCCTCGACCCGGAGACCACCCTGTTCATCATCGTTTCCAAGACCTTCACCACCCTGGAGACCCTGACCAACGCTCGCGAAGCCCGCACCTGGCTGCTCGAGGAGCTCGCCGCCAACGGCGCTATCGCCGAGGGTGATGAGGCTCAGAAGGCCGAAGCCATCAAGAAGCACTTCGTGGCCGTCTCCACCAACCTGGAGAAGGTCGAGGAGTTCGGCATCGATCCGAACAACGCGTTCGGTTTCTGGAACTGGGTTGGCGGCCGTTACTCCGTCGACTCCGCCGTCGGCACCTCCCTCGCCGTGGTCTTCGGCCCGGCTCGTTTCGAGGAGTTCCTGCACGGCTTCCACGAGATCGACGAGTACTTCGCCAACACCCCGTTCGAGAAGAACGTCGTGGTGCTGCTTGGCATGCTCAACGTCTGGTACCGCAACTTCTTCAAGGTCGCCTCCCACGCCGTGCTGCCGTACGACCAGTACCTGCACCGCTTCCCGGCCTACCTGCAGCAGCTGACCATGGAGTCCAATGGCAAGTCCGTGCGCTGGGACGGCACCCCCGTTACCTCCGAGACCGGCGAGATCTTCTGGGGCGAGCCCGGCACCAACGGCCAGCACGCCTTCTACCAGCTGATCCACCAGGGCACCCAGCTCATCCCGGCCGACTTCATCGCGTTCGTCAACACCCCGAACCCGACCAAGGATGGCGACCAGGACGTGCACGAGCTGTTCCTGGGCAACTACTTCGCTCAGACCAAGGCTCTGGCATTCGGCAAGACCGCTGACGAGGTTCGCGCCGAGGGCACTCCGGAAGAGATCGTTCCGGCCCGCGTGTTCTCCGGCAACCGCCCGACCACCTCCATCTTCGGTGTGGCCCTGACCCCGTTCGCACTCGGCGAGCTCATCGCCCTGTACGAGCACGTCACCTTCGTGGAAGGCACCGTCTGGGGCCTCGACTCCTATGATCAGTGGGGCGTCGAGCTTGGCAAGCAGCTTGCCAAGCAGATCACCCCGGCCATCTCCCAGGACGACGAAGCCCTCGCCGCCCAGGATGCCTCCACCCAGAGCCTGATCAAGTTCTACCGCGCCAACCGCGAGTTCTGATCTCCGCTCCTGCGTCGCTTCAATCAGAACTCGCGGTTGGCGCGCCGCGCTGTGTTGTTTGATGGTCGGTCTGGCGACCGTCCACGTCGCGAGTTCTGATTCGCCTTCCTCAAGAAAGTTGACTGAGG
Organism: Bifidobacterium breve DSM 20213 = JCM 1192; assembly: GCF_001025175.1. Lineage (NCBI taxonomy): Bacteria > Bacillati > Actinomycetota > Actinomycetes > Bifidobacteriales > Bifidobacteriaceae > Bifidobacterium > Bifidobacterium breve. The sequence goes on from NZ_AP012324.1 coordinate 438,179, forward strand.
AATCCTGCTAAGGGCCCGACATCTCCGGATGCCGGGCCTTTTGCATATGCGGGCTGAAGTCTGTTAGAGGAATTGAACGTGGTCATTCCGCTCTGACGCCTATTCGCAGGTATATAAGGTGTCTTTTACAAAGGTCGCAGGTATTTTGCGTCGAGTTAGAGCCTCACACGTCCTCCACATTGACACCAAATACCTGCAATCGTCTTATTGGTGTCTTTATACCTGCAAACAAATTCATAAATGGAGCTCTCGAAATAGGTTGCAGGTATAAAGGCACTATGTAGGTCGGTTATCGCATCGCCCGCATCGCCAGTGTGCTCGGTCGCCTTTATCGCGTCCGGTATCGGAAATGATGGGCGAATGCCTTGGTGCGGGAAGCAACGCTCAGGCACCCTTATTCGCCTCATCCAGCGTCAGCAGGTCGTCGTCGGCATCGTAATCGAACAATTCGCCGTAACGGCCCCACTCCACGGCGATGGCGAACTGCTGGTGTGCGTCCTCGTCGGAATACCGCGCGTGCAGCAGATCCAGCATGAGTTCGCCACGCAGATGACCGCCCGAGGCGTGCCGCAACGCATGTTCGATATTGCGTACCAGCGGCACATGCTCCATCGCCAGCGAGGCGAACACCTGCTTGGCGCGCAGAATATCCGCCTGATGCCAAGCGTCGCCAGCCTCGGTGATTTGTACATGGCCGTCGCGCACGACGATTACATGCAGCAGCGTGCCGGCATCCACCAGCGGGAACAGGTCATCGACCTCGAACGAGAGATCCGATGCCAGGTCAGCCAAGTCGATGCCGTCCGGATGTTCGGCAACCACATCCAGCAAGCCTGCCAGTCCGCCCGGTGTGGCGTTCGGCAACGGCCGGCCCTTGATCTTCTCTAGGGGTTCAGCCGTCTGCAGGTTGGTCTCATCCATGGCCGGCACGTTCGCACTCGATGCCGATAGTTCGGGAGCCTCGGCCTTGTGCGCGGGCTGCGCGGGCTGTGTGGCCTGCCTGGTCAAAATCGCATACAGCTTGTCCATCATCGCCTCGAATGCCGCGCTGTGACGGTCGCGCGGGCGCGGCAAATCGACCCGAACATTGGCGATCAGATGTCCCGGATGCGAGCCCAGCACCACCACACGGTCGGCCATCTCCACGGCCTCTTCAATGTTGTGCGTAACCATCAGCACCGATTTGATGCTGCGCTGTTCACTCGACCACAGCTTGAGCACTTCCTGACGAAGATTCTCGGCAGTCAGCACATCCAGCGCGGAGAACGGCTCATCCATAAACAGTGCATCCGGCTGCAACACCAATGCGCGCGCGATGCCCACGCGCTGCCGCATGCCGCCGGACAATTCCTTGGGATATGCCGATTCAAAGCCATCCAGGCCAATCATGTCAATGGCATCCAGCGCCAGTTTGGTGCGCTTCGCCTTCGGCACGCCGCGTGCCTTGAGACCCAACTCCACATTGTCTTGCACCGTGAGCCACGGCATCAGTGCGAAGGTTTGGAATACGAGCGCGATGCCGGGATTCGGCCCGGTCAAAGTCTCGCCGCGATACTTGACCGTGCCGCTGGTGGGCTTGACCAGTCCGGCCAGTGCACGCAAGAATGTGGACTTGCCGGCGCCCGAACGGCCCAGAATCGCAACGATCTCGCCCTCGTAGAGGTTGAATGAGATGTCGTGCAGCACGGTGAGCTCGGTGCCGTTGTCCGCCGTGAAGCGCTGGCTGATGTGCCGTGCTTCGATGATGGTGCTTTGCGGGGTCACCGCCCGCAGCGAACGAATGGTTTCTTTTGCGATGGTCATAGTGTTCTCCTTAAGTCCTTAATTTTTTTGGGGGAGGGGCTCAGCCCGCTTCGCATTCAGCTACCCTCCCTGAGGGGGAGCTGTCGCCAAAGGCGGCTGAGGGGAGCTCCATATAACGTCATTAATTCAGCGCGAATCGACGTTCAGCCAGTCGCTGCAGCGGATTCCAGAACAGGCGGTTGACTGCCACGACAAACACGCTCATCACAGCCACGCCGATGATGGTGCGCACGGTGTCGCCGTTCTCCGTGGCCTCGGCAATGTAAGCGCCCAGCCCGGAAGCGGTCAACGTGTGCTGTCCGTAGCTGACGATTTCCGAAACGATTGACGCATTCCATGCGCCGCCGGCCGCCGTGATACCGCCCGTGACCCACGACCCGAACACTGCCGGAAGAATCAGCTCGCGCCATCGCTGCCAACGCCCCAGCTGGAAGCTGTGTGCCATTTCACGCAAATCATCAGGAATCTGACTGGCTCCGGCAATCACGTTAAACAGGATGTACCACTGTGTGCCTAGCGCCATCAGCAGGATGCTGCCCCAATTGATATTCACGCTGCACGCCACAAACCAGAGCGTCACGAACGGGAACGTGAAGTTCGAGGGGAAGCTGGCCAGTACCTGCACAATCGGCTGCATGAACCGCGAGACCCGTGGATTCATGCCGATTAAAGCCCCAACAGGCACCCATATCACCGAACAAACAATGGTGAGCAGCGCCACTCGCAGGAAGGTCAGCATGCCGAGTGCGAGAGCATGTCCCAACTCGTCAAAGCCCGCATCGCGGTGAATCACCAGCATGAGCTCGATTACCCCGAACGCGCTTGCCGTCACGACGACCACCATAAAGAGCACGTCAAGTACGCGGCTTCGGGTGGACTTTGTCTCAACGGGCCAGCGTCCTCCGGTGCGGCCCAGCGGCCGGGTCAGCGTGTCGAACAGCTCGCCGACCGGCTGAAAGAGGCGGTCAAGCATCTCGTCGATATGAGACTGGCGGATTATGGTCAGCACCGCACTGGTCTTGCGTACTGCGGACTCGCTTTGTGTAATGCGGAATTTCTCGGCCCACGCGGTCAGCGGTTTCCAGAGCAGCACGTCAATCAGCAGCACGACTGCCACCATCGTCACGATGGCCCAGCAGATTGCCGCGAGGTTCTCCTCGGCCGCCGCCTGCGCCACAAAACTGCCGATACCGGGCAATGCATACGTGTGATTGTTGACTGAAATCATCTCGGACGCGGTCAGGAAGAACCAGCCCCCGCCCACGCTCATCATGCAGTTCCAGAGCAGCGGAATCATCGCGTTTGGCACGTCCAACGTCCAGAATCGCTGCCAGCGGGTAAGCCTCAGGGAGCGGGCCGCCTCATCGAGTTCGCGCGGCTCGCTGGTCAGGGACCGGGTGAACGAGAACGCCATATTCCATGCCTGACTGGTGAAGATGGCGAAAATCGACGCGGCTTCCACACCCAGCATCGAACCGGGGAACAGCACCATCCAAATAGTGATGGTGGCGGAAAGAAAGCCCAGAATCGGCACCGACTGCAGGATGTCCAGCAGCGGAATCAACACGCGGCTGAGCCTGCGGCAGCGCGCGGCCGCCGTGCCGTACACAAACGTGAATACCAGCGAGAAGAACAGCGCCACGAACATACGGAATACTGAACGCAGCGCGTAATACGGCAGGTCGGCAAGATTCGTACTCACCGATGACGGCACGCCTTTCGGGCCGATGGGTTCGCCGATGGCCGGCAGAATCCAGGCGATCAAGCCGAACAGTGCCAAAATGCCGGCGATGACCAGCGCGTCGGCGGCAATACGCACGGCGAATGGTTGACGGTCGGCCGAGGAAGTGGAGGGGTTTCGTGCCGGCGAGCTTGGGCGCATGGCGGCATGGTTGAACGAAAACATGGTCATGGAAGACCTCCCTATGCATAGGAAAGACAAATTATGCAAGGGTTATCCGGGTGGGCGTCCTTGATCCATCTCAGCGAGGGGAGCCAAGGAGCGATACGGGCAGGAGCCCGACTTGACGGATAACGGAATAACGAAAAAAGACATCATCACCGCAACAACTATGACTGTTGCCAGCGGCGGAACTACTGGAATAATCACCGTCCATCGGACTCTCACCTCCTTGCCGTCGTGCGCTCGCGGCGCAAAACCATACCGTCGTCGGTATCCTTGCGACCAGCAGGAGGGGCGGAAAGTATTCGAATCCGCCGATTCGAGCCATCGTTCAAGCTTCAGCATCGCAGGGCGGTGGAATTGCATTAGTTCATGCCTTGATCCGACAAGAACTGTTGACCAGCATGCAGTGTCTCCACTGTTAGCGGCAGCAACCCATATCCCTGCGGTAGCCTCGCCTACCGACGCTCCCAAGATAAAGCCCGACCGCAAGCCTGTCAACTATGTGGTTGCTGGGCGAGTTCACAGCGAGTCATCCCCGTCAGTCATGTCGCCAACGTTTGCGTTGTTTCCCGGCGTCCGTGTGTATGCGTTCCGACGAATAGGTCGCATACACACGGACGTTTTGATGGGCTGAAACGTCCGTATGTATGCGAGGGGTTCGTTGGGCCGCATACTTGCGGACGTTTCGCGGCATATCAAGGAGGCAGTACGCCGTGCATATGGTGGGCGGGTGCTGTGGGTCTTCAATCGGCTGTCCTCCGTAATCCGTAAAATAATCGATTGCTGTGTCGAGAAACGGGCCGCCGCATAAGCCCGCGTCTCCACGAGTCCAGTCCGAACGGCTGAGAAGCCCGACTTTCGGCGGATTGACAGGCTTCCCGAGGGCAAACCCGAAGGATAACAAGAACAGGCCACCAGCCATGCAGCTGCCAAAGGCGAGCGGCATGAGCGCGACGGATGGCCCCAACCTGGCGCTGATATGCGGCAGCACTGAAGGAACAACAATGGTTAACGCTGTTGAGGCTTTTGACGCCAAGCACCTCAAGCCGGCCGAGGAAATCCCGGCTTTCCGTCCCGGCGACACCGTCGACGTGAACGTGAAGATTCAGGAAGGCAACAACTCCCGTATCCAGACCTTCACCGGTGTGGTGATCGCTCGTAAGGGTGCCGGCGTTCGCGAGACCTTCATCGTCCGCAAGATCAGCTTTGGCACTGGTGTGGAGCGCCGCTTCCCGCTGCACTCCCCGTCCATCGACTCCATCAAGCTCGTGCGTCGTGGCCGCGTTCGTCGCGCCAAGCTGTACTACCTGCGCGCTCTGCGCGGTAAGGCCGCTCGTATCGTCGAGCGCCGCGACAACTCCGCCAAGTGAGTCGTCACACAGGTTTGATCGCGCAGCCGATATTCGGTTCACGCAAATAAACCGTGAAATTCAGCTCGGAACCGTTCGGGTTCCGGGCTGTTTTCGTTTTGCTCGCGTATGATGGACGCTCGCCGGCAACACGACCATGCCTGGCATTATGAATCGCAAGGAGACACCATGCAGGACGATCAGGACAACGGTGAATCCCCGGCCCTTGACACTCTGGAAATCTGGAATGGGTCGAGCACTGCGGAATCCGCGACTGATGAGCCTCTTGCCACCCGCTCCGCTGCATACGATTTTTCCGGCGACGATTCGGCTGATTCCGGTGCTTACCAGCCTCCATTGGACGATGATGCTCGTGACTCGCGGACCTTCCAGGTGGCGGACCACGGTGTCGCGTTGTCTCCGGTTCCTCCCGCGCCCATCCGCTCTTCTCGCAGTTCGCGGGCCAAGCACGCTGATTCTGCGGCGGCGCGAACGGGTGACGATCGATTCACGCTGCGTGATTTCGCGATTTGGTGTGGCACGCCCATCCTCATCGTGCTGTTGGTGCGCATCTTCCTCGTCGGCTTCTATGAGATTCCTTCTCGCTCGATGATGGATACTTTTGTACCCGGCGATCGTGTGATGACCAGCAAAATCTTCAATCTGCAGCGCGGTGATGTGGTGGTGTTCAAGGATCCCAACAACTGGCTGAATGAGGAGCAAAGCAACGCCATCGGTGGCGGATTCCTGATCAAACGACTGATTGGCATGCCTGGCGATGTGATCGAGTGCAAAGGGGCCGGCCAGCCAATCACCATCAATGGTGTGGAGATTGACGAATCATCGTACATTCGCCCGGGAGTAGAGCCCAGCGCCTTCCCGTTTTCCGTGACCGTCACGGAAGGGCATGTGTTTGTTATGGGCGACAACCGCTCCAATTCAGCCGATTCCCGTTACCATCAGAACGATAATGACCATGGCTTGGTTCCCATTGATGACGTGGTGGGCACGGGTCTGGCGATTTACTGGCCGATTAACCATATCGGGCTTCTGGCATCTCACCATGATGTGTTCAAGGACGTTCCCGACGCGTCGTCCGGCTCCGCGTCCTGAGCGGCGCCTTACCTGTGAAGCGAAATGATGATTACCCCAACGCTTGATCTTGAACGAAGCCTTGCCTCCCAAGGCTATGACCTTATTGTTGGCTTTGACGAAGTTGGCCGCGGCGCGTTGGCCGGCCCGGTCATGGTCGGGTGCGCTGCCATTTGGGCTCGTGATTTGAAACCGGATGCCGATGGCGAATTGGCTCAGGCTGCTGGTTCTGCCGCCTCTTCGCGTGTGTCCGGTGACAATGGCACCGATGCAGGCGTGATCACCCCGAATCCCGCTCCATATCTGTCCGTACCTGCCGGTGTGGCCGATTCCAAAATGTTGACCGAGCACCGGCGTGAAGCCATTTTCGATGAGTTGTGCAGTTGGTGCGCTGCCTATGCCGTCGGCCAGTCCAGCAATGCCGAAATCGATGAGTGGGGCATTACCTATGCGCTCGGCGTGGCCGCTTTGCGCGCCCTCAATCAGGTCGAGCGTGACCTTGGCGTGGGAAGCGAATTTGGCTCCCCTCGGGAGGGGAGCTGCCTTACGGCGACTGAGGGGAGGCCTTTGCCGAGCCGACGGCCCATCACCATCGGCGCCATTCTCGATGGCCCCAGCGATTACATCACCAAGGCCCTCAACACCTTTGACGCTCCGGATGTGCCGATCCCGGCCGACGTGACCACCAAAGTCAAGGGCGACCAGCATTGTGCCACCGTGGCGACTGCTGCGGTTATCGCAAAAGTCACCCGTGACCGGCTGATGGTCTCCATCGCGCAGGGCAATCCGCGATATGCCGCCTATGAGTGGGATCACAACAAGGGCTACGGTTCCGCGGCTCATCGTGCGGCCATCGCCGAGTATGGACCGACTCCACTGCATCGCACTTCCTGGCATTTGACCTGATGTTGCGGATTGCCATGCAGCGCAGTGGCTCCAGACCGATTCGCGACACGACAATGTGAGCGCTCACGCGAAATCGCCTCAGGCGCGCTAAAGTCAATAATTAATAAGGTGCAGCACGGCCGGGCACGGAATTCGGCCGCCAGCGGGGAGGTTCGGGCAGTATGGTGACCAGCCGCAAACCAAACAAGCGCCCATCCATGTTCGAGGTGGCCAAACTCGCCGGGGTCAGTCACCAGACCGTATCCCGTGTGATCAACGATTCGCCGGATGTGTCTGATGCCACGCGTGCCCGTGTGCAGGCCGCCATTGACGAGCTTGGATATCGTCCCTCCAATTCCGCTCGTGCCTTGGCTTCCCGCCGTTCACGTACTATCGGTTTGATCGCTGGCGGCCTGAAGTTCTTTGGTCTGATTTCCGCCATTACCTCCATCGAATCTATCGCCCGCGAACATGGACTGTTCATGAGCGTGATGATGGTGCATGAGGCTCTGTGCACGCAGTCCGACTTCGACAATCTGTGCGACACCTTCAATGAGCAGAACGTTGACGCCTTCATTTTCCTGACCCCGACTGATGTGATGTTCGCTGCCGCCTGCCGTGCGCGCGTCAACCAGCCGCGTGTGATTGTGACCTCCACCCACGGCCAGATGACCGTGCGCGAGGGGATGAGCCTGATTTCCACTGCAAACAAACGCCGTACGGCGATGGTCGGCATCGATCAGTGGGGAGCGATGGCCAAGGTGGTGAGTCTGCTGGGGGAGTACGGCCATAAGTCCGCCCTGTACTTCGCTGGCCCGAACGAGTGGCGTGACGCCCATACTCGCCTTGACGCTTGGCGCAAGCTGGCCGCGGCCCGATCTATTGACTCGCAGATCGTGCGCTGTCACACTTGGGATGCCGATGAGGCATATGCGCATATGAATCATTTGTTGGACGAGTATGGTCGCACTGGTGTGCCGCTGCCCACCGCAGTTGTTGCCGCGAACGACAATCAGGCCGTTGGCGTTGTGCGCTCGCTGCATGAGCATAGCCTGCGGATTCCGCAGGATATCAGCGTGGTTGGCTTCGATGACATGGCCGGTATGGATAACCTGTATCCGCCGCTGACTACCGTGCACCCTGATTTCGAGGGGCTCGGCGTGGCCGCCATGCGTGAGACGCTGCGACTGTTGGGGGAGGGGACGGAACCGACGTTCCTGTCCCAGCAGCATGGCGTGGGGTTGATTCCCGCTGAGATGTGTGCCCGTCGTTCCCTCGGTCCCGCCCCGCGGCGGTAGAACAGCGGATTAGCTTTTTTGGGGCACTCTCTCGGTCAAACCGCTATTTTGCTGTGCTGAGTGCCGTTCAGCGGGGTGGATTATCGGTTTGCTCGTGGTTTTGCTTTGCTGAGTGCCGCTCAGTGGGGCTTATTTCCCGGTTGCTGGTGGTTTTGCTTCGCTAGGGGGCGTGCCGGTTGGCCCGTTCCGCCTCGTCGGCTCCGAGGCCATCGGTGAGGGCGTCATCGAGACCCTGAAGAAGTACCCGAAGTCCCCGGCTGTCCTCATGCAGAGCCATGGCCGCAACAAGCGGACGTTCAGTGGCCATAACGCAGCATTCCTTCGTCTCGATAAATATTGCCGCCACTGTATCGAATTGATGTTAACCGTCAAACCAATGGCAGCTTGAGCAGGTAAGTCCAGATGGTGACGTCGATGGAGACTGTGAAATCACCTCCAAGATGGGCGGTGGTGCCACGTGGCGGTATCGGTAAGTGCTTACCTACAAAAATGGAAGAGGACCGGCGCGGGGCCTCTTCCATTATCAGCTTGATCAGATTAGGGAACGGTGGCTCACCGCTTGCCGTTATAGATTTCGCTGTCGATCGCATCGGCGAACACGCGGTTGACAGCCGGGCGCACCACTTTGAGGGACGGTGTCAGGCACTTGTTCTCCTGCGTGAATTGCGTATCCAGCACGGCGAACTTGCGCACGGACTCGGCGCGCGAAACCGTCGCGTTCGCTTTATCCACGTACTGCTGGATCTCTTCGCGCACTGCGGCGTTCGTGGCCAGACGGTCAACCGGCGTCTCCGTGGACAGTCCGTGTGCGGGCAGCCAGATGGCCAGCGACTCCGGGTCGAGCGTCACCAGCGCGCCGATGAACGGGCGCTGGTCGCCCACCACCACGCAATGCTCCACGATCGGGCACTTGGCGATCTCCTCCTCCAGCGGGATGGGGGAGACGTTCTTGCCGCCGGCGGTGATAATAATGTCCTTGATGCGGCCGGTGATGATGATGCGGCCCTCGTCATCAATCTCGGCCAAATCGCCGGTCCTGAGCCAGCCGTCGGCGGTGAACGCCTCGGCCGTTTTCTCGGGCAGATTATGGTAGCCGCGGAACACGTTCGGGCCCTTGACCTGCAGCTCGCCCTCATCGGAAATACGAATCGAGGAGCCGGGAGCGGGCTGGCCCACCGTGCCGATCACATTGTCGGTCACGCGTGTGGCGGCGAACGGGGCGGCGGTTTCGGTCATGCCGTAGCCCTGGATCATCGGCAGTCCGATGCCGTTGTAGAAATGCGCCAGATCAAGCGACAGCGGCGCTCCGCCGCAAGCCACGTACTTGATCTTCGGGCCCAGAGCGCCACGAACCGTGCGGTAGACGAGCGTCTCGTACTTGGCGCGCTCGGCGATCTCGGCAAACGTATGCTGCTCGCCCGCCTGCTCCTTGCGGCTCCAGACGCGCGCTGCCTCGGCGGCCTTCAAGAACAGGCGACCCTTCCAGCCGGCGCCGGCCTTGTGCGAGGCGGCGTTGTACACCTTCTCGAACACACGCGGCACACCCAGCAGGTAGGTCGGCTCAAAGGAACGCAGATCCGGCAGCAGCGACTTGGTGTCCGGCAGGTAGCCGACCACGCCGTCGTCGGAGGCGATGGAGGCGTACTGGATGAATCGCGCGAAGCAGTGGGCCAACGGCAGGAAGAGCAGCAATCGCGGGTGATCGTCGAGAACCACCTCATGCAGCGCCTGCGAGGCGGCGATGGTAATGGACACGAAGTTCTTGTGGGTCAGCTCCGCACCCTTCGGGTTGCCGGTGGAGCCAGAGGTATACACGATGGTGGCCAGGTCATTGGTGCGTACGGTGGCCACGTGCTCGTCCAGCTCTTCGTCGGAGACAGCCACGCCGAGGCCTTCCAAAGCACCCAGTGCGTTGCCGTCAATCATAAGAATCTGCTTCAACGTGGGGCAGTGGTCCTTGACCGAATCGAGCCGGTCATAGCGTTCGCGGTTGTCGGCAAAGGCCAGCTTGACCGCGGAATCGTTCATGATGCGCTGGGCTTGCGGGGCGGAGTCAGTGTCGTAAATCGGCACGCTCACCGCGCCCACTGCAGCCAGCGCGAAGTCGAGGATGCCCCATTCAAGGCGGGTGGAGGAGAAGATAGTGACCGCGTCGCCTTTGGTGATGCCCAAAGCGATGAGACCCTTGGCGGCAGAGACCACACGCTCGTGGAATTCGCCGGTGGTGACGTTCTGCCAACGCCCCGGGCCGATTTTCTTGGCTGCGATTACCGTGTCGGCACCGGTGCGGGCCAGTCGGTCGGTGAGCAGTGAATAGATGGTTTGGTCATCGCGGATCTCGATGGATTCGCCGGGCGTGGTGTATTCGGTAAGCATACGGCCGTTATTCCTTACAAACATGATGGCGGGTTGACAATTCGAGCCATTCTGACAATACAGGTTACGCTTGCGTAAGATACGGCGCGTTGTGCGCACTGAAAAAGTTGCGCGGATGCTTTTGTCGGTTGTCTACAAGGGCGACTGCAGAAGTGCGCTGTCACTGTCCGTCATCGGTTGTCCAGAACCGTGGATGTATTGCCAGTCGCCTGGCGCCGTGCGAGTAACACAGTGCATCAATTGTGTAAGTGGCTTGGCGCAATTTGTATGAAAGATAACGGTTTGACAACGATTTGCCACAAAGTCTCATTTAGGGGTCCGTATGGGCTGGGGGCGGCATCGAGCTCGTGTTCACCGTGGTGGGCATGTACCTGATTGATACCGCCGGCCGTAAGAAGCTCATGGCGGTCGGCTCCGGCCTCATGGTGCTGTTCGCCCTCGGTATCTCCTTCTCCTATGCGAACAACTACCAGCTGCGCATGCTCATCTTCGTGATGTGCTTCACCTCTTGCTTCGCCTTCTCGATGGGCCCGATTCCGTGGATTATGATTCCGGAGCTCTTCCCGACCTACCTGCGTGGCCGCGCCACCGGTATCTGCACCGTGTTTCTGTAGGCCACTAACTGGGCCATCGGCCAGTTCACCCCGATGCTGATTAGCTCCATTGGCGGTATGGGCACCTTCCTCGTGTTTGCCTGCACCAACCTGATCTGCTTCCTTGGTGTGGTCACCTTCGTGCCTGAGACCAAGGACAAGACGCTGGAAGAGATCGCCGAGCTGTGGAAGCCGAAGGACGAGAAGCAGTCCAACGCCCAGCTCGAAGTGGTGCGTGCCACCGCCGACCCCAAGTAGGCCGAGTCCGACATCAAGGCCGCCGAGGCCGAGCTGGCCCGCGCTCGCCCGTGCCAAGGAGCGTGCCATCGCCACCAAGGCCGCAGCCGAAGCGCTGGTCAACGCGCAGAAGCAGCACTGATTCCCAGCTGCTTGCTTGCTCTATGTGAATAGCCGTTTGTAGCGTAATTTTCTTCGGAGAGTTGCGCGCAGACGGCTTTTTCATGCCTCTTTTGCATGGAATAGGTGAAGAGCAACCGCCGCCAGAGGGCGTTGGCGCAGTCACACGGGCCGGTTTCGCTTCGTGGGGATGCCTACTTCCGTTTCAAGGGGCGGATTTGGCCTTTGCCGGAGGTCTATCTCCGCTTCAAGGGGCTGATGCCCAAGTAGAAACTGACCCAAAATGGCGGAATGACGTTGGTATAAAGCCGTTACTACTTGCGGTTTCATGGATAAGCAGCCCCTTGAAACGGAGATAGACCTCCGGAGACACCGAAATCCGCCCCTTGAAACGGAGATAGGCCATTGGGCAGTGGAATCGGTGCCTTGTAACTGTGAAAACGGGATTTATGGCTGTGGTTGCGACCTCGACTGTGGCCGGGGCATGGCTGTGGGTGTGGACGTGGCCGCGACTGTGCGATGCCGGGCAAATACGCAAATTCTATTTTCAGGAAAAGAGTGCTCCGCATTGTGCGGATTCGTATTCGGGAACGGAAATTTGGTGTGACGGTTGTCTCGGTCGAAGGTCTGGCGTGTATATGCGCTTTCGCCTAGGGTAATAGGATTGCGCGCAATGTGCCCCACCGGTATGTATGAGTATGCGATCGGTGGCACACGCGACTGGACGTATGACGAGACCTACTGCAATAACGCGGCAGTCAACACGGCGAGGGGAAACGAACCATGTTCGACAAACGGCTGTTCCAATTGGCGCCCGGCTTGAAAAAACTCATAGCCGGCAAAGTGGCACTGATGTGGGTAGGTCTGTTTGCCAACATTGGTTCTATGCTGTCGCTGGTAATGCTGCTGAACAGCTTGCTGGCCGCTGTGGCACCGCCGCTGCTCCAATGCGGCGGCACTTCGCAAGGCGTGGCCTGCCCCGTGCCGTTGTCTGATCAGCACGGCGCGGATGTGCTGCCCATGGCTGGCGACGTCATGATTTACGCGCTGCTTGCTCTGGTCTGCATAGTGGTTCGGTACACGGCCACCACGCATGCCACCCGCCTCGGCACCGAAGCCGCCGAGCGGGTCAAACTGGCTTTGCGATCCAAGCTGTACCGCAAAATGGTGGCACTCGGCCCGTCCTACAAAACCCGCATCAAGACCTCGGATGTGGTGCAATCCGCCGGCGAAGGTGTTGAACAGATTCAAAGCTTCTTTGAACTGTTCCTGCCGCAGTTCTTCTATGCGATTCTTGCGCCAATCACCTTGTTCGTGGCCATTGCGCCGATTAACGTGCCCGCTGCTGCCGTCATGCTGGTCTGCGCGCCGCTCATCATCATCGTGACCGGCATCGTCTCCATGACCGCCGCCCGCGCCTTCAAGAAGTACTGGGTGCGCTACACCGATATGGGCGCCGCGTTCCTCGACAATCTCCAAGGCCTTGAGACCCTGAAAAACTTCGACGCTGACGAGCACGCCGCCATCGAGATGGACAAGAAAGCTGAAGGCTTCCGCGTGATGACCATGCGGGTGTTGCAGATTCAGTTGCGTTCGCTGACCGCCATGGACATAGTGGCCTACGGCGGTGCTGCGGCCGGCGTCGGTGTGGCGTTATGGCAATACGCGCATATTGGCGATGCTTTTGCCAATGGTGCGTCCGGCTGGTCGCCAATCGCACTAGCCTCACATCTGCCTGGTGTGCTTGCCTACGCGGCATACGGCCTGCACTATCTCATCCCGTTCGGGGTGGGCTACCCGCTGTCTCTTACCGGTCTGCTGTTCATTGTGCTGCTGTCCGCCGAATTCTTTATTCCCATGCGTCAGCTTGGCTCGTTCTTCCACGTGGCGATGAACGGCATGACCTCCACCAAGCGCATCTTCGCTCTGCTGGACACCCCGGAGCCCGAGCATGGCACGGCAACTCTGCCGGCCAACGATTCCGATTCCGCTGACGACGGTCTGACGGTCCGCTTCGATCACGTCGGCTATTCCTATGATGATGCCGGGCATGGCGACTCCAAGTCCGCATCCGCAAAGGCCGATAAGCAAGGTGAAACCAGCCCCAATTCCGCCGTCGCTCCTGCGCTTACCAACATCACCTTCGCCGCACAGCCCGGTCAGTTCACCGCCATTGTTGGCATCTCCGGTTCCGGCAAGTCCACGGCCGCCTCGCTGCCTGCCGGTACACTGGCCGGTTACCGAGGTTCGCTCACGCTGAACGGCGTCGAGGTATCCGATTTGTCAGGCGAAACACTGGCTGGAGCCGTCACTGTGATTGGTGCCAGCAGCCATCTGTTTGCGGGCACATTGCGCGAGAATCTTCTGATGGCCTTGCCCGATGACGAGATTCCTGATTCGCCGGATTCCGTGGACTCCCGTCTGTGGTCCGCGCTCGAGCAGGCGCGCATTGCCGCCTTCGTGCACGCACAGCCGAACGGACTGGACATGCCGATTGAGTCCGATGCCGCCAACCTGTCCGGCGGCCAGCGCCAGCGCATCGCCATCGCCCGCGCGCTCCTGCATGATTCGCCGGTATTTGTGTTCGATGAGGCGACCAGCAGCGTTGACGTGGAATCCGAAGAGCTGATCTTGGATACAATTCGCGAATTGGCACAATCCCGCGGCAAGACGGTTATTATGATCACCCATCGCATGGCCAACGCCGAACACGCTGACCAAGTGGTGGTGCTCGAACACGGCAAGTCGGTTGAGAGGGGCGCCCATGCCGAGCTGATGACGGCGGACGGCGTCTACGCCAAGCTGTTTGCCACGCAGGCAGATATTGAGAACTTCGGAGAAGGCCATGCTCGGCGTGTGCTGCAGGTTGGTTCCCGCAAGCAGGAGCTGTCCGACGACAGTCGGACTGAGGGTGGCGCAGCGCGTGTAAGCGCAGAGGCGGGTATGACGGTTGACCACCTGCAGTCAGCTTTGCCGACGGCTTCCGCTGGCGGGAGTGAGCAGGCTTCGGCTGAGACTCCGGCTGGTGTTGCAAATAGCGATTCGTCTTCCAAAATGAGCACATTCCAAGTGATCAGGCGACTGCTTAAGGAAGCCCGACCGCTGGCAGGACTGATGGCAGTGGCCTCCACCGCCGGCACCATCGGCCATCTTTCGTCCACCTTCCAGCCCGTGTTCGGCATTATCGCGGCATTTGCACTTACCGGTAATCCGGTGTGGGGCATGGGTGTTGCGCCCGCCGTCATCATGATGATTATCTGTGCTCTTCTGTGTGGTATCACCCGATACGTCGAACAATATCTGAACCACAATGTGGCATTCCATCTGCTCGCACTCTTCCGTTCCAAGGCGTTCGCCGCGTTGCGCAGACTGGCGCCGGCCAAGCTCGCGGGCAAAGGTAAGGGCAACCTTATCGCTATGCTGACCACCGATGTGGAACTGCTTGAGATCTTCTTTGCCCACACCATCAGTCCGGTGGCCATCGCGGTAACCTCCACCATCATCTACACGATTGTGGCCGCCACCCTAAGCCCATGGATGGCGCTGGCGTTGATTGCTGCCCACCTGGTTATCGGCATCCTTGTGCCGCGATTCTTTGCCACCGGCGTACGTAACCTTGGCCCTGCCATCCGTGGCGCTGCCGGAGAACTCGACAATGTGATGCTCGATGACATGCGCGGCCTGGACGAAATCATCCGATTTGGCTGCGGCGAGGAACGTGCGCAGGCCATCGAGGACCGTACCCATGCGTTGTGGAAGGATCACGCCAAACTCAGCAAGGTCAACGGCCGTTTCACCGGAATCAGCGGACTCTTGGTGGCTGTGCTCGCAGCGGCTTCGGCCGCCGTGGCTATTGCCTGTGCCGGCGCGAACCCGCAGAGCATTCCGGCTCTGATTGCCGCCTTCGTGCTGTTCGCCAGCTCGTTCGGACCGACTTTGGCGCTCACCGCCTTGCCCGCTAACCTGACTCAGACCTTCGCGTCCGCTAGCCGATTGTTCGGACTGATGGACGAGGTGCCCGCTGTGACCGAGAACGGCACTGTTGTGCCGCAGGAGTATATGGGCATGCGTCTTGATGACGTCACCTTTGCATATGCGGGGGAGCACGAAGTCTTGTCCGACTTCTCGCTTGACGTGCCGCAGCATGGCGTGCTGGGTATCCAGGGGCCGTCCGGCCGGGGCAAGTCCACCATGCTCAAGCTGCTGCTGCGCTACTGGGATCCGCAGCGCGGTCAGGTGACGTTGTCCGGCACGCCGCTGCCCGAGGTCGATGTGCATGCTCGCCGACGTATTCAGGCCATGATGAGCCAGGAAACCCACCTGTTTGATGGCTCTATCCGAGACAATCTGCTGATTGCTTTGCCTGAGTCCGAGGTTGAAGCTGCAAATGTTGCAGGCAATGGGGAAGTGGGTGCCAAGACCGTTGATTCCCGACAGCAGCGGTTGGCGGCGCAATCGGCAGAGGGCGATGCCGTTCAGGTGGCAGCATCTGACGGTCTCGACGCTCGTTTGCGTCAGGCTCTCGCCAAGGCCTCCGTGCTTGATCTCATTGATTCCTTGCCCGATGGCCTTGATACTCAGGTAGGCGAGCTGGGCGACCGTCTATCCGAAGGTGAACGCCAGCGTATCGGTTTGGCTCGTGTGTTCCTGCGCAATGCTGATCTGGTGCTTTTCGACGAGCCGACCAGTCGTTTGGATGCTTTGAACGAGGCTATTATTCTACGTTCCATTCACGCTATGGCCGTGGGTGAGCAGCATGCAGACAAGGAGCGCGGCGCGGCTGTGGTGCTGGTCTCCCACCGCGAATCCGCTATGCGCATTGCTGATGCGGTACTCAATCTGTAACTGCCTGTAACTACGCGGGAATCACATCGCATTGCGTTACGTTACCGCGTTGCATTGCGGTTCCTCGCGGGTGGCGGCGATGCCATCTCCGGTTGTCATTGCGTTGCTGCGTTTGTGTTGCGATATGTGATGCGGCAACGCAGCAACGCAGCAATGCGGCAATGCAATGTGATGTGGCAACGCGGCAACGTAGCGATGCAATAACGCGGCAACATGGCAACATGGCAATGCAGTAACGCAACGCAGCATTCACGCCTTGATCAAAGCGCCGATGACGAGCGCTTTCCGCAGCCCCGGGCGGAACAGGTCGTGAAATTCATGCGACATTTCGGTTTCGAGTTTGACCGATGCATATGTCGTCAGTGCGAAGGCGTGCCTGTTCGGTGCCGATGATGTGTTCGAGCACCGCGAATCCCTCTTCGGTTCTGCCGGCTTGAATGAGGAATCGTGGGCTTTCCGGTGCTCGCACCATGGAGAGCAGGAACGCGGCGGCCGGAATCGCACCCAGCCCCAGCATCCAACGCCAACCGGTGTTGACATCCCAGCTTCTGGAACCGTAGGAGGCGATGATGTAGTTGATGACATTGGTCAGGAAGATGCCGCATACCGCGAGGAGCTGATAGGGAAAGGCAGGCAGACCGCGGATATTGGCCGGCGCTTAAGGCCAGACCGAACGTATATTTGCCTGATCCGTGAGTACGTATGGTTGTTCCCAAGGGATTGCGCTGCTTGGAAGCAGCTTGAAATAGGCCCGCCATGTGCTCTTCCTCTCAATACAGCTATGGGGGGTGCCTGTTCATACTGGTCAGATTCTTGTCATATGGCGTTGAATATCTACAAATGTGGGCATTAGTGAGGCGGCTGAGTGGTGGAATCGCGCCGTGGTGTGTGGTGTTGGAGACTCACGAGCATGCTACGCGTTATTTGGTGGTGTGCTGAGAGTCGGGACCTACTCACGTTGGGGGAGGGGAGAAGAGCCTCTGAGACAAGTCGCTGTTCGACTGGAGATTTGCTCACGTGGAAAGCGTGGAAAAGGCGAGAAAATCAGGCGTGTTGGGTGATTTTGACAAATTGGTACACAGGTGTATCATCTTAGGTATTGGTACATGGGTGTACCAAAGAAAACACCCCAAGGAAAGGTGGCCAGAGGAGACTTCGCAAGCGGCCAAACGAATTGAAATCCAACGCAGCAGTCGATTCGTTTTTGGCAATCGGAAGGCAGCCAAAGACAGCCGGAAGATAACCGAGAAGTAACCGGACGAAAACCGGAAGCCAGTCGGAAGAAAGCCAACCACCCGCAAGCCAACTCCAATGGTCCAGGAGGAGATAACATGCGCAACACCAAGAAGGTCATCGCGGCAACGGCAGCCGTGGCCACGCTCGTCGGTCTCGCCGCCTGCGGCAGCAGCAACGACAACAGCGTCAACAAGGGTGACGCCGACAAGGCCGAACTCGTGTTCTGGGGCTGGGATTCCGGCAACTCGATGAAGGAAATCCTCGCTGACTTCGAGAAGGCCAACCCCGGCATCACCGTCAAGTTCAACAACACCGGCACCGCCGAGAAGACCTCCACCGCGCTCTCCAACGCCATCGCCGCCGGCAATGGCGCCCCGGATGTCGTGATGCTCGAAGATCCGACCGTCACCCAGTTCGCCGTCACCGATGGCCTCGTGGATCTGAGCCGGTTCGGTGCCGACAAGCTCGCCGACGACTTCGCCGCCGGCCCGTGGAACAAGCTCCAGTACAACAACAAGCCGTACGCTCTACCGATTGATTCCGGCCCTGAAATGTTCTTCTACAACAAGGCAGTGTTCGACAAGGCCGGCGTGGACGGCGAGTCCATCAAGACTTGGGACGACTACTACGAGGCCGCCAAGAAGATTCGCGCCATCGGCTCCTACATCACCAACCTTGCCGGCACGTCCAACGACTACCAGCCCTTCACCGCCCAGATCTGGCAGGCCGGCGCCCAGCCGTGGAAGGTCGATGGCGAGAACATCACTATCAACATGACCAAGGACGAGGGCATGCAGCGCTATATCCAATTCGTCCAGAAGCTCATCGACGAAGACCTCGTGGACACCAAGACCCCGAACTGGTCCGACGATTGGAACCGCGAGCTCAACGATGGCACCCTCGCCTCCCTGACCATCGGCGCTTGGATGCCGATCAACCTCATGACCGGCGCCCCCGATCAGGCCGGCAACTGGCGCGTCGCCCAGCTGCCGCAGTGGGAGGACGGCAAGGAAGTCTCCGCCGAAGACGGTGGCTCCGCACTTGCCGTCACCTCGCAGTCCAAGAACCAGGCCGCTGCCTACAAGCTCGTTGAGTACATGACGCATGGCGAGGGCGCTCAGACCATGGCCGACACCGGTACCTTCCCGTCCCTGAAGAAGATCCTGAAGTCCGACTCCTTCACCGACCCGACCACCGAGTCCAACAAGAAGACCAACGACTACTTCGGCGGTCAGAACGTCAACGAAGTCCTTTCCGCCGCGGCTCAGCGCCCGACCGAGAAGTTCCAATACCTGCCGTACAACCCGTACGCCCAGACCACTTACGGCGACGAAGTCTCCAAGGCCTACTCCGGCGACATCACCCTGGAGGAAGCACTCCAGAACTACGCCAAGAAGCTGGCCGAGCAAGGCACGCAGCAGGGCTACAACGTCACCGTCAAGTGACACAATCCGATCTATTGCCGGTACATCCGGCACTGACCAACAATCAAAACCTGCGGCTAGGCCACTCTCCTTCCGCCTAGCCGCCCGATCTCCCACAGCGGGGATGCTCCCCAGTGTCCCCGCTTTCCCATGCCCTCACCTGACGTGACCGCTCCAATCGAGCGATCCCCCTGATGGCGGGCGCAGCACAGCAATCCGTATCCCAAGAAAGCAATCGATTATGTCCGATCAAACAATGGCCGCAGCCTCGCAGCCAACGGTGGGAATCCTGCCTGAGGAGGCGGATCTGCACACGGCCGAGGCCCGCGTCAACAAGCATAAGGCCGATTGGCGTGGATGGAAGTTCATGTGGCCGTTCACGGTGGTGTTCGTGTTCGTGTTCATTATTCCGATTGTGTACGCCATCTACATCAGCTTCTTCAAGAAGCAGATGATCGGCGGCACGAGGTTCGTCGGGGTCGAGAACTACGCGCGGTTGCTGCAGGACGGCCAGTTCTGGTCGTCCGTGGGTCGTGTGGCGCTGTTCACCTGCGTGCAGGTGCCGATCATGCTGTTCCTGTCGGCTGCCATGGCCCTCGCCCTGGATTCGATGAAGCTGCACGGCGCCAAGTTCTTCCGCATCAGCACGTTCCTGCCCTATGCGGTGCCCGCGGTGGTGTCCACGTTGGTGTGGGGCTTCGTGTACGGCGCGAAGTACGGCCTGGTGGGCTCGTTCAACGACTTCTTCGGCACGAACGTCGACGTGCTGCAGCCGGGCGTGCTGCTTGCCTCCATCGGCAACATCAGCACGTGGGAGTTCACCGGCTACAACATGCTGATCTTCTACTCGTCGCTGTCCACCATCCCGCACTCCCTGTACGAGGCCGCGTCCATCGATGGCGCTTCCGAATGGCAGATCGTCAAGTCCATCAAGCTGCCCGAGCTGAAGGGCTCGCTGGCCATCACGGTGATCTTCTCGATCATCGGCAGCTTCCAGCTGTTCAACGAGCCGAGCATCTTGCAGAACATGGTTCCGGGCAACGCGATCACCACGTACTACACGCCGAACATGTACGCGTACAACCTGAGCTTCTCCGGCAACCAGTCGAATTACGCGGCCGCTCTGGCCATCGTGATGGCCGTCATCACCATGGCCATCGCCTACGCCGTGCAGCTGAAGAGCATGAAGGAGCAGATGAAGTGACGACGACCGCCCGTATTGCCGGATTGGTTTCGATTGTGAAGGAGCGTGCGTGATGAGTGCCGCAGCATCTACCCGTCTGACTGACGCCGAACTGAAGGCGCAGGAGAAGGCCGCCAGGAAGGCCGAGAAGGAACGCCAGAAGCGCATCGCCGCCGATGAGGCGGCCGAGCGCAGGCGCAGCGCCAGGGCCGGTTTCGCGAACGTGAGCAACCCGCGCCGTTCGACCCTGATGACCGTGCTGTGCGCGATCTTCGCCGTGTACTGCCTGTTCCCGTTCGTGTACCTGGTGATCAACGCCACCAAGACCCAGGCCGACTTCACCTCCACGTTCGGCCTCGGCTTCGGCAAGAGCTTCGCCCTGTGGGACAACATCGTCACGGTGTTCACCTACCAGGGCGGCATCTTCGGCCGCTGGCTGGTCAACACCCTGCTCTACGTGGTCGTCGGCGCCGGCGGCGCCACCCTCCTGGCCATCATGGGCGGCTACGCGCTGGCCAAGTTCCGCTTCCCGGGCCGCAAGGCCGTGTTCGCCGTGATCATCGGCTCGATCTCCGTGCCGGGCATCGCCCTGGCCGTGCCGCAGTTCCTCCTGTTCGCCAAGCTGGGCCTGACCAACACCCCGTGGGCCATGATCATCCCGTCGCTGATCTCCCCGTTCGGCCTGTACCTGATGTGGATCTTCAGCGAGCAGGCCGTGCCCACCGAGCTCCTGGAGGCCGCCCGCGTGGACGGCGCGTCCGAGTTCCGCACGTTCTGGACCATCAGCCTGCCCCTTCTGGCCCCCGGTATCGTGACGACCGCCCTGTTCACGATCGTGGCGACGTGGAACAACTACTTCCTGCCGTTGATCATGTTGAAGGACGCCGACTGGTACCCGCTGACCATCGGTCTGAACCAGTGGAAGGACCAGGCCTCGACCGCGGGCGGCCAGGCCATCCAGAACCTGGTGATCACCGGCTCCCTGATCACGATCATCCCGCTGGTCATCGCGTTCCTGTGCCTGCAGAAGTACTGGCAGTCCGGCCTCGCCGCAGGCGCCGTCAAGGAGTAGTTGCTACTCCCTCTGACTCTCCTCAGAGAGGGGAGCTGGAGAAATGGGGTCTTGGCTTCCCTCTCTGAGGAGAGCTGTCGAACGCAGTGAGACTGAGGGGAGCCAAAGCCCAAAACCGGCAAACACAGCACCGGCCATGAGCCGATACAATAAAGGATTTGATTAATATGACTACTCGTAGAGCATTTAGGTGGCCGTCCCTGCTGACGGAATCCGGCCGCGGCATCGCGTTCGGCGGCGACTACAACCCGGACCAGTGGCCCGAGGAGACGTTGGACGAGGATATCCGTCTCATGGGTGAGGCCGGCGTGAACGTCGTATCGCTGGCAATCTTCAGCTGGGACAAGATCGAGCCGGTCGAGGGCGCGTTCACGTTCGAGTGGCTCGACCATGTGATCGACAGGCTCGGCAAAGCCGGCATCGCCGTGGACTTGGCCTCCGCTACCGCCACCGCGCCGCTGTGGCTGTACGAATCCCATCCAGAGGTGCTGCCGGTAGACCGGTATGGTCATATCGTCAACGCGGGCTCACGCCAGTCGTGGCGGCCCACAAGCCCGGTGTTCAAGGAATACGCGCTGCGCCTGTGCCGCAAACTTGCTGAACGCTACAAGGACAACCCGTATGTGACCGCCTGGCACATGGGCAACGAATACGGCTGGAACAACCGCTACGACTACTCCGACAACGCCTTGGCCGCGTTCCGCACGTGGTGCGAGGCCAAGTACGGTACCATCGACGCGTTGAACGAGGCGTGGGGCACGGCCTTCTGGTCGCAGCACGTGAACAGTTTCGACGAGGTGTTGCTGCCGCGTCACATGGGCGGCGATGCCATGGTCAACCCGCCGCAGCAGCTCGACTATGAGCGGTTCGGCAACGACATGCTGCTCGACTTCTACAAGGCCGAACGTGACGCTATCGAGCAGATCTGCCCCGGCAAGCCGTTCACCACGAACTTCATGGTCTCCACCGACCAGTGCGTCATGGACTACGCCAAATGGGCCGGCGAGGTGGACTTCGTGTCCAACGACCACTACTTCCATGAAGGCGAATCCCACTTGGACGAGCTCGCCTGCTCGGACGCGCTCATGGACTCCCTCGCGCTGGGCAAGCCGTGGTACGTGATGGAGCACTCCACCTCAGCCGTGCAGTGGAAGCCGCTCAACGCGCGCAAACGGGCCGGCGAACTTATGCGCGACTCCCTGGCCCACGTGGCCATGGGCGCCGACGCCATCTGCTTCTTCCAATGGCGGCAGTCCGTGTCCGGCGCCGAGGCGTTCCACTCCGCCATGCTGCCCCACGCGGGCGCCGACACGAAGGTCTTCCGCGGCGTATGCGAGCTCGGCAAGGCGCTGAAGACCCTCTCCGACGCCGGGCTGCAGGGCACTGAGCTCGAGCGTGCCGGCACGGCGATCCTGTTCAGCGCGGAATCCGAATGGGCCACACGCTCCGAAACCCTGCCCAGCATGAAACTCAACCATTGGCACGACGTTCGCGACTGGTACCGCGGCTTCCTGGATGCCGGGCTGCGCGCGGACGTGGTGCCGCTCGCCTACGACTGGACTGACTACAAAACCATCGTGCTGCCCACCGTGCTCAGCCTGTCCGACGAAGACGTTCGCCGTATCGCCGACTTCGCGAAGGCCGGCGGAACCGTCATCGTCGGCTACGCCACTGGCCTGGTCGACGAGTACTTCCACATCGG
Organism: Bifidobacterium breve DSM 20213 = JCM 1192; assembly: GCF_001025175.1. Taxonomy (NCBI): domain Bacteria; kingdom Bacillati; phylum Actinomycetota; class Actinomycetes; order Bifidobacteriales; family Bifidobacteriaceae; genus Bifidobacterium; species Bifidobacterium breve. Next base: position 461,300 of record NZ_AP012324.1, read on the forward strand.
GCTCGGCGGATACCCAGGTGCCGGCAATGGCCTCCTACGCGACATGCTCGGCATCCGCAGCGAAGAATTCAACATCCTCGGTGAAGAAGCCGAAGGCGAGCCCAGCGAAATTAGCCTGTCCAACGGTCTGACGACCCGCCTGTGGCAGAACGACGTGACTTCCGTAGCCGCGGACACCACAGTGCTCGCCTCTTACACAGGTGAGTCCGCCGCCGACTGGGAGCTGGAGCGCACCCCCGCCATCACCAGCCACCCCTATGGCAACGGTACCGCCATCTACGTGGGCTGCGACCTTAACCGTCACGACATTGCCCAGCTGCTCAAAGCACTTGGCTCCCGCTGGCGGGAGCTGTCGGCGCAGCCGACTGAGGGTGGTCAAACTCCAACCTATCCCACCACAGATCCCCGCATCCTGCACACCATCCGCCGATCCGCAGACGGCTCCACCCGCTTCGATTTCTACCTCAACCGCTCAAACCAGCCCGTCGCCATCAACGGTGTGGAAGGTGATCCCATCATCGTCCACCGTTGCGAGACTGACGCCGTTGGATATACGCTGAACCGCAACGCCATTCTTATCGCTAAAACGTCCTGCTAAACCGGCTAGAATGGCAATGTTGTCCGGATAGAGGAGCGCGGCATGAGCGACGAGAAAACAGCCAAGCGTCGAGCGACGCTACGCGATGTCGCTCAGGCCGCCGGTGTATCGCTCAAAACTGCGTCGAACGTGATCAATGGCTCCGGGCGTATGACCGATGAGACCCGTGCCAAGGTCGAGTCGGTCATTAAGGACCTCGACTACCGAGTCAATGTGGCTGCCCGCAACCTCAACCGCAATCACACCGGTTTCATCACCCTTGCCGTGCCTTCGCTGATTCCGCCATATCTGGCCGAGTTGGCCAACCGCACCATCGAGGCCGCCCGCCAGCGCAACTATTCCGTATACGTCACCACGTATGCGGAAGGCTCCGCGAAAGGCGCGCGCGATCTGCTGAAGAAGTTCAACTCCACGGTGTCCGATGGCATGATCCTTTCCATGAGCGAGGTGGAAAACATTTCGCCCGATGATCTGAAGGTTGATTTTCCGCTGGTCATCGTTGGCGCGCGTACCACGTGGGGCATTGTGGATCACGTGACCCCAGACGATGTATCCGCAGCCGCCATGGCCGCAGGCTACCTGTATGAGCGCGGTTCCACCAGACTTGCAGTGATCGGTGCCCGTGACGTTTACGACGAAGATGCATTGCTGAATGCCGTAGAAGGCAACGCGCAGCTGCGTCTGCGCGGCATCATCGAAGAGACCCACAGGCGTGGGCTCTCCTTGGATCCGCAGCTGATTGGCAACACTGATCAGGATTGGACCATCGGAGCCGGTGCCCGTGTGACCCAGCGGCTCATTGATTCCGGCGTGCCGTTCGACGGTGTGATCGCCCTGAACGATCAGTTGGCCATCGGCGCATTGACCGCTCTGCGCACCGCTGGTTATGAGGTGCCCGCGCAGGTGCAGGTCATCGGCTTCGATAACAACGAGGAAGCCCCCTACCTGCAGATTCCGCTGACCACCATGGATTCCCGCCTTGACTGGACGGCTCCCACGGCAGTGAATCGCATCCTCGGACGCATCGACGGCAGCATCACCAAGCCCGAACTGCTCACCACCGAATCCCAAGTCATCGCCCGCGCCTCCACACGCTGACATGCGCCTCTCCGTGTACAGTGGCGTGTAGTCGCAGCAATAAAGGAGCATCACAAGCCATGGCCGACGGACGCATCAACCCCGCCAACGTGCCGGACATCGCCTTGAAAGACGGCCAGTCCATTCCGCAGGTCGGTCTCGGCGTGCTACGTATCGACGACGAGGGCCTGGCCCGCACGCTCGGCGTGTGCAACTTCATGCCCGCCGACCTGAAGCGTCTGCACGAGGAGACCGGCGCATGGCCGGCCGTCAACCAGATCGAGCTGCACCCCACGTGGCAGCAGCGCGAAGTGGTGGCCTTTTGCAAGGAACATGGCATCGCCGTGGAGGCTTACTCGCCGATGGCCCGTGGCGCCGACCTCAACGCCGGCAACGGCACTATCGAGAAGATCGCCGCCGCGCATGGGGTCAGCCCAGCCCGGGTGATTCTGCGCTGGCACATCGAAAACGGCACCATCATCATTCCGAAGTCCGTGCACGCAGCGCGCCAGAAGGAAAACCTCGACCTGTTCGGCTTCGAGCTCACCGCCGAAGAACATGCAGCCATCGATGCTCTTGACGGTCCGACCCGCGCCGGTCATGACCCCCTCACCTTCACCTACGCCTGATGCCTCCGCACCGTCGTCCTTACCGTTCCAGCGCTCACTTCAGCCGCCGCTTCAACGCCTCCGGGCCACTGGAGCGTGTGCTTATGCTCATTGTCATTGCGGCGGTCATTGGCATTACGGTCGGCCTGCTGCTGCCGCGAGTCAATCCTGATGCAGCCAAGCTCACCGGCGGATACACCGCCACCGGTTCCGCCGCTGACACGTTGAACAAGCTTACCGTGGATGACAACCAGAGCGCACACGGCTACGACCGCGATTCCTTTGCATTCCGTTCCGTCGATACCGACGGTAACGGTTGCGACGCCCGCGATGATGTACTTGCCCGCGACCTGACCGACGTCAAATACAAATACGCTGGTTCCTGTGTGGTGGTGTCCGGCACATTGGATGACCCTTATACCGGGCAAACCATCAACTTCGTGCGCGGCCGCACCACCAGCGCCAAAGTGCAGATCGACCATGTGGTAGCGCTCGAAAATGCATGGCAGTCCGGTGCCAACAAGTGGCCCGCAACCAAACGTCACGAGTTTGGCAATGACCCTTATAATCTGCTCGCCGTGAATGGCCCCGCCAACCAGGAGAAAGGCTCAGCCTCCGCCGCTTACTGGCTGCCCACCAACAGCGAATACCGCTGTGACTACGTGGCACGCCAAATTGGCGTCAAAGACAAGTACCAACTCACCGTCACATCCCAAGAAAAGGACGCCATGCTCGCCGTCCTCCACACCTGCCCCGGCCAAGCCGTGCCAGCGGATTAGGAGGAAGAGGCTATCTCGAGGGATTATCCAGTAGAGGAGCGTGCCCCTCGTCAAATGCTCGTAGCAGTCGTCGCAAGAGAAATGTGGCGAAGTAAGGTGCAGTAAACACATGTTCACTACTGACGATATTGCCTGCAGATAATTTCATGCCAAACTGAATCTCCGGATACGAGTCAGAAGAGATCAACGTTCGCATAGATTTGGCAGTAGTAAACATGTGTTTACTGCAATTACTGCGATTCTGCACTTTCATGAGCGAGTTTCTGGTGACGTAGCATATTTCATGAGTGAGATAAACGGCGTATCCTCTGTTGACTGACTCATCATTCGCCAATTGTCCGCAAATCGTTTGTGTATTGACACCCGAAACATGCCTGCGCTATAACTGGGCGCGGTATGAAGGAAATAGGGGAAGACGATATGACAGCACCACACACGGCAGCAAGCGCCACTGCGGCAGACATTGAGCAGGAAACGTCGGAAATCGAGAAGGAACGCCGAATCGCCAGCGATGAGGCGAACAACAAGGAAAATCCTCATGGCCATGCGCTCGCTAGCATTTTGGGGCCCGCGTTCGTGGCCGCTGTGGCTTATGTGGATCCAGGCAACGTGGCCGCCAACATCACGTCCGGCGCACGCTACGGCTACCTGCTGGTATGGGTGCTGGTGCTCGCCAACGCTATGAGCGTGCTCATCCAATACCAGTCCGCCAAGCTCGGTATTGTGACCAATAAATCCCTGCCCGAGTTGCTGGGCGAACGTATGAGCGACGCCGGCCGGTTCATGTTCTTCATGCAGGCCGAGGTCATCGCCATCGCCACCGATTTGGCGGAGGTGATTGGCGGCGCCATCGCGCTGAATCTGCTTTTCGGTCTGCCGATGTTCCTCGGCGGCCTGGTCATCGGTGCGGTCTCCACTGTGATGTTGTGGTTCCAAGGCGGCAAATCGCAAACCACATTCGAGCGCATCATCATCGTGATGCTGCTGGTTATCACGTTCGGCTTTATCGCGGGTCTGTTCGTGGCCCCGCCGAATCCCGTCGAAGTGGCCAAGGGGCTGATTCCGCGCTTTAAGGGTACGGATTCGGTGTTGATGGCCGCTTCGATTCTGGGTGCTACGGTGATGCCGCATGCCATCTACCTGCACTCCACGCTGGTGAACGACCATTACGCGGGCGGCGAGAAGCCATCGGTCGAGCGTCAGCTCAAAGGCTCGAAGATTGATGTGGCTTGGGCGTTGTTGCTGGCCGGCACGGTGAATCTGGCCATGCTGGTGCTTGCCGCCAACTCCCTGCATGGCATGTCAGGCACGGATTCCATCGATGGCGCTCAGCGGGCGATTGCGCAGGTGCTCGGCCCGGTGATTGGCATGATTTTCTCCATCGGCCTGCTGGCTTCGTCGTTAAGCTCCACGTCGGTCGGCACCTATGCCGGATCGGAGATCATGCACGGCCTGTTGCACGTCAACGCCCCGATGTGGGCCTGCCGTGTGGTCACGCTGGTGCCGGCTCTGATTGTGTTGTGGTTCGCCAAGGACCCTACGGAGGCACTGGTGATTGGTCAGGTGGTGCTTTCCATCGGCATTCCGTTTGCCGTGATCCCGCTCATGCGCTATACGCACAGCAAGGAACTCATGGGCAAATGGGCTGATGGCACGATTAAGCACATCATCTTCCTGATTGTGGTGGCGCTGATTGTGACCCTCAACGTGCTGCTCATCGTCCTGACATTGATGGGACGGGCGTAAGAAGCTGATGAGCTGGCTCCCGCCAGCGGGAGCGAGCAGCTTACCGAGCCATACGCCGTGCGCGGCGTTCGCGCAGCGCACGCAAGGAAATAATGTCACGCGTACGTCCGGCACCGTCGCCCTTGACGCCGAAAAGCACCATAAGCACCATCGCGAAGCACAGCAGTGCAGAGAAGCGCAGCGCCCACTGGATGCCGAAGATGGAAGCCGCAACGGCCGAGGCTCCCGCTTGATGCCTCCATGCGGCAAACGTCTCCATAAGAATCACCAACACAGGTGCACCCACGGCACCTGCGATCTGCCGCGCGGTGTTCGTGACCGACGATCCTGCAGACACCTCATCCGGTCCGTTCAAGCAGTTCAGCGACCATGTGGTAATCGGCATAAGCAGGAATCCCATGCCGATCTGACGCGTGAACTGGCAAATCGACACCCACCAAATCCATGTATCCATAGACACCAAAGACATGCCGAGCGTACCGACGGTCTGCACAATCGAGCCGCACAGCGCCACTGGTCGCGCGCCAAAACGGTCCATCGCCCGCCCGCCGAAGAACTGGGAAACGCACTGGCCGAGGGCACCCGGCAGCATAATCAGGCCGCTCATGGTGGCCGAATAGCCACGGTCGGTCTGGATATACAGCGGCATGATGACCAGAATCGAGCTGAACGCAAAGAACGCCAGAGATGCCGTGATGGTGCCGACGGTAAAGGACCGATTCTTCAGCACTTCAAGATCCAGCAGCGGAGGCTGGGGGAGTGCGGTCGGCTCCGCGGCCGACTGCGCCGCCTTGGCTTCGCGATACCGCCGACCGTGACGCAGGTTGCGCATCACAAACCACACGATGCCGACCAGTCCCACAACCATCGGTCCCCACGTGACCGGTGCCGCAAATCCATAGGTCTCCGAATTGGTGAAGCCGAACATCAGCCCGCCAAAACCGATTACGGACAGGCTTACCGAGAAGAAATCCGCGCGGGCCGACGGGTCATGCGAGCCGAAATTATGTAGTCCGAACATGGCCGCCACGAGCGAGATTACGCCGATCACGGTCATAGTCAGAAAGATGGAACGCCAGCCGTTCGCATCGGTTTGCCAGCCGCCCAGCGTGGGGCCGATGGCCGGCGCCACACTCATGGCCATGCCCACCGTGCCCATCGCGAATCCGCGGCGAGACAGAGGATAAATGGAAAACACGGTGATTTGCAGCACTGGCCACATCACGCCCGTGCCCGCGGCCTCAAGCACGCGCCCGAGCAGCACCCAGATGAAGCTCGGCCCGACCCAGGCCATCAGCGATCCGACCGTGAACACCGCCATTGAGCAAATCACGATCTGGCGGGTGGAGAAGCGCCGGGTCAGAAACGCGGTCAACGGCACCATCACGCCCATGACCAGCTGGAACACGGAGGTGAGCCACTGCCCGGTGGTTACGGAGATGTGGAATTCGGAAACGATGATCGGCAGCGCCGAGCTCAGTTGCAGCTGCGTGAAATTACCGACAAAGGTAATAAAGGTCAGGATTGCGATGGAAATAAATGCCGCGCGGCTCAGTTTACCGTCCACGTATGATTCCTCACGGCTCAGTACCCGCTGCAATTCGCCGCGACGATTCTTGATTCCCTGAGCTCCAGTCACGCACTACCCCACTTCTGTTGCCCGGCCTGTTGCCTTGGCGGTGTCGGTGGCGTATCTGTTCAGTGATATATGCGCCTCGCATATCAATGCGTATTCGGTGTATTCGGCGACCGTCGTCTTCGCGTGCTTGGCCGAGCAGCCTCTCAAAGCACCCCAATACGCTATACCCAGGGGTGGTCCAGTCGGTTCGGAATATGTGCAGAAGCGGGGGCGAACACGCTTTGTGCACAAGACCGGGGCATAATAGGCGGTTGGGTATTGCAAGAGGTTACAAGTCAATAAGATCAGTTTGGGAGTTAGTATGAGCGTTCATAGGGCAAGTCACGCAACAAGTATTCCACGCAGAAGGCACCGCATCTGGCCGTGGGTGGTGTTGATCCTGGCGCTACTTGTGGTGCTGCTAGGCGTGAGCGGATTCTTCGGTTTGAAGCTGTATTCCGAAGCCAAGCAGGTAAAGGCGCATGAGGAACAGGCGATGCAGCTGCTGGGCGGTGTAACCGACCTCAGTAACCTCGACAACCTCGATACGGTGAGCCAGCAGATCAGCCAGGCAAAGACCGAGACCTCGGCTGCGAACGAGATTGCACACGGTACGCTGTGGAACATCGCTTCGAAGGCACCGGTGTACGGCGACGACATCACCACTGTGCAGGGCATGACTTCGGTGGTGGATTCGCTGGTCAGTGATTCGGTGCCGCAGTTCATGGACGTGCTTTCCACGCTGAAGAGCACACAGCTCAGCTCAGGCGACGGTCAGCTGAATCTGCGGCCGATTCTGGAAGCCCAGAAGAATATTGCCACCGCGAACCAGTCACTGCAGCAGCAGGTGCAGAAGTATCAGCAGCTGCCGAAGGCCCATATTGGCATGGTGAAGAACGCCTATGCCACCGGCAATACGCAGCTGACCAAGATGGCGGACAAAGTCAATCAGCTGTCCGGCACGTTCCAGATTCTACCGGACTTCCTTGGCTCCGATCAGCCGCGCACGTATGCGTTGATGGCTATGACCACTTCGGAGGAGCGTTCGTCCGGTGGCCTGATTGGTTCTGTGGGTGTGGTAACTACCGACAACGGCAAGATCAACATTGGCGATTTCCGCTCGAATGGTGAGTATGTTAATTATGGTGCTGGTGATCCGACAGATGATGAACGTCGTATCTTCAACCAGTGGGGGCCACTGCAGATGTCATTCGACCTGCGAGACCTGGCCGTCTATCCTGATACCTCGCGCAGTGCCGAAGGCATGCGTGCCATTTGGCAGCGCACACCGTGGGGGAGTGGTACCCAGCTGGATGGTGTGCTTATGGTCGATCCAGTGTTCCTGCAAGAGCTGGTGAAGATTAACGGCAACATCACCCTTTCCGATGGTCGTGTGCTCACTGGAGATAACACCGCCAAGTTCTTGTTGAACAAGGTATATGTCGATTATCCAATCGCCGAGACCGACGCTTACTTCGCTCAGGTAGCTGAGCAGACTGTCGGCAGCATGTTCTCCAACTTGGATTTGACGAAGCTTACCAAGGTGGCACAGGCGATGGGCAGCATGTCCGAAGGCCGCCACTTCTCCATGTATGCCTTTGACGAAACGGTCGAGAAGTCCATCAGCGATGCAGGCTTCACCGCACAGACGCCAAACAGCGAGGAAAACCCGCAAGTGGGCGTATACGTCACCGAGCAAAACGCTTCAAAGATGGGCTGGTATATTCACCGCACCTCGAAGATCACTCGCTCTGACTGCAACAGCGACGGTTCCCAGACATATCATGTGGAATACACGATGACTAATACGTTGACTGCCGAAGAAATTGCTTCCCTGCCGGATTACATCATCGGTGTAAATCAGGCGAACCAGCCAAAGACTTACGGCATCGAAAAGACGCTGATTTATGCTCCGGCTGGTGGTAGTCTCACAAATCTAAACACATCCGGTGCCACGGTGACCGGCAGCCGACAGGAAACGATGAACGGCAAAACTGTATATGCGAGCATCGCCAAGATAGCTCCCGGCGAATCCGTCACCTATTCCTTCGACGTGACCACATCCACCAAGGCTGTCTCCGACCTCACCATTGACCAAACTCCAATGGGATGGACTGATCCCGGCGTCATCACCGACACCGCCGTCTGCTCCATCAACAAGTAAAGCGAGCCTCTGATGAGGGAGCTGTCAGCCGCAGACTGACTGAGGGAAAAGACCAGACTAAGAGGGCGTCAGCAAAAAGCTGACGCCCTCTCAACATTTCAACATTCCCAAAGAAAACTCAGTACGATCCAGTCCCCTTAAACACTGCCACCACAGTCTTCAACAGAATCACGATGTCCCCCGTAATAGACCAGTCCTGAATATACGACACATCCGCATACTCCGACTGCTCCTGAGTCAAATCACTGCGTCCGGAAATCTGCCACGGTCCAGTAATACCAGGCTTAACCAGCAGTCGTGTGGAGTACAGCATGTCATATCGCGCGACTTCTTCAGGCAGCGGCGGGCGAGGACCAACCAAGCTCATATCGCCCTTGAACATGTTAAAGAACTGCGGGAATTCGTCCAGCGACGTCTTACGAATGAAATGACCAATCTTGGTCACGCGTGGATCGTCCTTAAGCTTGAAGATAAAACGATCCTCAATACCGCGTTCCTTAGCCAATTTCGCCTTGATTTCGTCGGCGTCAGTACGCATGGAACGGAACTTGTACATGGTGAACGGCTTGCCGTAGATGCCGATGCGCGTCTGCGAATAGAACACAGGGCCGCCGTCTTCCCGCTTGACCTTGTATGCCACCCATAGCATGATGGGCGAGCTCAAGATAATGGCGATACCGGAAAGCACGATATCGCACACACGCTTGAGGATGCGGGTAACGGTTGAGTACTGCGTCAGTCGTGCAGTGACTACTGGCATCGTCGGATCGTTGCGGAAATGCAGGTCAGCGCCGCTCAAATCAGCCACAGAGGTAGTGAGGGCCAATTCAATGCCCATGGATTCCACGGCCAGGGACAATGTACGCATGGTCTCAGAATCACGGGTAAGTACATCAGCGACCAATACGGTACGTGCCTTCATACGCTTCGCGGTTTGCGGCAAATGCGAGTTGAGTGGCAACACCTTCAGTCGTGCCTCAGCATCGTTGGCAGGAGTGAAGGGCACCGACACCAAATGCTGCGCCGAATCCGGGTCATCCTCGTTCTTGACTGAAGCCACTGGGCACACCGCAATTGGCGCGTAGCCGAGGCCACGGCACTGGCGCAATTGTTCGACCGTCCGGTGGATACCTTCCGGAGACCCAATAACCACAGTCGGGTAGTTGAATTCGCCATTCATGCGGTTGCGGTGCAGCGCGCGGCGCATAATCCAACGCTCGATAATAACCAATACCAGTGAAACCAGCGGAATGAACACATTCAACGACCGGGGAAGATTGAGGTGGAACAGGTACCCCAACGTGCACAGCATAATGAAATCGATGAACGCAGCGTTCAACAGCTTGGCGTACAGGGCATAGCCCTCACCCATGGTGTGCCGTTCATAGGAGCGTGCGGAATACAGACTGATGAGCCACGATACGCAGGTCAACAGCAGGAAGCTAAAAACGCCGTATTCGCCGGGGCCAATGCTCTGCACATAGGTATAAGCGAAAGGTCGGAGCAGGAACACGATGTACGTGGACACAATGGTCATCAGCAGATCAAGCACGACCAAGGTCGTGTTATAGAGATATCGCCACTTCGGCACAGAATGGCCCATCAATGGACGTATGTTCGTGGTGTCGTTATGTGTGGAGCTGCCGTCCGGTGTAGAGGAGAAGTAGGTGCCGTCAAAGAATGTCGGCGCAATGTCACATTCGGCAACGGGGGAGAACGAAGCCAAGGCCCGGCTCCCGCTCACCCGTACTTTGGGCATTGCCATGGTCGCGGTGCTTGTTGCCTGCGACTCTGCTGCTGTGCCTCTGTCCTTCGGCATGATACTGAATTCTTCCTCCATCGTTCCCCAAAAACCGCAAGGAACATTCATTCCTTTCTCTTACTCTCGCCCACCCTAGCACGAATGCCACCCCCCCCCTATAGCAAAATCCGCCCAAAAAGTGAATCCCTTGTAATATTCATGTGAAGATGAAGTGGTGGTGGGCGGACGCGGATTGGCCGCAGTCCGACGTATCGGACTAGAATGGGACGCTAGTGGTTTGTACGCAGGTTCGCAAGGTAGCGTTGTAAGTATGAAGAAGGACTGAGCCCATGCACATTATGTTCGTCTGCACCGGCAATATTTGTCGTTCTCCTATGGGTGAGCTATTGCTCACTCGCTACCTCTCTGGCACCACGGTGCAGGTTTCCAGCGCGGGTACGCATGGTTTGCCCATGCATCAGATTGATCCCAACAGCGCCCTGCTTATGGAAAGCGTAGGAATCGAACCGAGTGGGTTCCGTTCTCGACGCCTGACGCAGCCGATGGCAAAGTCCGCTGATCTGATCCTGTGCTTTGAAAAGGATCAGCGTAAAGACATTGTCACGTTGGCTCCCACTGCTGTGAAATACACGTTCCTGCTGGACGACTTTGCGAACATGTGTGAGTACTGCGCGCGCAATGGACTGGTCAAGGGCTTGACCATTCAGGAACGCTTGCAGTCAGTGATCAACTCCTCGTCCATTATTCGGCCTATGCTTCCCGAGCCTGAGGATATTGAAGATCCGCACGGCAAGGAATACGCAAAGTTCCGTACCGCAGCAGAGCAGACGAACAAGGCGCTGCGCACCATCCTGACCAGCATGCGCAAGCACTACCGCGTTGAGGAAGCTCCGGTGCGCCCTCAAATCACGCGGCAGTATGCTTACACGGTCTGACATCAAGCTGACGTAAGACGTAAGTATTCACGTCATTCTCACGCCGGTTTCATCTCCCGATACGATTTGTCCGTTACAGTGGCATGCTGTTGGGTGATGACAGTGGGAGTAATGAGTGACTGATTCTAATATTGCCGGCATCGCCGAGGCGGATTTCGGGAAAGCCGGCGTCTCGTTTGATAATGATCGACCGATATTGGTCGATTCCTCAGATTTTTTGTTCTATGCGGCGCTCGCCATGCTGCCGATTGACGGCACAGTAGCAGGCCCATACATGCCGTTTTGGACACCGCTTTCTCCGTGGTTGTTTATGGCATATGCGGTAGCGAACTGGCGTTTGCTGCCGCAGGTTTGGCACCGTTTCCGCGCATTCTTCCTGTTTCCGGTGCTGTTAATCGCGCTGTCTGCAGTGGATTGGTGTCTGGTAGCATTCCATCGGCTTCCGGCGCTGGTGTCGCTGGCCGGCGTGGCTGGGGCTCTCGCCTGCCTGTGTGCGTTGGACATGGCATTACGTATCAAGCGCTTGTCTTGGCGGCGCATGTTGGATCTGCTGATTCTCGTATATTGGTTCGCCTTCGCAGTCGGCGTGGTGCAGCGGTTGTCAATCATGTTTGATTGGACTTCCGTAAAGAACTTCTTCATTCATCTGATGAGCCGCCAGTACATCAGCAGCACTTCGCATTGGGGCGGTGGCCGCCCGCAGTTTCTGTTCGCAGAACCGAGCTATATAGGTATGCACCTGTTCGGTGTGCTGCTGCCGCTGATTTGGCTGGTGCGTGGTCGTGACCACAAGCGTGCAAACCAACTGCGCGTCCTTATCATGGTATTCGCTGCAGGCTCGGTGCTCATGGGTGCAGGCGTGCGCATCATTCTTGACTCGATTATCGCGTTGGTGTTTGTGATTATCGAGATGAACAGTTGGCACACGTGGCGCGGCCGGCTTGTGGCGTTCGGGGAACTGGTGGTCACGGTCGGTCTCGGCGCATGCAGCGTGGCAGTGAACCATCGGTTGAGCTCCATAGCCGAGCTTGGCTTTGACGGTGACGGTTCGTTCTATGCCCGTTTATGGCAGTCACTGGGACCAGGTGCGGGTGCATTGAAGCATCCAAAGCAGTTGTTGCTCGGCTATGGCGCAGGCAATCTATCCGATGCCACCCATCAGGGTGCCGATGCCGCAGTGCGGTCTCTGGAACGTCTGGGCCTGAACGCTTCGGCACCGAAGGGCTGGTACGCACAAGTGACACCAGCAAACATGTTCACGATGAGCGCCTACACCAGCTTTTTCGTGGAGTTCGGCCTGATTGCTTCTGTAATTCTCGTGGTACTAGTGCTGTGGTGGATTAGCCATAACCATGCCTGGAACAAGACCACTGTCTGCTGGCTGCTGTTGACCATATACCTGTATGTGCAGTTCGAAGGATATGCCTTTTATGCCCTTCCACTACTCCTATGGGCAGTGGCTGCCGTGCCAAGGCTTAAATCAAAATGAGAATTCTGATGACTCATATATTTGGAGTATTCCGATCATGGTGATTGTGCATTGGCTTATTTCGGCGGTTTACTCGAAGTTATTCTTGCTCGTGTGAAGAATAGCCTCATTCCCGGATTCAATTTGTAAGTGCAACACTCGTCTTTGGGTGGCTTGTCTTTGACATTATCTTGCCGAGCTCGCGGTACCAAACCTCGTTGGGCGTTTCCCAGTCCAGGACCTTCATGGGGGTGTCGTTGATCTCCTGGACGATGGCCTGCAGGTCCTCGTCCGTCAGGTCGTCGAAGCTGGTTCTCTTGGGCAGGTAGCGGCGGATGCGCCCGTTGCGGTTCTCGTTGCTGCCCCTCTGGTGTGAGGAGTACGGGTCCGCATAGTAGGTGAGCATGCCGAGGGCCTCGTCCACGAGCAGGTGGCAGGAGGACTCCGTGCCGTTGTCCCAGGTGCGGTCGATGCGCGCGGGCGCGGGGATGTCCTTGTGGATGTCGTATTCGGCGCGCGCCGTGGCCGGCGCGCCCTTGTCGGGGATGAACCGGGCGAACAGCCTGCGGCTCTTGCGTTCGACCTGCGTGTCGATGCACCGCTTGGACGGGGACGCGCCGACCACGGTGTCGGATTCGAAGTGGCCGAACTCATGGCGCGAGTCTACCTTCTTCGGCCGGTCCGTGATCGGCACGCGCATCGGGATGCGCGGTCCCCTCGCCCTCCTGCCCTTCGAACGCGTGCGGTGCCGCTTGCCGCGAGGCAGGTACCGCCTGAGGTCCAACGCCCTCTGCGGTTTCGCGTGGATCCACCGGTGGAGGCATTCGTGGCTTATCCGCATGCGCGGGTCGTCGGGCCATTCGACCTTCAGCCGCCCCTCGATCCTTTCCGGCGTCCACCCCTTCCTGAGCGCGTCCATCACCCATGCGAGCAACGGGGAGTAGGACATGCGCATGGGCCTGCGGGATTCGCGCGCACGCGTCTCGGCCTTCCTCTGCGCGGTCATGGCCGAGTAGAACGGGCGGGACGTCCACGCGCCCGCCTTCAGCCGTTTCGGCCGGTAGGGGCGGTAGGACCCGTTCTCGTCGGACGCGACCCACAGGCCGCGTCCCGGCTCGCGGCTGACCGTGGACTTGTCGCGGCCGATCCTCAATGCGATCTGGCACACGCCGAGCCCCTCGCGGTTCCTCAACTCGTCGATCCGGACCTGCTCCTCGCCCGACAGGTGGGAATACACTTTCGTCATGGGCGCAACACCTTCTCCAGTTAGAACCTGAACCCTTCCAACCATAGAGCGGGTGTTGCGCTTCTATCTAGAACCCGGGATCCCCCGGAAAATAGAAGATAAGTAGTACACTACTACTAAGTTTAGTCGAGATGGAGGGCGTGCGGAGCTGTGAGCCGGAGCAACTATGGATTGGCGGATCAGTGCGGTTATGTTTGGTTAACTGCAATTAGGTACCGTTATGTCTGAACTGATTCGTGTAGCACAAGTTGTCGGCAGAATGATGGGCGGCGGCGTGGAAGCCACCGTCATGAATCATTATCGTCATATCGACCGTAGCCGTATCCAGTTTGATTTCATCGTACAGAATGACTCCACGGTGGTTCCTGAGGATGAGATCAAAGCACTCGGTGGCCGAGTATTCACGATACCTTCCTATAAGCATCTGTCTGCATACATAAATGCATGCGAGCAGTTGTTTTGCGATCTCAAGCCGACGATTGTACATTCGCATATGAATGCATTGAGTGTATTCCCGTTAGGTGCCGCTAAGAGAGCGGGCGTACCGGTACGTATTGCGCACAGTCACTCGACCAGTAATCCGCGTGAGTACACGAAGACCGCAGTGAAGATGGCTTTGCGTCCGTTTGCGAAGGTATATCCCACACATTATGCAGCTTGCTCGCATTACACGGCTCAGTGGCTATTCGGCGAAAAGCTTGATGCCGCCGGCAAGGTCAGGATTATTCGTAACGCTATTGAGCCCGAGATATTCCGTTTCAATCCTATGGTGCGAGCCGCTAAACGTGCCGAGTTGGGTGTTGCTGACAATCAACTGCTCATCGGTCAAGTGGGGCGTATGTGCTTCCAGAAGAACCAATTGTTCACGCTTGATGTGTTCAAACAGGTACTCGAGTGTCATCCAAATGCTGTCCTTGCTCTCGCGGGCGATGGCGACATGATGAAGCAAGTGCAGGCACGGATTCATGAACTTGGACTCGAACGTTCGGTACGCATGCTGGGTGTACGTAACGATATTAGTAGCTTGTATCAAGCGCTCGATGTGCTTGCTTTCCCCTCCACCTATGAAGGGCTGGGTATGGTCTCTATAGAAGCACAAGCGTCAGGATTACCGGTGATCGCATCCAATTATGTTCCGAGGGAGGCGAGCATTATCCCTGGTCTCGTTAAATTCTTTCCATTGGATAAAACCGATGCATGGGCAGTTGAACTTGCAGAAATGTCACCCGTAGCCAAACGAAGTGATGAAAAAAACGCCATATGCCATGCCGGGTACGATATCAAAGACAGCGCACAACAACTTGGTGAATGGTATACTCAACTCGTCGATAGTAGTGTGAGACATTCTTGACATAAAATAGGGGACACTTGAATTTGAGAATATTAATGGTGACCAGAGGACTGCAACATTCCAATGGTGTAGCAAGCTATGTTATGAATTATTACAGGGCGTTGCATGGTCCTGAAATGCGATTCGATTTCTTGGTGATAGATGATGTTGGTTCACCGTATTATAAGGAAATTGCGGGTAATGGGGATAACGTGTTCCTGCTTCCTTCATATATCAAACATCCATTAAAATTTTTCTCACTTATTTTCGATATATTTAAGAAGAGTCATTATGATGTCGTTCATTGCAATGTCGTTAATAGCGGAGTTCCGGTGCTTGCTGCAGCAGCTGCATTCAATGTTCCCATTCGTATATTGCATAGTCATGCTGCACAGAATGGTGATGTTTGGTGGAAGCAATTAAGGAATAAGCCATTTTCTGCGTTGGCTCTGCATTTTGCGAACAAATATATCGCATGTTCACATAAAGCCGGTGATGGCCTATTTGGGAAGAGAAAATACAGGATTATACCTAATGCAATAAACATATCCCGTTTTCGTTATTCGGAGGTTGCGCGGAACAAAATTCGAGGGATCGAAAATTGTGGAGATAAAATTGTTGTGATGACGGTTGGTAGGATCACAACCCAGAAGAATCCCTACTTTATTGTCGATATCATTCGCGAACTTGCCAACAGTAAAGTTGACTTCCGTTTCTGGTGGTTCGGGGATGATGAACTGAATGGCGATGTACAACGATATGCCGAAAAACAGGGCGTCAGCCAATATATTTCGTTCAAGGGATCAGTTGGAAACGTGAATGAATACTATTCCGCGGCCGATGTCTTTGTTCTTCCGTCATTATATGAGGGTTTGCCGGTATCTGGAGTGGAAGCGCAGACGGCAGGATTGCCTGTGTTGTTTTCGGATCAAATTACTCGTGAGACATCAATGAGTGTTTTAACAGAATTTCTTCCAATAGACGATGCGAACCTGTGGGCGGAAAAGATTCTTCTGGATAGGCATTATGATCGGTTAAACTATATTAGATCGGTCGTTTCAGATAGTTTCGATATACGTTGTTGTTCAAAACAGATGATTAAAGAGTATTCGATATCAATGTAGGTTTTATAATGATTCGAAATAGATATACATTCTTTGATATAATATTGTGTATTTCTTTTTTATTGAATTCCGTTTCGGTATACTCAAAAAGCAATTATTCACATAGACTAAACTATGCATCGCTATTCATAGCTGCTATGTGTTTACTGTTTGTGCTTCTTTCTAACATGAGCAAGGAGGTGTGGTCAAAAGCAATTTACATTGGTTTCATATGTATTGTTGTAGGGTGTTTACCGTTCTTTGTTTTGTATTTCGTGCAGCAGTCAGATATTTCTAAGCAAATTTTTCGTTTCGTATTGATTGTGCCGATCTGCTCTATGTATCTTTTTCTGCGATCGTTATATGGGATTAAAGTAGTCTTGAGGAATTTCGTAAATGCCTATATCATTTTGGTAATACCTGGCTTTATAATTTGGATATTGTATTCACTGGGTGTTGTATCGACTAATATGTCATTAGACGTTTCTTGGGGTAGTTACACTACTGTAAATGGGGTTTATGGAATAGAGTGGTTCACTCAATATAGTGATATTAATCTCAGCATCGGAAAACTCTGGAAGTTCACATCTGTTTTTATCGAAGCGCCGGCCTTTGCAGCTTTTGCCGTATTGTTCGGATGTATTTCGATTTATCTCGCAGATTCTTCGTTGGTTGCTGTCTTAATAATAGTGATTAGTGGATTGTGCTCCTTTACGACAACCGCATATCTTGGTTTTGGATTATTGTTATTGCCCTTACTATATAAAGCTTTTTATAATAGCAAAACAAGAATATTGAAATTTTTATTCCTTGCGATTGGTGTATTATGCATTTTAGGGAGTTCGTTAGTTTTTGTTAAAATAATGTCAAATAAGATTGCGACTTTTTCCGGAGGAATTCATCTTCTTGACTTTCTTTCCGGTTTAAAGGCGTTTATTGATAATCCGATATTTGGTCATGGCGTTAATGATTATCGGGCAGCTTGGCTTCAATTTGCTTCCGATCATCAAAGTGGTGTATCACAAACTAGTACCTTGATGTCAGTGCTATCCCAGGGAGGCTTACTATATCTTTTTCCATTTATATATCCGCTTTTTAATATGTATAAATCGGAAATGAAAATTTATAAGCCATTTGTTATATGTTTTTTAATACTGTTTTCAATTTGTATTGCTTTTGAGGATAGTTTTATTACGTATCTTCTTATATCATTCGGGTATATTGACATGACAAATAGATCTGGCGGTAAGTGTTCTCTACGGGAAAGGATATGAGATTGTCTTCTGTTGGCATCGTCACTTATCATGCTGCGTATAACTTTGGTTCCGTACTGCAGGCTCTAGGCACTCAGATTGCCTTTGAAAAGCATGGTTGTTCGGCATCCATTATTAACTATCGTCCTTCTGGTCAGCGAGCTTTTTATGAGACGCTATATCGTACGAATCATTCATTAAAAACGTTGATTAACGATCTATCCCTGATCTCAGTGAAATCGGATCGTCTTCTTCGTGCTGAACGATTTGAGCGTTTCATCAATCAGCAGCTCAATCTCACGGAATGTGTTGAAAAGGCTTCGGATTTGGGAAAATTCGCTGATTCTTTCGATATATACGTGAGCGGTAGTGATCAAATTCTGAATATTCATTCTAATGAATATTCGGGAAGCGACTGGGATGCCATGAAGCCTTACTTATTAGATTTCACAAATCGTCGCAAGGTAAGTTATGCTTCATCTCCTGCGAATATGACACGGGATGAGATCAAACACATTGTTCCCGACCTTCAAAAGTTCACGATGCTGTCTGCACGTGAACAAGATGCCGCCGAAATGATTGGCCAACTCGTGGGCAGGCCCTGCGCCAATGTACTTGACCCCACGTTGCTTGTCGGGGCTGATTCATGGCGTAGGATTGCGACACGTGCAGCGGATGAGATGAATCTTCCGAAAAAATATGCCTTGATATATTCGCTAAACGGCACGAAAACCGTTATGCAGCAGTATTCCCTATATCGCCGTGTCAGTGATATTCTTAATATGCCGGTTGTCTTGATTGCCCCGTTTGCGTGGTTCCCGACGAACAAGCATATTGTTGATGGGCGAGCCGCTGGGCCTGCGGAGTTCATCAATATCATCGATCACGCTATTGTGGTGATTACCGATTCTTATCATGGAACCTTATTCTCCATGAATCTGGGTACTCCTTTCCTGTCGATGAGCAACGGAAAAGGGTCGAGCACGCGAAAGGACCAGGTTCTGCATCGTATGCAGGCCAGTGAATCCATCGTCAAAGGGATAGAGGATGCTGTTCATTATCTCGAACGATCAGGTATCCCCTCAATTCATGATATCACAAAACCTCTTGCGGGAGTTCGGCAATTTTCAAAAGATTACATTACTCACACCCTTGACTTCTAGAATCGATTGTGCATAATGGCAAATCATAGGAAAAAGCCGAAAATACATTCGGTGAAGTTCAATGTTCTCATGAATATGCTTCTAACGACATCGCAGATGTTGTTTCCTTTAATCACCCTGCCGTACGTTTCTCGTATTCTTTCCACGTTTGGTACGGGTGCAGTTGCTTACGTGCAAAGCGTTGTGCTGTATTTTTCGATGGTCGCGCTCCTCGGCATACAGAACTATGGCATCAAGGTCTGTGCTATGGTACGTGATGATATAGTGGAATTATCGAAAGTCGTAAAGGAACTTTTGGTCATTTTGCTGGTGTCCACGAGCATTGTCTTTGCGGTTTATCTATTATCGATATTCCTCATTCCGACTTTCTCTCAACAGCGGACACTGTTCCTGATTTTCTCAGTTGGATTCTGGCTTTCTTCGTTCGGTGTGGAATGGTTCTACCAAGCCATTGAACAGTACGGTTACATTACTGTACGGAACATTGTATTCAAGTTTATTGGCCTTATTCTGATGTTCCTATTTGTCCACCAGAGCTCGGATTATATTGTGTACGGCATCACCGTGCTCGTTGCCGGCTACGGTATGAATATCCTCAATCTCCTGCGTCTGCGCAAACTCGTGGATTTCTCTATCAGGCAGCGTCTGGAATACAAAGAACATCTTAAGGCTATGTTCTGGTATTCAATTGCATCGATTTCGTCCGGCATGTATACCCAAACGGATATCGTGGCTCTCGGTTTTCTCGGTAACATCAATATGGTTGGTCTCTACCAACTTGTTGCGAAAATCAAGAATGTGCTCATCAAAGCCGTGAATTCCGTTGGCAATGTGATGTTGCCACGTATTTCATACTACAAGGCCAATGGGGACAAGCAGGCAATTATTAATCTGATGGCCAAGAATGTCAACTTCATCGGTGTGGTATCTGGTGCTCTAATCGGTGGAACGGTTCTGTGTTCGGATTCCGTTGTACAACTTATGGGAGGCAAGGACTTCTCTGGATCAGTCGTGCCACTAATGCTCGCTGTTCCAGCTATATTATTCTCATCGCTCAATATCGCTTTGGGAAATGAACTGATTGCTGATTCACGCGAAAGGGAATGGGCAATACTTAATGTTATTGGATTCACATGTTCGGTTGTATATGCTATCACATTTATTTATTTTTTTGGCGTTGCTGGAGCTGCAATATCGAATTCTCTAACCGAATTGACCGTACTTGTTTTGCGATGCTCGCGCGGCAAAGGATTTATACGGCAAATTTTGCCACAAACCGATTACCACAAGATTGGTATCGTATCCGTTGTATCGGTATTTATCGCTTTGCTGCTGAAATCACAACTTGCATTCACTCCCGGATTCATCTCTCTCATTGTGAACGGATGTTGTTTTATGGGAATATATTGTATCGGACTTGTTCTGGCGCATGAATTGTTTGTCGCCGAAATGATTCATTCTATTATCAAAAGGTAGGAGAATACTATGACTGGTCCCGATAAGTTGTTAACCATCTCGGTTGCTGCGTATAACGCTGAACCATACTTGGAACGATGCATATCCTCTGTCGTTTCCTGTCCGGATGCAGCACGTCTGTGTGAAATCATTATCGTAAATGATGGTTCCCACGATTCGACTTCGGATATTGCCCACCGTTTTCAAAGCCGGTATCCCCAAGCAGTACGCGTGATTGATAAGGAGAACGGAGGATATGGCTCCACCGTTAATGCCAGTCTGAAGCACGCAACAGGACGGTATTTTCGGCTCCTTGATGCGGATGATTGGGTGGATACTGAACATCTATCCGGCTTCTTGAGAGAATTGTGCGCTTGCGATGTGGATGTGGCTTTATCCCCGTACCTCGTATGTAATGATCAGACCAAGGAAGAAACCCCGGTAACACTGTCGGAATTGCATGCAGCTCAGGCGGGACGTTTTGAAGATCTCGATTTCTCTTGGACACATTTAACAATGCATGCGATGACTTTTCGGACCGATTTACTGAGACAGGCGGGAGTTCACCTTGATCACCATGTACTCTACACAGACTGCGAATTCATTACCCAGCCGCTTAGATTTATTGACACATATCAGATGTTGACAAATCCATTGTATTGCTATCGAGTGGGCCGAGAAGGTCAAAGCTGTGATTATCGACAGACTGTACGGCATAAGGATGATCTCAAAACCGTCATCAAAACCTTAACGCCGCTTTATGATGAGCAACTCCCCGGCAACAAATCGGAATTTCAATACTCACAGTTCCTTGGCCTCTACACTCAATTGTTCAATGCATGTTTTCTTCCCCGTGATGCTGCATGGGTGCAACTTAGAAAGCTATGCGAAGAGATGAAACCTCTTAATCCGAGAATGTGGGATAAATTCCTGCGGCATCGCGTCGATATTCGCATGGCGCTGTCCACGCATGGACTTACGTTTCCTCTTCTGTGTGTGCTTCAGCGTAAACGACTCAGCTATAGCGAGTGAAACCGACAAATGCATTCAGCATATTAATTTAAGGAGTATATAAAATATGCAAGCCATCAAGCATGCACATGAACGCAATGCGCGGATCGTGGTCTCATTGTTGAAACAGCATGGCGTGAAAAATATTATTGTTTCACCCGGCTCCACGAACCTGCCGGTAGTTGTCTCTGTGCAGCATGACCCGTATTTTCATGTTTATTCATGCGTGGATGAACGTTCTGCAGCTTATATGGCATGTGGCATGGCAGCGACAACCGGGGAGCCTGTCGCGTTAAGCTGCACTGGAGCGACTGCTTCCCGCAACTATCTGCCCGGCCTCACTGAAGCGTATTACCGTAAGCTTCCGGTGATAGCCATCACCTCATTCAACGGGGATTGGAACATCGGTCAGCTTCTTCCGCAGACGCTCGATCGGCGTATCGTTCAGAACGATGTAGCGCTTGTCTCAGTGGACTTGCCGGTCATTAAGGACGAGACGGATGCCTTGTACTGCAATCGGCTCGTTAACCAAGCCATTCTGGAGTCCATACGTCACGGTGGCGGTCCCGTGCATATCAACTTGCCTACTGTCTATGACAACACCATGGATCCCGGCCCAGTTCCCGTAAGCAGGTGCATCCGACGTTACATGCCGTCCGACCCATTTCCAGAGATCGGCTCACATAGGAACATTGTGATTCATATCGGTGCTCACATCCGATTCTCGAAGGAAGCAGAACAGTCGATTTCGGATTTCGCTGACCGTTACGATGCAGTGGTGCTGTGTGATCATACTTCCAACTACCACGGTCATAACCGACTCCTCGGCACGCTGACCACAGACAACCTCCATTCCGGTTCGGCTCAATGGGACGCGCTGAAACCCGACCTAGTCATTTCGATGGGGGAAATCTCCGGTGACTATCCGACCACGAATTACCTCAAGGCCGTACATGCCGAGACCTGGCGTGTGTCCTTGGATGGGGAATTGCGCGACCGATTCGACGGATTGACCAAAGTTTTCGAGTGCGATACCGAGGAGTTTTTCAAGAGATACGCAGCTTTCGGTGAACAGAATGGCAATACACCAGTGAACCGTTATTTCGCTCAATGGGAACAATACGACGAGTCATTGAGACGATCTCTTCCCGATCTGCCATATTCGGGCAGATGGATAGCAGAGCAGACCGCTAAGCGGATTCCCGAGAAGTCGATTATGCATTTCGCAATCCTCAATGCGCTTCGCAGTTGGAACTACTTTGAGCTTAACCCTTCTATTCGTTGTTATTGCAATACGGGCGGCTTCGGCATCGATGGGGCACTGTCCACCACATTCGGATCGGCCTTGGCTGAACCCAACACTCTGCATTTCGTGGTTATAGGTGATCTTGCCTTCTTCTACGACATGAACTCGCTTGGCAACCGGGATATGATGGCGAACATCCGCATCCTTTTGGTCAACAATGGGATAGGCGATGAGATGCGAATGCCCTATTCTACCGGATTTCGCCTCCATGGTGAAGAGCTTCCCTACGTGTGTGCGCAAGGCCATTATCGTGCACAAAACGCCTTCGACAGTCTGGCCAAAGCATGGTGTGAAGCCCTCGGGTTCAAGTACATGTCTGCCTCAAGCAAGCAGGAATACCTCGAACGGCTCCCGGAATTCCTCACAACGCAATCCGACAGCCCCATTATTCTTGAATGCCACACCACCCCGGACGATGACTCCCAAGCCGGAGGGGCGTTACAACTTCTCGATCAGGATTATGTGAATAAGAAGAAGCTCAAGGACGCCATCAAAAATGTCGTTCCAGACAGCATGCTTCGCACTGCGAAGACTATCTTAAGTCGGAAATGACAAATATAGGTATACTGCTTGAAGATATCTGAAAGGATTGTTTCAACCGTGTGTAACCGACTTTTCCACCGGTCGTGAGGTTGGCGGAAAAGTCGGTGATGATTTATGGAAATACCTCGCTGATTTCAACGTATATATAGTGCTTGAAGGAATTGACAAGATAATGGGTTGTTCTTGGAATTCCAAGGACAACCCATTGGACGTTTATGAGTCGGCAGCTATTATTGTCTGGCCACACAATTCGGTGTGACGTCGGCTATGGATTGGCCGCCGGTGACGGCGAGCGTGTCGCCGTCACCCCAGTAGCCGTATCGAACGCGGCCCTAGGGGCGTGCGGCTCGTGGTCGGCGACCAGTCCCGCGCACCGGTCGCCGACCACGAGCCGCACGCCCCTAGGGCCGCGTTCGATCATGCCGTGAAAGGACCGCTCCCGGCCGGCGGAATCCTCCCTCATGCCCTCGACGACGCCGATGACCTCGCGGTGACCATCCTTGCCGACGCCGATGGCGACCAGGACGCTGACGTTCCCCACGCTTCCGCCCCGGGAGTGCTTGTGCCACACGCCGTCCACGAACACGTATGGGTACTCGTCACCCAACGGCCTCGTGCGCCATTCGTCGATCTCGGCGTACACGCGCTTGAGCTTGTCGCTCAATGTCCGGGACGGCATGCGGTCGCCCCACAGCAACTGGCCGGTGTCGTCGACCTGCCGGGTGGACACGCCGGCCAGGTACATGTCGATCAGCGCCTCCTCTACGCTTTCCTCGCGTCTGCAGTGGCGTTCGATCACCGCGGACCCGAACAGGGCGCCCTTCAATTTCGGCGCCTTGAGCTCGAGCCTGCCGGCCTTGGCGGTCAGGCTCGAGCTCGTAGTGGCCGGCCCGATACGCCTTCCGTCCGCTGGAACGCTCGTATCTCGCGGCGTTGGCGATCTCGTCCGCCTCGGCGTCGAGCATCGCGTTGACGATCCGCTCGGCCTTCTCGCGCACCATGGCGTCGAGCTTGCCCTCGAACATGGCCCGGTCGAACCGTATGATTTCCTTGGACATGGCTCCGTGCCTCTTTCCAATCACGGTTTTTCATTGTCCGGCGACTGAAAATCGTACCCGGCACGGGCCATGTCCTCTTCCAGGAAACCCGAATTACAAAGTGCGCAAGAATTCGGGCATTATCAGCGAGAGGCCAATCTGAATTTCTTCAGTCCAACAATCGGGGCGCGGTACAGACGCTGACCAGCGGGGCTATCCACGTAATCGTGTCTGCCGTATAAGCCCGTTAGAAGGGCTGTTCCGCGTGTTCTGGGACTATAGAGCTGCTTCGAGTTCTTCCTCGGTGTAGCCGAACGTGTAATCCTCGTCTTTGCCGTTTGACATCCAGATGAAGGCTGCGTCGTACACGCTCAGCGACTCGTCCTCGCTGTCGTCATCGTCCCAGTCATCATCAGACGAGGAGTCATCCACGATTGGAGTCTCCTCGACTGGCTCCTCATGCTTCTTCTTGCTGCCGAAACCGAACCGGCCCATAATCACTCCTCGATTTCCTTCTTATCATTAGATGATTCTACCGTGTCTGCAGCTGCTTCTTCTTTATACTTCATCATTTTCTGCACGGCAAGAACGAAGGTGGACCCCAGAGCCACTCCTGCTGTAAGACCAATGCCGAGCAACATTCCGACGAAGCTCGATGGTCCGCCAGCGTTCTTCGCACTTTTACTGAGTTCTGCGTAATCCCATGACATGTGTGACTCCTTTGCCTCGTAGGTCTTATCAACGTCAATTTTAGGGTCACCGCCCCGGCCGTCATCTACCATTATCACCAGCCGTAATAACCAGTCTAACCATTATCAACGTCAAATCGAGGTGGACGCTTCGAGGTGGTGACGTTTTCTTGGACTTCCCGACCGGGAGGAGGACCCCTTATGGCGAAGTGCGGCAGGAAGCAGCACGACAGGGCCGTGTGCCTGTACATCACATACGAACGCTGCGCTGCGGACGCGATCCGGGAGCTCGGCTACCCCAGCAGGGGTGCGCTGCGGATGTGGTGCAAGGACCGGCTCAAGTAGAAGTTCCTCCGCAAACGCAGCTTCGCGGGCATCCCTTTGGACGGGTTCATCAACATGCCCGACGACTACATGGTCCGGTACCGGGACAAGAGAATCAAGACGGAGTTCGGGCACGGGCGTCATGGACCGGCGCGGGATGCTGGGCCTTATGGCATGATCGGTGGTGATGGGATCAATGACGAGTCCAACAAAACACGCCAGCCCTACTGTGGACGCCAACTTGCAGAAACGCAGAAGGGTCATTCTCCGGACAGCGCCGCGGAGGGATTCCTCGGGCGTATGAAGACGGAATCCGTCTATCCCGAGCATTGGGAGGAATGTGCCTGTGATGAGGTGCTCGTCCTGATAGACGATTACATCCACTGGTACAACCATGCGCGCATCAAACGGTCGTTTGGCTGGATGAGCCCGGTAGAATGCCGTCAAAGAACCAAGGAAGGGCTGCGTGACTGTCTCCAAGAAAACGTCCGCAGCACTTTCTTCCATGCCGAATGTGGCGGCGAGTTCGACGACCCGGGGATCGGCGAACCGCTCGGCGTGTTCGGCGTCGAACGCCCCCTCTCGTGCAAGGGCAATTCCTGTGGCAACGCGGTGGTCGAGTCCACGTGTGTTTCGGCAAGTTGCCGCCCCGCCATCCCTCAGCCCGCACCTCAATCGCCTCCCTCAGCTCCATCATGGGATGTGCCAAGCGCCGACTCTTCCGCTACATTTCCGGACGTTTTATGAGAGAGTCCGCATGACAGCTGAGAACAGCACTAGTGCAAACATGGTAGATTCGCGCAGTTTTCCGCTACATGGCGAAATGAGGGTCAATTTTTGTCCCAGGTGCAGGCTGCTTTCACTTCGAGCGGTTCTACGATGCCGCCATAAAGCTTGCTTGTTATAGACATACCAAGGCATATACATGTGTATTACATTAGAAATACCAAGAAATATACATATACCCGCTGTAGCGTATCATCAACCTAGTTTTATTCGTTTTAGAAAACCCTTAAGTGCGATAGCATGTAGCAAGTCTAAACCGATACTTGAGATGAGGTGAAGCGATGGTGGAAGAGCAAATCGATTGGAGGAAGACGGTCGAGGCCATTCTTGAAAACGCCAACCGTCCTTTCGTTCCGATTAGCAAGTCCTTCATCCAGCAGCCTCGCGGAAGCAAGGAGCGCAGCAGCGTGCTGTCCCAGTTCGTGACAAACGGAGATCTCAGGGGCTTGAAGGCCTATTTACTGATCGCGGCATCCGCAAGCAGCCCCGACACGGAGAACGAGTGGTACACATCGCTGCCCCTGCAAACATGGGCTCGTGCCTTTGGATGCTCGGAAACAGCCGGTAGCATTGCGACCGCAAAGGCTGCCGCCACGAGGATTCTCTTGCGACTTCAACAACGTGGCCTGATCGAAAAATCCCGTTGCGGCAAAGAGCGCAAAATCAAGATCAAGCTACTCGCGCAGGACGGCTCGGGTGAGGAATACCAGCGACCCGCGAGCCGGTACATACGACTGTCCCACGATTTTTGGAAGAGCCGCTTCGATGAGGACATCAGCCTGCCCGCCTTGGCGATGTTCCTCGTCGTCCTTGGCGAACGAACACCATGCGAGCTTCCAACGGAACATATGCCGGAATGGTACGGATGGTCCGCAGACACCGCCGAGCGCGGCTTGCGCGAACTGCAGCGCATTGGCCTGATCCGCAAGGAACAACACCTCAAGGAAGCCCCGCTGAGCCCAACGGGAATCACCGTGGTGAACGAATATTATGTCTGCCAGCCATTCGACAAACGAACGTTGGATTCGAGACGGCACACGCACGAGACGAAAGGAGGAGAAGCATGAGTGAACTGATCGCATGGGGCGACGAAAGCGTACAGACCCAAGGCGGCGTCATCCCCACTTACTACATGGGAGCTTGCATCTGCGGACTTGAAGAGCGCGATATCCGCAGACAGCTGCTTTCCGCGACCAAGCGAAAAGTCTCCAAGTTGCATTGGCGTGACATGACGCTTTCGGAGAAACGCAGATCCATACCAGTCATCGAGGCATTGTCACTGCCCCATATCGCCATAGCCGCTACGCCCTTGGATGGCACGGTCACCTCCGAACGCGCCCGACGTAAATGCCTCGAACTTCTGCTGCCCACGCTGGAGAAAGAATACGGGATTTCGCGTCTCGTTCTAGAATCACGCGAAACCAGCCAAGACGACAGAGACCTCATGTTCGTCCGTGGATTGCGGAGCAGGCGTTTCATCAGCCGACTCCGCGTGGACTTCGCCCCGGGCTTTTCCGACGCTCGGCTGTGGATAGCAGACCAAGCGCTTGGAGCCATCGGCGATGCGCAACGCGGCCGCCAAGACTTCTCATCATTCCTCGAAACCCTGGACATGCGCGAACTGGATTTGCACCATCTCGCGTAAGTCACGCTGCAATTTAGCCTGTGGAGACATCACACTAAGGCCGTCAGCCGAATGGTATATACTTACCAGTAAGCCAACCTCTGAGGAGGAAATGGAAGTAGGAGCCGGATTCCCTGTGCATCATGGGGGCCGGCTCCCGCGCTATGCGGCATAACCGCATAGCGACTACGGGTTAAGGGTCAAAAAGTAGAGTTAAGTAAAGAAACGTGGGTCTTATTCGGGTGTGTTGTTGGCGTGTTGGTGGGTTAGTGCGAGCGTCCCGCCCAGCCTGTTCTGACGCCGAACCCGCTCTCGTAGGCGTCGACGCCGTCGGTCGGTTCCTGCACGGCCGTCATGGTGCCGGGCGCGGGCCCGTCGTTCCCGGCCGGCTTCCTCTTCCTCGCCCTCGAGGACTTGTTCCTGCTCATGGAACAAGTCAACACGAAAAGTCAAGCACCCGGACGAATTAACGACGAAAACGTTAATCACACCCCAACACGCAAGACGGGAGTAAGCCCCACCCTGGATTTAAGACACACTTTTCTTTACTTAACCCCCTTTCCTCGTCGGCTTCCAATGCTCGGACGCGACGAACGACATGGGATGAGGATGTTCGGTGGTAGTGCCCGAAAGTATGCACAAATGTGATTTCGCCCGTCCATGGCACGGTTATCAGTTCGCTTCCACGAGGTTGTCATCGAGGCGGGACATGTCGAGGTAGCGGCGCGTGGACCATTCGCTGGTGGCGGCGTACCGGATGCGGGCGCAGATGAGCATGAGCGCGCTCCTGCCGTCGGGGAAGCCGCCCGCCACGCGGGTGCGACGCCTGATCTCGCGGTTGAGCCGTTCGATCATGTTGTTGGTGCGGGTCCTCCTGCGGTGCTCGGCGGGGAGCTCGGGCAGCAGATAGGTCGTGGTCTCCCCGATGCCCTCCCGCAGGCAGTTGGCGGCGGCCTTCAGCTTCCTGGACTCCATCTCGGTTGCGACCGCCTCGGCCTTGGCCAGGGCCGCCTCGCGCAATTCCATGGCGAATATGGCCTTGAGGGCCGCGGACGTCCATTCGCGGTGGCTGGGCGGCGCACGTTGCGCATGAAGTGCACCATGCACCGCTGGTACCTCGCGTCCGGTAGCATCGAGTTCACCGTGGAGACGAGCCCGGCGCACCGGTCGCCGACCACCAGCCCGGCACCCTTCAGGCCGCATTCGATCATGCCGCGGACGAACTGCTCCCAGCTGGCGAATCCTCCCTCATGCCCTCTGCCACGCCGATCACCCCGCGGTGCCCGTCGGCGTTGACGCCGATGGCGACGAGCGCGCTGACGTTCTCCATGCTCCCACCCCAGGAGCGCTTGTGCCACACACCGTCCATGAACACATACGGCCACTCGCCCTCCAATGGGCGTTCGCGCCACGCATCGATCTCGGCGTACACTTTCCCGAGCCTGTCGCTCAATGTCTGGGAGGGTATGCGGTCGCCCCACAGAAGCTGGCTGATGTCGTCCACGCGGCGGGTGGAGACGCCGGTCAGGTACATGTCGATCAGCGACTCCTCGACGCTCTGTTCCCTGCGGCGGTATCGTTCGATGACCGCAGACTCGAAGACCGCGCCCTTCAATTTCGGCACCTTCAATTCGAGCTTGCCGACCTTGGCCGTCAGCCCGCGTTCGTAGTGACCGGCGCGAAACGCCTTCCGACCGGTCTTGTGCTCGTATCTGCCGGCGTTGGCGATCTCGTCGGCCTCGGTTTCGAGCATCGCATTGACGATCTGCTCGACCCTGGTCTTGACCAAGGCATCGAGCCTGGTCTCGAACATGGCGTCGTCGAACTGTATGATTTCCTTGGACATGGCCTCGCGCCTCTTTCCAATCGCGGTTTTCTTGTTCAGCGACTGAAAATCGTACACGGCACGGGCCATGTTCTCTTCCAAGAAGCCCGAATCACAAAATGCGCAAGATTTCGGGCCTTATCGGATGTCGAAGTGGCGCCGTGCGATCTTCTCTCCGAGTTTTGAGAATTCCGCGATGCCGCACAGGGATGCGTCCGCGGCCCACTGGCGCAGCAGGGGCGCGGCCGCATCCGCGCCCCTGCCTGAGGATCATCCCGAGGCGTTCCTTGAGCTTGTACGCGGTCCAGAGGGTCTCGTTGGTGTTCGCGATGTACTCGAGCCGGGCGCGTTGGGCGGCGTTCAGGTCCGACTCGTTCTTCAGCAGCGCCCACCGGGCGCCCTTGATCGGGTCCCTGACGCCTTTGCGGGCCGTGCCGGACCTCCTGGTCTCGCGCCATGCGGAGCGGTCCTGACCTTGTCGAGCGCGTCGGCGGCCCGGGCGACGATGTGGAAGCCGTCGAGGATGCGTTCGGTCTGCGGGCGCCGGCGGAACACGCACCCGTCGATCCATCGCGCCCCGTTGCCGGTGACCACCCCGATGGAGGCGCGCCGGCCGGGCGTGAGCGTCCGGAAGAACAGGTCGAAGACCTTCTCCCCGTGCCCTGTTTTTAGTCAAGTCGGTGTTTCGTGTTTCGTCACTAATTTTTTTCGGTTTTCGGCATGAGGAGTGCCGGCCGGTGGTTTGTTTTACTGGTTGTCCGTCTTGCCGAACATGAGGGCTTGGCTGACGCGTCGGCTGGGGCCGGTGAATTCGATGAGGCGTCCGTGGTGGACGATGCGGTCGATGATCGCGGCGGCGAGTTTGTCGTCGGCGAAGATCGTCCCCCATTTGCTGAACTCGATGTTCGTGGTGAAGATGATGCTGCGACGTTCGTAGCTGCCGGCGATGATCCGGTAGAGGAGACGGGCCCCGTCGATGTCGAAGGGCACGTAGCCGAACTCGTCGAGGATGATCAGGTCGGCACGGGCGAGGTCCCCGAGCAGGCTGTCGAGGGCGCCGTCGCGTTTGGCCTTGCCGGGCTGGAGCACGAGCTCCGCGGTCTGCCGGAACCTCACGCTCCTGCCTTGCTCGATGGCGAGCATGCCCAGGGCGGTGGCCAGGTGGGTCTTTCCGCGTCCCGTCTTGCCGTAGAACACGAGGTCCTGCGCCTTGGCCGCGAAATCGAGGCCGGTCAGCTGCTCCTTGGTGTATCCGTCGGGCAGGCGCACGTTCGCGAAGTCGTAGCCGTCGAGGCTTTTGGGCACCGGGAACCGGGCCTGGCGCATGAGCCTTGCCCGTTTGGAGGCCTCCCTGTTGGCCGGTTCCGTGGCGAGCATGCGGTCGATGGCGTCCAGTTGGCGGGGCGTGGCCCATTCGAGCGTTTCGTCGATGGTGGCCTGCGAGATGAACAGGCTCCTCGCCCGCTCGCGCAGCGGGCCGGGGTCGGTCCGTCCGTTCTTCTGGTTCACTCGTCCTCCTTGGTGTAGGCGATGTCGTATTCGCTCAGGTCCACGGGGTCGTCGTAGGCCACGGGTCCCAGGCCCGAGGCGTGGCGTGCCGCGGCCAGACATACCCCGGCCCGGTCCGTGCCTCCGGTGGATTCGAGGATCACCGGGCATGCCGGCCACGGCCGCCCGCCAGCCGCTCTCGCCGTCGGCGTGCAGCAGGGCACGCAGGCCGTCGCGCCGCGTGGCCTCGTCCTGCGCGTCGATCCATTCGCGAAGCGGGTCGGGCATCGCGTCGCGCACCCGGCTGTTGCGCCAGGCCGCCGGCCGGTCGCACAACAGCCCGAGCTGGCTCGACGGGTCGCCGCTGTCGGTCGGCTTGTCCCCGTAGGACCTCGGATGCGTGATCACGCGTTTGCCTTCGGCATCGAGGATCTCCACCTCCAGGGCCCTCAGGCCGACGATCATCTCATGGCCGGCGTGTTCGGGTCCGGCCGCGTACCGGTGGCGGCCCTGGACGGTGATGTTGCCGTATTTGTCGGCCTTCATCCTCGTCCACGTGACCACGTCGAACGGCTTGGCGGGCAGGGGCAGCAGCGCCTTCCGGTCCTCGTCGAACAGGCCGGTCTGGCTCTCGCCCTTCCTGTAGTGGTCCTTGTCCCCCAGTCCGAGGCAGCGGCCGGGCAGGCGCAGGTTGAAGCTGTCGAGGTTCCATACGCCGGGCACCGGCACGAACAGCCTGCGGCGCACGGCCCCGACCCGGGCCTCGACGCCGCCCTTCTCGTGTCCCGAGTACGGGTTGCAGAACGCGTACTCGAACCCGTAGTGCGCCTGGAACGCCTGGAACAGGCGGATCAGGCGGATCCCGTCGAACCATTTGCGTCCGACGCCGGCGGCGTTGTCATACACGATGCGTTCGGGCACCCCGCCCAGCCATTCGAATAGGTTCCTGAGGGCCTGGCACGTGCACTCCGCGTTCTCCCCGGGCATCAGCCGGCTCGGCCCGATGTTCGAGTACGGGAAATCCAACACGAAATGCCGCATTCGCGTCACGACGCCCCGGTAGCGCACGTCGACCTGGCCGAAGTCCGCCTGGCATTCGCCCGGATGCCACGACAGGTCCAGGAAACCGGCCTCCCGCTCCGCCGCGGCCTCGCGCCTGAGCCGCGCCACGGTCCGGGTCACCGTCGACAACGACACCCCGGCCCCGTACCCGTCGCGCAACCGCTCATGGATGCGGGTCGCGGTATGCCGCTGCTTGCGCCAGGTCTCCCGGTCCTCGGCGAGCATGCCCTCGATCATGGGCAGCCACTCGTCGATCACCGAACCACGACGTCGCCTCACGGGCGGCCCGGCCGATAGGCCGTCGACCCTCAGATACTTGCGCACGGTCGGCTCGCTGACCCTCTCGCTGCGCGCTATCGAGGCGATGGACTCACCGTTCCTGCGACGCGAACGGATAGACTGCATTTGGGGCATGCTGATCATTGCCTTTCCGGACCTTTCCCGAATGGAACTAGAAGCACCATCAGGCTAAGGCCCACGGGTGGTCGGCATGCCTTTCCGCCTAAACCCGAAAAACCTTCGTGACTAAAACCTCAACTTCCTATTGAACAAAAACATAGAAAACTAGTATTGTTGAACCCAAACGGTGCAAACCGTCTCACCATAAGAGCGGGACAAAACCAGACCATATCCCACTGCACAGTAGCGGAAGAAGGTTAAGAATGTATATCTCACATCTCCAGCTTAGAAATTTCATGTGTCACCACGAGCTTGATCTTGATTTCGGTAGTGGGGTGAATTATCTAGTAGGCGACAATAATTCAGGGAAAACAACTGTTCTGAGAGCGCTGCAGTATTTACATGATGGTGTTACTAAAGGACATGATATTAGTGAATACCGGTATCATGCATTGGGCGCATCCAATGAAGAAGTTGACACAGTTCCAGTCGTTGTTACGGCTGATATCGTTTTCGAACGAAGCGAAGTGCCGCCGCAATGTCTTGCTGATGATGACCCTGAATATAACTCTAAGGCCGACGGACATTTACTTAACGACGCAGTCTATGATCCACTTTGTCCATATGTCTTTTTTGATAACAACACAAAACAGTATCTGCTTCGTGTCCGACGAAGCTCCGCTACCGTCACTTTACACAAACATTCGAAAGGCAAGGCAAGCACGCTTGGGATTAAAGACATCGGAGTCTTCGACAATCGAAACAAGCGAGAAGATGAGTATACCAATGCTACTGGTATCTCGGCGAAGATACAGCGTCTTTTTGACCCTATTTTTGTTTGGGCTGATGACGCTCCTGATGCAGCTGCAGATTTCGCTCCAACTAAAATCATGGGAAAGCTTATCTCAGAGGAAACGGCAAAGTTTAAGGAATCCTTACTTTGGAAAAATTTCCTTGACGCGCATAAAAAAGCATTCATCACTGGTGGTGATGAATCGTATATGGGTGGCGATGAATCGGATATGCAAATTGATTCTCAGCCTAGTTTACAGGAAAAGCTGAATTCAATTGCTTCCGAAATCGGCGAGAGGATGAACGAACAGTATGGTGGTAGCAATGCTGTCCAGTTCGCTTTTGAGCAGCCTGATGTCTCAAATTTTGTTAAGATGGGACAAGTACTTATTCGCGAAACATCCAACGACTCATCAAATGATCAAGATATTAATTTTGGAGGTGATATTACTCCAGAAGCCGAGCTTCAGCATAAAGGCACTGGTATGCAACGAGCGTTCGCCTTAGCCGCTATTCAGATATACGCCGAACAACAACGTAAACATTCTGTCGATAAATCAGGCGAAGACAATGATGAGGATTCTGAGAAAGAACTCCCGATTATCTCATCTCTCGTAGCATTGGATGAACCAGATATGGCACTGCATCCATACGCGCAATACACGCTTGCCGGTTCTCTCCACAATAATCAGCATTGTCAATATTTCATTTCAACACATTCTCCATATATGCTCCACGGTTACTCAGACAAACAAGATACCCTTCATGTGCTATATGCAGAGTCTGGGAATCGGAAGAATCTTATATCCCCTGGTAAACTTCAAATCGTTGAAGGTAAAGATCCGTCTATTCCAGCTATCACATATTTTGCTTTCGGGATCCCGACGCCAGAATTCCATAGTGAACTGTATGGGCGAATCACCAATGTTATTGAAGAAACTTGTCAAGAGGAGAATATCTCTGTTGCCAGTGTAGGGATAGAGATTGAAAAAGAATTTACTAATATTCCGAAAAAGAAGCGTTTTGACTCTCGCAAGCCTCAGAAAAAAGACTGTGCAACGAGAAAGGAGAACTGTAATCGATATGGTGGCAATGTCGTGGAAGAACCGTTACCGACATATGTGCGGAACTGTACAGATCATCCTGAGTCCATCGGAAAGATGACTGATGAAGCAAAACAGCATGATGAATTTAAGGATCTTGATAACGAGTTTGACCTGAATGAACTGCATCGTTCCATTGAATATATGCTGGAATATCTGGAGAAACATGATCCCGTCATGGTTAAATCGGGCAAACGTTTCATGCACCACAAGCCCTCGTCGGGCCCGTCATGGCGGGTGGCGGCCTTGCGGTAGTGCTTCATGCGGTTGAAGACCCGTTCGACCATGTTCCGCCCCTTGTACGCCTCCCCGTCGCAATCCCATGGGGCCGCACGATTCCCCTTGGGCGGCGCGGCCGGCGGCCGGGTGGGATCCCCCTCGTGCGCGCGGTCCCTGGACGGGTGCGCGCCCATGAACGCGCCGGGCGCGGCCATCGGGCGGCGCCCGTGGGCCGCGTCGTGCCCGGCGCCCAAGCTCGGATGGGTCTCGACGACCGTGCTTCCGCCGTCGGATGCTACGTGAACTTTGGTGTTCCGTGTGTTTTGATGCTCCTATACATTGTCAAGCGTTTGGGTGTGTTGTTTTGGACTGGTGATGGAGTGAATCCATTGGATGGCCCGTCGCTCGAGTTCGGGCAGGTCCCGTTTGCCTCGTTCGATCTTCCTGATGCGGCTGAACGGCACGCATGGCGCCTCGTCGACCTGCTGTGGGTGATACCGTGGCCCACGCGCGGTTCGCGCAGTCCGGCGCCGCGTTCGGCCGGCATCCTACGCCCGATCCCACCGTTGCGTATGGCGATGAGCACCCGGCACGCCTCACGGGCGATGAACCGTTTGACGCAGCGGATGTTCTCGAGCCTGCCCTCACCCTCACGGGTCTTCCCGGCGGCGTGGTCCCTGGTGGGCTGGTGGTATCGCAAGCGGACGATGGCGATGCGGCGCAACGCCATGTCGCCCTGCCGGTTGCCGCCTTTATTGAGCCTGTGCCTGTTCGTCCTGCCACTGGACGCGGGCAGCGGGCATGCGCCGCAGAGCTTGGCGAACGCGGCCTCGCTCCGGATGCGTTCGGGGTCATCGCCGGCGACGATGGCCAGGGCCGCGGCGATGACGATGCCCGCGCAGTACATGTCGGGCGACGGTCTCGCGTGCTCCTGGAGGATCGCGCGCATGCGTTCCTCCAGGGGGCCGGACTGCCGTTTAAGCGCCTTCCATGCCTTGGCGGTGGATTTCAGTGCGGCCGGCGCGCTCCGCTCGACCAGTCCGCCGGCGGGCCTGCACTCGGCGAGCCCGTTCATGCGGTCCCCGCCCCTCAATCCCCGGTACCGTTCCCTGACGGACTCCGGGGCGGTGACGAGCAGGCCGTTGGCCGAGTCGGGGATCGTGGTCATGGCCGACGCCAGTTGGGCTCGCTGGGCGTTGAGATGGCGCAATGCCTCGACCCACCCATCCGGGCTTTTCGGCGGGCCTGTGCCCCACCGGCCATGACGCCGCGGGCCGCGGCGGCCGCGCCGAACGAGTTCGCGCCCTACTCCAATCGCCGCCGCCATGCCCGGTTCGGGCAATGCGCCGATCAGTCTCCCATATCCCTCCGGGTCGGCCGCGAATGTCTCGGTGCCCAGCGGCTTTCCCCTTTCCGTCGAGCAATGCGATGGTGTGCGCGTCCGTGTGGGTGTCGGTTCCCGCCCACGCCGTTGCGTTTGATGACGTCATCGTCGTCCCTTTCCACGTCGTCGGGCTGGCCTCCCCAGGGCCTGCGGCGCGGACAGGACGTTGACGGGGCGCGTTGCCATGGTTCTTGCGGGATCCGATGGGAGCGGCCACGCTCCTATGAGGTCATGCATCCATGGCCCGCGGGTCGGCGGCCTTGGGCGGGACAAATCAAAATAAGGACAGTCGCCCGACGGATGGCGTCAGTCAAATCGGTGGTCGCCGCCCCGGCCGTCATGTACCATTATCGCCGATAAGAAACCGGCACAACCATTATCAACGTCAAGTCGGTGTTTCGTGATGGGGCTGGTGACGTTTTGTTGGACTCGTCATTGATTCCCTCACCACCAATCATGCCACAAGACCGAGTCCGCGCCGCCGGTCCCGTTGTCTATTTAGAAGTGCAACATCCTTGTTTGTCTTGCAAGTTTAGTAGTTCGTCGGCGAATGCCTCGGCGGGGGTGCGGTAACCGAGCACTCGCATGGGCCTGTTGTCGGTTTCGTCGACGATCTCCTGCAGTTCGCGTGCCATGGAGGGGCGATGGGCATGCGTTTGGGCAGATAGCGGCGAATCATGCCGTTCCTCTTCCGACAGGTGCGAATACACCTGGCCCAAAGTGCAACACCCCTTCGTTTGGCTATCTGGACAATCTCCAATCTAACGGGTGCTGCACTTTCAATTAGACAACGGGCGTATGCGCACTCTTTATCGGCATGATAGAGAGTAGCGAATTGTGATTCTCGCAATCTAAAGGGAATTGATGTTGTTTTTTCCTCGATTCATTATTGTGCAGACAGCCCATATGAACAGTGGAATTGCATAGAATGCGTATGATTCAAACTGAATATATAGGTATGCGAGAAGAATGAACCAGCATATGTTCCGTCGGCTCCATCCATGATGGACCGCTACGTGTGCTAATACCAAGAGCAAGAAGGCCAAAAAGCAAAATAGACCAAATTCGGTAATGAAGCTGGCATAGATGCTCATTGTGAAAGTATCCGCTGGGGGATTTGCTAAACCGTCGATTTCGGTATTGGGCGCACCGCCATGGGCGTCATACCATTGGCGGGCACCGGCGTAACCAGTACGCACTGCATTAGAGATATTGCCTGCGCCCCATCCAAACATGAAGTGAGGTAGATCATGTTTCCATGACCACATGGGAGCGAGCATATGGAAGATTCTTGCACTCATCGATCCGTCACCAGCAAGTAATCCATTGGTGGCTAAAGAGTTTAGACGCGGATTGATGATAATTGCGCTCAATCCACCTGCTCCAAGAAGTCCTAAAGCACCGACGAACCCAGCTGTTACCTTACGTGAGTGGAAGTTGATTGTCGCTATCAGCCAGATAAATGTAGCTACCACTGTATCCAGTATGATTCGGGTGCCGGAGCCCATCGCAATTGCTCCAGCGGCAAATATCGGTATCAATATGCCAATCTTGCGGTCGCGGGTCAGCCAGAAAACTGGCAGGAGTACGCCGAACAGATGCATGCCGATATAGCTAGGCTCTGCGAACATGAATTGAGGACGAACGCTCGCATAGTTTCTATACAGAGCACCCCAAAAATATGCTTGTACTGGCTGCCAGTTCAGATGTCGTTCTAAAGCGATATATTGCAGTATCCCAATGAGGAATGCCACTACATACGCGGTGAATAGCGTAGTTAACAATGTTCGTACAGGTACATGTTTAATGCGGATCGCGATGTCGAGCGAAGCCAAGCACGCCAGCCCTAACAATATGGAGATGAATGACTTTGCGGTTGCGCTGGCGTGTGTTCCATATGACTGCCAGCCGTATACGGATGTGAGCACTAGTAGCAGGGGAAAGAGGAAGAACGGCAGGAAGCGTCGTGCGGTATCGCGCAAGTATCGCCAGTTGATGATTGTGTACAGGGTGAACAACCAGGGGGAGATTGGCGCCCAATAGGGGAGTGGAATGCCAATTTTTGTGCCATCAAATGGCAGCATGGCCACTGCGGCAAACATCAACATGTCTGATGGGGTGATGGTGATACGAGTCAGCGTCTCGGTCATTGCCCCACGCTGTAGCGCGGGGCAATGACTGGAGTTTCTGCGTTTTTCTTGAACTGACTTGTTGCCGAGCTGCGTATTGTTCGGTGTGGACATACTTGGTTCCCTCCCATATCCTCCGTGAGAACTGTACCAGTTGCATGTGTGGGTGAGGTGATGGGGGTTCGGTCAACCGTTCACTTTCATGAAGTACTTTTAAACTCCCACCAAGTAATTGGCAGTCGCTTACAAAAAATGAATAATCTATGGGCCAATCAGCCGTTTAGATCCTCTCCGTGGGGCTGGTGCATGTATTGTTCAACCCAAGCCATGCTGGTTTTTTGGAAATTAAAAGCCTGGATTATCATTAATTCGAAATCCAGGCTTTTACAGTATTCGTATAATCGCGAATTAAGCAGAAATCACTCAGCCTTCTTGCGGCCGCGGCGCTTCATGGTGCCGGCAGTGGCGTTTGCGACATCAAAAATCACGGTCTTGTCTTCCGGGTAAGCAGTGCCGTTGACGGAGGCGAAAGAGACCTCGCCTTCTGGAGCTTCGACAAGCGTGAAGTACTTGGAAATTGCTTCAACAAGCACAGCATTCTTGATACTTACAGACGTAGTCTGCTTGCCCTCACCCTTGCTGAATTTCACGGCATTATTCGCCTTAGCGGTAGTCGGCGTGACGGCAATTTGTCTGGTTTTATCGTTAATAAGGATCTTAACTTGTGCTGGAAAATTCAGCACTTCTGCGGTGGCCTTATTAAAACGTACAACGGAATCGGTAACGGTCATTACCGTTTTGCCAACGGGCTTAACTAGCTGAACTTCTTCGAATCCTTGAAGCAAGGATGCCATAATATACTCCTTCACACTGCATAAATAGTATTGACAATTTTGATTGTAATGAATGATAATTTGAATTACAATTTTATATATCACATTCTCAATTTCAATTCATAATATGGAATAGGGGAATAGTGCTGTCGCAAAATATTGAGTGAGAATACATTGTGATTGCGATTGTGTACAGTTATTCTGCAGTCGTATCAAGGGTTTTGGTCATTGTTCACAAGGATACAAAAGCTCGAGAAGTTCCCCGGTAGGTGCTAAATTATAGACCATCTGTGAAAATTTCCCGAAGAGGTAAGGAAGAACATTGACCATCGCTGATTTGCTGCAGATTGTTCGCAAGCATCTCGCGTCTGCGATCATCTCGTTTGTGGTGGTGTTTGCTGCGGTTGCAGCTGTCACGTTCATCATGCCGCCGAAGTACACGGCTACGGCTGAAGTGTTCGCCACGTATGCCGGTCAGTCCGGCGAGACGCAGACCACCAACGATATGAGCTCGGGTGCCAATTATTTGAACACCCAGATCAAGACGTATCCGGAACTGGTGAAGACCGAAGCCGTGCTCCAGCCCGTCATTAAGGATCTCGGCCTGGATATGACCACGACCGATCTTGCCGGCGTGGTGACCGCTACGAACCCCACGAACACATTCATGGTGGACATCTCGGCGGAAGTCGACGATCCGCAGCAAGCGGCCGACATCGCCAACAGCGTGGCGAAGAACCTCTCCGATCAGATTTCCTCTGACCTGTACAACAACTCCTCCTCCAGCGGCTCTCCCATCAAGCTCACGGTAGTGCAGAAGGCTCAGACTCCTACCGGGCAGAGTTCCCCGAACATTCCGCTGTATCTGGCTATGGGCCTGATTCTCGGCATCATCGTGGGTATTGGCGTTGCCCTGCTGGAGGACATCCTCAACACCAAGGTGGACTCCACCGATGATGTGCGTGAGCTGACCCACGCTTCTTCGCTGGGTACTGTGCCACAGGCCACGATTCTTGACGACAGCCGCCCGGTCGTAGTCGCTCAGCCGGCCGGTAGCGAGGCCGAGGAATTCCGTCGTATTCGTACGAACCTGTCGTTCCTTACCACCACTGCCACGCAGGGTCATGGCCGACTGCTGGTCATCACCTCTACCGATCCGTCCGAAGGTAAAACCACGGTTTCCTCCAACGTTGCCGTGGCTCTCGCCGAGGAAGGCAAGAGCGTGCTGCTTATCGACGCCGATCTGCGCCACCCGTCCATGGCCCACAAGCTCGGCATTGAAGGCCACGTGGGCCTGTCTCACGTGCTGTCTCGCCAGGCGTCCCCGGCCGATGTCATTCAGAAGTATTGGAAGCCGAACCTGCACATCATGCCTGCCGGCAAGCGCCCGGCTAACGCCAGCATCTTGCTGAACTCCGATCTCATGAAGGAAATGGTCGAGCAGGCCCTCACCCAGTACGATTACGTGATTATCGATACTGCTCCGCTGTCCGTGGCCAGCGACGCCACCGTGTTCGGGCGTATGGCTGGCGGTCTGGTGCTCGTGACTGGTAAGGGCGTAGTGGAGAAGAAGGAGCTGGAGAACACCGCTACGGCTCTGCAGGCCGCTGAAGTGCCGATTCTCGGCTTCATCTTCAACTTCGCTGATCCGAAGAAGATACACTCGAAGAACTATTACTACTACTATTACGAGGACGGCAACAAGCGCAGCTCTCATAAGGGTGCCAAGAGCAAGGGCGAGAAGAAAGCCCGCAAGTAATAGTTTGGCGTTTGCCGATCGTCTTGCAATATGAACCGTGCGGTACTTCTGTGCCGCACGGTTTACTGTTATAAGACTGAGTTGTTGGATTTATGGTGCTGGCTGTATATCGAATAGTAAAGAATTGTGACATTCTTGAATACCAGCTGGCACGCTCGGCATAGGGCTGGATAAACTGACAGTTTGGAATGACTTCAATGATGCAAAGGAATGAGAAGAGCATGGGAACAGACGAACGCCCTGAACCGAACGCGGAATCTGGTTCCTCTGCGTCGCCGGCTCGCGGTGACATCGTCGATACCTTCTGGGATATACCGCCCATCTCGTTCGACGAGAACGACGGCGGTATTACGCAGGGTGACAATGGTACGGGGACTGTTGCGGGTGGCGTTCAGTCCGTCTTCCCCAGCTTTGACGAAGTATTGGAATGGCCTACTGCGAGTGCAGCGAATACTGCTGGCGATGCCTCTTCCCCTTCCGATGCTGTGGCTACTGCCCCGATGACTTTTGC
This sequence comes from Bifidobacterium breve DSM 20213 = JCM 1192, assembly GCF_001025175.1. NCBI lineage: Bacteria > Bacillati > Actinomycetota > Actinomycetes > Bifidobacteriales > Bifidobacteriaceae > Bifidobacterium > Bifidobacterium breve. The sequence continues at coordinate 502,429 of NZ_AP012324.1, forward strand.
GGCACCTGATACTGCGGAAAGTGCTCAGTCGCCTCAGCAGGATAATAATGCGACGCTGCCGCTTTTTGCGCCGATTTCTGATGACAAGCCGCAACGTACCAATGCCACAGACGATCTGAACATCGACTTCAGTGCCATCGAACAGAATCCTGAGCCGGTGGAGGAGCCGGAAGAAGACCGTGTGGCAGAGACTCCTCGCGGTGGCAAGGGCGGCAAGAAGAGGACCAAGGGCATTATCATTTCGGTGATTGTTGCGCTGGTGGTGATTGCAGCGATCATTGGTGGTGTATGGTACTGGCGTTTCAGCGAGCAGCGTCGGGAAAGCCATCAGCTGCATCAGGATGCGTTGACAGCATGTACTGAGGCCGTGGACCAGAATTCCACCGCTCAGAAGGCGCTGGCCAAGGCGTTGGCCGACGCCAAGAGTGCTCAAAGCATTACAGCTGATCAAGTGGCTGACGGCGCGACCATAGATACGCTGAAGAAGGCAATTGCTGCGGTAAAGAATGTGGAAGCGGTGGAGTGCAAGACTTCAGCTTCTACGTCGGACCTCAAGGAATATGCCAAGACGGCCACTAGCCAGACCAAGACCGCCAAGAAGAACGCCACTGCGATTACTGCCGCGGCAAAGGCCGTGACGGACAGCAAGAACGCCAAGGATCAGGCTAACGCTCAGCAGGCGTTGCAGAGCAAGATAGCCGAGGCTCAGACTTTGCTGGACAACAGCCTGTATGCCGTCGACGATAATTCAACGCGAGTGACGCTGGAAAGCGACATCGCCAACGCCAATACCGTGCTGTCCCAGCAGGGCACTGACGTAAAGGCCATGCAGGATGCCGTCAACACGTTGACTGCGTCCATGGATGCAGTCAACACGTCCATGGCAAACTACAGTGCAGCTGTTGAAGCTCAGCGAGAAGCAGCGCGGCAGAAAGCTCTGAATGATTATTATGCACGATTAAGGCAGCAGCAGTTGTTGCAGCAGCAACAGCAAACACAGCCCGACGGTACAGGCGATCAGGGGACGAAACTGGGTACAGACGATCAGGAGACGAAACCGTAAGATGAGTCGAAGCAGTAAGTGATTGTGCTAGCCTAAATTGTCAAAGGAACCGCGAATAACAGTAGTGCGCATTTCCACCAGCGGTGCCGTTCACGGACTGGTAGGAGACTTCGCCTTCGGGGGCTTCCGCCAAGGTGAAGTCTCCTTGCGGCGCGGAACCTGTTGTGTACGTGTTGATTTGGCTGGCTTAGTAGCTCTTGTGCTTCTGCCAATACGCGTACGCGCCGGAAATCGAGCCATAGCGGCCGTTGCAATAATTCACAAACCACTTGAACTGGGTCTGGTAGTTGGTCTGCCAGTCTGCACCTGCGGAAGCCATCTTGCTGCCCGGCAGCGCCTGCGGCAGGCCATAAGCACCTGAAGACGGGTTCGTGGCGGTGGGGCTCCAGCCGGATTCGTGGCTGATGATGAAGTTGGCGGCGGTGAAGTCGGCCTCGGAGTAGCCGTTGGAAATCAGGTAGTCATGCGCCCAGGACTGAATCTCGCCGGCCGGCGTGGTGGTGCCGAGGCTGGCGGCGCTGGGCGAAGACACGGTGGCGGTGCCCACCAGAATCACCTTATCGACCGGAGCCTTCTTGACCCAGGAGGTGAACACATTGGAGGAAACGACCTGATCGCCGGAGCGGGTTACCAGAGACGTGGTCTCCAGCACGCCCTTCTCGCCTTCAGTCTCGACCTCCTCCTGGCCCTTGGGCAGGCTCGAGGTCTCCTTGCGCACTTCATTGAAGGCGATTTCGGTGTCGGTGGTCTCCACCGTGGTGTTGGCGCGGTTGATGGAAATGACTGTGGACTCGCTGACCTTGGAATCCAGGCTCGGAGTCACGCTGTCTTCCGGATCGAGGACGATATCGCCGGTTTCCAGCACATCCTTGACGGTGGTCATGCTGGCTTTTTCGCCGAGAACCACGCGAGACTTGCCATTGACCTTGACGGTCACGTAGGTGGTGCTCTTGAGCGCGCCGCGGGATGCCGAACGGGAAGCTGCACCATCAGTGGCGGAGAATGAGGTTGGGGTGATGGAAGGTGTAGCGGTGCTCGACTGATAGAGGTCGCGAGATATAACGCCTGCAGTGGCAATGAGACCCACTGCAGCCACGGCCGCCGCGATCTTCGCCCATTGGCCCCGAGACAGGGTTTTGACGAATGAGGTCCGCTCAGCGTGCTTCGACATTGCGCTCCTTGGTTGGGTACACACTGCTCTTCATCATAGGACGTCGAGTGGATGAATAAAAAACCGTGGTGGGTGTTCGACCCGCCACGGATGGCATATGTAGTAGTTAGCAGTGCAAGGAAGCGCTATATATGGGCTTTTCCGCGCTTCCGTTGCCGCAGTGTGATAAGGCTTACTGCTGCTCCTGCGCTGCCTGCTGTGCTTTGGCGGCGGCCAGATCCAGCGCCTTGGCCTGGGCGATGAGGTCGTCCAGATCGGAGGCCTGCAGCGCGCCGGCCTGCTGGAAGATGACCTCGCCCTGCTTGGCAATCATCAGCGTAGGCACAGCTTGAATGCCGGCAGCCTGAGCCAGATCCTGATTGGCGTCGATGTCCACCTTGACGAAAGCGATGTTCGCATTCTCCGGCTCGTTGGACGCAGCTTCGAAGATCGGGCCGAATGCTCGGCACGGACCGCACCAAGTGGCCCAGAAGTCAACGAACACGATTTCGTTGTCGGTAATGGTCTTCTCAAACTCAGCTGAAGTGATGGCGGTGGTGGCCATTGAAGTTCCTTCCTCAAACACAGTGCTTGATGCTGTGTACCAGTTTCCCAGCACCACCCAACATTTCGGCAAAAGTTTGTGCCCCAAGCTGAATGGATTGCGGGCGCATGGAGGCGATGAGGCGCTTTGTTGAGAATTCACAGACAATTTTTCGGTGAATTGTGCCCATGTTCATCAATGCGCGCGATAATGAGACCATGCCAGTCATGAATGATGAAGTGCCCGATGAGGGCGATTACGATGCCGGGCATGGCCGCGGCGAATTCGACAACATCACGCCCGAGGACTTCATTCACGGGGGCGGTTCGGGCCATGGCAATCCTCCGGGGTGGCTTGGCCCGGCCGATATCAACCGGGCCCGCCACCAAATGCCCATCGCATACGTGGAGATAGTGCCGGTGCGTACCGATGAAATGGGGCGCATTGCCCAGGTCGGCTCGTTGCTGCGCGTTTCCGAAGACGGGTCCATTGAGCGCACGCTGATCACCGGCCGTGTGCTGTATCACGAGACGTTGCGCGAGGCGATTGCCCGTAATGTGGCCAAGGATTTGGGAGATATCGCGCTGCCGTTGCTGCCCACCTCACTGCAGCCGTTCACCGTGGCTGAATTCTTCCCCACGCCGGGGCTGGGCGAATACTATGATCCGCGCCAGCATGCGATCGCATTGTGTTACGTGGTGCCCATTGCCGGCGACTGCAAGCCGCAGGACGAGACCCTGGACGTGGAATGGGTGGACCTGAAGAGCGGCATGATGGATACTTTCGTGGCGCAGATGGTCAACGGGCATGGCCACATCGTGCGGCAGGCGCTGGCTTGGGCCGGAATCTGAGTTTTCAACCTCCCGCTGGCGGGAGGTGGCGCGTAGCGCCGGAGGGTGGTCCGGGGAGGATTCCGTCTGAGATCACCCCCAGTCGGCTTTGCCGACAGCCCCCGCCAGCGGGGGCATGAATGTGAAGGAGTAATTCATGGCAATAGAACTGGCCAATCATATATATAGGGACGGCGAGGGCGTGCCAGTGGTGCTGATGAACGCCTACCCGGTGGACCACCGCATGTGGGACGTCTGTGCAAAGGCGCTCGCCGACTTTGCCGATCTGGAGGATGTGCCGCCGTTCCCGATTTGGGCGCCGGATATGGCGGGCTCGGGTGAATCCCCGGTTCCCAGCGAGGCCGATTCCGGGCCGCGTATGGCCAACGGCGCATATAGCGAGGCTTTGGATCGACTGGCCGATGCCTACGTTGATCTGATTAAGGCCGCTGGTTACGAACAGGCGATTTGGGTGGGCCTGTCCATGGGCGGCTATGTGGCGATGGATATTCAACGCCGCCACCCCGAAACCGTGGCCGGTCTGGCTTTGTGCGACACCATGGCCGCCTCTGACGGTGTGGGCGGCGAAGGCCGTCTGACCATGGCGAACGCTGCCGAGCAGACCAATTCCGTGGAGCCGGTCATGCATTTCGCACGCCCGGCCGAGGGCGATTCCACCGTGAAGCGTACGCCCGAATTCATCGAGACCATGACCGCTTGGATAGAGGAGCAGAATCCCGCCGGTCTGGCGTGGCGTCAGCGCATGACCTATGGCCGTCCCGATATGAGCGATGTGCCGGCCACCATCAGCGTGCCCACCGTGGTGGTATCCGGCGAGCAGGATCCATCCAGCAATCCGAGTGTGCTGAAGCCGTTGGCCGAGAAGATCGCCGACGCAGAATTCGTGGACATTCCCGACTGCGGTCACTTCAGCGCCGTCGAACACCCGGACACCGTGGCCCGTGCCCTGCTCTCGCTCGTCAAGCGCGTGCAACAACACTGACTTCCTCCCGCTGGCGGGAGGTGGCGCGTAGCGCCGGAGGGTGGTCTGGCGAGGATTCCGTCTGAGACCACCCCCAGTCGGCTTCGCCGACAGCCCCCGCCGGCGGGGGCAAAACTACATTCTGGAGATACGTATGACTGCTGACATTCACTTTTCGCCGTTGGCGCTGACCCGTGCGCTGCCGTTCCTGCCGCTTGCCCAAGGCGATATCGACTATCAGGTGGATCGGCGTAGCGAGCCCGATCTGATTGACACCTTGCTCGCGGATCCGGCCACCAAAGTGGTGCTGACCCGTGGCGGGCTGGTTGCCGTGCCGCGCGGCCAGGGAGATCTGGTGGATTATGAGAACGTGAAAATGCGGCTCGCCACGCTGCCGGGCGCATACGTTGGCGAGGAGTTGCGCCGTTACCCTGAAGCGGTCGCCATGTTCCTCGGCTCGTACGGTGGTGTGCGCGGCGAATGCGTGATTGCGGTCGACATTTCCCGCGTACCGGACACCGGTGAAGGTGCTGTGCCCGGCGCACAGCCCAAAGGCGTACTGGGTGTTCAGGATGCCGGCACTGTCGATGGCGCGATGGGCTTGGCCAACGCCAACGGTAACGCCGCTGGCAAGCGTGCTGGCGAATCGGGCGGAGCCGCCGAATCCGCTGCTCCCTTTGGTGTGCCGGATTCAGCTGGGCAAGGTGCGGATGACGCATTTGACGAGTCGGTCAGCACCCTGGCATCCCACGCCGCGCCGAAGCCCACACTGCTGCAACAGGCCGTAACGCGGTTCGACTGGGTGGATCTGCGTGGATTTGCGCCACACGCCAACGCGCGGGAGGCCGGTCAGGCCACCAGCGCGGTCACCCTGAGCATCTGGCATAGCCGTCAGCGGTTCTGCCCCACATGCGGTGCCCCCGTGTTGCCGTCGCTCGCCGGATGGGCACAGCGTTGCTCCAACCAGGCTGACGGCAATCGTATTCTGTTCCCGCGCGTCGAGCCGGCGGTCATCACCGCCGTGGTGGACGGTCAGGACCGTCTGCTGTTGCAGCACAATGCGGCGTGGAAAGACCCGAATCTGTATTCGGTGTCTGCCGGATTCGTGGAAGCGGGGGAGAACCTTGAGCATGCGTGCCGGCGTGAGGCCCGCGAAGAAACCGGCATTCAGCTGGGCGAGGTGCGGTATCTGGGATCACAGCCGTGGCCATTCCCCGCCTCGTTGATGATGGCGTTCAAGGCACATGCGATTACCACGGATGTGCATGTGGACGGTTCGGAAACCGTGACCGCACGCTGGGTCACGCGCGACGAATACACCGCCGAGCTGATTGCCGGCCGAATGGTGGCACCAGGGCGCGCCACCATCGCACGGTACATGATTGAGGAGTGGCTTGGACGCGAGCTATAGGTTAGGCTGGTGTGTATGAGTGATGAAACCGAACAGCCGCTGAACCTCGATATTCCCGAGCATCTTGAGTACTCCGACGAACACGTATGGGTGGATCGTTCGGACGATCTTGCCATCATCGGCATCACCGAATACGCCGCCGACCAACTGGGTGAGCTCGTGTTTGTGGATCTGCCTGAGCCGGGCACCCGCGTAGAGGCCGGCGACGAAATCGTGGAGCTTGAATCCTCGAAGGCCGTCCAGCCGCTGATCAGCCCGGTGGCCGGTACCGTGAAATACGTGAATCGCGACGTGGCGGACGACCCGTCCGTGGTGAATGGCGATCCCTATGGCGAAGGTTGGATTCTCAAGGTTGAGCTCGACGATGATGAGCCCGAGCTGCTGACCGCCGAGGAATATGCCAAGATTATACGGTAGCCAAGTGTTCAGGAACTCATAACCTGAGTGGCCTATATTGGTGCATATGAGAAGCCCACGCGAGGATTTTGAAGCGGCCGCCCGACACCTGATGCCAGTACATGGCAGTAGTGCGCCATCGCCCGATGACATGCCTACGGTGCCGATTCCCGCGCGCAAGGCCGCCACCACTTTCGATACACCGTCCAGCCGTGAGCGGCTTGAGGTCAAGCCGGCGTTCACCCGTGTGATTCGCCGTACCCTCACCGGCACGTTCGGCATTTGGTCGCGTCTTTCCGCACTGGCGGTGCGCCATCTCGGCTGGTATCCACGTGTGGAACCCTATGTGGGCTATGGCACCAGCGACTATTCGCGATTGATTTGCCGTACGGTATACGCTCCCGAAAACGCGCGACCCGGCGAGGTAAGCAGAGGCATTCGCGGCATGCTGACCGTGCCCGCCCCACGCACCCATGTGCAGGCCAGCATTGATGACATGCCGTTGAACACCATACAAATTGGTGATTCTGAAGTGTATGACAAGGTCGATCGCACCCGTGACCTCAGTAGCGAATATGCGGTCTCTGATTCCGCGGGATATCTTGACCTCGTGGCTGAGCATCGCCTTGAACCCGGTATTCATCGCGTCTCGTACAGCGTGAAGCGCCGCAAGCCCGTTTCCGCCAACCTGTACACCATTCCGGCCAGTGCCAAAGTCGGCATCATTTCTGATGTGGACGACACCATCATGATCACGCAGGCGCCCGTGCTGTGGAAGGCCGCCTACAATCTGCTTTTCCTCAACCCGAAGAAGAAGGCTTCCGTGCCGGGCATGAGCGTGCTGTTCACGCGCATCGCTGATCTGTTTCCCGGTGCGCCGTTCTTCTACCTTTCGACCTCGCCATGGAATGTGGAAAGTTCGATTCGTAACTTCATCACCGATCATGGGTTTCCTGAAGGCCCGCTGCTGTTACGCGATCTTGACCCGCGCCCGAAGACCTTCGTGCCTTCCGGCCCGCAGCACAAACTGGAGTTCGCCGAGCAGCTTATGGCTGATTTTCCGGACATGAAGTTCATCCTTGTTGGCGACGATGGGCAGAAGGATCCCACCACGTATGCCACCATCTCCCATCGATACCCAGGACGTGTGCTGGCCATCGCGATTCGTCAGCTCAGTCCCAAGGAATCATCCGGTTTGGCTTCCGTGGCGGGCCTGACTTCCACGCAACCGATGCCGGTCACCGACGTTCCGGTGTTCACCGGCACCACCGGATCGAATATCTTGAAGACCATGCTGCCGTATCTGAAAGAACACGTGGTGTGAGTCTCGCGTACAATCGCGTGGTATGACCGACGAGAAGACGAACGCCGAAGTGCCGATGCCGCCTGTAGCCAAGCGCGAACCGAAGCGCCGTGAATTCCACGGTGATGTATTTGAGGACGATTACGAGTGGATGCGCAATAAGGAATCCGCCGAGGTACGCGACTATGTGGCCGCGGAAAACCGGTACTGCGAGCATCGCATGGCGCATTTGGCCGGTTTGCGCAACACGCTGTTTGAGGAGCTTAAATCACACGTGGAAGAGACCGATATGTCGGTGCCCACGCGCGTGAATGACTACTGGTATTTCACCCGTACGCAGCAGGGCAAGCAGTACGGCGTGCAGTGCCGTATACCCGTGCGTGGCGAGAACGATTGGGAGCCGCCGGTGGTGGACGCCAAGGGCGAGCCCGGATCCATGCCCGGCGAGCAGATTGTGTTCGACGTGAACCGCGAGTCCGAGGGGCATGATTTCTTCCGGCTCGGTGGCATGGATTTAAGCAAAGATGGCCGATGGCTGCTGTACGGCGTCGACGTCACCGGTGACGAACGCTATGACTTTCGTATTCGAGACTTGGAGTCCTTGACGGCCGCCGATACTGACGGGGCGTTCCCCGACCTCGATATGCCGATGTCTGATGAATCTCTGTCTTTCCGCGATGCGAGCGCGGCCGAACCGGCTGAAGCGACAGCCGGTGACGAGGCCACGGAACGTCCTGCGGCGGCGGAACTACCCGAACACTTTGATGGTATCGGCAGCGCATGCTTCACCCCGGACGGTAAATGGGTGTTCTGGGTGGAAGTCGATGATTCCTGGCGTCCGTTTGCCGTATGGAGGCATCAGGTTGGTACGTCCGTTGACGATGACGTGTGCGTGTATCGTGAAACGGACGAGCGTTTCTGGGTGGGCGTGGGCATCAGCTTCGATGAGCGCAACATCGTAATTGGCACCGGTTCCAAAACCACCACCGAAGTGCTGATGCTGCCTGTGGTCACTCCCGAAGGCGAGTTTCAGGCGTTCATTCCGCGCCAGACCGACGTGGAATACGATGTGAGCTTTGCCTGCTTTGAAGGTGCGGGTGAGCATGGCGAGGATGTGCCGCTTGCCGTGGTCTATCACAACGCCGTCAACCCGAATTTTGAGATTGATGTTATCGACATGCGCGACCATAAGCCGCCTTACCGGCTGGGTGAAGGCGTATGCGTGGCTGCCGGCTCGCCCTATGGCTGTGAGCGTGGCGAATCGGATAAGCCGATCACTGAAGCCTACTTCAATCCCGCCAATCCGGCGATTCTGCAAGGTGCGCATGGTCTGGGCATTGAGGGCATCGCCCTGCACCGCCATTTTGTATCGCTGAGCTACCGTTCCGACGGGCAGCCGCATGTGGCATATATGACCAAAGACGCTGCATCCGCTGATTTTCTGGCCGGTCGTCCGTGGCGTTTCGTGGAGTTGTTGCCTCCGCCGCTTGAGGGCGATTGGGACATGGTCGCGGCGGATAGGCAAGACGTGACCGGAGACCACGGCGAAACCTTGTGGACCGATGATGCCGAAAAGGCTGAATCATCTGCCAGCGCGAGCCCGGGAACAGGTAAATCCGCGACCTCCATGAAAGGTGACGGTATCAGCAAGCGCAGCGGCGACTGGTTTGGCGGTTTGTTCGGCTCGACCACCGACCACACCGAATCCTCCGATGGCGCCAGCGACGACCACCTGCCCGGCGAGACCCGGCGACTGTACACCATCGGCACCGGCGGCAATCCCTCGTATGACGCGCCGCGCATGCGCTACTCCTTTGCCAGCTACACGCGTCCCGGCGAGTTGCACGAAATCGATCCCGCCACCGGAAAAGACGCGCTGCTCAAGCGTGCCACCGTGCTGGGTGACTTCGACCCGCGTAATTATATGGAGCGCCGCGTGTGGATTACCGCGCGCGATGGTGAGCGGATTCCCGTTTCACTGGTCTGGCATCGTGATTGCCCTGCGCAGGATTCGCCGATGTTCATCACCGGATATGGCGCATATGAGATTTCCTCCGACCCTGGCTTCTCGGTGGCTCGGTTGAGCATGCTCGACCGTGGCGTGCTGTACGCAGTACCGCATATTCGAGGTGGCGGTGAGATGGGCCGCGCTTGGTATGAGCAGGGGCGGCGACTCAACAAGAAGCATTCCTTTGAGGATTTCGTGGATGCCACGCGCGCATTGCAGGACGCTCATTTGGCCGATGCCAGACGCACGGTGGCCAATGGCGGTTCGGCCGGTGGCCTGCTTATGGGTGCCATCGCCAACATGGCACCCGAGTGCTATGCCGGAGTTGAGGCCGATGTGCCGTTTGTGGACGCGCTGACTTCGATTCTCGACCCGGATTTGCCGCTGACCGTCACCGAATGGGATGAATGGGGTGATCCGCTGCACGACCCCGAGGTGTATCGGTACATGAAGTCCTACACGCCGTATGAGAATGTGCCGGTCGCCAGAGCGGAGGACGGTGATGGAGAAACCGTCGATGACAAGGTCTCTTCTGCCGGTGCCGCCACCGGCAAGGCCGTTTCCGCAGCGCAGTTCCCGAAGATTTTCATCACCACCTCGATGAACGACACCCGCGTGCTGTATGTCGAGCCGCTGAAATGGCTGGCCCGATTGCAGTCCGCAGGCGTGGACGCGGTGGCCAAGATTGAGGTTGAGGCCGGTCACGGTGGCATTTCCGGCCGTTACAAGCAGTGGCAGGAGGTCTCGTACGAGAACGCCTGGTGCATGGACGTGATGGGTCTCGCTCATTAGGTGTCATGTCCACTAGCTGAGCTGGTTCGGGCCATCAGGTGGCCATGCGACTAGGCTCCTTGAACTATGGCAAAGACATATAAAATTGCCGTCATCCCCGGCGACGGCATTGGCAAGGAAGTCACTCCGTGGGCCCAGAAAGCGCTTGAAAAAGCAGCTGAAGGTGTAGCTGACTTCGAGTATGAGAACTTCGACTTGGGCGCCGAGCGTTACCTGCGTGACGGTGCTATTCTGCCGGAGGACGAAGAGGAACGTATCAAGGCGAACGACGCCATTCTGCTCGGGGCCGTGGGCGATCCGCGCATCAAGGCTGGCATTCTGGAGCGCGGCCTGCTTTTGAAGCTTCGCTTCGACCTTGACCAGTACGTGAACCTGCGCCCGTCCAAGCTTTACAAGGGCGTCACCTCGCCACTTGCCAACCCTGGCGACATCGACTTCGTGGTGGTGCGCGAAGGCACCGAAGGCCTGTACTGCGGTGCGGGTGGCGCTGTTCGTCGTGGCACTCCGCAGGAGGTGGCCACCGAGGTGTCCATCAACACCGCCTATGGCGTGGAGCGCGTGGTGCGTTACGCCTTCAAGCTGGCCATGAAGCGCAAGAAGCACGTCACTCTGGTGCACAAGAAGAACGTACTCGTCAACGCCGGCGATATGTGGCAGCGCATTGTAGACAAGGTCGGTGAGGAATATCCCGAGGTCACTCACGATTACCAGCATATCGACGCAGCCACCATCTTCCTGGTCTCCAACCCGAGCCGTTTTGATGTGATCCTCACGGACAACCTCTTCGGCGACATCCTCACTGATGAAGCCGGTTCCGTGGTGGGTGGCGTGGGCTACTCCGCCTCCGGCTGCATCAACGCCTCCGATGAATATCCGTCCATGTTCGAGCCGATTCACGGTTCCGCTCCGGATATCGCTGGTCAGAACAAGGCCAACCCGACTGCTGCGATTCTCTCCGCCGCCATGCTGCTCGAGCACCTCGGCTTCGATGACGCGGCCAAGAAGATCCACACCGCTGTGGAAGCGGACATCGAGGAGCTCGGCTCCACTGTGCGCTCCACCGACCAAGTCGGCAAGGATATTCTGGCCCGTATGTGATGTCTCTGGCTCCCCTCAAGGAGAGGAGCCAGTACTCTTATACTGGTCGCATGCACATGCGACATGGGGAATGCAAAACGCCGGGCGGCAAACTGGTTGCCGTGAATGTGGCCGTCGACGAGGATGGCACAATCAAATCCTGCCATATCAGCGGTGATTTCTTTATCGAACCTGACGTGACCACCTCCCCCCGCTTTGCGGGAGCCCCCGCCAGCGGGGGCGAGGCTTCGGAAGCATTGATTCATGACCTTGAGCAGGCTCTGGTTCGAGGCGGTTCGCTGCAATCCGTATTGGATGCGCACTCTGATTGCCGGCTTATCGGCACAGACGCATCAGCCATCGAAACCGCATTCCTCCGAGCTATAAGCAGCGAGCTTACGCCCCCGCCGGCGGGGGCTCCCGCAAAGCGGGTGGGGGTGGCCGGCGCAGACACCACCGGAACTTCTGCATCCGTCGATACACAATATGGGCAGACCGACAAAACCGCCGAATATCAGTCCCGCTGGAACGAGCTCAAACGTAACCTCACCGTTATTCGCGACCATCCACGCACCCCAGCCGAGCAAATGGCCATCGATGAAATCTGGGCCCGCGAAGTCGCAGCGGGGACGAGGCCGCCCACCATCCGATTCTGGGAATGGGCCGGTGCGGCCGTGGTCATCGGCAAATTCCAGTCAGCTCCGGACGAAGTGCATCTGGCCGTGGCCGAACAGCTTGGACTCAGCGTGGTGCGGCGCTGCACCGGCGGCGGCGCGATGTTCATCGAGCCCGGTAACACCATCACCTATTCCCTCTATGCACCACTTGATTTCGTACATGGCATCAGCATTGAGGAATCATACCGGCTGTGCGATTGGTGGCTGGTCGAGGCCCTGCGTGGTCTTGGTCTTGACGTGCGATTCGCCGGGCTGAACGACATCGCCTCCCAATATGGCAAAATCGGGGGAGCAGCGCAACGAAGATTCCCCGGAACCGACAAGGCCGGCGAGCCAGGCGCGGTGCTTCACCATGTGACGATGGCATACGACATCGATGCGGCCAAGATGGCCCGTGTACTCAATACCAGCCAGGAGAAACTATCGGATAAGGCAGTGCGATCCGCCGTTAAACGAGTGGACCCGATGAAAAGTCAGACCGGTCTCACCCGTGAGCAGATTATCGATGATTTACTCGCATGGTTCACCCCTGCTCAATTTCGCGGTGATGCCTCGTAGCGAGGGTCGCGGTGGCTCCGTGCGATAGATGGAACGTCGCTGTCGAATCCCGCGGGTCGCGTTACAATATGACGGATGACCGATGACGGCCACACAGATAAGGACGGTGCAATGAGCTTGGAAACGCCAAATGCTTTTGCTGATGAGGAGAACATCCTGCTGCATACGGCACTGTTCAAGCAGGTCTCGCCCAGCGAAGCCGAAGAACTGTTGCCGTATCTGAAGCACGCCGCATACGACAAAGGCGACTACATTTTCTCTGAGGGCGATACCGATCACCGTATGTATCTGTTGGAGCGCGGCCGGGTCAAGCTGGTTCGTACTTCTTCCGACGATCGTGTGCAGTTATTGTCCATCCATGCGCCCGGTGAAGTGCTGGGAGAGATTCCGGTATTCGATCCGAATGGTGGTCCCCGCACCGCGTCGGCTGTGGCCATGAGCCATGGCACGTGCGTGGTCTGGTTGGAGCACGACACCCTGTTCTCCTGGCTGGACGAGCATCCGCGTGTGGCCATCGATATGCTGCAGGTGATGGCTAATCGTCAGCGCGATAACAATGAGCGCATCTCCGACCTGGTGTTTATGGATGTGCCGGCGCGTTTGGCCAAGACCCTGCTCAATCTTGGTTCCCGCTTCGGTGAGCCGGTGGAACAAGGCCTGAAAGTGCCGCATGACCTCACCCAGGAAGAGCTGGCCCAGCTGGTTGGATCCAGTCGTGAGACCGTGAACAAGGCGTTGATGGACTTCTCGAATCGTGGCTGGATTGCGCGTGATGGCCGATCGATTATCATCTTCCAGCCAGGCATGCTGATTCGGCGCTCGCGGCGCTAACGGCACGTTTCTTCGCGATTTGCTGCATATCCAGTTGCTATTCAGCAAACGTTATACGAGTGCGGTTCTTGTGATGATTGACCATTTTGCGGGGCCGAACACTCGGTTGGTAGGGCGGGCCATTTAGAATGGGGCCCATGCCCAAAAAGAAGTCCCTTACAGTTCGTCGTGTGCTCGTTCTGCTCTTGGCCTACATCATGCTTGCCGTATGCGGTGGTGTGGCGACCAGCGTGCTGCTTATCCCAGGCGTCATCGGCGCCAATAACGTAGCCAAGGCAGTGATTCCGTCACTGAAGGTCGAGAACGTGGACTTCGATGTGACTAGTCTCCCGCAGAAGTCGACGATGTATGCGAGCGATGGCACCACCGTCATTACGGATTTTTACAGCCAGAACCGTATCGTCGTGCCGCTGAAGAAGATTTCCAAGGTCATGCAGCAGGCCGTGGTGGCGCGTGAGGATCGCCGTTTCTGGACCCACGCCGGCGTGGACGTGCAGGGCGTGATGCGAGCGTTCGTCAACACCTATCTGTTGAAGGGCGATCAGCAGGGAGGTTCGTCGCTGACCCAGCAGTATGTCAAGAACGTGCTGCTTATGCAGGCCATTGAAGACAACGATTCGATTGCCCAATACCATGCCACGGAAGACACTGTGGCACGTAAGATTCGTGAGATGCTGATCTCGGTGCAGATGGAGAAGAAGTACACCAAGGCCGAGATTCTGCAGGGATATCTCAACATCGCCCAGTTTGGTAGCAACCTGTATGGTGTTGAGACCGCGGCCCAGCGGTACTTCAGCGTGTCCGCCGCCGACCTTAATGCAGTGCAGGCGGCTACGATCGCGGCCATCACCAAGAACCCGAACAAGTATGACCCGCTGATTGAGGCGAATCAGGAGGAGAGCCAGAAGCAGCGCAATCTTGTGCTGGATTTGATGGCACAGGAAGGGTACATCAGCGAGAAGGAATGCACGGAGGCCAAGAACACTCCGCTTAAGGACACGCTGAAAGTACAGGACGTCAATGTCGGTTGCCAGGATACCGGCGATTACGCCTTCTTCTGTGACTATGTGGTGCACCGTATCCAGAACTCCGAGGAGTTCGGCAAAACCGCTGCCGAGCGTAGCAAGTTGCTGCAGGAAGGCGGTCTGAAGATCGTTACCACGCTGGATGTTGACGCCAACCGCATGCTTATGGACACCGCGCGTAACACTATTCCGCCGGACGATCCCAGCGGTATGGAAATCGCAATCGCCGCAGTGAAACCGGGCACTGGCGAGGTGCTGGGCTTTGGTCTCAACCGCCACTATGACGCCACGCCTGAGGCCGCGAACGACGCTACCAAAACGAGTCAGAACTATGCGGTCGATGCCATCGATGGCGGTGGCAGCGGCTGGACGATTGGTTCGTCCTGGAAGCCCATCAATCTGGTCGCATGGATGGAAGCGGGTCATTCCATCAACGACAACTTGCAAACCACCACTGCGTACTCCACTTCTGATTTCAGCTGCGGCAGCTACACCGGCGGTAGCGAACTTTGGAAGGTGCAGAACGCGTTCGGCACGACCGTGAACCCGGAAAGTCCGTTCCTCGGTCTGGTTCGCTCGCACAACACCACGCAGGCTTCCATGGGCACAATCATGAAGCTGTGCAAGGTGGCTGACACCGCCACGGAGCTCGGCTACCATGACGCTAGAACCGGTGAGACCATTGAAAAGACCTCTTCGTACACGCCGTCCATGATGGTCGGTTCAGTGAATGTTTCGCCGTTGACCATGGCCAGCATCTTCGCCGTGTATGCCGCAAACGGTGTGCAATGCAACCCGATCGCTATCACCAAGGTCACCGACGGTGACGGCAACGACCTGAAGGTGCCTTCCGCCAACTGCCATCAGGCGGTCGATCCGGAAATTATTCAGACACTTGCCTACACGTTGAACCAGGGTGTGACCAGGTCCGACGGTCAGGGCCATAACTTCCAGCTCAACAACGGGCGTAAGTCCTTCGGTAAGACCGGTACGAGCGAAGACCTCGCCGTATCCAGCGGATCGTTCATTCCCAACCAGATTGCCGCGTTTGCGTCGGTGGGTGATGCACAGGCTCCGTATTCCCATCGTATTGCCAACATCCGCATCAATGGTGTGTACAACAGCTACTGGGATGGTTCAACGATTGCAGCACCGGCATTGCGCAACTTCCTCAATGCCTACGCGGATGCGAAGCAATTGCCGATTGATAACGACTACGGTCAAGGCGTTGCGAAGTACATGACCAGCGGCACTACGTTCGGTATTGCCGGACGTTCGTATAGTACGAGACGGTCAACCACGACGAATAACGATAACAACAACAATAACAATGATTCGTCCACGAACAATGAGTCGAACAACTCACAGAACGATCAGTAACACATGACGTATTACCTACATATGTGATTGCTGGTTACGTAGTTGACGGGCGCGGGCCTTTTCGGGCCTGCGCCCGTCTTACAATAATGACGGATATTGTGCCGACTGCACCACCGGTATCGACCGGCATCGGAAAGGGGAACGATGAACGACGATGAGACGACGCACGGCAATTTTGATTTCCGAGGGTTCGACGTGCCCGAACTGGAGGCAGTGACGCTTGCCGCAACGGCGGACGGCGGCAAATCTGCAGGCTCTGGGAAATCGGGTAAGTCCGGTAGATCAGGCAAATCCAGCAAACATAAGTCAGACCAAGACAAGAAAGGCACAACGGTGGCTAAAGAAGAGAAGAAGACCAAGAAGAACCGCCCGGGGCTGTTCACCCCGATGGAGCTGCGTGGCCTTACCGTGCGTAACCGCATCTGGCTGCCGCCGATGTGCACGTATTCCGCCTATGCGCGTGATGGCAAACCCACGCCGTTCCACTACCAGCATTATGTGTCTCGTGCCTTTGGTGGCTTTGGACTGATTATTGCCGAGGCGACTGCAGTGGCACCGGAAGGCCGTATCTCGCCGTGTGATCTGGGTCTGTGGGAAGACGGCCAGATTGACGCTTGGCGCTGGATTGTAGATGGTATTCGTGAGGCCGGAGCGGTGCCAGCCGTGCAGCTCAACCACGCTGGACGTAAGGCTTCCACCGGATGCTTTGCAGTGGGATATGAGAATCAGAGCGTGCCTGTTGAAGCGGATGGATGGCCTACGGTGGCACCGTCCGAAATCGCTTTTGGTGGGTTGGATATGCCGCGTGCACTGTCCGTGGATGAGATTCATGGCATCATCAGAGCCTTCGCCGCTGCGGCTGGCCGTGCGGTCGCCGCCGGGTTCCAGGCAATTGAGATTCATGCCGCTCACGGGTATTTGATTTCCCAGTTCCTTGATCCGCTGAGCAATGAGCGTGACGACGAATACGGCGGTGATCTGAACGGTCGTGCACGTTTTCTGCTGGAGATCGTGGACGCGGTGCGCGGAGTTGTTCCCGATACTTTGCCGGTGCTGGTGCGTATCTCTGCGACTGATTGGGCCGCGGGCGGCTGGGACCTGGATCAGACGATTCTGGTATCCAAGATGCTCAAAGAGCATGGCGTGGATCTGGTGGATGTGTCCACCGGCGGCATCGTGGCTGGCGTTTCGATTCCGGTCAAGCCGAACTACCAGGTGCCGTTTGCCGAGCAGGTGCGTGCCAAGGCCGACGTGCCGGTGACGGCGGTGGGTCTTATCACCAAGCCGAAGCAGGCGGAGAAGATTCTGATTCACGGCGAAGCTGATGCGGTGGAGATTGGCCGTGCTGCGCTGCGCGACCCGAATTGGCCATTGCGTGCCGCCCACAAGCTTGGCGTGCCGGTTGCCGAGGCGCCTTACGCACCGCAATACGTGCGTGGCGCGTACTGAGTGTTGTGTACATAGGCTCCCGCTGGCGGGAGCCGACCGGTAAAGCCGGACTGAGGGTGGTTAACGCACATACGTCGACCACCCTCAGCCTCACTGTGTTCGGCAGCCCCCGCCAGCGGGAGCCGGGATATCTAGATTCGCAAACTACTTCACGTCCACGCCGACGGCGTCGGAAACATGCTCGAATCCATCACGGCGCAGCAGGTTGGCTAGGCCGCGCTTCAATACGGTGATTTGCTGCGGGCCACGGTACATCAGCGAGCTGATGAACATGACCAGGCTTGAACCGGAACGAATCTTCTCATAGGCCTGCTCGGGGGTGAAGACGCCTCCGATGCCGGCGATGGCGAACCGGTCGCCATAGTCCTTGTACACTTTGCGAATCAGCTCATTGCTGGCCTGCGTGCACGGGCCGCCGGACAGACCGCCTTCCCAGTCGCGCGGAATCTCAAGCCCGGTGCGGTCCTTCTGCAGATTGGCGATGGACAAGCCTTGCACATTGTGCTCGGCCAGCACATCGAGCAGTTCCTTGTACTCACCCCACGGCTTGTTCAACGGCATCTTGACCAGCGTTGGCTGCGGGCGATCGATCTTGTCGAGTGCGGTGAACAGTCGGTCAAGTGCCTCCGATGTGGAGGTGAACGGTTCACCCACGTGTGTGTTCGGACAGGAGACATTGACCTCCACCATTGCGGTACGGCCGGCGGCACGGCGCATGGAGATGCAGTAATCCTCGATGCCTTCGTCCAAATCGCCGCACTGGTCGTCGTTGGTGCGGGCGATTGAGACGGACACTTGCATTTGGTTTGCCTGGGTCCATGCCTTCTCGGCGCGCTCGATGACCTTGTCCGAGCCGATGTTGGCGAGTCCCACATGCACCATCATCGAATCGTATTCGGGCAGACGATGGAACCAGGGCTTGGCGTTGCCCGGGCATGGGCGGGAGGTGGTGGAGCCGACCGTCTCAAAGCCGAAACCGGCGTTGTCAAGCAGCACGGGCATCTCGCAGTTCTTGTCGAGGCCGGCGGACAGGCCGAACGGGTTGGTGAAGTCGATTCCCATCACATTCGTCTCCAGAATGGGATCGGTGTAGTTGAGCATCATGCGCTCGGCAAACAGCAGTGGCGGCATGTGTTTGACCACGGAGCAAAATTCGATCATCTGATCATGCGCTTCATCGGGGCGATGGTTGAACACGAAGTTCGGCTTGATGATGTGCTTATAGCCAAAAGTGAACAGGTCAGTGGTGGCTTTGTTGACGGCGTCGTGCCAAAAGCTTTCAGAAACGTAAGTCATATTGCCCATTGTCTCACGTTTCAGCAGATTGTGACCAGCATGGTGTTCCTATTCTTTAAGTTCGTCTTTCTTGGCTCCCCTCTCTGAGGGAAGCTGTCGCGCAGCGGCTGAGGGGAGATTCGTGGGGGTGCTGCACGGTGGCTGAAGGAAGTTCGGAACATTACATGTTGACAGTCCTGAAAAATGTGCGTTTTTGCGCGGTTTTGCAGGAGTATAGGTTTGAATCGCCCGGAATTTTCGGGAAATTGTCCCCAAAACGCTCAAGCCGGTTTGGTTTGTGAGCTTTTGTGTGCGATAATGTTCGCATGATTTCGTCACAACGTCAGCATCTCATCTTGAGCAGGCTGCGCACGCGCGGTGCTGTGCGTATTACTGCGCTATCGAAGGAGCTGGGTGTGTCAGCGATGACCATCCGCCGCGATATCGCCGAACTTGCCGACAAGGGTTTGTTGAAGCGCGTCCATGGCGGCGCGGTGACCACTAGTACCTTGCTGAGCGAGCCTCTGTTCTCCGTCAAGTCCCAGATGGACATCGGTCTGAAAGATGCCATTGCCCAGGAAGCTATCAAATACGTGGCTCCTGGCGACGTGATCGCCATCGGCGGCGGCACCACGGCCTATGTCTTTGCCCAGCATCTGCTCGAATCCCAGCAGTCCAGCGGCATCACCATTCTCACCAATTCAATTCCAGTGGCCGAGTTGGTGCAGGCCCTCGAATCCAAGGATGTGGAAGTGATTGTCACCGGCGGTGTAATCACCCGCTCAAACTCGCTTGTCGGGCCGATTGCGGACAAGGTCGTCGCCTCGCTGCGCGTCAACACTGTATTCCTCGGCACTCATTCAGTGTCGATTCCCCGCGGCTTCCTCATGCCGAACTCGCTTGAGGCCGCTACCGATATGGCGATGATGGACATCGCCGATCGCACCATAGTTTTGACCGATCACACCAAGTGGAGCTGCACGTCGCTGTCGCTGTTCGCGCGCTTCGACCAGGTGGACACGGTCATCACCGACGACGGTCTCGACCCTGACTCCGCCGCCAAAACCAAGGATTTGGTAAAGGAACTCGTGCTGGCCCACCAGAGCGAGACCATTGAGGAAAGTGAGTAACACCCATGGCTGATTTCGCCAACTACACCCCCGGAGAGTACGCGAAGAAGCATATCCGCATCACGCCGACGACGCTTGCCGACGGTCGTGACTTCTTCTATCTGGACGACGATCCCGAGTTCGTCTCCGGTGCCAAGACCCGCGAGCTCAAGGATCCGCGCCCGCTGGACTACCGTTTTGCCCCGCACCTGGACGCCGACGGCAACGAAGTGCCGTACGCCGCTCCGCAGATGCGCCGCGACCCGCTGACCGGTGACTGGATTCCGATGGCCACCGCGCGTATGAACCGCCCGATCACCGCTGGCCCCGGCGCCACCGCCAAGGGCAACCCGCTGGCCGCCCGCAAGCCCGGCGACCCGTATCAGGACGGCGAGGTGCCGGACACCGATTACAACGTCGTGGTGTTCGAGAACCGCTTCCCCTCCATGGTGCGCGTGCCCGGTGTCTCCGAGGATGTGACCTACGTTGATGGCAACCCGCTGTGGGAAAAGAAGCTGGCCGCCGGCCGCTGCGAAGTCATCTGCTTCGATCCGAACGAGAACGGCCTGCCGGCTGACCTGCCGGTGTCCCGCCTGCGTACCGTGGTCGAGGCATGGGCTTTCCGTACCGCTGAAATCTCCAAGATGGAGGGCATCGAGCAGATCTTCCCGTTCGAGAACCACGGTCAGGAGATCGGCGTCTCCCTTGCCCACCCGCATGGTCAGGTCTACTGCTACCCGTTCATCGCCCCGAAGATGGAGAAGGAACTCCAGCACACCGAGGCCTACCACGAGAAGACCGGTGGCAACCTGCTTAAGGACATCATGAATGCCGAGCTCGAGGCTGGCGAGCGCATTGTGATGCGTAACCACTCTTGGGTTGCTTACGTGCCGGCCGCCGCCCGCTGGCCTCTTGAGGTCCACGTGGCTCCGGTTCGCGACGTGCTCACCTTGGACGAGCTCAACGACGAAGAGCGTTGGGACCTTGCCTCCATGTACTCGCACCTCCTGAAGCGCGGCAACGCGTTCTTCGACAAGGGCGACGGCAAGGGCATGGACCTGCCGTACATCGCCGCATGGCACCAGGCCCCGATTCACGACGCTCGCCGTGAGAACTACCGCCTGAACCTGCAGTTCTTCTCCTTCCGTCGTGCTGCCAATAAGATCAAGTACCTCGCTGGCTCCGAATCCGGCATGGCCGCCTGGATCTCCGACACCACGCCGGAACTCATCGCCAAGCGCTTCCACGAGCTCGGCTCCATCGATATCGCCGACTGATAGAAAGAAAAACACCAATGTCTGCTGTTGAATTCATTGAGCCGCTGACCCATGAAGAGGGCGTCTCGCAAGCCACCAAGCTGTTTGTGGACACCTACGGCGCTGCGCCCGAGGGCGTGTGGGCTGCTCCGGGCCGTGTGAACCTGATCGGTGAGCACACCGATTACAACGCCGGCCTGTGCCTGCCGATCGCTCTGCCGCACCGCACTTTCATCGCCCTGAAGCCGCGCGAAGACACCAAGGTTCGCGTCGTCTCCGGCGTGGCTCCCGACAAGGTCGCTGAAGCTGATCTCGATGGCCTCAAGGCCCGTGGCGTGGACGGCTGGTCCGCCTACCCGACCGGTGTGGCTTGGGCGCTGCGTCAGGCTGGTTTCGACAAGGTCAAGGGCTTTGATGCCGCCTTCGTCTCCTGCGTGCCGCTGGGCTCCGGCCTGAGCTCCTCCGCCGCCATGACCTGCTCCACCGCTCTGGCTCTGGACGACGTGTACGGCCTTGGCTACGGCGATTCCGACGCCGGCCGTGTGACCCTCATCAACGCCGCCATCAAGTCCGAGAACGAGATGGCCGGCGCCTCCACCGGCGGTCTTGACCAGAACGCTTCCATGCGTTGCACCGAAGGCCACGCGCTGCTGCTTGACTGCCGTCCGGAGCTGACCCCGCTGGAGAACGTCTCCCAGCAGGAGTTCGGCCTCGACAAGTACAACCTCGAGCTGCTTGTGGTCGATACCCAGGCTCCGCACCAGCTCAACGATGGCCAGTACGCTCAGCGTCGCGCCACCTGCGAGGAAGCCGCCAAGATTCTCGGTGTGGCCAACCTGCGCGTTACCGCCGACGGCATCTCCAAGGCCGATGACCAGTTCCAGGCCCTCAAGGAAACGCTTGACGCCCTGCCTGACGAGACCATGAAGAAGCGCGTGCGCCACGTCGTCACCGAAATCGAGCGCGTGCGTTCCTTCGTGCGTGCCTTCGCTCAGGGCGACATCAAGGCTGCGGGCCGTCTGTTCAACGCTTCCCACGATTCGCTGGCCGCCGACTACGAGGTCACCGTCCCCGAGCTGGACATCGCCGTAGACGTGGCCCGCAAGAACGGCGCCTACGGTGCGCGTATGACCGGCGGCGGCTTCGGCGGCTCCATCATCGCTCTGGTTGATAAGGGCCGTTCTCAGGAAGTCGCCCAGAAGATTGCCGACGAGTTCGAAAAGCAGGGCTTCCACGCTCCGCGCGCCCTTGCGGCTTATGCCGCTCCGAGCGCCAGCCGCGAGGCCTGAGCTACCTACTTTGGCTCCCGCTGGCGGGAGCTGTCGAACGTAGTGAGACTGAGGGTGGTTTGTCGTATACAGTGACCACCCTCAGTCAGCTTCGCTGACAGCTCCCGCCAGCGGGAGCCCCCTCCTCTTCTCTTTTTCCCCTCCCTATCGTGCCGCGACACGCGGGGCGTACTTACGAAGAATTTCGAATCGTATTACGGTTGCGGATTGTTTTGAAAATCGCATGGCTTCTGCCGAAATCACATGGCAGGCCATGCGTTTTTTTGTTGCCGTCGTTGGCCCGGACATTAGGGGCATATCGACATTTTCGCGCGACGGCAATGATGAAGAGACAATCCGAGAGAGGTTCCGTTGCCCGCTACCCAGACAACCCCTGAAAATACTACGTCCGCCGGTGCATCCGGCCACACTATGAATACGAGCGATGCCCGCGAATCCTTCGATGAGGGCAGCAACAGCAATATGTCGGCTACTCAGCGGCCCAGCCGAGGCGAGTCCGGCGTCGCGGTGGTGCGGTTGAGAGTCTGGCCGTGTGAACATGGCCCAACGGACTCGATGATTCCTGAGAGTCCGCGAATCCGGAAATGGAACGGCATGAATGGCGTGATGCAGGTTTGTGACTTGTCTGAGCTGTTCCATTCCGGCGGTATTGGTGCCTGGCAACGGTCAGACGACAGACGATACATGAATCGGTAATGAACATAAATGGCGGGTGTCTTCCCTATACTTGGGGGAGTCACCCGCTTTTCGTATACGACCAGGGAGAGCCATGAATAAGGCCATCATCACCGTCGTCGGTCAGGATACCGTCGGCATCATCGCGCGCGTCTGCACCTATCTGTCCGAGCATAACGTCAACGTGCTTGATATTTCGCAGACCATCATCGACGGATATCTCAACATGATGATGATTGTCGACTATGCCAATGCGGACAAGGACTTTGGTGCCATGGTCGGCAACCTTGAGGATCTTGGCGACGACATCGGCGTGCGTATCCGCTGCCAGCGTGAAGAGATCTTCACCAAGATGCACCGTATCTGATTCTGATATAGCTTTCGATTCCCTCCCGCTGGCGGGAGGTGGCGCATAGCGCCGGTGGGTGGTCTCATGTTGGATACCACCTCAGTCGGTTTCACCGGCAGCCCCCGCCAGCGAGGGCGAAAAAACAACCGTAAGGAACACACCATGCTGAATATCATGGAGGTCCACGAGACCAATCAGATGATCGAGCAGGAGAAGCTCGACGTCCGCACCATCACCATGGGCATCTCGTTGCTCGACTGTGCGACGGACAACGTCGACACGACTTGCAACAACATTTACCGCAAGATCACCACCTACGCCAAGGATCTCGTCTCCACCGGTCAGGCCATTGAGCGTGACTACGGCATCCCGATCGTCAATAAGCGCATCACCGTCACCCCGATTTCACTGGTGGGTGCCAGCTCCTGCAAGACGAGCGAGGATTTCGTCAAGATCGCGCATGCGCTGGATAAGGCGGCCAAGGAAGTCGGCGTCGACCTGATCGGCGGCTACTCCGCGCTCGTTTCCAAGGCCATGACCCCGGCTGAGGAACTGCTGATTAAGTCCCTGCCGCAGGCGCTTTCAGAGACCGACATCGTGTGCTCGTCTGTGAACGTCGGTTCCACCAAGACCGGCATCGACATGAACGCGGTCGAACTGCTCGGCCACATCATCAAGGACATCTCCGAGCGCACCGCCGACAACGACTCTTACGGCTGCGTCAAGTTCGTGGCGTTCTGCAACGTGCCTGACGACAACCCGTTCATGGCCGGTGGCTT
Organism: Bifidobacterium breve DSM 20213 = JCM 1192; assembly: GCF_001025175.1. Classification (NCBI taxonomy): domain Bacteria; kingdom Bacillati; phylum Actinomycetota; class Actinomycetes; order Bifidobacteriales; family Bifidobacteriaceae; genus Bifidobacterium; species Bifidobacterium breve. The sequence goes on from NZ_AP012324.1 coordinate 526,637, forward strand.
CCACGGCGTTACCGAAGGCGACGCGGTCATCAACGTTGGTGTCTCCGGCCCCGGTGTGGTCTCCCGCGCACTCGATGCGGCCAAAGGCAAGGACTTCGAGTTCCTGTGCGAGACCATCAAGCGCACCGCGTTCAAGATCACGCGCGTGGGCCAGCTTGTGGCTCAGGAGGCTTCCCGCCGTCTTGGCGTGCCGTTCGGCATCATCGACCTTTCCCTCGCTCCGACCCCGGCCGTGGGCGACTCGGTGGGCGAAGTGCTTGAGAAGATAGGCCTCGAACAAGTTGGCGCTCCCGGCACCACTGCGGCCTTGGCCATGCTCAACGACCAGGTCAAGAAGGGCGGCATCATGGCGTCCTCCTACGTGGGCGGTCTGTCCGGTGCGTTCATCCCGGTCTCCGAAGACAAGAACATGATTGACGCTGCCGCCTCCGGTTGCTTGACCCTCGAGAAGCTTGAGGCCATGACCTGCGTATGCTCGGTGGGTCTTGACATGATCGCCATTCCGGGCGATACCTCTGCTTCCACCATCTCCGGCCTGATCGCCGACGAAGCCGCCATCGGCATGGTCAACCAGAAGACCACTGCCGTGCGTGTGATCCCTGTGGCGGGCAAGGGCGTTGGTGAAATGGCGAACTTCGGCGGCCTGATGGGCTACGCGCCCATCATGCCGGTCAACCAGACCAGCTGCGAGGCCTTCGTGACTCGTGGCGGTCGCATTCCCGCTCCGATTCACAGCTTCAAGAACTGATTCAGTAGGGTATCTGCCTTCAAGAGGTACCTCTGGCTCTTCGCGGAGAGCTATCTGCTTTCAGAGAGGTACCTATATACGGAAACCTCGAGTATGCGCGTTGGAATATCAACGTCCATACTCGAGGTTTCTTAATTGAGGTGCCCCTTTGAAAGCAGAAAGCATTCTGCAAAAGCCCGAATGCACCCCCTCCGAAGGCGGATATCGATTTGGATGACCTTTCGAGAGGTCTATTCCCGTTTCGAGGGGCTGATTTCGACCTTTCTGGAGGTCTACTTCCGTTTCAAGGGGCTGATATATGCGAAGACCCCGAGTACAAGCGTTGATATTTCAATGTCTGTACTCGGGGTTTCGTCCTTTGACAGCCCCTTGAAACGGAGATAGACCTCCGGCGGATGCCGAATCAGCCCCTCAAAGCGCCGATAGACCCATCTTCTGCGTTCATTTCCACAATGATGGTCGTGCTGCGAGGCTCAGGGTTTCCTCCCTCACGCCTGTCGGCGTTCGTTCGGCGTCGCTACTCGAAGGCCCACCGGGCCTTCTCCTCACGCTCCGCCCTTGAAATTCAGTTGGCGCCAGGCTTCGTAGATGGCGATGGATGCGCAGTTGGTGAGGTTTAGGGAGCGCAAGGACGGGCGCATGGGCAGTCGCACCTGCTCGGCCACGTGCGGGCCTTCCATGATGTCCATCGGGTCGGGGATGTCGCCGGGCTCGGGGCCGAACAGCAGGATGTCGGTCGGCTTGTATTCCACTTCGGTGTACAGCTTGGTGGCATGTGCGGTGAACGCGATGATGCGCGAATTGGGCATGGACTCCACCAGGTTGTCGAAATTCGGATGCAGCACCACGTGGGCCATGTCGTGGTAGTCGAGGCCTGCTCGGCGCAGCTTGGTGTCGCGCAGGTTGAAACCCAACGGCTCCACCAAATGCAGGATGGTGCCGGTCACCGCGCACAGGCGGATGGCCGAGCCGGTGTTGCCGGGAATACGCGGTGAGTAGTAGCACAGGTGCGGTGTTACGGTTTCGGTGGTGGCGGCCTTTTCAGCTGAGAGCATCGCGTCCACCACGGAGATGGGGTTGCCATGCGCGTCGGTTACGAGTTCGTCCGGTCCGTAATTCGATTTACGGTACCCGTACTCGAACATCTTCTCGACTTTTGTTTCGGGATTCTGCGCGTTCTGCGAATTCTGTTCTGCCTCGTTCGTCATAGCTGCTAAGAATAAGAACGATGAACGACACAGCAATTTCTTTACGGCTCGGCGCATGGTGGGAGGCCAATGCGCGTGACTTGCCATGGCGCTTCGGACGGGCCACGCCGTGGGGCGTGCTGGTCAGTGAGGTGATGAGCCAGCAGACGCAGATGAGTCGTGTGGTGCCGTATTGGAACGATTGGATGGCGCGCTGGCCTGACGCCCGTGCTCTTGCCGCAGCACCTAAAGCCGATGTGATCACCGCATGGGGCCGGCTTGGCTATCCTCGCCGTGCGCTGCGATTGCAGGAATGCGCCCGCGTGGTGGCGGAAGAATATGGCGATGAGCTGCCTCGCACCTACGACGAGCTCGTCGCTCTGCCCGGTATCGGCGACTACACTGCCTCCGCCGTGCTGAGCTTTGCATTCGGTGAGCGCATTGCGGTGATCGATACGAATATTCGCCGCGTGCTGAGCCGCGTATTCCTCGGCACCGAATCTCGCGGGGGAGCGGCGAGCCCGGTCGAACGCGCGCTCGCCAACCGCATGTTGCCCCAAGACAGGGTTTGTGGGGACGGTGCCGATTGCACGGACCATGCATACCGATCCGGCGAACACACTTTCCTGCAGCGCAGCGAACCTCCATCGGTCACGTGGAATCAGTCGGTGATGGAATTGGGCGCGGTGGTTTGCACGGCCAAGACGCCGTTATGCGAGATTTGCCCGATTGCGGATGATTGTGCATTTCTCAAAGCCGGCCGCCCCGGACTGGGGGAGCGCCGCACCCGCCCGCGGCAGCGATTCCAAGGCACTGATCGTCAGGTGCGCGGACTGGTGCTTGCGGCGTTGCGCGCATTGCCGGCGAATGACACGCTTGCCAGAGTGGATGCCGAAAACCTATGGAAAGACCAGGTTCAGCTCGACTCCTGCATCGCGAGCCTTGACGATGACGGGTTGATCGAGATTCTGGAGAATGGTGCCCTTCGTCTGCCCCACGACTGATTCCGCACAGTGCTATGAAGTGGTTGAACCGCACACGTGTGAGAGCGTACGCGTGGATGAGCGGATGATATCGCTGAGCGGAATATTGGTCTTGGCTGACATTCTGTGAAAATATGGGACTGCCGTGCGTGCATGGCGATGACGACCGTACACTGAAGAGGTTATGGCAGTGCAGAGGAATAAGTCAGGTGCGAATCCTAAAAGCGCCGGAGATGGTCGTGGCGGGTGGGGCGCCCGATGTCTCGCGGCAAAAAACACCTCTCGCAAGTCTGCTTCTCGGAAGTTCTCCAATCCCGTTCGCTCCGGTAGGACTGTCAAAACCGCGATACCTGCAAAGACCATCCGGTCTGCCAAGGCAGGTGCTGCCACAAAGCGCACCATCAGTAAGAAGAAGCAGACGATGTACCGTCGCCGCCGCATCGTGGTTGGTGTGGCATTGGTGTTAGTTCTCGCGCTAATCGTATTTTGCGTCTACAGCCTTGGCCGTGGGGTCGGAGCCATCAACACGGCAATTCATCATGACGAGGTGTATGCCATTTCCCGCGACACCGTGCCGACGCCGAAGAAAACCAGCGGTGTTAAGGATTGCTCGGCCAAGGATTTGTCGCTTGATCTGAGCTCGGCGTCCCAATCCGTGCCGGTTGGCGGGTCATTGGAATTCACCGCCAAGATCGTGCATGACGGTTCCGACAGCTGTCTGGTCGATGGATCCGATGCGGGCCGCGTGCTCACCATTACTTCCGGTCAGCAAACCGTCTATACCTCCGCCTTGTGCGCCACGGATTCCCGCATGCTGTTGATGGCCAAGGGAGACAAAGACATTCAGCAGCTCAAATGGAATGCCGATTCCAATGCCGCGCTGACCGAGTGCACGGATGAGGCGGACTGGCCTCGCGTGAACGCGGGAACGTATGTGGCTCGGCTGAGTCTGAAGGATCATCCCAAGGTGAAGAGCGATCCGGTGACGTTTACGGTGGAGTAATTGGAGGGGGCTGCTCCGGGCTTCTCTCCGCCCTCGCCCGTGTGAGGTCGGCCTCGGTATCAGCGGGAAGTCGCGCAAAAGATGTCCTGCTATAGCGTTATTCTTTTGACTTCGCATGAGGTGTGTCATATTGCGGGCATGCCATCGACAATGAAGCGTCCGCATAGGCATATGGTGGCCATGCCGGCGCTCCCAGGGGAATTATTAATCTAAGCGAGCGATAAGGAACGTCCATTGGCTACTGAGTCTACGACGAACACCACCACCATCATCGCACGCGCCGACCAGCATGATATTGACCTGCACAAGGCGTCGGATCGCGTGAACTTCGGTTCCATCAAGGAACCCATCGATGTGCCCTACCTGCTGGGCGTGCAGACCGACAGCTTCGATTGGCTGATCGGCAACGAACGCTGGAAGGCGCGCGTCGAGGAGGACGAAAAGAACGGCACTAACACCGTGGCCCACACCTCCGGCCTCGATGAGGTCTTCAACGAGATCTCTCCGATCGAGAACTTCGCTCAGACCATGAGCCTGACCTTCTCCGATCCGTACTTCGAAGAGCCGCGTCACACCGTGCAGGAATGCAAGGAGAAGGATTACACCTACTCCGCACCGCTGTACGTGAACGCCGAGTTCGAGAACGGCGACACCGGCGAGATCAAGTCCCAGACCGTGTTCATGGGTGACTTCCCGCTGCAGACCCCGCACGGCACCTTTATCATCGGCGGCACCGAGCGAGTCATCGTCTCCCAGCTCGTGCGCTCCCCGGGCGTCTACTTCGATCGTCAGCAGGACCGTACTTCCGACAAGGAAGTCTTCGGCGCGAAGATTATCCCGTCCCGCGGCGCATGGCTTGAGTTCGAGGTCGATAAGAAGGATCAGCCGCAGGTGCGCGTGGACCGCAAGCGCAAGCAGTCCGCCATCGTGTTCCTCATGGCCATCGGCATGACCAAGTCCGAGATCGCCAAGGCCTTCAAGGACTACCCGCTGGTGCTCGATGCACTCGAGAAGGAAACCCTCGAGACCCAGGACGAGGCCCTTGTTGACCTCTACCGCAAGATTCGTCCGGCTGACACCCCGACCCCCGAGGCCGGCAAGAACCTGTTGGACTCCTTCTACTTCAACACCAAGCGTTACGATCTGGCCCGCGTCGGCCGTTACAAGATCAACCGCAAGCTGGGCGTTGAGGCCGACTTCAACGATCGTTCCCTCCACCAGGAGGACATCATCGCCACCATCAAGTACTTGGTGGCCCTGCACGATGGTGCTGCGACCTTCCCGGGCAAGCGCAACGGCGAAGATGTTGACCTGCGCGTGGACGTTGACGATATCGACCACTTCGGCAACCGTCGTATCCGTCAGGTCGGTGAGCTGGTCCAGAACCAGCTGCGTACCGGTCTGTCCCGTATGGAGCGCGTGGTACGCGAGCGTATGACCACTCAGGACGCCGAGGCCATCACCCCGCAGTCCCTGATCAACATCCGCCCGGTGAACGCCACCATCAAGGAGTTCTTCGGCACCTCCCAGCTCTCCCAGTTCATGGACCAGAACAACCCGCTGTCCGGTGTGACGAACAAGCGTCGTCTCTCCGCTTTGGGCCCCGGCGGTCTGTCCCGCGATCGCGCCTCCATGGAGGTCCGCGACGTGCACCCGTCCCACTTTGGCCGTATGTGCCCGATCGAGTCTCCTGAAGGCCCGAACATCGGTCTGATTGGTTCTCTGGCAACCTTCGGCCGCGTCAACCCGTTCGGCTTCATCGAGACCCCGTACCGCAAGGTCGTCAACGGCCACGTGACCGACGAGGTCGAGTACATGACCGCTGACCGTGATCTCGACCACGTCATCGCCCAGGCCAACCAGGAACTTGACGAGAACGGCAACTTCGTCTCCAAGTCCGCCCTTGCCCGAGTCGGCGAGGAAGAGGCAGTCGATGTGCCGGTGAGCTCCGTGGATTACATGGATGTCTCCCCGCGTCAGATGGTCTCCCTCGGTGCCTCCCTGATTCCGTTCCTGGAGCATGATGAGGGCCACCGTGCACTGATGGGTACCAACATGCAGCGTCAGGCCGTGCCGCTGATCGAATCCGAGCGCCCGCTGGTGGGTACCGGTTCCGAATGGCGCGCCGCCAACGATTCCGGCGACGTCATCAAGGCCGACAAAGACGGTGTGGTCACCTACGTGTCCGCCGACCTGATCCGTGTGATGAACGACGACGGCACCACCAGCTCCTACAAGCTGGCTAAGTTCCAGCGTTCCAACCAGACCACCTGCTACAATCAGCGCCCGATCATCCACGATGGCGAGCGTGTGGAGGCCGGCTCGGTGCTGGCCGATGGTCCTGCCATCCAGAAGGGCGACCTGGCCCTAGGCAAGAACCTGCTCATCGCCTTCATGCCGTGGAACGGCTACAACTACGAGGATGCTGTGATCATCTCCCAGCGCCTCGTGCAGGACGACACCCTCTCCTCCATCCACATCGAGGAGTACGAGATTGACGCCCGCGAAACCAAGCTGGGCGCCGAAGAGATTACCCGCGACCTGCCGAACGTCGGCGAGGACGCTGTGGCCAACCTTGATGAGCGCGGCATCATCCGCATCGGCGCCGAGGTCGAGGCCGGCGACATTCTGGTCGGTAAGGTCACCCCGAAGGGTGAGACCGAGCTGACCCCGGAGGAGCGCCTGCTGCGTGCCATCTTCGGCGAGAAGTCCCGCGAGGTGCGTGACACCTCCCTGCGTGTGCCCCACGGCGAGACCGGTACGGTCATCGGCGTCAAGGAGATTACCCGCGAGGATGCCGAGGAGGACGGCGACGAGCTGCCCAACGGCGTCAACCAGATGATCCGCGTCTACATCGCCCAGCACCGTAAGATCACGGTGGGCGACAAGCTCTCCGGCCGCCATGGCAACAAGGGCTGCATCTCCCGCATCCTGCCGGAAGAGGATATGCCGTTCCTTGCCGACGGTACTCCGGTCGACATCATGTTGAACCCGCTGGGTGTGCCTTCCCGAATGAACCTCGGTCAGGTGCTTGAGCTGCACCTCGGCTGGATTGCTCACTCCGGTTGGGACATCTCTTTGGATCCGAATCTGGAAGCCGAGTGGAAGAAGCTGATTCCGTCCGGTGCCGAGAAGGCCGAGCCGAACACCCCGGTCGCCACCCCGGTGTTCGACGGTGTCAAGCCGGAAGTCCTGAGGGGTCTGCTGTCCACCACGCTGCCGAACCGTGACGGCGACCGTCTCGTGGGCCCCGACGGCAAGGCGACTCTGTTCGACGGCCGCACCGGTGAGCCGTACACCAAGCAGATTTCCGTGGGCTACATGTACATGCTGAAGCTGCACCACCTGGTCGACGACAAGATTCACGCCCGCTCCACCGGCCCGTACTCCATGATCACCCAGCAGCCGCTCGGTGGTAAGGCCCAGTTCGGTGGCCAGCGCTTCGGCGAGATGGAGGTGTGGGCCCTCGAGGCCTACGGTGCCGCCTACACGCTGCACGAAATGATGACCACCAAATCCGATGACGTCGACGGCCGCGTGCGCGTCTACGGCGCCATCGTCAAGGGCGATAACCTGCCGCCGGCAGGCATCCCTGAGTCGTTCAAGGTGCTCCTGAAGGAAATGCAGTCCCTGTCCCTGAACGTCGAGGTGCTCAACGCCGAAGGCGTGGCCATCGACATGAAGGACGAGGAAGACGATCCGGTGAGTTCCGCCGACGATCTCGGCTTCAACATTGGTGCCCGCCCCGACGCGGCCGCCAAGGAAGACCAGAAGGCCGAAGAACCCGAATACCAGTGATTCCACGGGTTGTCGCCTGCCGCGCCTAGAGCGGCGGGCGACAACTCCACACAGCGTGAACGAAAACTTTTAACAGAAACGGATTAACAAGTGCTGGACGTCAACGCATTTGACAAGCTTCGTATCGGCCTGGCCACCGCCGACGATATCCGCGGCTGGAGCCACGGCGAGGTCAAGAAGCCTGAAACCATCAACTACCGTACTCTGAAGCCGGAGAAGGATGGTCTGTTCGGTGAGCAGATCTTCGGTCCTACCCGCGATTGGGAGTGCGCCTGCGGTAAGTACAAGCGCGTGCGCTTCAAGGGCATCGTCTGCGAGCGATGCGGCGTTGAAGTGACCCGTAGCCGCGTGCGCCGTGAGCGCATGGGCCACATCGAGCTCGCCGCTCCGGTGACTCACATTTGGTTCTTCAAGGGTGTGCCCTCTCGCCTGGGCTACCTGCTGAACGTCACCCCGAAGGATCTGGAGCGCGTCATCTACTTCGCCTCCTACATGGTCACCGAGGTGAACGAGGACGAGCGCCACAACGATCTGCCCGGTCTGCAGGACGAGTTCGATGCCGAGATCAAGCGTCTTGAGCAGCGTCGTGACACCGAGATCGAGGCTCGAGCCAAGAAGGTTGAGGAGGACCTCGCCGCTCTCGAGGAGACCGGCGAAGCCAAGGGCCCGGCTCGTGCCAAGCTGCGCAATGGTGCCGAGCGCGAGATGACTGCCATCCGCACCCGCTATAACGATCAGATCGCCCGCGTGGACGCCGTCTTCGACAAGTTCAAGAAGCTCAAGCCCGGCGACATGGTCGACGATGTGGATCTGTGGCGTGAGATGCAGGACCGCTATGGCGATTACTTCGACGGCTGCATGGGCGCCGAAGCTATCAAGAAGCGTCTGCAGTCCCTCGACCTCGAAGCCATTTCCAAGGAACTGCGCGAAGAGATCAAGGACGCTTCCGAGCAGCGCAAGACCAAGGCGCTGAAGCGCCTCAAGGTCGTCAACGCCTTCCTGACCACCGGCAACAAGCCGGAAGCCATGGTGCTCGACGTGATTCCGGTCATCCCGCCGGACCTGCGCCCGATGGTGCAGCTCGACGGTGGCCGCTTCGCCACCTCCGATCTCAACGACCTCTACCGTCGTGTGATCAACCGTAACAACCGTCTGAAGCGCCTCATTGAGCTCGGTGCTCCTGAGATCATGCTCAACAACGAGAAGCGCATGCTTCAGGAAGCCGTCGACTCCCTGTTCGACAACGGCCGTCGTGGTCGCCCGGTCACCGGTGCCTCCAACCGTCCGCTCAAGTCCCTGTCCGACATGCTCAAGGGCAAGCAGGGCCGCTTCCGTCAGAACCTGCTCGGTAAGCGAGTCGACTACTCCGGTCGTTCCGTGATCGTGGTTGGTCCGTCCCTGCGCATGCACCAGTGCGGTCTGCCGAAGCCGATGGCTCTCGAGCTGTTCAAGCCGTTTGTGATCAAGCGTCTGGTTGACCTCAACTACGCACAGAACATGAAGTCCGCCAAGCGTCTTGTGGACCGTGGCGACTCCGAGGTGTGGGGCGTGCTCGAGGAGGTCATCTCCGAGCACCCGGTGCTGCTCAACCGTGCACCTACGCTGCACCGTCTGGGTATCCAGGCCTTCGAGCCGATTCTGGTGGAGGGCAAGGCCATCCACCTGCCGCCTCTGGCCTGCGCCGCCTTCAACGCCGACTTCGATGGTGATCAGATGGCAGTCCACCTGCCGCTGAGCGCCGAAGCCCAGGCTGAGGCCCGCTCGCTGATGATGGCTTCCGACAACATCCTGAAGCCGGCCGATGGCCACACCGTGACCATGCCTTCTCAGGACATGATCCTCGGTCTGTACTACCTGTCCACCGTGCTGGAAGGCGCCAAGGGCCAGGGCCGCGTGTTCTCCTCGCTGGAAGAGGCCGAAATGGCCCTCGACCGCCACGAGATCGACATGCAGGCCAAGGTGCTCATCCGCCTGCCTGAGACCTTCGTGCTGCCGAAGAACTGGGAGCCCGGCGAGGTCAAGGTGCTCGCCCCGCGCGACGGCGAGACCGACACCGCCAAGGAAGAGCGCTTCCACGACGGCACCGTGCTGTTCGCCACCTCTTACGGCCGTATCCTGTTCAACGAGACCCTGCCGACCGACTACCCGTTCGTTAACGATCAGGTGGCCAAGGGCCGCCTGTCCAAGATCGTCGATGACATCGCCATGCGTTACTCCACCCAGCAGGTGGCCGCCACGCTGGATGCCCTCAAGGATCTCGGCTTCACCCGCGCCCCTTGGTCCGGTGTGTCCTTCGCCTTCTCCGACGTGAACGAGCCGCCGGAGCGCGACGAGAAGATCGCCGAGTACGAGGCCAAGGCCGACAAGGTCAACGCCAACTACGAGATGGGTCTGTTGACCGAGGAAGCCCGCCGTCAGGAGCTCATTGACCTGTGGACCGAGTGCACCTCCGAGGTGTCCAAGGAAGTCGAGGACAAGTTCGACCCGACCTCCAACCTGGCCATCATCGTGCAGTCTGGTGCACGAGGCAACATGATGCAGATCAACCAGATTGCTGGTATGCGAGGCCTCGTGGCTAACCCGAAGGGTGAGATTATTCCTCGTCCTGTGAAGTCCAACTACCGTGACGGCCTGTCCGTGCTGGAGTACTTCATCTCCCAGCACGGTGCACGTAAGGGTCTGGCTGATACCGCACTGCGTACCGCAGAGTCTGGTTATCTGACCCGTCGTCTGGTCGACGTCTCCCAGGACGTCATCGTGCGCGAAGAGGACTGTGGCACCAAGGCCGGTCTGCCGATTCGCGTGGCCGACCGTGACGCCGATGGCAACCTGGTGCTCGTTAAGGCCGCCGATGGTGGTCCGTACTCCCGTCTGCTCGCTGCCGATGTCATTGACCCGGCTGACGGCAAGACCGTGCTGTACAAGCGTGACGATGCCCTGTCCATGGACGTGCTCAACGACCTCGTGGCCCATGGCGTAGAGGAAGTCAAGTGCCGTTCCGTGCTGACCTGCGAGTCCAAGCGCGGTGTGTGCTCCAAGTGCTATGGCTGGTCGCTGGCCACCAACAAGCTGGTCGACGTTGGCGAGACCGTTGGTATCGTCGCCGCCCAGTCCATCGGTGAGCCTGGTACCCAGCTGACGCTGCGTTCCTTCCACTCCGGTGGTGTGGCTGCGGCTTCCGATATCACTCAGGGTCTTCCCCGTGTTACCGAGCTTTTCGAGGCCCGTACCCCGAAGGGTGAGGCCCCGATTACCGAGTTCGCCGGCACCATCAAGATTGTGGAGAACGATCGCGGTCGCCAGATCATCCTGAGCCCGGATGCTGATTCCGGCGCTCCGACCGAGGACGGCGCCATCAAGCCGATTACCTACCAGGTCTCCAAGCGTGTGCCGCTCAAGGTTGCCGATGGCGACCACATCAAGGTTGGCACCCAGCTGGTCGAGGGTTCTGTGGATCCGAAGAAGATCCTCACCATTCTCGGCAAGCGTGCTGCTCAGGTGAACATCGTGGAGGAAGTGCACACCGTGTACCGCTCCCAGGGTGTGGATATCCACGACAAGCACATCGAGGTCATCGTGCACCAGATGACCCGCCGCGTGACCATCATCGACTCCGGCGACACCGATCTGCTGCCGGGTGAGCTGGTGGACAACGCCCGCTTCCGCGAGATCAACCGCAATACCGTGAAGAACGGTGGCAAGCCGGCTGTTGGCCGTCCGGCGCTGATGGGTATCACCAAGGCGTCTCTGGCCACCGATTCCTGGCTGTCCGCCGCCTCCTTCCAGGAGACCACCCGCGTGCTCACCGAAGCCGCGCTCTCCGAGAAGGTCGATGACCTCAAGGGCCTCAAGGAGAACGTCATCATTGGTAAGCTCATCCCGGCCGGTACGGGTCTTGCCCGTTACCGCAACGCTGTGGTTGAGCCTGACAAGGCCATCCGCGACACCATCTACCCGAACTTCGGTCTGGGTGGCGATGGTGATCTTGGCGACACGACCTTCTCTGACGCCGACCTGTCTGACCTGAACTTCTCGAACCTCGAGTTCGGCGATCTGAAGCTCGGCGATGACTTCAACCCGGATGATTTCTATTCCGATCAGGGTGGTCAGGGCGACATCGAGGAGTAATCACTTCCCGATGGCTGTGATCCAGCCGCGTATGAATATGAGTTCATGCGCATGATTGACAGGCGATGGCCCGGAACTGGTATGGTTCCGGGCCATCGCCTATTTGCGGCTTGGATCTGCGGGCCTCGTGTTCTGGGGCTGGTACTGATGCCGGTTGTCGCGGTTTGCCCGACTTGGGCGAGATGTGGAACTTGTGCGGTGTATGCGGCCTGCTGACCCGGTTTTAAGTATTTCGGCGCGAGACGGAGAACGAGATTGACGAGGTATGCGAACGGTCACTCCCCGCAAGGACAGTTGCGTTCTAAACCGCTTGAGACGCGGCATGGATCGCAGCATGGCGGTACGCAGCCGTTTCACGCTGGTCCAATATTGAGTGGACTGTGCGGGTGTGATATTCCGCCCGGAAAAAGTGGCATAGTCGGCCTCCCTGCCAAGTTGCTGCAACGCCTGATTGGCGATACCAAACTGATGAGCGATGGCATGCGCTTGATTACGCCTGGTGCCGGAAAGTGGTATGCCGCCGCTTTGTACCGCCAAGGTTCGCAGGGCGTTCCATCCGGCGGCTATACGTGTGCGAGGACTGCCGCGCCGTTGCGCGAGGGCAATCATAAGGGCTTTGAACGCCAGAATCAGGACGCAAACCGTCAATGTAATCCACAACGGGCTGCTATAGATGGCTGCTGTGCGCGCTGCTCGATGGAACTGTAACCAGAACGATTCATCAGATGAAGCGACTTCGGCATCCGTGCCGGATAAAGCACTCTGCCCTCTGACCTGAGTCTGGTCTCGTAACGGATCGATGAATGGAACAGGCGGTTGGCGCACAAGATTCTTCGGGTCAGGTGGAGCCGAGCTCTGGCTATCATCCGGAATTTTGCTCTCCTTCGGAGTAGGGTAGAACGCCACCCATCCCAGATTGCGAAGTTTGATTTCCACCCATGCGGCTATGTCGTCGCCGGTGAAAGTGATCTCGGTGCCACTGCCAGAAGTTTTCTTGCCACGCGCGTTGGTGATGTCTCCATCCTCATCTTTGGGCAGGAATCCCAATACCACGCGGGAAGACAGTCCCAACTCACGGGCCATCAGGGCCATGGCGGAGGCGTATTGTTCGGAGTCTCCTACCATGGTGGTTCCGGTAAGCAGTGCGTTTACACGGTAATTGCCATGACCGGCAGCCGAAGGATAGTCGTTCTGCAAGCCGTGGGAGAACCAGCCGGAGCTCCGCAACATTGCAGCCAAATCTTGGGCTGCGGCACCTCCTCGGGATTGGCCGCCGGCAGCGGCCGAAGCCAGTGTGCTAACTGCATTGGGCACGTCCAGAGCTTTCGGCTGGCTGATGTTGGCGGCTTTGGCCGTGCTGATTTGTTGGTTGGTAGGGGTGTCGGCAATAATGCCGGATTCGATGTAAGTCAGTCCTTCGCTGGTTCCTGAGGGGAGTATGGCTGAATTGGTATCGCGGTTGTAATAGAACGGGCTGTTCTCATCTTTGCCGAGGAATTGCACGCCGGTGGCGGCGCCGGCTAGGGGAAGCCAGACATCAGCGAGTCCTCGGTGCACAGTGAAGGTGGCGGTGAATGCCATGCCGCGTTCATCAGTGCTGATTGTGGTGCCTACTCGTTGGTAGTTCGCGCAATCGGAGGCTTTGGATGAGTCGGAGAGATTCCACACTGAGCCGTCGAACCAGTCCATCACTGCCAGTCTGACGGGAGTGCCGGCAGGCAGGTTGGTGATGGTAAGTAGTGTGTCATCTCGATGATCCTTGATATAGGATCTCATGCTGCTCAACGGGCTGGTGTAATCGTAGGGGCTGAGCGGTGGATTGTACGTGTCTCGCAGTATGAGGCGGTGCGGGGATGCCAGTGCGGAACCGCCGACGGCCAGCCCGGCTGCAAGAGTCACCACGACCAGTGCGCAGAACCATCGTTCCCATTCCATAAATTCCAATCGCCATGCCATCCAGATGATGAGCAGCACAGCGAAGGTGATGCCGCATAGGGTTCGATGCCAGCCGTGGCTGGTGCCAAGAAGTGCGCATACGGTCATGGCTGTGGCCAGTGGAATGGCTGCGATTGCGGACGTCCACGCATGGTCACTGATGGTGAACGTGCCTGCCAGGAACGCCAGCCATAATCCGATAGTCCATACGGCCATCAGACTGCCATATGCGGTGCCGACTGGCGGTGCCACCGAGATGAGATATTTGAATGCTCCGAACGTCATCTCCCATCCCTGGCTCAAGGTATCCAGGCTGGGTATCACGTGAGCGATGGTGGTGGAAGGCAGTGCTATGACTGGGCCGATGATGAATTGGGTCAACGTCAGAAAGGTCAGCTGCCACCATATTGTGAGTGAGTATCTGGTTCCGGCGAATGCGATCGCCGTCCCTAGTGCAGTCGAAGGAATGGCTGCCGCAATCCACATCATATGGTCCGCGTACACGTCAATGAGGTTCGATTGAGCCAGAACCATCATCAGCGCAATAGCGGCAAGGCTGATGCCCTGTTGTTTCTTGGATTGTCTGGCAATCATGGCACAACTCCCAACATGAGTGGCAGATCGTTGAGCTTGCCGATGGTGATTACAGTGCAATTGGCGCATCGCCTTATGCTGCAGGTCATGCCGATATCTGCCTGCAGCACTATGCAACGTGCAGATTGGGGGAGTGCCCTGGCCATGCGTGTTATGCGGCTGAGGGTTTTCTTCGATCCAACGGTGACGACATACAGGGAAGCGTTGGCGCTGTGCTGCAATGTGCCATCGACAAGGCTCGCGGTGAAGTCTTGCTGGAAGGCTATGGCACTTGTGGCGTCAAGAAACGACATGGCGTCATGCGGCTGCGTGTGTGCTTTCCCGACATGCACATATAACGGGCGATATTGCAGCAGGCATTGCACACCAATCGAAGCGTGAATAGAAACCGCCATTTCGAATTCTTCCCTCGAAGCGTAGTCGCTTTCATCCACGCTGAGCGTTAATGAGGTATCAGTGCGACATGTGGCTTCATATTGGCGAATCATCAAGGAATCTGCTTTGGCGGAGCTTGGCCAATGGACGTTGCGTATATCGTCGCCGGGCTGGTATTTGCGCAGGCCATGGAAATCAATATCATCGTCTGCGATTCGTCTGGAAGATTGACCTTCGAGATCGCGAGGAATACCGGCGTGCAGTAGGGGCAGCCGCACGATTTTCGGATGGATATACACGTTGATACGTTCTGCCAGATCGTTTTCATGGCGGGTAAGACCGAATGGATCGCCTTTGCGAATATGCAATGGTCCAATAGGCAATACCGTCCGGGCTGGGGCATGAAACTCCATGCTGATGTGCTTGGTCTGTTTGGGCAGGAGCCGGGGGATGCTGAATCGATGGCGGTCATTGCCGATGGGAAGACCGCCTTGGGTGTTGGTGGTGGGTGCCGTGCCGGAGTTGCTGATGTTTACGGTGATGGATATTGTGCCGTCCACGGTGATACGGTGCCGGGAAACATGAATGCTGGCATCGAATTTGGTGTTACCTAGAGCAAGCAGGATTGCGCAGAGCATCATCGTCGTGGATGCTATGCCGAATGTGAGCAGTTCGATCCAACCCAGTAACGGGAATGCGCACAAGCATGCTGTGCCGCAGCCCGTTGCTGCCCAACCCAGCGGGGAAACAGAGGAAGTGAGGCAATGCCGGATTCGTGCAGTGGCTTGTCTGCATGCTTGGCCGAGCTGCCGTGTGTGATGCGCAATTCCCCCGCTGTGCTTCGCCTCGGTTTTGTTGTCGTGGCCGTACTGCCGTGTGTGATGCGCAATGGTGACGGATGGGCCGGTCATGGGCATGGTCCTTTCACGTGCTGACGGTGGGAGCCGGCACCTCTTCAAGAATCTCCTCAATGAGGCTTTCTTGGGTGATGCCGTCGAAAATGGCTTCGGGGACCAGCATGATGCGGTGGGCAAGTATGGGCGTCGCAAGATCGTTGACGTCGTCTGGCACTACATAGTCGCGGCCGTCAGCGGCGGCCCAGATACGGGCGCAGCGTGCCAACGCAAGAGCACCTCGCATTGAGGAGCCTATGGAGATACTTTCGTGATGGCGGGTCGCTTCGACCAGACGCACAATGTATTCGTGGATGGCGTCGTCGATGTAAATGCCAGCAGTCATGAGGCGCAATTGCAGCACGTCATGGCTGGTGAGCACCGGGGAGACGGTTTGTGCGCGGTCGGGGATGTCGATTTGTTTGAGTATGTCGATAGACACCTGTTGGCTCGGGTATCCGATCGAGGTTCTGATAAGAAAGCGATCCATCTGGGCTTCGGGCAGCTTGTAAGTGCCGAGCTGATCGACCGGATTCTGCGTGGCGATGACGATGAACGGTTGAGGCACGTTATAGGTGGTGCCGTCCACGGTGACTTGCTGCTCTTCCATAACCTCCAACAGGGCGGATTGGGTTTTCGGCGAAGCGCGGTTGATTTCGTCAGCCAATACGAGAGATGCAAAGATCGGCCCTTTGCGGAACTCGAACTCGTGGTGCTCCTGATCGTAGAAAGTCACACCCACTACGTCCGAAGGCAGCATATCTGGTGTGAATTGGATGCGCTTGAAGCTGGCGTCGATGGAATTGGCCAAAGCCCGTGCCAGCTGGGTTTTACCGGTGCCGGGATTGTCTTCAAGCAGCACATGTCCACCGGCCAGTAATGCGGTGACGCATTGTTTGATCGGTGTGGTCTTACCAGCCACTGCAATGGCGATGTTCTCGACCAGCGCATTGAATGACTGCTGAAAATAATGTATGTCGGGTGTTGCTTGGGCGGCAGTCTGAGCGAATGTTCCAGCATGAGAGGTTTTCGGACGCTGGGTTGCATGCGATATTGGCTTGAACTGTTGAAGACTGATATTCGTGTCGTCACAAGGGGCTTGGTGCTCTAACTCGGGTGGATAGAGAGTTTGTGCCAATCGGGTGTCGTCCGGCAGATATACGGCATGCGATATCCGAGTGGCGTCTGAAAGATATGTGGCGTCATCGATGGTGGGGTTCATGGTGTTCTCCTGCGGGGTAGTGGATTGAGTGAAGTCAGTGGACGTGAATGTGGCCGTAGCTGTGGCGGGTTTGGCATCGCGTGAGGGAATAAGAGTGGCTGTGACGGTGATCTCGTCAGCACTGTCTTTCTGATTGGATATATCGAAGCCAACAGTGCCGCCGGAACATCCGATGGTGTCTGCTGCGGCCCCGCTCAACTCGATGCGCTCGCACCCGGCGTTGCGATTATTACCCGGCGTGATTGTTACTGCTGGTATGTCGTCATCGGCAAGCTCAATGGATGGAGCATCGGGGTCGCCCCAGATGGCCTTTGGTTCTGAAGTCCCGGATTCCGGGCTCCAGCCAGCTCTGTTATGTGCTTTGACCGTAGCCGTTACCAGGGTCCCGTCGGAGATGCTGTCGTTGTTGAAGATGAAGGATAGTTTGGTCGTTGTATTTCCGGTCTCTTTGGTCTGCAATACGCCCACGCCGCTGACCGTCACCATGTAATTGTCAACCTCACTGAAATCGCCATCTATCGGGCTCCAGGTGATGGCAGCTCTGGCATTGCCTCCTTCCACAGTGACATTCACGGGAGCTGTGGGAGTCTTGTCTGGAATGGCGGTGACGGCTGCGGAGGCCGCCGACCAGCCGACATCGTTGCGGGCGGAGAGAGTGAAAGAATATATCCTGCCGTTCTTCAAACCAGTGATTCGGCATCTGGTGGACGTGCCACAGGATTGCTCTCCGTTGCTGGCTCCGCTCCATCTCACCCGGTAGTCGGTAATGGGGCTGCCGTTGGCCGCACCTGCTGACCAATTAAGTGTCACCACACCATCCTGCGGGTCGCCGGCTATGGGAAAGAGCAGCGGAGCATCAGGCTTGTCGACTATGGAAAGGGTGATGGTGCCGGTGACTTCGCGTGCTGTGGCCGTAGTGCCGTCCCGCACGGTGACGAGCACCATGTTTGAAGAAGCTCCGATGTTGGGCGAGGCGCTGATGGTGATGGCTGTTGAAGAGCAGCTGGTTATCGTGATTTTCGCTGTGTCATCGGCTTGACATGCGGTAACGGTCAGTGGGGAATCAGGGAACGGATTGTAAGCGTTCTCCAACGGATTCACTGAGCCGGAGGAGCCGGCTTTGAGCTGCAATGTTGCGGCTGCAAGTCGTGCCAGTGGACGAGTGGATTCCACCACGCGAACCATCACGCCGGCATGCACCGTGCCCTTGCCGTATGTGATGTGCACGGGAATAGAGGCGGTGACTCCGGCGGGCGCATTTTTGGATGCCGAGATATGCAGCTTGCCTGAGCTGGACAACGAGGACAAGATATGCTCCGAAGAGGTTCCGCCTGAGGAATAGACGCATCGTTTCTCGTCGTCATGGAGCCCTGGAGGCATGTGGGTCAGTGCGGTCAGATCAATGGTTTTCGGTTCAGCGCCGGCCTCGATGTCAATGGTGGGTGAAGAAAAGGTGGGCGGTGGTGTTGTTCTGCCAAGTACCGTGATCGGCAGAGTGACCACGGCTGTATTGATGATTGCGGAGGCGTCGGGCCGGTTTCCATCCGTCACGGTGAAGGTGATTGAAGCTGGGCCGGCATAGTCTTTGATGGCGGTGAATTTCAGAGTTTTGCCATCGACGCGGAAATCGGTGTTGGACGCTTTGGTGGCGGTGATGGAATCGGCGCTTTCGAGGTACGGTTCTTTTCCGGCGCCTACACGCACATAGTCGTTGATATTGATGTGAACGGTCTGGCGCGCGTTGACTATGATTTCCGGTGCCTTGGGGCGCAGTATGGGTGGAAACACGCCATATGCCGGCACATGAATAAAAGCAGTGGACGTGACATGGTGCGTGGTGTTGGTCACCGTATACGGCACGGCTCTCGCCTGCGAGGTCAAATCAACGGTGACGATGGTGGATGCGCTGCCTTCTCCGACTCTCGCATGGTCGGTGGCTGAGGAATGTATGGCCACTTCCAGTTCGCTGGCCGTGCCTGAAGGATTGGCGATCCATGGCGAGACGTCCACGTCCACGGATTGCTTGTCGATGGTGTCGGAGGCCGGCACGCGGCAGTCATAGGCGGCAGGTGGCTCGATGGGAGCGCTTGGATCTACGTTGACGGTGAGCGTGGCGGTATCTGCCAGTCCGGCCGTGTTGTACGCGGTATACGCGATATGTGCGGTGGTGGCATGCTCGGGTGTGGTGAATAGCAGCATATTGTTTTCCACCATCACATCGTCGATTCCCTGCGCTTCAACCGTCGTGCCGATGGTCAAATCGGTGTTGTCCGCGGAGATGTCGTTGAGCGTTACCGGCACGCTGGCTGATGTATTGGGCCGTAGTGTGATGTCGTCATCGCGCGCATGGACGCTGGATTCCGATGCGCCCTGGAACACGCCCACCCGAATCTGTGCCTGCGCTCGCTGCCCGGTCCAATCCTCCACGGCATAGGAGAATATGTCGGTTCCGCAAGAGTCCGGATATGCCTCGTAAACCAGATAGTCGGAGCCGACTTCGGCAATGCGCCCTAGTTCCGGCGCTGTGTTGCCCAATCCCAGCAGCTGGTCATCGTCGCCATCCACGTCGATGCCGGTCAGCGTGATGGGAATGCGTACGGTTTGGCCTGCGGCTACTTGTGCTTCAGTGTTGTGCGGTGTGGGTGCGGCCTTGTTTCCGGCTTGGCTTTCATGCACGGTGATGATGACGATGCCGGATGCCGCATTGCCTGTATGGTCTTCAACGGTGTAGGTGACGGGGAAGACCCCCGCTTGGCTGGATGCCTGATATCGCACGATGCTGCCAGACGTGAACACCAGACCCGCGAAGGTGCTTTCGTCGTATTGCAGATTGTCTTTGAGCGTGATCGTAGTGCTGTCGGAGTATGTCACATGGTTAAGTACGTCTACTGATACGATGCCGCCAGTACGTACCTGGATGTTGATGTCACCTGCTGTGGGCGTGGAGCTTTCCGCCGCCAACGCCGGTGGATGCAACACAATGGTGCCTGTGGCGGTGCCAGCCGCATTGGCCACGTTGTAACGAATGGGAATGGGTTTGGACGGCACTTGGTGTGCTGTGACATACACGCGTTTATGGTCCACCAATCCGGCTTTGATGCCGGAGTCGGAAGGAACGTCCACCGAGGTTACGGATAGCACGCCACCCATAGGGTCGATGTCATTTGACAGAGGCTCCACAATCGCCGTATTGTCAGTGCCCAGCAGCGCCACATCGTTGGCCGCCACCGGTTTGGCTGTTGCTTTGGTTACGGGGTGCACATCCACGCGAGCCAAACCGGTGGCCGGTATCGAGCCTTGGAGTATGGTGTACGGCACATAGTAGGTGCCGGGTTTGGATGCCGTGAATGCAATGGACAAATCGGACGGGTGAGCGATTGTGGAAGCGCCGGACAGCGTATTCACATGGCTCAGCTGCATTGGCTGCGTGGAGGTGCCATGCACATAGGGCTTGAGCTCGATGACGGTATCCGTATCCGGGGTGGTGGCCACGGCTATTGGATCGATGACCGCGGGCAAGGTGTTCGCCGGTTTGACGGAGAAATACATGAACCCGGTGCCGGTGGCCATGCCGTCTGAGACGGTGATCTCCACTCCCACGCGGCCGGAGGTCATATCGCCGGCATTGAAGGTGATTTTGCCATCAGGCCGGGTGAAAACCTGCGCCTTATCGGTGTATTGCACGACTGCGGAAACCAAGGTAAGAGGATCCCCATCGGGATCAACGAAGCTGCCAAGCGCATTGGCGACGTAACTGGCTCCCTGCTCCACATTGATTTCAGATGGGGTGTCGGATTGCAACGGTGTATGGTTGTCTCCATCGTGCAGCGTTACCGTGACGTTGGCGGTCGAGGTCTGACCTCGACCGTCGGAGATATCGTAGGCGAACGTTACGGTTCCGGCCGATGCTGCGGAAGCATCAAGCTGCAGATACCGCCCGGCATAGATTGGCGAGACGGTGACGTCGCCTCCTTGGGGCGCGCCTACTCTGATGATGTTCAATACCGAGCAGTCGGTCTGTTCGTCATTGCGCAATACATCAAGAATCTGCTCGGATCCAGCGCGAGCTCCGAATGCATCATCCTCGGCTTTGATGTCACCGGATTGCTCGGAGCAGGTTTCCGAGAAATCCTGATGGTTGGTGGCGGAATCCTCGTTTCGCTGGGTACTGTCATGGTGCTGCGTCTGAATCTGGTTCCATTGCATGGCGATGACCGCAGTGCTGTCATCTGGATTCCAGACATTGCCCTCGATCACATCGTTAAGCACCGCAACCCGATGATTGGTGCGGAACACCAGTTCAGAGGTGGCGTGTATCGATTCAAGCGTTTGGAATGCGATATGTGCACTATCGGGAGTACAGGTTCTGATGTAATTGCGAGCCTGTTGGCTCCATGCCGCGTATATGCACCCATTCACGGAAACTGGACGAGCCGCCTGGCTCGTGCCGCCAGTCAAGTGGAATATCGGTTTGGCGGTGGAAGAAAGTCGTACTATTGCGAGCCCGCGTGGAGATGAGGCTGCCACCCAATCGTTCTGATTGCCGTCAACGGGCGGACTCTGGAGCGTGAGTGTATCTGAGGCTTCGATGGTGGTCTGCCCGGAGGCGTGAATGATGGTATTGCCCGATGAGATTACTGGAACGCCGCCGATGACGGTGAAGCTATCGGCTGCTCGCGGCTGCCCATCCGTCAAGGATTCAAGCTGCTTGATCTGGGAACTATTTGGACTGTCCAACCGAAATACCACGCCGTCACGGGGACGGTATCCATAGACCGCTCCATCGTGGGTGACTACGATGCGGCCTCCTGTGCCGAGTCTCATGCGCGGGCTATCGACGGAAGGCGACACCGCATCGAGTTCGTCGGACGATCCGACCCATACGTTGCCGGTGTTCTCGTTGATAAAGGCAACGGTGCTTCCGCCTACTGAGGCAGTGGTATGTGCCTTGAGGCTGGTCTGCATACTGGTACTGAGCGTGGAAGATGCAATGGCTGAAGCCTTGGTGGGCTCGGCCAAAATGGTGGTGCCGTTATGCTGTGCGATGTCGAATCGGGGTGAAGGCGAGACGACACTTGCATCAGCCTCACGGTTCTTGACGTTGAAACGGGCGGCTTTCTGATTGGCGAGCGACGTGACCCATACGGTGCCGTCATCCAGTTGCACATGATGACGTGTGACGATGCTGATCATGACCGCCCCGGCAATCAGCACGGTGAGTATGAGCAGCGTGAATGCAGGAACCGCCCACGTGTAGTTGTCGGAGGGCGGATGGCCGTGCCTGTCATTCCTGATGCGATGAAGGTCAGTATGCGATTGTGATGACGTGCCCATGATTCTCCCTTGAATCCTTGCCATTGTGTGCTGCCCCATTGCAGCTGCTATATGCGAGACTCACCTGAATGGTGGTGGATCCGGTGATGCTATCCATGCGTGGCAGCACGGCACAGACAAACACCAGACACACGGTGACCGCTGTGGTCGCAACCCCGGCCGCGATAATGGTTGGTTTGACCCACCGGCGCTGGGTCCGCTCGTTATGAAGGTCGGGTTCTCGAGGGCGGCGTAGATGAGCAACCTCCTTGGGATATGGCGGTACGCCATCAACCGTAAGAGGTGTGATCCGGCCGAAGAACGCATGCTGGGCGTGCTGCATGGCTCGCGCGAATTCGAGCGCGGAATAATACCGCAGATCAGGATCCTTGGCGAGGGACTTGCGCAGTATCTGTTCGATGTTTGTCGGCACGTCGGCACGGTTGATGCGGGGCAGCGGTTGGTTGAGAATCAGACGAATCAACTCTGATTGCGTGTGTGGATGATATTCATGTTGATAGGGTGAGCAGCCGACGAGTAGCGCGTATAGTGTGGCTCCCAATGAATAGATATCCGCTCGTTCGGCTCCATTGCCCATATGCAGCAGCACTTCGGGAGGTGCCCAAGGAGGGGAACATCCGGTTTCGGTGTGGTCATACGCGTCAGTGGATATGCCGAAATCACTCAGTGCCGGCAGGCCTTGCCCGGTGATGAGAATATTGCTGGGCTTGATATCGTGGTGAATGATGTTGCTGCGGTGGGCGGTACCGAGCGCTCCAGCCAATTTGATTCCTAAGTCCAATACCTGAGCACATGTCAAGGAACGGGATTTCATCAAAGGTTCGTAAGTACCGCCTGGCGCATATTCGAGAATCATATAGCCGTGACCGTCGGCGGTGACGTCGGCGTGATACAACGTCAGAATGTAGGGATGCTCAGAGAGCCGGACCATGGCGGCGTTTTCCCGATGGAACTGGGCGGCAATGCCACAGTCCAATGTCTGATTGCTGACCTTTACCGCCACTGGATGAGCGGACGTATGTAGGCGGTATAGGTACACCGTTGCTGTGGTGCCTGTGCCAAGTGTCCGCACGAAATCGTATCCCGACAGGCGCGGCGGTGCATGCGAAATGATAGCCATGAGAGCCCCCCAAAATTATCCTCGTTGATACAGTTCCCCAACTTGTGTGATCGAGAATACCGTTAAGGATACCGGCCAATTGAATATGCCGGTACATATCTTCCGTTTGTTTCCACGCGGGCTAATCTTGAACGTATGACTACGCAATGGAACCCAGACGAACTGTTGGACGGCATCGCCCAAGACGGCAAGGTGAGGCTGGTAACAGGTGCGCCCGGAGCCGGTAAAACTGAGTTTGCTTTGTCCGTACTCACGGCAGGGCTTCGACGTTTTGGCGGTGCCGGGGCGGTGATGGTCGTGCCCGGTCGTGTCGTCGCGGATTTGCTGGGCAATCGAGTGATTCGTGATATGGGCTCGTCTGTACAGGCCAGGCCGGTCACCACGTTGGGGGCTGTGGCTTTTCGTGTGATTGCGGCATCCAGGGCCGCATCTGGATTGCCCTTGCCAAGATTGCTGAATGGTGCCGAACAGGATGCACTGCTGCGGCAGGTGATGGCCGTGCATATGGCGCATGCTGCTGCTGGCGACGATTGCGTAATCTGTGCGTTGCTTAGGGAATACTTTGCCCAAGCCGATTGGGCCAGTCTGGTGCAGGATGCCGATGGAGCAGTGACCGGAGGTTCGACCAGCGCCGATGTCTTTGCCCGTGGAATTTCAGACGCGTTCATCGCCCAGCTGCGCGATATGTTGGCGCGCTTGGATGAACTGGGCGTGAATCCTTCTGGGGAGGCCGCCTTGTTGGCGGACGTTGCGCAGGATGCGCGTCTGCTGGTGCAGTGGCGCTTGGCGTTTGCCTTGCGTAGAGAATATATCGCCGCGCAGAGTGCGGCATCTGAGGGGCAATACCGTTTGGATGCCTCATATCTGCTGGTGGCGGGCGCTCGGGAAATACATGATGCTATGGCAAGCGGCCGTTCGGAGGAACACTCCGATTCGTGGTTGGCATCACGAGGATTGCCTCAGCTGCTGGTTGTGGATGATGCCCAAGACATCACCCTGGCCGGCATGAGGTTCCTTGAAGAGCTGAATCACGCCGGTACTGCCATAGTGCTGGTGGGAAACCCGGACGAGGCGGTGCAGACCTTCCGCGGTTCGTACCCCGAATACCTGATGAGGCAAGCGGTGATGGGACCGATGCAGGCCGTGGAGATGACATTGCCCAGCGCGGATTTCGCAAGCGGTGAGACTTATGCCTCGCTGGTCGCCTCTCGCGTATCCCTATCGATTCCTTCCGAAGAGGACGAGCCGTTGCCTCTTGCTCGTAGGCCCGGCAAGCTGGTGTCCGCGCTGGATACCGGTGCTGATATCCCCTCGGATGATGGCACTGTGCAGACTGGATTGTATCGTTCCGCGCGCGAAGAGCTTGACGATGTGGTGTGGCGCATGAAGCGCGCACATCTCGATCACCATATCCAGTGGAATGATATGGTCGTCATCGCTCATGACAATACCACTGTGCGTACATACGGGGAGCGGCTGAGGCGCGATGGCGTGCCTGTCCGATACTCGTCGGTTACCCGCCCGCTGAACAGTGAATCGTTCGTACAGGGGCTGTTCGCCTTGATTGAGTTGGCCCGGTTGCGCGCTGAAGGTGTAGCCTCCTGCACCATGAGTCTCGCCGAGACCGCTTCCTATGTTCGTACACGAGTGTCCACGGTGATGAACGGGCCGTTGGTGACGGCTGGGGCCAAACCCGGGCAAGGGCGGCCTGCGCGGTTGGCGCCAATCGAATCCGCCATGGCGGCATTGGAATCCCTGGCGCCGATAGCGGGGGATAAGGCGTCATTGCATGGGCTGATTTCCTCGTGGGAGACGTTGCGAGAATCGTCCGTTGACGGTCATGAGCGGGTTGTCGTAGACGATAGCATTATCGGTTTTAGCGCTGATGCCGATTTGGCATTCGGTGCCGATGCGCTGTATGTGATGCTTGCCTTTGACGATGCGCAGGCTCCTGCCGAGAATGTATTGGACGCTATCACCGCAGTGCTTGGCGCCGACCCGCAGGCTCGCGCCTTCATGAATCTATGGACGCTGGTCGGCAAGATATCTCGAGGGTTGAGCAATTTGCCTCCGGAGCAGCGTAGCAGGCCAAGTTATGCGCTCGCCGTTGCGTGGAATGCCGCGGCAATCACACCTGTATGGCAGAAATTGGCATTGGCGAACACACCAGATGGGCGTGCGGCCAATGACCGACTTGATGTTGCTATGAGGCTGTTCCAATTCGCTGAAGATTCCACCGCCAGTCGGGACATCATGGGGTTCATAGCGCAGGTGCGTGCCATGCAGGTGCAGGCCGATTCGCTGGCTCATATTGGGCCAGTGGAAAATGCAGTGACGTTGACCACTCCGGCTGGTACTGCAGGGCGGCATTGGCAGTATGCCTGGTTGCCGTCTCTCCAACAGGATGTATGGCCCAATCTTGCCGGCCGCAACACCATGTTCGGTGGTGAGGATCTGGCGGAACTCGTGTTGCGAGGCACCTTGAACACCGCCGATGCCGCTGGCCATGATCCCCAATTCATTGCGGTGCTATCCAGTGAGAAGAAAAGTTTCCTGGTGGCGTTGACCAGAGCGTGCCGTTCCGTTACCGTCAGTGCCGTATGGAACGACGACCTCAGCCCATCGGACTTCCTGTTCGGATATATGCCGGAATACTATCCGCGGGATAAGCAGCGGGCACGGTTTACGGACGTGGGGGAGCAGACCAGCGAATCAGGGCTTGATTTATCTGGATTGGATGGCGACCCACGCGGATTGGTGACCGCAGCGCGCGTGATTGTGGCGACTTCGGAACCTGACTCGAGCGAAGCTCGTGATGCGGCTGAAACGCTCGCAGTGTTGGCTGAAAATGGCATAGCCGCCGCTAATCCTGACAACTGGGCGTTCGCCTCGGCCTTATCAAGACGAGGCACATCGTCTGCCGTATCGCCCGCGTCTGGCAGCAAGCAGACGGAAGATGATGAGCGTACGTCAGGCGATGATCACGCACCTCTCGTTACGTTATCGCCTTCGGCGGTGGACGGTCTCTGGGCTTGCCCGGTGTGCTGGCTGTTGGAGCACCAATTTGCAGGGCCTCAACCCGGCTCGGTGAACGCAGGATTCGGCACCCTTATCCACGCGGTCGCGCAGCAGGGCAGCGAAGAGGGACTGGATCGTCTCGACTCCGATGAGTCGGCACGCAATGCCATGGGGATAAGCGATGCGTCATCAGTGCAGCAGCGCATCGAAGCCGTGACCAAGCGCATGATTGTCATCTATCAGGAACAGCGCCCGGATCCCGAATCGATCGCGGATACTCGGGAACGCTACACCGCCAAGCGCAAAGATGACTCCGCCGCCGATATCCTGGCCAACATCGCCAGCTATTTTGTGCTCAGCGGCACCAATACCGATGCCTATTTAGACAAGAATGTCGGCAAATTCGAGATTGGCACGTTGACCAAGGCCGATTGCGAATTGTCGTTCGCCGCGCGATTCGACCTGCATGACATTGTGGCTGCTTATAACGCATTGCCTGGTATGAGGCCAGTAGACCGCGATACCTTGGCCAGCATGATGGGCTTCCTAGTGGGCGGATGGCCGTCAGGTATGCGTAACGATCTGACCGTGCGCTTGTCCGGTCGCATCGATCGCATGGAAACCCGTATACTTGCGGATGGCAGTGAGAACATTCGCTTGATTGACTACAAAACCGGTGCGGCACCCACCGTCAAGCAGATATTCAACGACTTGCAGTTGGTGTGTTATCAGCTGGGGCTGGTCTTTCCCGAAGAGGGGCTGCGAGGGAGCGCAGCATTGGCTAATGCCCCTCGTATCGGGCAGAGCGCGCTATTCCATGTGGCATACAACGATGCGCCGGCCAGAAGCTATGCTCCGGAAGGCGTGTTCCAGCCGCCGCTCTTTACCAACGGGTCGCTGAATGCCGAGCCGTTCACCGATCGCGCATGGTATAAGGATCCCGCCAAATTCTTCGATATGCCGATACCGGATTCGGCTACGCCGCCTGCAGGCGTGGATACCGAGACCTGGAAGCAGTTCGTCTCGCTGACCGGCACCCAAGCATTGTGGTCGCTGACAATGATCGCCCGTGTATTCTACGCGGCCGCGGCCAGCCGGTCGTCCGTCATCAACGCCCACCCGCAGGCAACGCATGTGGCTTATTGCCGTATGACCGGCGTCTGCCCGGCCTGTGCAGGCAAGCTCGATACCGTGTTTGAAACGAGGCAGGCATGAGCGCTTTTATTCCCAGCGTAGAACAGGCGGCCATCATCAACGCTCCCGCTCAGGATGACGTACTGGTGGTGGCCGGAGCCGGCTCTGGCAAAACCTTTACGATGACCCAGCGCATCATCGCGCTCATCAACCGCGGTGTTGCGCCGGAACGCATACTGGGCCTCACCTTTACCCGCAAAGCTGCCGGAGAGTTGCTCGAGCGTGTATCCGCAGCGGTATCGCGCGAAGATTCTCCTGCAGCACAGGGCGCTCAGACTCCTGGCGCCTCAACTCCCAACTTCGACAGGGCGTTCCTGAAACCAGCCATTTTTACCTATGATGCCTTCTTCCAAACCATCGTGCGCCAATATGGTCTGTTGGTTGGTTTCGATCAGAATACTCAGCCGCTCAGCGAGGCTGGAGCGCTCCAGCTCGCCACTGAAGTCATCGATGAGCATATGGATCAGGCTCTGAGCGAGGATTTGGGCGCATTCACCAGTCTTGCCAGAAGCGTGCTGGCATTATCCGGTGCAATCGGCAGTGCCATGATTGGTTCCGGCTGCACCGGATTCGATGAGGCTGTGGAACGCGTGCGTCAGTGGGACTCGGCTTTCGTCGACGCGCTTCGCCTCGCTCTTGAGAACGAGGACATTCCCGATATCGAGCCGACAATTCCCAAGATCAAGCGACTCAAAAAAGACAGCGACACCGATTGGCAGGCGAAGCTGGACGACAGGGCGCAGCGGTTGCATGCGCGCTGTGCCTACCATTGTGCACAACTGTTGGAAATCACGCGCAAGCGCGAAGTGCTGCTGCAATTGGTTGAGGCCTACGCACAAGCCAAACGCCAGAAGAACATGGCGGAATTCTCTGATTTCACCATTGCGGCATATCAGCTCATCGAGCGATTCCCCTCCATCGGAGAGCGTACGCGGTGTCGCTACAGTCATGTGCTGCTCGACGAA
This sequence comes from Bifidobacterium breve DSM 20213 = JCM 1192, assembly GCF_001025175.1. Taxonomy (NCBI): domain Bacteria; kingdom Bacillati; phylum Actinomycetota; class Actinomycetes; order Bifidobacteriales; family Bifidobacteriaceae; genus Bifidobacterium; species Bifidobacterium breve. Next base: position 555,134 of record NZ_AP012324.1, read on the forward strand.
TACCAGGACACCTCCACCACGCAGGCGGCACTGCTTGCCGCATTGTTCCATGTGAATAACTCCGAAAGGTGCGCGGTCAACGCCGTGGGCGATCCGTTCCAGTCCATCTATGCTTGGCGAGGAGCCAGCCCGGGTGCGTTCCGCATGTTCCAACGTGACTTTCATATGCCAGCGGAGTCCAAGCCATTCCCTCTTTCGGTCACACGCCGTAACAGTCGCATCGTGCTTGAAGCGGCCAACGATCTGACGCTGCCGTTGCGTTCGCGCCCTGCCCGTCCCTCCAGTTCGTTGATGCGCGAGGTCGACGTATCCTCGCTTGACCCCATGCCTGACGCGCCTGAAGGCACGCTTGGTGTGCTGGGATTGGCCACTGCGGGGCAGGAAATCGATGCCGTAGTGCGCTTCTGCAAGGCCGCCATCGCGCGGTATCGCGATGCCGGGGCCGCGCAGGAGGCGCCGGTCGCCGTGCTGTTCCGGTCCAAATCCCATATGCCCGAGTATCAGGAGGTATTGGAGAAGGCCGGTCTCACCACGTTTGTGGTCGGATATTCCGCTCTGCTGGAGCGCCCAGAAATCCGCGATGTGCTGGCATTGCTGCACGTCGTTGCCGACCATACCGATACCGGAGCGTTGATGCGGTTGCTTGCCACTCCACGGTTCGGTCTTTCTTCGGATGACCTGACCGCACTGGCCTGCGCCGCCGAAGCGCAGAATATGGAGCAACGGTTCCGGGCTTTGGTGCAGGCCGGTGTGGCTCCTGCTGATACGCCGAGGTCGCAATGGGGTGCCGTGGTTCGCGAACATCGCGATCAGGTGGCCAATGCAGTGTTTTTGCCGGATCTGCTGATGCAGGATAATTCCAGTGTGAGGTTGGATCAGCTCAGCGCTTACGGTAGACATGCCGTCGAACAGGCTGTGGAGGCACTGCGTCAGGTGCACGATATGGTCGGCCGGTCAATCACAGATGTGATTCGTGCGGCCATCGAGGCGTTGAATCTCGATATCGATACCGTGCTTGCCGGTGCTTTGCGAGACCCGCAGCATCGTGTCAATCCATCGCTGGCCCGCATGCCCATGGACTCCATTGTGGATTTGGTGGACACCTATACGCAAGAGATCGCTGTTGAACAGACGCCCACATTACGTGGATTCATGGCATGGGTGGATCATCTTGCCACTGTGGAAGACGAGGCTGCCAAACTGCCTGGCTCTCCGGTGGATGTGGAATTGATGACCGTGCACCAATCCAAGGGATTGGAATGGGATGCGGTTGCCGTAGTGGGGCTTAATGCCGGAGGATTTCCCAGCAATCAGGGGGATCACCTCAAAGTCGTGCTGGATGACAACCATCCCGGTGGCACTGAACAAGGCCAATGGACAGCTCCCGAATACCACGAGAGCGCGGATTCGTGGTTGACCAGCCCTGTGGCCGTACCGGTGCCCGTACGAGCCGATGCCGGAATCCTGCCGCGATTCCCTCATGACGCCGATGTGCATGGCGATCCCATTGACTCGTTGCGGAATCTCGACGACGTGGAACTCATCGATGATGAGGTGTTCGGCTCCATGCGCGAATTCGGCGATGGCGTGGAAGAGGTGGATCCGCAAAGCTGGTACCTGACCCAGTCCGAGGAATATGGCCGCAGACTGCACGCTGACGAACGCCGTCTGGCATACGTGGCGCTTACCCGCGCCCGCAACGACGCCTTGCTGACCTATTGCCGCTATACCGGCGAATCCAGCCGCGATTGCACGAATGTGCCGAAGGGGTCTCGCGCCGCAAGCCCGTCCAACTTCTGGCTTGAGGTGCATGACGCGTTGCATGGCCACGACCATGCAATCGAAGCTCAGGCATACGTGGAAGGTCTGGGATCCGAAGTGGCGCTGGTCTCGCCCCAGGGTGATCCCATTGATCCTCCCGAAGGCTTCATCGTGGGGGAGAACGCCGAACAGTACTGTGATGCTGTGGTTGGCGACGCATGGCGTACGCCGCTGGAACAGACCTCCGGCCGGAATGCATTGCCATGGCCGGCGTCATTGGGCGAAGACACCGCGGAACATCTGACCCGCGGTCTCGCCTTGGTGCGTAATGCCATCAACGGAAAGCGCAACGCAAAAGACGACGGCCACAACCCGGCCGGTCCATTGCTGCAACGTGCGCAATTGCTGGTCGATGACGACGATCTCATGACCGGCACATTGGAGGGTGCGGCACTCGACAGGGCTGTCAAAGCCAAAGCCCAGCGCATTCTGGCTGCGGGACGTCAGAACGTCACCAGCTTGCAGGCGCGGGTGGGTGGTATGAGCCAACAGGAGGAGCGCTTCTACTGGCGCAGCGTGATACGGCCCATCCCTCGCGTGTCCTCGCCGGCTGCCGAAGCGGGCACACGCTTCCACGACTGGGCCGAGCGTTTCATCAATGCCGGTAAGCCGGATGAGGCCGCATCGTCGGTTGATTCCAGCGCCGCCGAAATCATTACCACCGGCAATGGCGTATCCCGCAGCGACCTATTGGCCGACCTGAACGCCATCGACCAACAATCCGTACCGGTCTGCGACCGGAACCTCATGATGTGGCAGCACCGTCTGGCCTCGTCTTCATGGGCGCAACGCACCCCGGTATGGGCCGAACGCTCAATCGCGGTGGATGTGCCGGAAGTCGGCATCGTGAACGGCAAATTGGACGCGGTGTTCCTCGGCGGAATCAATCCAGCCGATACCTCCAAACGGTACACCGTGGTCGATTGGAAAACCGGTCATCGGCCTACCAAGCCGGATGATGTGGAGCATAAACTCGCTCAGCTCGACATGTATCGGTTACTGCTCGCCGCGGTCGAGGGCGTGGAATTGGACAGTATCGACGCCACTCTCTACTATGTCAGTGAGCCTGATGAAGGCTTGCGCGAGCTTCATGCCCGCGCGAAAACCAAACAGGAAATCCTTACCGAGTTGAGCTCCGGGATCCCCGAACAATCTGACAACGACTGAGTCGCAAGGCTCATGACCTGTACTCCAGCTGGCCGGCGTGACGAGCGCGTGCCCGACAGTGTGGGTCCGCGGTTGAAACGCACCGCGTGACGTTGCTCGGGCACCGCTACCCTCGGAAGGCACGTGTGGGCGGGCGCACGTGCCGAACAACGCACCAGTAAGGAGTTGCACGTGTCTACGGCTCGCGCTGTATCCAAGTCGTCTGCCACCCATTCGCCGTACCAGCGGCTGTTCTCGCTGCCCGGAACCAAAGCGTTCTGCATATCCGGGGCAGTGGCCCGTCTGCCAATCTCCATGATGAGCCTTGGCATTGTGCTGGCACTCAATCATTTGTACGATAACTGGACGATTGCCGGCACCATGAGCGCTGCCTATGTGCTCGCCATGAGCTGTGTCACCCCGTTCTACGCGCGCGCTTTCGACCGATTCGGCCAGGCCCGTGTCGGCCGTCTTGCACTCGCCGTGCAAATCGTCGCCATGCTGGCCTTCGCCTTCGCAGCGCTGATACGAGTGCCGATTCCACTGTTGTTCGTATTGGCCATCATCATGGGTCTGACCCAGTTCTCCTTTGGCGCCTTGGTCAGAACCCGCTGGTCATATGCGTTGCGCGGTGCCGAAGATGGCGAGCAACTACTCAACACCGCTTACGCCATGGAAGCGGCCATCGATGAGATTGTATTTATCCTCGGCCCGATCCTGGCCGCGTGGTTGGCCACCTCGGTGCACCCGGTTTCTCAGTTGTTTGTGCCAACCATGGCTTGCGGCATAGGCGGCACCGTGTTCTTCTCACTGAGATCCACCCAACCGCCGGTCATCGTGGAACAGGTCACTGTGGCTGCCGCCGACAATGGCCATCCAACACCAAGCGATGATGCCGATCAGCTGACGCTCCGCCAGCTCAAACGCAGCGGAGCCAAGCCCAAGAGTGTGTTGCTCTATGCCGGTGTGTTGCCTCTGCTGGCCGTGTTCATCGTATTCAACATGAGCTTTACCTCCTTTGACGTGTCGATCACCGCCACGATGAAATCCATGGGGCTAGAGCCTTTCCTCGGCCTGCAGCTGGCCATGTTCGCAGTCGGCTCCTGCATCGGAGCACTGGTTTTCGGCTCGCGGAAGATCAAGGGTTCCCATTGGGCACATATGGTGATGTTCCTCAGCCTGTTGACTGTGGGATACGTGTTCTTCCGCCTGACCATGGACAACCTCATCCTGTTGGGCGCCATGGAGATTCTGTCCGGACTTGTGGTCTCGCCAACATTCGCCACCGGCAACCTCATCGTCAAGGATTTGGTGCCGCCCGAATCCCTGACCGAAGGCCTGAGCTGGGTGACCACCGCAGGCACGGTCGGTACATCAATCGGCTCATCCGTGGCTGGCATTGTGCTCGACGCCTCCAGCCCGCATGTCGGCATGATGCTGCCGTTCCTATTCACGCTGGCTTCAGTACCGCTGGCCTTGGCTGGTTGGGCGCTGGCCAAACGGCGTGTGTAGATGGACGCGGGTATTGGCGCGAGGCCTTGCTGGTGATAGGCTGATTGCCGGTTGAATAACAGCGTTAACAAGAAGCAGGGAGTACGAATGATCAAGGTTTCGGTGGTCGGTGCCAAAGGACGTATGGGCTCGTATGTGGTCGAAGCAGTGAACAACGCCGCGGACACACAGCTGGCGCTTGCTTTGGACGCCGGCGACGACCTGACCCGAATCGCCCCCGACAACACTGATGTCGTGGTCGAGTTCACGGTACCGTCCGTCAGCCTGAACAACGTGCTTACCCTGATTGGCCAAGGCGTGGATGTGGTGGTCGGCACCACTGGCTGGACTGATGAGAAGCTCGCCCAGGTCAAGGAAGCCATCGCGGGCGGGCCCAAGCCCGAAACCCAGAAGGTGTTCATCGCCCCCAACTTCGCGATTTCCGCTGTGCTGGCCGACTACTTTACCACCAAGGCCGCCAGATACTTCGAATCCGCGGAAGTCATCGAACTGCACCACCCCACCAAGGTAGACGCCCCCTCTGGCACCGCCATCCACACTGCCCATGGCATCGCCGAAGCGCGCAAGGCCGCCGGTATGGCTCCCGTGCCGGATGCCACCGAAACCGACGGCGGCTCACGCGGTCAGGTGGTCGACGGCATTCACGTGCATGCCGTGCGCCTGCGCGGCCTCAACGCCCATGAGGAAGTGTTGTTCGGCAACGCCGGCGAGCAACTCACCATTCGTGCCGATAGCTTCGACCGCACCAGCTTCATGCCGGGCGTGCTGCTTGCCGTTCGCAAGCTCGCCACTGACGCCCCTGCTGGCCTGACCATCGGCCTCGATCACTTCCTTGATCTGTAAGCCGGCGGTAGTCGCCAGTCAAGACGTGACGAACGATTGACTGGCGACTGCCGGCCATAATGGTACGTAACGTAAGAGTCCACATTGGGAAGTACGGTGAACACTATGAGTGAGCATGACATGCATCTTCTTGACCCAGCGCCTTTTGGCCGCATTTTGCCGGCTATGGTAACCCCTATGAAATCCGACGGCAGTGTCGATTTCGATGCTGCGCAGAAGCTCGCCAAGCAGCTCGTCGCCGATGGTGCGGATGGTCTGGTGGTCAATGGCACCACTGGTGAATCGCCGGTCACCCACATGGACGAGAAGGTTAATCTGGTCAAGGCGGTCAAGGAAGTCGTTGACGTTCCGGTGATTTCCGGTGCTGGATCCAATGACACGGCTCATACCGTGCGTATGGTCGAGCAGACTCAGGAAGCGGGCGCCGATGCGGTGCTCGTCGTCATGCCCTATTATTCCCGCCCCTCGCAGGACGGTATCGTCGGCCATTACAAGGCCGTCGACGAATCCGCCGAAAAGCCGATTATCGTCTATGACGTTCCCGGCCGTACCGGCTTGAAGGTCAAGGTCAACACTTACGACCGTTTGGCCGAACTCGAACACGTCAAGGCTGTCAAGGACGCCACCGGCGATCTTGCAGCCGCAGTGGAGAAGCAGCAGCGCACCGGCCTCGCCTGGTATTCCGGCGATGACGGCTTGTTCCTGCCGTTCCTTTCCATTGGCGCCGTCGGCATCATTTCGGTGATTGCCCATGTCGCCTCCAACCCCATGCAGCAGCTTGTCCAGGCATTTGATCGAGGCGACATCACCACCGCCCGCCGTCTTGCCAATCAGCTTGCCCCGCTTGTCCACGCGCTCAATGGCGACGGCTATCAGGCCGTCATGGCCAAGGCCGCGCTGAAGGTCAGAGGAGTTATTCCCTCCACCACCATGCGCCTGCCGAATATCGGCCCCGATGCCGCTCAGCTCGACAAGGCTGAAGAGGGCATGCGCGCCGCCGGACTGCTCTAAGCCCCTGCATACGGGTTGCCATCCCGCCGCTTCCGCATGACAGAGCGGAAGCAACACTCAAGAAAACAATTAAGAAGTTATGGCAACAGAACAGAAGAAAACAAAGACAACCAAAAGCTCCAACTCTCGTCGTCGCGGTTCCGCTCGCAACAGCAAGGCCAACGGTTCCAACAGCCGCACGCCGTCTCGTAAGATCAACGCCACCCAGCAGGCCACCGCTCCCCAGCAGGATGCCGTGCTGATCGCCCCGCCGAAGTACCGCAAGGGCTCCATGCGCATCACGCCGCTCGGCGGCTTGGGCGAAATCGGCCGCAACATGAACGTGATCGAATACAACGGTCACCTGCTGCTTATCGACTGCGGCGTGCTCTTCCCTGAAGAGGAGCAGCCGGGTGTCGATCTCATCCTGCCTGATTTCAGCTACATCAAGAACCGTCTCGACAAGGTTGACGCCCTGGTGCTCACCCACGGCCATGAAGACCACATCGGTGGCGTGCCTTACCTGCTGAAGCTGCGCCCGGATATTCCACTGATTGGTTCCAAACTGACTCTTGCCTTTGTGGATGCCAAGTGCAAGGAACACCGCCAGAACCCCACCAAGGTGGAGGTCTCCGGCCGCGACAAGCTCAAGGTGGGTCCGTTCGACCTCGAATTCGTCAACGTCACCCACTCCATCCCGGATGCCCTGGCCGTTTACGTCAAGACCCCAGCCGGCTCCCTGATTGACACGGGCGACATCAAGCTCGACCAGCTGCCGCTCGATCACCGCATCACCGATCTCGTGGAGTTCGGCAAGATCGGCGAAAAGGGTGTGGATCTTTTGATGATGGATTCCACCAACGCCGAGGTTCCTGGCTTCGTCAAGCCGGAGACCTCCATTGGTCCGGCTCTTGACCAGGCATTTGCGCAGGCTACCCGCAAGATCATCGTCGCCAGCTTCTCCTCCCATGTGCACCGCGTGCAGCAGGTGGTGGATGCCGCCCACAAGTACGGCCGCAAGGTCGTGTTTGTCGGCCGTTCGATGGTGCGCAACATGTCCATCGCTGCCGATCTTGGCTATCTGCACATTCCTGAAGGCACCGTTGTAGACCTCAAGAAGGCCAACGACATTCAGGACGACAAGCTCGTCTACATGTGCACCGGCTCCCAAGGTGAGCCGATGGCCGCCCTTGGCCGTATCGCCGACGGCAACCACCGTGACATCCATATCAATGAGTTCGACACGGTGATTCTCGCCAGCTCCTTGATTCCGGGTAACGAGCACGGCGTCTACAAGGTCATCAACAAGCTGGTGCAGCTCGGCGCCAAGGTCGTCAACCGCGACAATGCCGCCGTGCACGTGTCCGGTCACTGCAATGAGGGCGAGCTGCTGTACATGTACAACATCGTCAAGCCCAAGTGCGCCATGCCTATCCACGGCGAAAACCGCCATCTGGTGGCCAACGGACTGATTGCCGTCAAGACCGGTGTCGACCCGCAGAACGTGGTGCTGGCCGAGGACGGCGACGTGGTCGACCTGTATCACGGCAAGGCCGCAGTCGTCGGCTCCGTGCCGTGCGGCTACGTGTACGTCGATGGCGATTCGGTTGGCGAGCTGACCGATGACGAACTCGAGAAGCGCCGCATCCTTGGTACTGAAGGCTTCGTCTCCGCGTTCGTGGTGGTCGATACCGATAACCACGAGGTCGTTACCGGCCCGAAGATCTACCTGAATGCCGTGGCAGAGGACGAAAGCGAGTTCGACAAGGTGCGTCACCAGATTGCCGAACAGCTGAACGACGCGATGATGCAGGGCACTCGCGACACCTACAAGCTGCAGCAGATTATGCGTCGTACACTCGGCGGATGGGTTGCCCGTCAGCTTCACCGTAAGCCGATGATCGTGCCTGTCGTGGCCGACATCGCTCAAGACGTCGAAATCGTAGACAACAACTGATCAGGATTATCCAGGGACGACCGTAAGGAGTAATTGAAGTCATGCCCGGTTCCAATCTCACTCGTGTCGAGGCCGAAGCACGCAAGGCCATCGTTGAGGCACCGATTCACTATCATATCGACCTTGACCTGACGGTTGGCCCGAAGAACTTCGGTTCCAAGGCGCTGATCTGCTTCAATGCGAAGCCTGGTTCATCGACATTCCTTGACCTGATTGCCGATGAGGTCACCGCCATCGAGCTCAATGGCAAGTCTCTGGACCCGGCTACGGCGTTCCAGGACAACCGCATTGAGCTTACGGATCTGAAGGAAAAGAACGAGGTCACCGTCGAGGCGCTGTGCCGCTACTCCAACACCGGCGAAGGCCTGCACCGTTCGGTCGACCCGTCCGATGGCAACATCTATCTGTACTCCCAGTTCGAGGTGCCGGATGCCCGCCGCGTCTACGCCGTGTTCGACCAACCTGACCTGAAGGCCACCTTCGATTTCAAGGTGCTCGCTCCCGCCAGCTGGATCGTCACCTCCAACATGCCGGTCGCCACCATCGAGGACGATCCGCGCGAAACCCTGGACGGCACACTTGGCGATAAGCCGAACGAAAGCACCCGCCTCTGGGACTTCCAGCCGACCCCGGTGATGAGCTCCTACCTGACCGCCATCTGCGCCGGCCCGTACGCCGAATGGCACACCGAATACCTTAACGAGGATGGCCGTACCGTGCCGATGGCCCAGTACTGCCGCCAGTCTCTGGCCGAGGCCTTCTCCAAGGACGTCGATTATCTGTTCGACATCACCAAGAAGGGCTTCGCGTTCTACGCCAAGACCTGGGGCGTGCCTTATCCGTACGCCAAGTTCGACCAGATCTACGTGCCTGAATACAACGCGGGCGCCATGGAGAACATCGGCATGGTCACCATCCGCGACTCCTACGTGTTCGAGTCCAAGGTGACCGATGCGCTGGCCGAGCGCCGCGTGGTCACCGTGCTGCACGAGCTGGCTCACATGTGGTTTGGCGACTACGTGACCATGAAGTGGTGGAACGACCTGTGGCTCAACGAGTCCTTCGCGGAGTTCACCTCCACGCTGGCCACCGCCGAGGCCACCGAATGGCACGATGCCTGGGCCACCTTCTGCTCCGGCGAGAAGAGCTGGGCGCTGCGTCAGGATCAGCTGCCCACCACGCATCCGATCGTCGCCCCGATCAACGACCTCAACGACACCTACGTCAACTTCGACGGCATCACCTATGCCAAGGGCGCGTCCGTCTTGAAACAGCTGGTGTTCTACGTGGGCCGTGAGCGCTTCTTCGAAGGCATCCACAACTACCTCATCCGCCATGCCTATTCCAACGCCACGCTGGCCGACCTGCTGGGCGAGCTGGAGAAGACCTCCGGCCGTGACCTGAAGGCCTGGAGCGCCAAGTGGCTCGAGGAATCCGGCATCAATACGATCGCCGCCGATATTAAGATGAACGCCAACGGCACCATCGCCGAGCTCAAGCTCACCCAGAGCGCCCCGGCCGAGCACCCGGTGCTGCGCCCGCATCGTCTGGCCATCGGTTTCTACAACGAAGATGCCGAGACCGGCAAGATCGTGCGCACTGAACAGTTCGAGCTCGATGTGGACGGCGAGACCACCATCGTCGAAGCCGCGGCCGGCAAGCAGCGCCCGGCCTTCGTGCTGATTAACGACGATGACCTGACCTACACCAAGATTCGCTTCGATGCCGAGTCTCAGGCCTTCGCCGAAGCCAACCTGCAGCGTTTCGACGATGCTCTGGCCCGCGCCGTGACCTGGCTCGCCTTCTGGGATATGACCCGTGACGGCGAATTCCCGGCCGAACGCTTCGTGGACATGACCCTGCGTCTGCTGGCCACGGAAACCGAATCCACCACCTTCCGCTATGCACTGGCCTGCATGAGCACCACCGCCCACCACTATGTGGCCCCCGCACGTCGCGAGGAGGTGCTGCGCCACGTGGCCGCCGAGCTGTGGACGCTGGCCAACGCCGCCGAAGCCGGTTCGGACACCCAGTTCCAGCTTGCCACCGCGTACCTGGGCTATGGCGAAGAGGGTGACGCGGCATTCGCCGCCAATGCGCGTGGTCTGCTGGACGGTACCGTGACGCTGGACGGTCTGGACATCGACAACAACTTCACATGGACTATCGTCCAGTCGCTCACCTCCGTCAACGAGATGACCAACGAGGACGTGGACGCGCAGCTTGCCAAGAAGGACACCACTGAAAACCGTGAGTTCGCTTACGGCGCTCGCGCTTCGATGGCCACGGTTGAGGCCAAGGAATGGGCTTGGGATCAGGCGCTGCACAACGACGAACTGACCAACTCCCAGCTTGAGGCCGTGGCCCGTGGCTTCTCCGCCACTCCGCGAGCCGATTTGGTCGAGCCGTTTGCCGCCAAGTATTTCGAGACCGTTGACTGGATCTGGGCCAACAAGACCTATCACATGGCCGAGGCGTTGCTCAACGGCCTGTACCCGGGCTACGCCGATCCCGCCACGCTGACCAAGCTTGGTGACGCCTGGCTTGAGGAACACATTGCCGCCGACAACGCCCTGAAGCGTCTGATCGTCGAAAACGTGGCCTCCTCCCACCGCACCCTCAAGGTCCGCGAATACAACGAGGCCCTCTGATTTCTGGCTCCCCTCTCTGAGGGGAGCCCCTTCCGCGAGGAACCTCGTCCACATTCCAACATAAAACCCGCAACCAATCCCCAACAGCGTATTCTCACTCAAGGCCGGCAATGTACCGGTCGACGAGCGGAAGGATACGGGGAATGATTGCGGGTTTTGCTTCGCTGAGGGCCGTTCAGTGGGATGTTTCCTCGGTTTGGTCGAGGTTTTGCTTCGCTGGTGACTGCTCAGTGGGGTACATCCTCAATCGGCTCGATGTTTTGCTTCGCTGAGGGGCTGTGAGCGGGGTGAATTTTCGACTGGTTCGTGGTTTTGCTTCGCTGAGGGTTGTTCGGTGGGGTGTTTCCTCGGTTGATCCGATGATTTGCTTCGCTGATGGACCCCCGGCGCAGATTCCGTGGCGGTTTTTCGTTGGGTTGGTGTTTGGGGTGGAGCGCAGCGACTACGATGGTGCGGGTAACGCGATACAAGGAGTGGAACTTCATTATGCCGAACATGTTTGGAACCGATGGCGTACGAGGACTGGCCAATAGGGATTTGACCGCACGACTGGCGCTGGATCTGGGCGACGCCGCCGTGCGTGTGCTCGGTGACGCCGGTACGCAGGACGACCAGCCCGAGGGCCGCCGCCGTGCGCTGGTGGGCCGTGATACCCGCGTTTCCGGTGATTTCCTGGCTTCCGCGCTGTCCGCAGGCATGTCTGCCGGCGGCTTCGACGTGATCGATGCCGGCATCATCCCCACTCCTGGCGTGGCCTACCTGACTAGCGTGCTCAACGTCGAAATGGGTGCCGTGATTTCCGCCTCCCACAACCCGATGCCCGACAACGGCATCAAGTTCTTCGCACGCGGCGGCTTCAAGCTGCCCGACCAGAAGGAAGACGACATCGAGGCCGTGCTCGGCCAGGACTGGGACCGCCCGACCGGTGCCGGCGTGGGCCGCGTGAGCCACGACCAGACCACCGCCACCAACCTGTACATCGACCATCTGGTTTCCACCATCGCGCCGCTGAACGATGACCAGACCCAGCCCAAGCCGCTCAAGGGCCTGAAGATCGTGGCCGACTGCGCCAACGGCGCCACTTCCGTGGTGGCCCCCGAAGCGCTGCGTCGCGCAGGCGCGGACGTCATCGTGATCAACGCCTCGCCGGACGGCTACAACATCAACAAGAACGCCGGCTCCACCCACCCCGAGCAGCTGCAGGCCATGGTCAAAGCCACCGATGCTGTGATGGGCGTAGCTTTCGACGGTGACGCCGATCGCTGCCTGGCAGTGGACGAAGACGGCAACATGATCAACGGCGATCAGATCATGGGCATCCTCGCCCGCGCCAAGCAGCGTGAAGGCAAGCTCAACCACAACACCCTCGTGGTCACCGTGATGAGCAACCTCGGGCTGAAGCTCGCCCTGAAAGACATGGGCATCAAGACCGTGGAAACCGGCGTGGGTGATCGCTACGTGCTGGAAGAAATGCTCAAGGGCGATTACTCCCTCGGCGGCGAACAGTCCGGCCATGTGATCAACCGTGAGTTCGCCACCACCGGCGACGGCACCCTTACTGCCCTGACCCTGTGCAATGAGGTCGTCAAGTCCGGCAAGAGCCTCAAGGAACTTGCCGCAGACTTCCCGCAGCTGCCGCAGACCCTCATCAACGTGCCGAACGTCGACAAGAAGGCCGCCGCCACCAACAAGCGCATCCAGGAAGCCGTGGCCCACGAGGAACAGCTGCTGGGCGACTCCGGCCGCGTGCTGCTGCGTCCCTCCGGCACCGAGCCGCTCGTGCGCGTGATGGCCGAGGCAGCCACCCAGGCCTACGCCGACGAAGTCTGCACCCGCCTCGCCAAGATCGTGGCCGAAGAACTGGCGCTATAACACACCGCGGCTTTGCTCCCGCTGGCGGGAGCTGTCAGCCGCAGGCTGGCTGAGAGTGGTTGATGAGGCTGAACCGCATGGAACCACCCTCAGTCTCATTCCATTCGACAGCTCCCGCCAGCGGGAGCAGCAAAGGAAAACACATGTTTGGAAAAAACGCCAAAGTAGACTTGGAACTTAACCGCGATGTCGAGCGTCTGATTAAATCCGGCGGCAAAGAACAGATTCTGCCCATCGTGCAGGCTGGTGAACCAGTGCTGCGCCAGCAGACCGTGGCCTACAATGGCCAACTTTCCAAGCGCACGCTTGCCAAACTCATCGACACCATGCACACCACCATGCTCGAAGCGCCTGGAGTGGGCTTGGCCGCCACGCAGATCGGGCTCGGATTGGCGCTTGCCGTAGTCGAGGACCATGTGCGTGACGATGAGGACGATCCGCGTGAAATCGCCGAGTTCCCGTTCCATGTGATCATCAACCCCAAGTACACGCCGGTGGGGGAGAAGACCACCAGCTTCTTCGAGGGATGCCTGAGCTTTGATGGCTATCAGGCCGTGCGTAAGCGCTGGCTTGACATCACCGCTGAATGGGACGATGAAGACGGCAAACATCACAGCGAACAGCTGCACGGTTGGCCGGCTCGTATCTTCCAGCACGAGACCGATCACCTGAGCGGCGAACTATACATCGACAAGGCCGAAATCCGTTCGCTGACCACCAGCGAAAATCTCGAAGACCTCTGGTGCGACGATCCGGTACCCACAGAGGCCGCCGAAGAACTTGGTTTTGCATTATGACCGATTCCGCCTGGCTTGAGACCGCCAAAGATGACATCGCTCAGTGGGCGATGGTCATGACCAAGGACGCGGATGATAACCCCATTGATTGGCGGTGGGTACGTTCGCTTGACCTGTTTGGCGGACTTGGCCACACGTCCGGTGACAATCCGGCCCCTCAAGCCATCCATGATGCACTCAAAGCCGACTACGCCGTGCGCGATCGCTTGGAGCCGATCATCGCGCAATGCAGCACCGCATTCATGACTGACTTTGATCGAATCATCGCATCCTACCGTCTGCCACGCGCACTGGCTTATGTCAATCGGCGATTGAACGACACCATCAACACCTTGCTTGATGCGGGGGAGCGCCGGCACCTGTGGAAGGTAAGTCGTGAACGGCAGGGGAGAGGCATGGCAGCGGTGCTCAAACCGTATTCCAGCGCCACAGCAAATCCCAATCAAGGCACACTTGATGCCGAGGCTGAAGGTGCGGACGGTTTTGCCGGCACTGTGGATATCACCCTCGACGATATCCAAGACCGCTCCGCGGCGATTCTCAACGCCAGAGCCGAACGGCGCAGGGCCAAGCGTGAGCAAAGCCACGCGGGTAGGGTGGATATGGCTCGTGCCAATCTCTCCGGTGCAACGGCACCGGGTGGGAGCGTCACCTTGTTTAGCAATGACTCGTCAAGTTCTGGTGCCGCCGCGCATAAGCCCAAATCGGATTGGCGTGATGCCTACCTGCCGGGACGTGACGTGGACATGGTGATGGGCATCGACATCGAAACCACCGGTACCGATCCGGCTCGCGACTACATCATCGATGTCGGCTTTGAATTTATGAACATGGTCAGTCCGCGTCCGACCGATGTGCCGAACGGTTATGCGTATGAGCAGGGCTACTACGATGCCGGTGACGCCTATGGCCAGTCTCGCCTTGACTTCGGTGTTCCCCCGGCCAATGCGGCTCTCGGCAACGAACTCATTCGCAAACTCACAGGTATCGATGTGCGAGACCGCAGCAGCAAGGCCGGTCATCGGCTTTTCGATGAATGGCCGGAAGCCCAGACCGGTCTGCTCGCGCGCCTGACCCAGCAGCCATATGTGGCGCACAATGCCACCTTCGAACACAGCTGGTTCATGCTAAATGTCGCCGGATACGCCGAAGCCTATCGCGCCGGTCGCATCACCATCATCGACACCCTGCCCATGAGCAGGCAATGGGATCCTGGCTCAGTGCCCAACGATGAACACCCCTATGGTGATAACACGCTTGATGCTTATGCCAAGCGTCAGGGAGCGCTTGATTCAGCCCATAACGAACGGCATCTTGGACTGGAAGACACGCATATCATGCTGGTGGCCATGAAACACCACCTCGCAACCCTCAAGGCGCAGGGGCAGGGCCCGTGGGGTCCGGGCGGCAGAAGCGGCGTGGGCGGCAAATCATGCGGTCGTAAGTGGTGAGTACACTACTGACCTCGTGAGTGAATATCAGGACAGCCGACAACAGCGCGAAAACCGCCGCCGCACCATCGTGCGCGTGGTGTGCATCGTCGTGGCTGTTGCCATGCTTGGCTCCCTGATTGTCCCTGCTATCTATGCAGGTCTTTGACGTTGCCTTCGTGCATTTGCGCCCGCGGTTGAGCGCGTCTGATGCAGAAGGAGTGACGAGAAAAGCCTGCTGATCGGCTGCAGAAACACTCTTACGACATCACAACATCGCGGTGCCAGAACCATTACGGAATGTGCGAAGGCTGTCAACGAGGACGCGACATCCAAGAAAACTCGAAGTATCAACAGTTAAGGTAAGACACGATGGCAGAATTTGACTTTACCCAGGCGATTGGCGAAGCTCGCGCCAAGTACGATTCCATCGCCAAGGCGTTGGATGTGGACCGTCTCAAGGCGGATATCAAGGATCTTGAGGCGCAGGCGGCGGCTCCGGGATTGTGGGACAACCCTGACAACGCACAGAAAATCACCAGCAAGCTCTCCGCAGCGGAATCGCAGCTCAAGCGTCTGACTTCCGCATCCCAGCGCATCGACGACGTGGAGACGCTCGTCGAGCTCGGCCAGGAGGAACAGGATCAGGAATCCCTGGACGAGGCGCAGAACGAGATCGGCGAGATTCAGAAGGATCTCGACCAAATGGAGATACAGACCCTGCTTGACGGCGAATACGACGAACGTTCCGCCGTGGTGACCATCCGCTCCGGCGCGGGTGGCGTGGATGCCGCCGACTTCGCGCAGATGCTGCTGCGCATGTACCTGCGCTACTGCGAGCGCAACGGCTTCAAGGCCAAGGTCATGGACACCTCCTACGCCGAAGAGGCCGGCATCAAGTCCGCCACGTTCCAGGTGGACGCCCCTTATGCATATGGCCGACTGTCTGTGGAAGGCGGCACTCACCGTCTGGTGCGTATCTCCCCGTTCGACAATCAGGGCCGCCGCCAGACCAGCTTCGCCGCTGTGGAAGTGGTGCCTCTGGTTGAGGCCACCGATCACGTTGACATTCCGGACACGGATATCCGTGTGGACACCTACTGCTCCTCCGGCCCCGGCGGCCAGGGTGTGAACACCACGTACTCCGCCGTGCGCATCACCCACTTGCCCACCGGCATCGTGGTCACCATGCAGGACGAGCGCTCGCAGATTCAGAACCGCGCCTCCGCCATGGCCGTGCTCCAGTCCCGATTGCTGGTGCTGCGACACGAGGAAGAGGCCAAGAAGAAGAAGGAGCTCGCCGGAGACATCAAGGCCAGCTGGGGCGATCAGATGCGTTCCTACGTGCTGCATCCCTACCAGATGGTCAAGGATCTGCGTACCGGTTACGAGACCAGCCAGACCCAGGCCGTGTTCGATGGTGACATCAACAACTTCATCGAAGCCGGCATCCGCTGGCGTCATGAACAGCGTCGTGCTGCCGAGAACGAGGAGTAATCATGGCTTTGATTGCATTGGACGATGTGTCCAAGATTTACCCCAAGGGTACTCGGCCCGCGCTTGATGGCATCAACCTCAGCATAGAGCGTGGCGACTTCGTGTTCCTGGTGGGCGCATCCGGATCCGGTAAAACCACGCTGCTGAGCCTGCTGCTGCGCGAGGAGGAGGCCACCAGCGGTGAGATTCGTGTGGCCGGCAACGACTTGCGCCGTATCGCCAACCGTCAGGTGCCGCATTACCGCCGTACGCTGGGCTTCGTGTTCCAGGACTACAAGCTGCTCAACAACAAAACCGTGTGGGAGAACGTGGCGTTCGCGCTCGAGGTGATCGGTACCCGCCGTTCCACCATTAAGTCTTTGGTGCCCAAGGTGCTGGACACCGTGGGTCTTACCGGCAAAGAGAAGAACTATCCGCATGAGCTGTCCGGTGGCGAGCAGCAGCGCGTGGCCATCGCCCGTGCGTATGTGAACCACCCGCAGATCCTGTTGGCCGACGAGCCCACCGGCAACCTTGACCCGACCACATCGCTGGGCATTATGGAGGTGTTGGACGCTATCAACCGTACCGGCACCACCATCGTGATGGCCACACATAACGAAGAGATCGTCAACTCGATGCGCAAGCGCGTTGTCGAACTGCACGGTGGCAAGATCGTGCGTGATGAGGCCCACGGTTCCTACGATTCCGCCCTGTACTTCCCCGATGCCGAGGCCGAAGCTAAATTCGGCAGGGCCAACCACATCCCCGATGCCCGGACCAACGCCATCGCCGCGCCGGAGGAGGGCGAGCCGTCCGAAGGCATCGCACGTCTGGCCAATTCCGTGCATTCCGGGCGAACCGGCCGCTACGGTGAGACTTTTGCGCCGTTGGAAGACACGTTGACATGGGGCAAGGGCCTGACTTTGGACGAGCAGGCTGCATCCCTCGAAGCCACCCAGGCTTTCGATTCGTTGCATCCCGAGGAAAGTGTCAGCAGTACGACAGTCGAGGTTTCCGAAACGCTCGCTGTGCCGGAGACGTCCGTTGCCGGTGAGATACCTGAGCAGCAGTCCGTCGGCGACGGCGAAGGGACGAACCAGGCCGAGCCCTCGTCAGTGCAAGCAGACGAGGTGCCTATGCCGCCGGCTCCGCCAGCCCCACCTGCGCCGCCGAGCGCCGAATCCCAGAGTGCAACCAGCGAAGGCAAGGAGGAGTAGCCCATGCGTATGCGATTCATCCTGTCTGAAACAGGAACCAATCTGAGGCGTAACCTGTCCATGCTGCTCTCGCTCATGCTGGTCACGTTCATCTCATTCCTGTTCATCGGCGCTTCCGTGCTTACTCAGGCCCAGATCACCAAGGCCAAGGGCGATTGGTATGACAAGGTCGAAGTCGTGGTTTGGCTGTGCCCGGATGGTACGAGCCAGTCCGCCAACTGCGCATCCGGTAAGTCGCCGTCTGCGGCCGAAATCACGGCACTGCAGAAGACCATCCGCGACGAGCTCAACGATGTGGTGTCCAACATCAACTATGTGAGCAAGCAGGACTTCTACAACAACACCTTCACCAAGCAGTACCCGAATGGCGAATTCCAAGGTCGTACGCTGACTGCCGACGATATGCAGGATTCCCTGTGGCTGAAGCTCAAGGACCCCACCAAGTATCAGGTGGTCGCCGAAGTGCTCTCCAGTAAGGAGGGCGTGGAAGACGTCACCGATCAGCGGCAGATCTTCGATCCCGTATTCGCCATTCTGAATCGCGCCACTGCGGTCACGGCCGTTCTGGCAGGCGTAATGGTGTTGGTGGCCATCCTGCTGACCGGTACTACGATTCGCATGTCCGCAGCATCCAGACGCACTGAAACCGAAATCATGCGGTACGTGGGTGCCTCGAACTGGACGATTCGTCTGCCCTTCATCTTGGAAGGCGCCATCGCTTCCGGTATCGGTTCGATACTCTCCTGCGTGATGTTGTCGGTAATCGTGCATGTGTTCATCACCGGGTGGTTGGCTCAATCAGTGACTTGGATTCCGTACGTGAATCAGATGACCGTGCTGCTGATTTCCCCGTTCCTGGTCGTGGGGGCGGTGCTGCTTTCGGTGATTGCCTCCACCATTTCTCTGCGACGGTACCTTCGCGCGTAAGACGTATCACACTCACTGCGGGTGGCGTTCCCAGATTCGCATGTTATGGTGTGGTCTATTGCGACGGAAAGGATTTATATGACTAAGGCGAAAACGATGAGGCCAGTGTTGGCCGCATGCGCGGCCAGCGCCATATGCGTGGCCGGGCTGCTGGCCAGCCCTGTTCAGCCGGCGCGGGCAAACACCTATTCGAATTTGGTCAATGCGCAGAGCCAGCATGCCGCATCCGTGCAGCGTGAAGCCCATCTAAAGCAGCAGCTAGCCGGTGCGAGCACCGAACTGGCCGACAAGATCATGGAATTGGATGATCTGACCAACAACAAGATCGTCGCCGCGCAGGATAAAGTCACCCAGGCCAATGCCGACGCCGCCACGGCTCAGGAAGAAGCCGATGCCGCTGCCTCAAGACTGGAAGCCGCGCAGAAGGACAAGGAAGATCTCGAGGCTCAGATCGAGAAAACCGGTAAGGACTACGACGACGCCCATGCCGCTGTGGCCCAATTGGCCCGTGAAGAGCAGCATGGTTCCGATGCCTCGGAGATTATGAGCGTGGTCACTGGTGCCTCGAGTACCAAGGACTTCGTCAACTCGATGCAGTCGCGTGACGCACTGTCTCGTAACGAGGCTAATGCTGCCTCCTCAGCGGCCACCGAGCTTAATACCTCGATGAACCGCA
Source organism: Bifidobacterium breve DSM 20213 = JCM 1192 (assembly GCF_001025175.1). Lineage (NCBI taxonomy): Bacteria > Bacillati > Actinomycetota > Actinomycetes > Bifidobacteriales > Bifidobacteriaceae > Bifidobacterium > Bifidobacterium breve. The sequence continues at coordinate 574,452 of NZ_AP012324.1, forward strand.
GCGAGCGTCTGGACGCGATCGAGAAGCAGATCGCCACACTGAAGACCCAGGCCGACAACAAGGCCGCCGCGGCTCAGAGCGCCGCGGAAACCGCGCAAAATGAGCGTGATGCTCTGGAACAGCTGCGCCAGGAGGGCGAAGCCAGGCGCAATGAACTGACCGGTATGGTGTCCAGCCTGAAGTCCCAGTCGGCGAAGCAGGCCGCGCAGACCGTGCTGATCGCTTCTCAGGTGGATTCCTACAACCAGCAGTACATCAAGGAACAGGCAACCGCCAACGGCCAGGTCAGCAGCGGCCAGCAGAGCACTGGTGGTTCGGCCGCACCTGCTCCTTCCGCACCTGCTCCGTCCGCTCCCTCCGGTGGCAGCACGTCTGCCGGCGGAAGCACGGGACAGGGCACCTCGAATGGTGATGTCGGCAACCGGTATGTGGCCGGCCAATGCACGTGGTATGCGTACAACCGGCGTAAGGAGATGGGCATCGGCACGCCATCGTTCCTGCACAATGGCGGCCAGTGGTACATTTACGCTCCCCAATACGGTTTGCGGGTGGATCACAGCCCGCAGGTTGGCGCGGCTCTCTCCTTCCCGCCGGGTGTGGCTGGCGCTGATGGCTACTACGGTCACGTGGCCGTGGTGGAAGCCGTGTACGGCAACTCGATTCTGATTTCCGAAATGAACGTCAAGGGCGAGTTCATCGTCAGCCAGCGCGTTCTGTACAATCCCGGTCAGTACTGGTACGTTCACTGATCCGGCTGTACCGAATTACGTTATGCAAGGCCCCGTTTGGGGCCTTGTTCGTATGTGCAGATGGTTCATGATATTCTCATATGTTGCGTTGCACCCACGAAAGGAGGGAACCCATGCCCAAGGAGGCCGGCGAAAAGCTGATCGTGCAGAATAAGAAGGCCCGGCACGACTACGCCATCGAAGACAAGTATGAGGCCGGATTGGCGTTGACCGGCACTGAGGTCAAGTCATTGCGCGAAGGCCGCGCGTCTCTGTCCGAGGCGTTCGTTTCCATCGATCGCCGTGGAGAGATGTGGCTTGAGGGGGCGAATATCCCCGAATACCTGAACGGCACATGGAACAATCATGCGCCCAAGCGCAAGCGTAAGCTGTTGCTGCATCGCGTGCAGATCACGAAGCTCGCTCGCGGCATCGAGGCCAAGGGATACACGATTGTGCCGTTGAGCCTGTATTTCAAGGACGGTCGCGTCAAAGCGGAAATCGCCCTTGCCCGAGGCAAGAGGGAATTCGACAAGCGTCAGGCTCTACGTGAGGAGCAGGACAAGCGCGAGGCCCTGCGCGCCATGCGCTATGCCAACATGCGTCACTGATTTGTCCACGTTGCGGACTTTTTCGTCCATGATTAACGCTTTGGTAGCACAACGCTCCTAATCTCTGGAGCCATCTGGGAAACATACCCGCCCAGCTGACTATCCGGAGAGAGGAAATCCAATGTCTCTAAGCAAGGGAATACAATCCGCTGCGGCCGCAGCTCTGAGCGCCGCCATGCTGATCGCCGTGGCCGCCTGCGGCACGAGCGATAGCGCGGACACTGCATCCAAATCTGCTGATTCCAAAGATTCATCCAGCACGTCCAGCACGCAAGGCTTCGACACCAGCGGCATCAAGAAAGACGATGAGATCGCCGCGCTGCTGCCCGATTCCGTGGCCGGAGACGGCACGCTGACCGTCGGCACCGATACTTCCTATGCCCCGGCCGAGTTCCTGGCCGAGGACGGCAGGACCCCGGTCGGCTTTGATGTCGACCTGTCCAAGGCGCTGGCCGCAGTGTTCGGACTGAAGGAAAACACCGTCTCCTCCACGTTCGATTCGATTATCCCGTCCGTCGGCTCCAAGTACGACATCGGCATCTCCTCCTTCACCGTGACCAAGGAGCGCATGGAGGCCGTGGACTTCGTGACCTACTTCAAGGCCGGTTCCACGTTTGTGGTGCAGAAGGGCAACCCGAAGAAGATCGATACCTCCAACCTGTGTGGCGTGAAGGTGGCTGTGCAGACCGGTACCACCCAGGAAGAGGAAGTCAACAAGGATAACGAGCAGTGCAAGGCGGACGGTAAGGATGCCATCGACATCCAGTCATCCAAGCTGCAGACCGATGTGACCACCGCCGTGGCTTCCGGTAAGGCTGATATCTTCTACGCCGATACGCCGGTTGCCGGCTACGCCATCAAGCAGACCGGTGATACGCTCGAGGCCCTCGGCGAGGATGTTGGCGTGACCCCTGAGGCCGTGGCCGTCAAGAAGGGCGATTCCAAGACCGCCGAAGCCGTGCAGAAGGCCATCCAGAAGCTGATGGATGATGGCACGTATAAGAAGATCCTCGACACGTGGGGCGTCTCTTCCGGTGCCGTCGACAAGGCCGAGATCAATCCGTCCGTCGAATAGTTTCGGTTACTATGAAGACTCCCGTTGCTCTGCGGCGGGAGTCTATTTGTATATGTATGCACTGTGGTGTATAAATATGCTTAACCGTTGATCGTTGCCGCATAAACGGCGTAAGAGAGAAGAAGAAACGATTATGCAGTCCACCAAACTGAAGTCCATGATGGCCATGGCGCTGAGCTCGGCCATGCTGTTCGCCACCGCCGCTTGCGGCACCTCCGACAAGGCCGATGCCGGTACGGACTCCGCCAAGGGTTCCGATGCCGCCACCATCACCAGCTACGATGTCAGCTCCGTGAAGAAGGACGACGCCATCGCCGCCCTGCTGCCCGAATCCGTGACCAAGGACGGCAAGCTCACCATCGGCACCAATCCTTCCTACGCCCCGGCCGAATTCCTCGACGCTGACGGCAAGACCCAGATCGGCTATGACATGGACCTCGCCCGTGCGCTGGGCAACATCTTCGGTTTGGACACCGAAATCGTCTCCTCCAACTTCGACACCATCATCCCGGCCATCGGCACCAAGTATGACCTCGGCATCGCCGCGTTCACCATCACCAAGGAACGTATGCAGTCCGTGGACTTCGTCTCCTACTTCACCGCCGGCATGGGCTACGCGGTGGCCAAAGGCAACCCCAAGAACGTGAACCCGGATGACCTGTGCGGCCTGAACGTCGCCGTCGAGACCGGCACCGTCGAGGAGGACGCCATCAATGAGACCGCCAAGCAGTGCAAGGCGGACGGCAAGAAGGACATCACCATCCAGTCCTCCAAGCAGCAGACCGACGCCACCACCGCCGTGGTGACCGGCAAGGCCGACGTGTTCTTCGCCGATTCCCCGGTGGTCGGCTACGCCATCGCCCAGACCGAGGGCCAGCTGGAACAGCTCGGCAAGGACTTCGACTCCGTGCCGAACGCCATCGCCATCAAGAAGGGCGATTCCCAGACCACCGATGCCGTGCAGAAGGCCATGCAGAAGCTCATGGACGACGGCACCTACGGCAAGATTCTCCAGCACTGGGGTGTGGAATCCGGCGCTCTGGACAAGGCCGAGATCAACCCGTCCGTCGACTGAGCGTACACAGCGGTCAATCAGCATCAAGCAATCCAGATGGGGCGTACTGTATGTAACACAGGCGCCCCATCTGTGCGCTAAGGTTCAACGCTAGTTGCAACTATCGCAGCCCAGGCTGCCCAAAGACACCCAAGGAACCAAACTATGGCGAAGAAAGAAGTCGACGGCGAAGGATTGAACATCCCCAACCGCATCAAGGCGCTGCCGGTCAAGCGCCCCGGCCCGATTGTGGCCGCCGTGATTGTGGTGCTGCTCGCCGCGATGCTTATTCAGGGCATGATCACCAATCCGCGATTGGATTGGCCCACGGTCTGGAAGTACCTATTCAACGAGAACGTACTTGAAGGCATCCAGTACACGCTCACCCTGACCGTGATTTCCATGGTCGTGGCCATCATCCTGTCGGTGATTCTCGCCATTATGCGCAAGTCCATCAATCCGGTGCTGCGCGGTGTCAGCTGGTTCTTCATCTGGTTCTTCCGCGGTACGCCTGTGTACACGCAGCTCATCTTCTGGGGTCTGTTCGCCGTGCTGATTCCAAAAATCAGCCTTGGCATTCCCTTTACCTCAGTGGAATTCTGGAGCATCGACTCCAACGTGGTGGTCACTGCATTCAATGCGGCATGGATTGGCTTGGCCCTGAACGAGGCCGCCTACCTGTCCGAAATCGTGCGCGCCGGTCTTGAAGCCGTGGATCCCGGCCAGACTGAGGCCGCCAAGGCGCTGGGCATGAACCGCACGCTTATCATGCGTCGTATCGTGCTGCCGCAGGCCATGCGCATCATCATCCCGCCCACCGGCAACGAGACCATCGGCATGCTGAAGACCACCTCGCTGGTCACCGCCGTGCCGTTCACCCTCGAACTGCAGTTTGCCACCAACGCCATCGCCAACCGTATCTACAAGCCGATTCCACTGCTGATCGTGGCCTGCTTCTGGTATCTGCTGATTACCTCCATCCTTATGGTGTGCCAGTCCCGCCTCGAAGCGCACTTCGGCAAGGGCTTCGATGCCCGACCGGTGGGCACCAAGGGCAAGCAGGCGCCATTGCCGGGTAAGACCGACGGTGAGCCGAAGGATGACGTGGACAAGCTCAACCAGACTACATTTGTCGGATTGAATGCATAAGGCGGGAGTGCGATTATGACTACGAATGACATCACCAGTGTTGTCCCAGCCGTGCACAAGGCGGCTGACGGTTCCGTGATTCCCGCTGTCAAGGCGGTGCAGGTGCACAAGGCCTTCGGCCCACTGCATGTGCTCAAGGGTATCGATCTGACCGTTATGCCCGGTACCGTGACGGTGATTCTGGGACCCTCTGGTTCCGGCAAGTCCACATTCCTACGCCTGATCAACCAGCTGGAGACTTTGACCGGCGGTTCGATCGAGGTGGACGGCGAACTCATCGGATACAAGCATGTGACCAAGAACGGTCAGGATGTGCTGCAGACTCTGGATGACAAGGAGATCGCCGCGCAGCGTTCCCGCTTGGGCATGGTGTTCCAGCGCTTCAACCTGTTCCCGCACATGACCGCCCTCGAAAACGTGATGGAAGCTCCGGTGCATGTGCAGCACAAGTCCAAGAGTGAAGCGCGCGCACTGGCCGAAGCCGAGTTGCAGCGCGTCGGTCTGGGCGATCGTATGGATTACTACCCGTCACAGCTTTCCGGTGGCCAGCAGCAGCGTGTGGCCATCGCCCGTGCTCTGGCCATGAAGCCGGAAATCATGCTGTTCGACGAGCCGACTTCCGCCCTTGACCCCGAGCTGGTGGGCGAAGTGCTCAATGTGATGCTTTCCTTGGCCAAGGAGGGTATGACGATGGTGTGCGTGACGCACGAGATCGGCTTTGCACGTGAGGTCGCCGATCAGATTGTGTTTATGGATGGTGGTGTGGTCGTGGAGAAAGGCGGCCCCGAAATCATCGACAATCCGACCGAACCGAGGTTCAAAGACTTCCTGCAGCACGTGCTGTAGTCCGCACTCTGGCTCCCCCCTGAAGAGGGGAACCATTTTTTGCGCCCCCGCTGGCGGGGGGGGCTGTCATGCAACGCATAACTGGGGGTGGTTCCTCTGATATGGCGGGAACCACCCCCAGTCGGCTCCTCCAACAGCCCCCGCCAGCGGGGGCACGGCTAGGGCCCCGCATGTTCCAATCCTGCAAAGGCGGCGGGTTGGATTCGCTTCAGGCAATGTTTGTCCGCTAGGCTGGTGAGCCATGTGTGGAATCGTTGGATATGCGGGAAATGTGGAAACGGCGTGCGGCAAGCCCTTGGAGGTCTGTCTGCAAGGCTTGGAACGTCTGGAATACCGAGGATATGATTCAGCCGGCGTGGCGCTGACCGCATCTGGCATGGATAAAGTGACCGTGCGCAAGAAGGCCGGTCGTCTGAAGAATCTGGTCGAAGACATCGAATGTAAGCCAATGCCGCTGGCCACCGTGGGTATCGGCCATACGCGTTGGGCCACCAACGGCGAGCCGAGCGATGTGAACGCACATCCGCATACTAGTATGGACGGCAAAGTCGCCATCATTCACAACGGCATCATCGAGAACGCCTCCCAGCTGCGCCTTGATCTGCAGGCCGAGGGCTACCGATTCGCCTCCGCCACGGATACCGAAGTGGCCGCCAAGCTGCTGGGCAAAATCGTGGACAAGATCATTGCGGAAGAGGGCAAGCCGAACCTGTTCAAGGCAGTGCGCCGCATGGCCCGCATGTTGGAGGGCGCATTCACCATTCTGGCCACCGACTGCCGTCAGCCGGATATCGTGGTCGGCGCCCGTCATGATTCTCCGCTGGTTGTGGGCCTTGGCGATGGCGAGAACTTCCTCGGCTCCGATGTGGCCGCATTCGTGGCATATACCAAGCGCGCCATGGAAGTCGATCAGGATCAGGCCGTGTGCGTATCCGCCGATAAGGTCATTGTTACCGACTTCGACGGCAATGTGATTGAGAATCCGAAGACCTACACCGTGGACTGGGACGCCTCGGCCGCCGAAAAGGGTGGCTGGGATTCCTTTATGGACAAGGAAATCCACGAGGATCCGGCCGCCGTGCAGCGCACGCTGCTGGGCCGTTTCGACCCAAACGGCGACATCACCCTCGATGAGGTGCGCATCGACCAGCATGACTTTAAGGCCATTGACAAGATCATCGTCGTGGCCTGCGGCACCGCCAGCTATGCCGGTCAGGTGGCCAAGTACGCCATCGAACACTGGGTGCGTATCCCAGTGGAAATCGAACTCGCGCACGAATTCCGTTACCGCGACCCGATTCTGACCCCGCGTACGCTCGTGGTGGCCATCTCTCAGTCCGGTGAAACCATGGATACGCTGATGGCCCTGCGCCACGCGCGCGAACAAGGCTCCAAAGTGCTGGCCATCTGCAACACGCAGGGTGCTTCCATTCCTCGCGAATCCGACGCCGTGCTCTACACGCACGCCGGCCCGGAAGTCGCCGTTGCCTCCACCAAGGCCTTCGTGGCGCAGATCACCGCCGCCTATTTGCTGGGCCTGTATCTGGCGCAGGTCAAGGGTGCGATGTTCCGCGACGAGATTCATCAGGTGCTTGACTCCCTGAAGGACATGCCGCGCAAGATCCAGTGGGTGCTCGACACGCAGCCCAAGACCATCCAGGCCGCCGCCGAGCGCATGGTGAATGCCAACTCCTTCCTGTTCCTTGGCCGCCATGTGGGATACCCGGTGGCGCTGGAAGGTGCGCTGAAGCTCAAGGAGATCGCCTACACCTTTACCGAGGGCTTTGCGGCCGGCGAATTGAAGCATGGCCCGATTGCACTGGTGGACGAGGGTGAGCCCGTGGTGTTCATCGTGCCGCCGGAGCGTGGCCGCAATGTGCTGCACGCCAAGGTGATTTCCGGCATCGAGGAGGTCAAGGCTCGTGGCGCGTACATCATTGCCGTGGCCGAGCAGGGCGACCCGGATGTGGAACGGTATGCTGATGTGGTGTTCTGGCGCCCGGCCTGCCCGACGCTGATGAGCCCGCTGGTGGATGTGGTGCCGCTGCAGCTGTTCGCCATGGATATGGCCAAGCTCAAGGGCTATGACGTGGATAAGCCCCGCAACCTCGCCAAGTCCGTCACCGTTGAGTAAGCCACACCGATACGTTATTGACGAGCCTCATATTCCGTTTGAGATGGACGTGCTGTATGAGGACGAGCGGATCATTGTGGTGGATAAGCCGCATTTTCTGGCTACCATGCCGCGCGGCATGTGGTATCGCGAAACCGCGCTGATCCGATTGCGCGAGCGTCTGGGGGAGCCGGATATCACACCGGCCCACCGTTTGGATCGCATGACTGCGGGCGTACTGGTCTTTGTGCGTGATCCGGCTTGCCGTGGAGCGTATCAGATGCTGTTCCAGAACAAGCAAGCCACCAAGGTCTATGAATGTCTGGCATCGTGCGCGCCGATTCGTCGACCGCGATTCGGCACGATTACACAGGCTGAGCCGCCGCGTCCGTTTCCGTTGCTGCGCCGTTCGCACATCACCAAGGAGCGTGGCACGTTGGCCGCCTTCGAGGAGCCGGGCGCAGTCAATGCTGAGACCCTGATCGAGCGCGGCGAACTCATACTTACTTCCGCTGGCGGGAGGTGGCGCGAAGCGCCGGAGGGTGGTCCCTGTCTGGAGAATCCCCCCATCTGCCGCTACACGCTTCATCCGCGCACCGGCAAAACCCATCAACTGCGCGTCCACATGAACTCACTGGGCCTACCCATCGTGGGTGACGATTTCTACCCGCGCATCCAGACGCGCCTTTACGACGATTTCAGCCAACCATTGCAATTGGTCGCACGTGTGCTGCGCTTCACCGACCCAGTAACAGGGAAGCGACAAGAATTCGTTTCCCGTATACCATTAATCAGCTAATGTCGCGGACGGAACCGCGCTCGATGAGTTCGGTGGGGATTACGGTTTTGATGCCGGCCGGTACTTTCTCGCCTTCGCATTGACGGCGGACCATGGAGAACGCGGTGGCGCCGATGGCGTCATTGCGCATGCGCATGGTGGTGAGGTTGAGTCTTGGCACCACGTCGACCAGCGAATCGTCCACGCCCACAATGCTTACGTCTTCCGGCACGCGCTTGCCGGCTGATTCCAATCCGAGCATCGCACCGTAGGCCATCTGATCGTTGGCCGCATAGATTGCGGTGCATTCCGGGTCGTGAGCCAGCGCCACGCCTGCCTGATAGCCGGAGTCGGCACACCAGTCGCCGATATACATGCTCGGTACGCGCGCGCCTATTTGTTCCAAGGCTTCACGCCAGCCTTGCGCTCGGCTTTCGGCAGCACGTGAAGTGACTGGGCCGGCGATATGGTAGACGGTCTTATGGCCTTTGCTCATCAAATAGTCGACGATGGCTGTGGAACATCCGTACTGATCGGCGTCAACGGTGGGGCAGTGGTCGGCTGCCGCCTCGGAAATCAGCACAACCGGTAGTTCTCGCGGTGGTTTGTATCCCACGAAGTCGGAAATGCGTTCCTCAAGCACCACGATGACGCCATCTACGGGTTGACGTTGCATGCGGTCGATGGTGGAGGCCAGCGTACGTTCTGCGCCGTTGCTCATAGTCTGAATGGTGACGGAATAGCCGTCCTCGGCTGCATGGGTGACAATGGAATCGAGTATCCGGGCATTACCGAACCTGGTGGTGTCGAACATCACTACGCCGATATCCTGGAATCGCCCATGCTTCAATGCTCGGGCGGCGTAATTCGGACGATATCCGAGGCGTTCCATCGCGGCTTCAACGCGCTGGCGGGTTTCCGGCTTGACCGCATTGCTGTCATTCGCCACACGGGATACGGTTTGCGGCGAAACGCCGGCCGCCTTAGCCACATCTTGCATGGAAACCTGTGTTGGTCTCGCCATCTCGCCCCTCGCTTGTCTCTCAAACGACAGCGGTCATACCGCTGCGATGTCTACCATGTATCGCGTGAACGGTAACGATAACATCATTGTTTTCGTGACCATTGTAACAGCTAGCGCAAAAACATTGAATTCAACACGATTGGACAATGTTATGAATGGTGTTATGATGATAACGTAAACAATTTTGGTCAACCTTCGAAGGAGAGGGGTTGGAAATGGCTTCAGCCGATGTCGCTGCCGTGCCTATGCACACGGATAAAGCGCGTGAGAACAAGCATAAGGCCGATTGGCGTGGATGGAAGTTCATGTGGCCGTTCACGGTGGTGTTCGTGTTCGTGTTCATTATTCCGATTGTGTACGCCATCTACATCAGCTTCTTCAAGAAGCAGATGATCGGCGGCACGAGGTTCGTCGGGGTCGAGAACTACGCGCGGTTGCTGCAGGACGGCCAGTTCTGGTCGTCCGTGGGTCGTGTGGCGCTGTTCACCTGCGTGCAGGTGCCGATCATGCTGTTCCTGTCGGCTGCCATGGCCCTCGCCCTGGATTCGATGAAGCTGCACGGCGCCAAGTTCTTCCGCATCAGCACGTTCCTGCCCTATGCGGTGCCCGCGGTGGTGTCCACGTTGGTGTGGGGCTTCGTGTACGGCGCGAAGTACGGCCTGGTGGGCTCGTTCAACGACTTCTTCGGCACGAACGTCGACGTGCTGCAGCCGGGCGTGCTGCTTGCCTCCATCGGCAACATCAGCACGTGGGAGTTCACCGGCTACAACATGCTGATCTTCTACTCGTCGCTGTCCACCATCCCGCACTCCCTGTACGAGGCCGCGTCCATCGATGGCGCTTCCGAATGGCAGATCGTCAAGTCCATCAAGCTGCCCGAGCTGAAGGGCTCGCTGGCCATCACGGTGATCTTCTCGATCATCGGCAGCTTCCAGCTGTTCAACGAGCCGAGCATCTTGCAGAACATGGTTCCGGGCAACGCGATCACCACGTACTACACGCCGAACATGTACGCGTACAACCTGAGCTTCTCCGGCAACCAGTCGAATTACGCGGCCGCTCTGGCCATCGTGATGGCCGTCATCACCATGGCCATCGCCTACGCCGTGCAGCTGAAGAGCATGAAGGAGCAGATGAAGTGACGACGACCGCCCGTATTGCCGGATTGGTTTCGATTGTGAAGGAGCGTGCGTGATGAGTGCCGCAGCATCTACCCGTCTGACTGACGCCGAACTGAAGGCGCAGGAGAAGGCCGCCAGGAAGGCCGAGAAGGAACGCCAGAAGCGCATCGCCGCCGATGAGGCGGCCGAGCGCAGGCGCAGCGCCAGGGCCGGTTTCGCGAACGTGAGCAACCCGCGCCGTTCGACCCTGATGACCGTGCTGTGCGCGATCTTCGCCGTGTACTGCCTGTTCCCGTTCGTGTACCTGGTGATCAACGCCACCAAGACCCAGGCCGACTTCACCTCCACGTTCGGCCTCGGCTTCGGCAAGAGCTTCGCCCTGTGGGACAACATCGTCACGGTGTTCACCTACCAGGGCGGCATCTTCGGCCGCTGGCTGGTCAACACCCTGCTCTACGTGGTCGTCGGCGCCGGCGGCGCCACCCTCCTGGCCATCATGGGCGGCTACGCGCTGGCCAAGTTCCGCTTCCCGGGCCGCAAGGCCGTGTTCGCCGTGATCATCGGCTCGATCTCCGTGCCGGGCATCGCCCTGGCCGTGCCGCAGTTCCTCCTGTTCGCCAAGCTGGGCCTGACCAACACCCCGTGGGCCATGATCATCCCGTCGCTGATCTCCCCGTTCGGCCTGTACCTGATGTGGATCTTCAGCGAGCAGGCCGTGCCCACCGAGCTCCTGGAGGCCGCCCGCGTGGACGGCGCGTCCGAGTTCCGCACGTTCTGGACCATCAGCCTGCCCCTTCTGGCCCCCGGTATCGTGACGACCGCCCTGTTCACGATCGTGGCGACGTGGAACAACTACTTCCTGCCGTTGATCATGTTGAAGGACGCCGACTGGTACCCGCTGACCATCGGTCTGAACCAGTGGAAGGACCAGGCCTCGACCGCGGGCGGCCAGGCCATCCAGAACCTGGTGATCACCGGCTCCCTGATCACGATCATCCCGCTGGTCATCGCGTTCCTGTGCCTGCAGAAGTACTGGCAGTCCGGCCTCGCCGCAGGCGCCGTCAAGGAGTAACCGTACTTCGGCTCCCTTCTGGTGGAGGGAGCCGAGATAAAGGCATAACCACTAACAGGAAGGAGGCGCCTATGCAGATATTCGCATTGTTGAGAATCGTGCAGGCGCCTCCTTGCGTATCTGCGTGACTCCCATTTGCCCACACGTAGATATTTATTCATTAAAGGAACAGCATCATCATGGAACATCGCGAATTCAAGTGGCCGCAGCCTCTTGCGGGTGGCAAGCCCCGCATCTGGTACGGCGGCGATTACAACCCCGACCAATGGCCTGAGGAAGTGTGGGACGAAGATGTAGCCCTCATGCAGAAGGCCGGCGTCAACCTCGTCTCCGTAGCCATCTTCTCTTGGGCCAAGCTTGAGCCCGAAGAAGGCGTGTATGACTTCGATTGGCTCGACCGCGTCATCGACAAGCTCGGCAAGGCCGGCATCGCCGTCGATCTCGCCTCCGGCACCGCATCCCCGCCGATGTGGATGACCCAGGCCCACCCGGAGATCCTCTGGGTCGACTACCGCGGCGACGTCTGCCAGCCCGGTGCCCGACAGCACTGGCGGGCCACCAGCCCGGTCTTCCTTGACTACGCGCTCAACCTGTGTCGCAAGATGGCCGAGCACTACAAGGACAACCCCTATGTGGTCTCTTGGCACGTGAGCAACGAGTACGGCTGCCACAACCGCTTCGACTACTCCGAAGATGCTGAGCGCGCCTTCCAGAAGTGGTGCGAGAAGAAGTACGGCACCATCGACGCCGTCAATGACGCCTGGGGCACCGCCTTCTGGGCGCAGCGCATGAACAACTTCTCCGAGATCATCCCGCCGCGCTTCATCGGCGATGGCAACTTCATGAACCCGGGCAAACTGCTTGACTGGAAGCGCTTCAGCTCCGACGCCCTGCTCGACTTTTACAAGGCCGAGCGCGACGCCCTGCTCGAGATCGCCCCCAAGCCGCAGACCACCAACTTCATGGTCTCCGCCGGCGGTGCCGGCATCGATTACGACAAGTGGGGTTACGACGTGGACTTCGTGTCCAACGATCACTACTTCACTCCTGGCGAAGCTCACTTCGACGAGCTGGCCTACTCGGCCTCCCTGTGTGACGGCATCGCCCGCAAGAATCCGTGGTTCCTCATGGAGCACTCCAGCTCCGCCGTCAACTGGCGTCCGATCAACTACCGCGTCGAACCCGGCGAACTGGTGCGTGACTCCCTGGCCCACCTGGCCATGGGCTCCGACGCCATCTGCTACTTCCAGTGGCGCCAGTCCAAGGCCGGTGCCGAGAAGTGGCACTCCTCGATGGTTCCTCACGCGGGCCCCGACTCCCAGATCTTCCGCGACGTGTGCGAGCTGGGTGCCGACCTCAACAAGCTTGCTGACGAGGGCCTGCTGAGCACCAAGCTGGTCAAGTCCAAGGTCGCCGTCGTCTTCGATTACGAGTCCCAGTGGGCTACGGAACACACCGCCACGCCTACTCAGGAGGTACGCCATTGGACCGAGCCGCTCGCGTGGTTCCGCGCGCTGGCGGACAACGGTCTGACCGCAGACGTGGTGCCGGTTCGCGGTCCCTGGGACGAGTACGAAGCCGTCGTGCTGCCGAGCCTGACCATCCTGTCTGAAGAGACCACGCGCCGCGTGCGCGAGTATGTGGCGAACGGCGGCAAGCTGTTCGTGACCTACTACACCGGTCTGGTGGACGACAAGGATCACGTCTGGCTGGGTGGCTACCCCGGCTCCATCCGTGACGTGGTGGGCGTGCGCGTTGAGGAATTCGCCCCGATGGGCAACGACTTCCCCGGTGCCATAGATCACCTCGACTTGGACAACGGAACCGTGGCGCACGATTTCGCCGACGTGATCACCTCCGTGGCCGATACTGCTCACGTGGTCGCTGCATTTAAGGCCGATAAGTGGACCGGTTTCGACGGTGCTCCCGCCATCACCGTCAACGATTTCGGTGACGGCAAGGCGGCCTATATCGGTGCCCGGCTTGGGCGCGAAGGTTTGGCCAAGAGCCTGCCCGCGCTGCTGGAGGAACTCGGCATCGAGACCTCGGCCGAAGACGATCGCGGCGAAGTGCTGCGCGTTGAGCGTGCGGATGAAACTGGCGAGAACCACTTCGTGTTCCTGTTCAACCGCACCCACGATGTGGCGATTGTGGACGTGGACGGCGAGCCGCTGGTCGCCTCGCTGGCTCAGGTCAACGAATCCGAGCATACGGCGGCCATTCAGCCGAACGGTGTGCTGGTGGTAAAGCTGTAAAGAGGTCTATTTATAGCGATTCAAATGCGATGGCGGGCGTGTTATCGATAACACGCCCGCCATCGCATTTGCGATTTGTTTTGAGATGTGTATACTAAAAGATGTTATCGCAACCATAGCGAAAGGAATGGCTTCATAGAGCCACTTCTCAGTGTCGAGGAGAAATCGATAATTGACACTAGGTAACACGCAATGATTGCGAGCGACAAAACAGTTTGAATCGTTCTAGACGATTCGAGGAAGGAGAACAGAACGATGAAGTTCACTACCGCCAAGAAGGCCGTTGCCCTCACCGGTGCGGTTGCCATGCTGGTTTCCGTTGCCGCCTGCGGCTCTGATAGCGGCAAGTCCAGCCAGCCGGCTCAGGATTCCGACGTCAAGGAAATCACCGTCTGGGCTTGGGAGCCTTCGCTGACCCAGGTTGCCAAGGACTTCGAGAAGCAGACCGGCATCAAGGTCGACCTGAAGAACGTCGGTACCAACACCAAGGAATACACTCAACTGGACAACGCCATTGAGGCTGGCTCTGGCGCTCCGGACGTCGCTCAGGTTGAGTACTACGCCGTCCCGCAGTACGCCATCAAGGGCAACCTGCTGGACATCACCGACAAGACCTCTGGCTACAAGGACTTCTACACCCCTGGCCCGTGGGCTTCCGTGCAGTTCGCCGGCAAGGTCTACGGCCTGCCGATGGATTCCGGCCCAATGGCCTTCTTCTACAACAAGGAAGTCTTCGACAAGGCCGGCGTTGATGCCGAGCAGATCAAGACCTGGGATCAGTACTACGACGCCGCCAAGAAGATTCACGCCCTCGGCGACAACTACTACATCACCTCCGACACCGGCGACGCCGGCTTCTTCGACTCCATGACCTGGCTGGCCGGCGCCAAGCCGTTCCAGACCTCCTCCGATGGTTCCGAAGTCACCGTCAACCTGACCGAAGACAAGGGCGTCAAGACCTTCACCGACTTCTGGCAGAAGCTGCTGGACGAGGGTCTGCTCGACACCAAGACCGCCGGCTGGTCCGAGGATTGGTTCAAGGGCATGGTCGACGGCACCATCGCCTCCCTGTTCACTGGCGCTTGGATGCCTGCCAACCTTGCTAACTCCGCTGCTGACGGTGCCGGCAAGTGGCGTGTGACCCAGATGCCGACCGCTGACGGCTCCACCACCAACTCTGAGAATGGTGGTTCTTCGCTGGCTGTGCTCGCCTCCACCAAGAAGGCTGATGCTGCTTACCAGTTCATCGAGTACGCCAACCACGGTGCTGGTGTGGCCACTCGTGTGGCTGGCGGCGCCTTCCCGGCTGACAAGGCCTCCCTGGAAAAGGACTCCTTCAAGAACGCCACCACCGTGAAGAACGCCGATGGTCAGGATGTTGACTACTTCGGTGGTCAGAAGTACAACGAGGTTCTGGCTCAGGCTGCTGAGAACGTGTCCTCCGGCTACCAGTTCCTGCCCTTCGAGGTCAAGGCCCGCACCATCTTCGGCGACTACTTTGGCAAGTCCTACACCGGTGACCAGAAGCTGAGCGACGGTGTCGCTGCTTGGCAGAAGGCCCTGCAGGATTACGGCAAGGATCAGGGCTTCACCGTGAAGTAAGCCTTATAATTCCTTCTCTATATATCCACAGCAGCCCCGTGACGCATCTCGCCACGGGGCTGCTGCCGTATTGGCTCCCGCTGGCAGGAGCTGGCTCGCGAGGCGAGACTGAGGGTGGTTCATCATACGGCGTTTTAAGCCCCGCCTAGTAGACTCGTCACCATGCGAACAATCGGACGGCGAATCAGCAGACTGGCGACCATAGTCGTGGCCGCGGTCCTTACCGTATCCCTAGCCTCCTGCGGCCAAGCCACGGTCGATAACCGTACCGAAATCAGCGTATGGAGCTGGGAGCCCAGCATGGGCGAAGTCATCCGCCGTTTCGAGAAAGCCAATCCGGACATCCGCGTCGAATGGACCAACATCTCCGGCTATGAGAATCTCAATACCGCCATCCAGGACGGCTACGGCACGCCGGATGTGGCGCAGATCGAATACTACGCGCTGCCGCAATACGAGGTATCCGGTCAGCTACTCGACCTAACCGATCGTACCGGTTCCGATTATGCGAGTTTCTTTACCCTTGGCACCTGGTCGTCCGTCCAGCTTGCCGGACGAGTGTATGCATTGCCGATGGATTCCGGCCCCATGGGATTCTTCTACAACGAGGATGTGTTCCAGCAGGCCGGGGTGGATGCCACGCAAATCAAGACATGGAACGATTATTACGAGGCCGCCAAGAAACTCAAGCAAATTGGCGCTTATATTGCGGCCGATTCGGGCGATGGCAGCTTCTACGACGCCATGATATGGCTTGCGGGCGGGCAGCCTTTCCATACCTCGCCGGACGGTAAAACCGTGACCATCGATCTGGACCACGATACCGGCACCCAGCTGTTCACCGAATTCTGGCAAAAGATGATCGATGAAGGCCTGGTGGACACCACGTCCGCCACATGGTCTGAGCGATGGAAGCGCAGGGTGGGCACCGGCACCATTGCTTCCATGTTCTCCGGCGCATGGATGCCTTCGATGCTGCTATCCAATGTGCCCGGCGCGTCCGGACTATGGCGTGTGGCGCCCATGCCCACCTATGACGGCCAGCCCACCAATGCCGAAAGCGGCGGATCCGCACTTGCCGTGTTGCAGCTGACGCGTAAGCCGGATGCGGCCTATCGATTCGTGGATTTCGTGACCCATGACGCGCAGGGCATCAGTGCCCGTGTGGCTGGCGGTGCCTTCCCTGCCGACTATGACACCCTCAACTCCGGTGAATTCCTCGATAAGACCACGATCACGAACGATCGTGGCGTCGAAATTCCGTATTTCGGCGGGCAGAAATTCAACCGTGTGCTTTCCGAAGCGGCCGAGGATGTATCCGTGGGATATCAGTATCTGCCGTTTGAAGTGTATGCACGTAACGATTTCAAGAGCACGGTAGGCAAAGCCTATGAATGGGCCAGCAGCAAACAGGCCTATGAACAGCGTGAGATGGAAGTCGATATGGGTATGAAAGACGAGAAAGGCAAGCCGCTGGAATCGTTGGACAGGCCCGGCAAGAAAGTCAGTCTTGAACACGGGCTTGCCACCTGGCAGAAAGATCTCAAGGAATACGGCTTCAACCAGGGTTTCACGATTAAGTAGCTCCTCGCTAACCTCCCTCTGACGAGGGAGGTGGCCGCCGAAGGCGGACGGAGGGAGAGACCTGAGGGAAGGCCTAGCTAAAGGCCGATTTCGTTACTTCACATTGCGGGCGTAGATATGCGCCATGCCCTTGAAGATGAGATCCGGGTCATAGACGTCAATTAGCTCGGTATCATAGGCGAACACGCGCCCAAGGCCACCGGTGGTGATCACCTTGAAGTCCGCGCCGCCAAGCTCCTTGCGGAACTGGCTGATTGTGCGTTCCACGCCGCCCAGGAACGTGTAATACAGGCCTGCCTGCATGCAGGTCTTGGTATTGGTGCCCAAAATGGTCTCCGGTCGGGTAATCTCCACTTCCGGCAGCTGGGCCGTGTCTCCCCATAGGGCGGCGGCGCCTGCACGAATGCCGGTGGTGATTACGCCCGAATCGACCACACCCTTATCGCTCACATGCGTGAACGTGGTGGCCGTACCGAAATCGGCCACCAGCACCGGACCTCCATACTCGTAATAGGCGCCGGCGCAGTCGGCCAGAATGTCCGCGCCGAGTGATTTCGGGTCATCCACGCGCACGTTCATGCCGGTCTTGATGCCGGGGCCCACCACCATCGGGTCGATATCCAAGAACTTGACGATGGAGGAGCGGAAGGAATGCATCACCTTCGGCACCACCGAACAGATGATCACGTCATCCACATCGGACGGCTGGAAACCGCTCATTCTCAGGAATTCGGTCAAAAACAGGCCGTATTCATCGGATGTATGGTTGGCTTTGGTGGTGATGCGGTAGGTTCCGGCGATGGTGTCGCCATCCAGAAAACCAAGCACGATGTTCGTATTGCCGATATCAACGGCGACCAGCATGATAACCCTCCAGATTCAAGATGGATTTCATGTGCAATTCTACAGCCCCGCCGCTATGATGGGCTGTGGTGGACGACCCGTTTGTGGCGGCCAACCGTATAAACCAACATATATAGAGGAAGAACCATGTCTCAAGACAATGGTGCGCACGTCGAAGACGGCGCAACCACAGATGCGAGCCTTGCCTCGCGCGCAAAGAATCCGAAGAAGAACAGCCCGAAGTGGTGGCTGATTGCCTTGGCCGTTGTCGTGGTGGTGGCGGTTATCGCCGGCGCCGCCTTCGCCTTCGGCGGTAAGAAAGACTCCAAGAACGCGGCCTCGTCCGGTACCTATGCCGACACCGTGACCATCGGTCTCAAACTGGCCCCCACCAATCTGGACATTCGCAACACCGCCGGCTCCGCGCTCGACCAGATCCTGATCGGCAACGTGTACGAGGGTCTGGTGGCCCGCGACTCCAAGAACCAGGTCGTTCCCGCCATCGCCTCCAGCTGGGAGACGTCCAAGGACGGCCTGACCTATACCTTCCACCTCAACAAGAACATGACCTTCTCCAACGGCGACAAGCTCGACGCCGAAGACGTGGCCTGGTCCATCAACGAACTCATCGCCAAGGACTATCACGACGCCGACGCGCTCGCTGCCGTCGATAAGGTCGAGGCCAAGGACGCCGACACCGTGGTCATCACACTCAAGAGCGCGAACTCCAACCTGCTGTGGACCCTGACCGGCCGCCCCGGACTGGTGTTCGACAAGGACGCCAAGTACGACCTGAAGACCCAGGCCATCGGCTCCGGCCCGTACACCGTCTCCAAGTTCGTGGAGAACAGCTCGATCACGCTGAAGACCAACGAGAAATACTGGGGCAAGAACAAGGCCAAGACGCCCACCGTGGTGGTCAAGTATCTGGCTGATGACAACGCCGCGGTCAACGCCCTGAAGTCCGGCGATGTGCAGGTGCTCGCCCCGATTACCGAGAACCTCGCCGAGCCGTTCAAGTCCGATTCCGCGAACTACACGGTCAAGGCCGGTGACGGCACCGACAAGTTCGTGCTCGGCTTCAACAATGCCTCCGGCTCCAAGCTGGCCGACAAGCGCATTCGCCAGGCCATCCGTTACGCCATCAACCACAAGGAACTCATCGCCTCCCGTGGCGGCGCCGACAAGGCGCTCGGCGGCCCGATTCCGTCCCTCGACCCCGGTTACGAGGATTTGACCAACCTGTATCCCTACGATCAGGGCAAGGCCAAGTCGCTTATGGCTGAGGCCGGTTACTCCGCCGACAAGCCGCTGGAACTCAGCCTGACCTACGCCAACATTTATGGCACCGAGCTCGGCGACCAGCTGCGTTCGCAGCTGAAGCCCATCGGCATTGATCTGAAAGTCAACGTGGTGGAATTCTCCACCTGGTTGCAGGACGTGTACACCAACCACGATTTCGATATCTCACTGGTAGACCACAACGAAAGCCACGACTTCGCTTCCTGGACCGACCCGACCTACTACTTCGGTTACGACAACAAGGACGTGACCAAGCTGTACAACGAGGGCGTGGCCGCCACTTCCGACAAGGAGCGTGACGCCAAGTTCGCCGAGGCCGCCAAGTTGGTGTCCGAGGACGCCGCTGCGGATTGGCTGTTCAATTACCGCACCACCACCGCCACGGCCAAGGGCGTCGAGGGCTTCCCCTTCAACCTCAACCAGACCGTCCTGCCCCTCTACAACGTAACCTACTCCGTCGCTGGATTCAGCCAGAAGTAGTTACGTTTTTTCGGGCTCCCGCTGGCGGGAGCTGTCCGCGAAGCGGACTGAGGATGGCCTCAGTTATCCTCCTCCTATGACCTCTCCTCAGTCGCTGCGCGACAACTCCCCTCAGAGAGGGGGGAGCCGTCACCGTAGGCGACTGAGGGGAGCCAAAGGAAAGTAACCCCAAGTAAAGTAGGCATTATGCGATTCGTGCTCAAACGACTGGCGCTGTTTGTCATAGCGCTGCTCGGCCTGTCCGTGGTGATTTTCGCGGCATTGCGCATTCTGCCCGGCGACGTGGCCTCCGTGATGGCTGGCGTCAACTCGCCGCCCGAGCGCGTGGCCCAGTTGCGCGAACAGCTCGGCTTGAATCGGCCATTAGTCGCGCAATACTTTGATTGGATGGGTGCACTGATCCATGGTGATTTCGGCACGTCCATCCTGACCGGTCGTTCCGTAACCTCACTGGTCGGCTCGCGCGCAGCCATCACCTTTCCTCTGATCATTCTTGGCATGTTGATTGCCTTGGTCATTGGCCTGCCGCTGGGTTGTGCAGCGGTGCTGGCTCGCTCCGAGCGAGTGCGTTCCGCGTTCCATGTGCTGGCCATCATCGGCGGTGCCATCCCTGCTTTGTGGGGTGGATTGCTGCTGATTCTGCTATTCGGCCGTGGCGTCGGACTGATTGGCGTCTTCCCTTCGCAAGGGTTCCCTCTGGACGGTTGGGGAGCGCCCGGTTCGGCGATGCTGTCGTTGATTTTGCCGGCGTTGTCGGTCGGTGTCATCGTGGGCGCGACCATCATGCGATACACGCGTTCGGCTCTGGACGATTTGGCCGGTTCCGGTTATATCGACATGGCTCGTTCCTGCGGCATGACCCGCACCCAGGCAGTGCTGCATGTCGGCCTGAGGTTGGCGACCCCGCAACTGGTGTCCGTTATCGGACTGACGTTCGCCTCGATGATCACCGGCGTGATGGTCATCGAAAACCTGTTTGCCCTGCCGGGTATCGGCAATGGTCTCGTAACCGACGTGGGCAATCGTGACCTCATCGCCGTGCAGAGTGAGCTGTTTTTGCTGGCTGCATTCTTTCTGTTGATTGGTCTTGTGGTCGACTTGCTCCACCGCGTGCTCGACCCGCGCCTCAAAACCGCCGCCACCATTACGGAGGTGACCGCATGAGCAAATCGTCTACTTCCTTCTCGCCGTCTGTAGTCGAGGGGGAGCGTGTTCCCAATCCTCCCGCTGATGTGAGGTGGCGTCGCACCGCGATGCCGGAGGGTGGTCAACGAGCGGCTTTCGCAATCGTCCTCCACTCCATGTGGCGCCGGGCCGAAGGCAAATTCGCGCTTATCGTGCTCGCCTCATGGCTGCTGATCGCCATCGTTTCTTTGTTCTGGACCCCGCAATCCCTATGGACCACCGACGGCTACCGCGTATGGGCCAAACCCTCCGCCGTGCATTGGCTCGGCACCGACGGTACCGGAGCCGACGTGTTCAGCTGGCTGCTTGCCGGCTCACATACGAACCTGCTCATCGTGCTGCTTACCGTAGTGGTTTCCGCCGCTTGGGGGCTGCTGCTCATTGCGGCGATGGTCGCACGCAATGCGGCGCTTGCCAGCTCGTCTGTAGTGGTGGTCGATGCGCTGATCTCCATTCCCACTGTGCTTATCGCGCTGATTCTTGCTGTACCGCTCGGTGCGTCCATCGTCGTGATCGTTATCGCTTGCGGCTTCGGATACGGGCTGAATCTGGCACGTGTGGTCCGTCCGGTGGCGTTGCTGGCGGCCCGTTCATCGTATGTGGAATCGGCCCTGGCGAATGGAGCCAGCGGATGGCGTGTGTTGGTGAGCCATATCGTGCCGAGTATCCTGCCCGTGCTGGCCGTACAACTGTCACTGTCCGCTGGCACGGCGGTGCTGGCCGAATCAGGACTTACGTACCTCGGTGTCGGTGTGCCGTCGGGTGTGCCGAGCTGGGGGCATTCACTGGCCACATCGGTCAAGCTCATCAATGTGTTTCCGCTGACCGTGGTGTGGCCCGGTCTGATTGTCACGGTCGTGGTGGTGGCCCTGAATATTTTCGGCGATGTGTTGCGTGATGCCATCGACCCGGTCGCCAATCCCGCGTTGAGGGAAGCAGGGGAGGGCGGCGATGAGCGTTGATATTCATGGTCTGAACATTGCTGTCGGCGGCAGATTAATTGTTTCCGATGTGGACTTGGCCATTGCCGATGGCGAGCGGGTTGGCCTAATCGGTTCCTCCGGCTCCGGCAAATCGATGATTTCCAAGGCGATACTGGGGCTGCTGCCATTGACTGCTGCAGCCGACGGGTCGATTGATATGAGCGGTACGGAAATCATCGGTGCCTCTGAGCATGTGCTCGCCGACCTGCGTGGCCGGTATGTGGGCGCGGTATTTCAGAATCCGGCTGCTTCACTGAACCCAGTGATGACTGTCGCCCAGCAGATTTCTCTGCCGCTGAAATTGCATTACGACCTGACCAAGGCCGAACGTGCCGACCGAGTGAATGCCATGCTGGACAAGGTCGGGCTGGACCGTGATATGGCCGGCAAATATCCGCACGAGTTGTCTGGTGGGCAGCAGCAGCGCGTGGGCATCGCCACGGCGCTGATCACCTCGCCGCGGTTCATCATTGCGGACGAGCCGACCACCGCGTTGGATTCCATCACCCAGCGACAGATTGTGGATCTGCTGGTCTCTCTAGTGGACGATGCCGGTGCCTCGATGCTGTTCATCACCCATGATTTCTCCGTGTTGGCACGTGCCACAACGCGTTGTTATGTGCTGGACGCTGGCCGCATTGTGGAGTCCGGCGCGACCGCCAATCTGCTTGCCGCACCGGCCACGCTACAGGCCCAACGACTGGTCGCCGCCGCCCAAACCCTCACCCTCCGCACTCCCAAGGAGGATTCTCATGAGTGATGGCAATAGGTTCCTCCTCTCCGCCCAATCCATCAACAAATCCTTCGGTCCCCGCTCCGCGCGCCGCCAAGTCCTCTTCGACGTCTCCGCCGACGTCCGCCCTGGCGAGTGCTTGGCCGTCATCGGCGGTTCCGGTTCCGGCAAGTCCACGCTGACCCGCATCATGCTCGGCCTCGAATCCGCCGATTCCGGCACTGTGACGTATGGCGGTCAATCCATTGCCGGTGGTCGCAGATCACCCGGTGTGCAAGCGCTCCGCCGCGAATCGGGACTGGTGTTTCAGGACCCGTTCTCGTCGCTTGACCCGCGTTGGCGGGTTGCTCAGTCAGTTGCCGAACCATTGGTGTTGCAGCGGCATGACCTCGGTAAAGCCGAAATCGCTGAGCGAGTGGCCGCGGCTCTGACCATGGTTGGCCTTGAACCGGCCACTTTCCTGAACCGGTATCCGGTCGACTTGTCCGGAGGTCAGGCGCAGCGCGTGGTTATCGCGCGAGCCATCATCAACGAGCCCAAAGTGATTCTTGCCGACGAGCCTATGAGCGCCATCGATGTGGCCGCGCGTATCCAGATTCTCGATACCTTCGCCGCCATCCGTGAAACACGTCGTGAAACAGCATTGATCATGGTGTCCCACGACCTCGGCGTGGTGCAGCATATCGCCGATCGGATTCTCGTGCTCCACGATGGTCGCGTCGAAGAAGAAGGCTCTACCGCCGAAGTGCTCGGCAGTCCCCAGTCCGACTACACCCGCCAACTCATCGAAGCCGCCTCGTTGTAACTCCTCTTGGCTCCCTCATGAAGGGACGGCGGAATCGTTGCCGACTCCTCGCGTCCACCGTATGAACGCCCGCGACACGCAGTTGTCGCGGGCTGTGCTATGGTGTGAGACATGCAGATTATCTCATGTTGTTGTCGCTAACCGACGCCCCTAGGCGAGCGGTCAGTGACGCATAACTTGAGATAGAGCATTCAATCGCGGCAGATTTGCCGCAAGAATTCGTGGAACCTTTGGCATGGGCGCAACCGTGTAACGCGCAAGCTGTGGGACGTATCGGATTCATCACTGAAATACTCGAATTTCAAAGCACAAGGCCACAGTCCATTCGTCTGGGAACGTCGGTTCACGAACGCAACGCAGCAAACCCCAACCCCAGCAACAAAGGACTTCAGATGACCATCCACAACAGCCTCGCCGAACTCATCGGCAACACCCCGCTCGTCAAGCTGAACCACATCCCGCAGACGGCCGGCGTCAAGGCCACTATCGCCGTCAAAGTCGAATACTTCAACCCCGGTGGCTCATCCAAGGACCGCATCGCCGAGCGCATCATCGACGCCGCCGAAAAGTCCGGCGAGCTGAAACCCGGCGGCGTGATCGTGGAGCCGACCTCCGGCAACACCGGCGTCGGTCTGGCACTGGTCGCCCAGCAGCGCGGCTACCGTACGATCTTCACTTTGCCGGACAAGGTCTCCGAATCCAAGCGTGCGGTGCTGCGCGCCTACGGTGCCGAAGTCATCGTCACGCCGACCGATGCCGGCCCCGACGACCCGCGTTCCTACTACCAGGTCGCCGAACGACTGGCCAACACTATTCCCGGCGGTTTCCGCCCGAACCAGTACGACAATCCGAACGGTCCGCTGAGCCACTACTACACCACCGGACCGGAAGTTTGGGAGGCCGCTGATCACAAGGTCACGCATTTCGTAGCCGGCATCGGCACCGGCGGCACCATCTCCGGCACCGGCAAGTATCTGAAAGAAGTCTCCGACGGCGCGGTCAAGGTCATCGGCTCCGACCCGGAAGGCTCCATCTACTCCGCCGCCTCGCGTGAGGAAGTCCACCAGTACGACATCGAGGGCGTGGGGGAGGACTTCTACCCCAAGGCTTTCGACCGGAACATCACCGATGACATCGTGCGCGTCGGCGACGCCGAAGCTTTCGAAATGACCCGCCGGTTGGCCGGCGAGGAGGGGCTGCTGGTCGGCGGCTCGTCCGGCATGGCTGTGGCCAGTGCCATCAAGTACGCGCTCGCCAACGATCTGGACGAAAACCAGATCGTGGTGGTGCTCGCCCCCGATTCCGGCCGTAGCTATCTCGAAAAGATCTTCGATGACGACTGGATGCGCGCCAACGGTTACGGCGACGTGGTCGACCGCACCACCAAGCCGTCCCTTGCCGAGCAGTACCTCTAAACGCTAAGTGCTCCCCTCAGTCGCTTCCGCGACAGCTCCCCTCGGAGAGGGGAGCCAAAAAGGGCTCTGGCGCCCCTCTTTGAGGGGAGCTGTCAGCCGAAGGCTGACTGAGAGGAGCCAGCCCGCAAAGATCCAATAACTTTCCAAACCCGTCCAATACCCAACCAAACACCAAAGGAAACCAACACCATGTCCGCTGAATACAACGCCAAGTTCGCCAACACCGCCGTCGCCACCCGCGCCATCCACGCCGGCCAGGAGCCTGACCCCACCACCGGTGCTGTGGTTACGCCGATCTACGCCACCTCCACCTTCAAGCAGGACGGCGTGCTCGGCCTGCGCGGCGGCCACGACTACTCACGCTCCATCAACCCCACCCGCACCAGTTTTGACGAGCAGCTCGCCGCCGTGGAAGGCGCCAAGTACGCGCTGAGCTTCTCCTCCGGCCTTGCCGCCATCGATGTGCTGCTGCGTTCCACCATCAAGCCCGGCGACAACATCCTGCTCGGCAACGACGTGTACGGCGGCACCTACCGTCTGCTCTCCAAGGTGTTCGTGCCGTGGGGCGTGGGCCTCGATGTGGTGGACATCACCGACACCGTCGCCGTGGAAGCCGCGCTCGCCGCCAAGTCGTACAAGTATGTGTGGGTCGAAACCCCGTCCAACCCGCTGCTCAACATCACCGACATCGCAGTCACCTCCGAAGTGGCCCATAAGTACGGCACCAAGGTGGTAGTCGACAATACCTTCGCTTCGCCCGCCTTGCAGCACCCGCTCGATGATGGTGCCGA